>CAYZGR010000029.1:17700-37925 GCA_964478125.1 uncultured Chitinophagaceae bacterium | reverse complement strand
TTTTGTCCTATAATTAATATTATGTTAAGTAATATGAAGTGTTGGCATTGTTCATTTTTTCCTTGATACACTTTATTTAATAACAGTCTCACATTTTGTCGTATACTGCCCGTGGCAAATGTTTTAAAATTGGCGCAACAAGCCCCCACCGTTTGGTTACATATGCTACTTTCTTTTTCCTATTAATCGCATATAAGATTTGTAGAGCAGCTTTTTTAATTGGAGAAACCCAAAATAGGCCTTCTCCTTTAGCCATATCGGTATCAACAAACCCTGGCCTTATGTCAGTTACAGTAATATCGGTATTAAGTTTCTTTGCCTTTTGTCTTAAACCTTCTAAATAATTCATCTGAAATGCTTTTGTTGCATTGTACGCCGGTGCATGTCTGCTTCCACGAAGACCACCTACTGAACTAATTGCAACTAAGTGGCCAAATTTTTGTTTTTTAAATAAGTTAAAAGCCCAATTTGTAATACAAGCAAATCCTAAGGCATTCGTTTCAATTGTTTTCTTTTCGACTTCAAAGTCTAAATTATTATTTAAGTCTCCTGTGCCGGAACTCAAAATTAATAAGTCAAGTCCGCCAATCGCTTTTGCCAACTCGTTTAAACTTTCTTCTGTCTGCTGCAAGTCTGTAATATCTACCGTTTTAATAAAATATAAGTTCGGATTTTCTGCTTTTAATTCGTCAAGAAGGTTAGTTCGTCTTCCCATTATTCCGACGACATATTTACTTTCTGACAACAATTTTGCAAGTTCTCTTCCAATACCTGAAGTTGCTCCAATTACTATGGCTTTTTTAACTTTTTCCAAATCGTTCTTTCTTTAATTCTATGTTCATTACATTGATCAATAAGGTACAAATCTATGCAATAATTTTAATTTTTCCGGGTACAGCCCAGAACTTGGCCACTTCCCTGCTTTTGTCCTTTGGTGAATCATATTTATTCGATTAGTCATGGTGAGAGAATCCGGGCAGGGTTCTCTTTCTTTATAGAAAAATGTAGGTCAAAAAATGAACATCAAGTTGAAGATTTGAGTAACCGGAAATACTTAAATGTGCTCTATAAAAGACTTGTAAGTGATTGGGTCTTGAAAAATGAACAGATTACATTGTATATTTGTTAAATAACATATATTCCAGGGGAACATTTTTATCTGCAATTTTTCATTTGTTTCATTACACCTTACTTTCTTTTGTATATTTATGATTTAGCGGTCGTTTGCAAGACATCCGTGAAACAGCCTGATAAAAAGAAAATATGAAAAAAGTAATTGCAGCAATCAATATGACACTTGACGGGTTTTGTGATCATACCTCAAGCATCCCTGACGAGGAAATACATCAACATTACGCTGACCTGTTGAGAAGTGCGGGTACCGCCTTGTATGGCAGGATAACCTACCAGCTTATGGAATTTTGGCGAACCGTGTTGGAAAATCCCACGGGTGATAAAGCAATGGACGACTTTGCAGTCGCAATAGACAACACGCCGAAGATTGTTTTTTCCCGCACACTGAAAAATGTAGATTGGGAAAGTGCGAAATTAGCAAGCCGAGACCTTGGGCAAAAAGTTTTGGAGCTCAAACAACAATCAGGTAAAGACATTTTGGTGTGCAGTCCGAGCTTGATCGTTGCTTTAACCAAACTTAATTTAATAGACGAATATCAGCTTTGTGTTCACCCTGTTATTGCAGGAAGCGGTTTGCCGTTGTTTAAAGACATCAGTCAAAAGATTGTGCTTAAACTCATAAAGACCAAAACGTTTGGCGGTGGCGCAATCATTCTTTATTATGAACCGACAAACGAAAGAAGAATAACGAACAGCTAACATGGATTTATCCTTTCCTTCGCTGGATGCCTCTCCAAAGGAAAGCTATCTGTTCCATTTTAGTATGGTAAATACAATTTCGGCGTAACCTTTCCTTTCGTATAAAATACCAACTTTTCGCCGGTTGATCTTAACAAGATCAGAATAAGCGGTAGATATCCCTTTTTTATCGACGAGATATTTTCTTTTCCAGGTTCTACCTCCATTAAAACTGATTCGTAAGGTCAGGTTTCTTCTATATGCCGTGTCGGCATTGTTGCTGAAAGCCAGAACGGCCTGATCTCGTTTATAACCCAGATTCAGAATACTTCCCTGACAAACCGGATCGGGCAAACGCCGATCGTAATAAGTAGTATCCCAATGTACGCCGCCATCATTACTGACCGCCACGATCCTGCACCGGGGACGGCCCTTCTGATTCCGTATGTTTAAAATCAGCTTATTGCCGGTTAATGCTGCAGCAGTACTTTCGTTACTGCCTGAGAAAGGCACATTATCACTCAGGTGAAACGTTTCTCCATGATCATCCGTGTAAAAACCATGTGCCTGATAATCTTCAAAATGAGCTGAGGGCTTTCCTTTTGAATGGTTGGCTGCCACATAAATCCTTCCTTTATATTCTCCATGATCCAGTTGCAGGGCATGTCCGGGCGTGTTGGCATAGGAACGCCAATCCGGTTTCTTGACTTGTGAGGTAATATTTACCGGATCGGACCAGGATATTCCATTATCTATGGAAGTCACATACCAAACCTCGCGTTTACCTATTCCCTCTCTGATATCTCCTTCCGGTTTATTACCGGTGTTATAAAATAAAAATATCCGCCCACCGGGATAAGCCGGATCCGTCAGATCTACTACGGGAGCGGGATTCCCCGCCTGAAGATCGCCATTGGTTGCCACCGCTTGTTGCGGTGACCATGTTCTCCCGTTGTCCGTACTTCTTTTCATGACAATATCCACGTTTCCAAAATCTGCCGTCCCGTTCACCCGGCCTTCGGCAAAAGCCAGCAAATTGCTATTGGGAAGTTTTATAATTGCCGGGATCCGGTAACTCTTATACCCCTGTCCCGATTGAAAAACGGGAACTGCTTTGTTTTGAGAAAAGGCGAAAGGCTCCCATCCAAAGAGAGTCAGCAATAGGAACAGCCACTTTTTCATATTAAATCGTTTGGCGGTTAATAATGGAAGATCATTTGGGCTTTCTGCCCTTTTTTTAAACTCAAAGTGATCTCCGTATCCCCGGACGGGATCTTCCTCATTTGATCTTTTATTACAATATCTACTTCCCGTGTATTTTTTGGTAATTGGATCTGGAATACCTGATCTGTTTGCGCTTTCAAAGAGGACCGGATCAACTTTTTCCCCTTCCAGCGGGCCCCTGCCACTCCACCCCCTCTCACGCGAAGTCCGGAAAAGCTGCCATCGGGCCATTGATCCGGCAATGCGGGCAAAAATGCTATGGTTCCCGTCTGGGATTGTATCAGCATCTCCGCTATCCCCGCCGTACCACCAAAATTGCCGTCAATCTGAAAGGGAGGATGGGCATCAAACAGGTTCGGATAGGTACCGCCCCCATCAGACATGTTATAGCCAGTTTGTCCGGTAGGCCGTAAGAGATCGCGAATCAATTTAAAAGCATGGTTCCCATCGTGCAACCGGGCCCACAGGTTGATTTTCCATGCCAGAGACCAGCCGGTACTGACATCTCCTCTGCGGATCAGAAGTTTTTCCGCGGCTTCCGTAAGTTTTGGGGTTTGAGATAAGGAGCGTTCCGTTCCCGGGTAAAGTCCCCAAAGAGGAGAAACATGCCGATGATGGGGATCCACTTCTTCATAGGGCCTCAGCCATTCCATCAGCCGTCCGTGGTCATCTATCTGATTCGGAGGAAGCTGTTCCTTAGCCCTGGATAATTTACCGGCAAACGCTTTATCCCTGTTCAGGATCCTTGCTGCTTCTATTACATGGGTAAATAACTCACGAATGATCTGATTATCGATAGTGGGTCCGGCACAAACATGTGCAACTTTCCCATTGGAAAGCCGAAACGCATTCTCCGGAGAATTGGAGGGGGCGGTAACCAACCATCCATTGTTGGGATCTCTAACTAAAGTACTTAAATAAAATGCTGCCGAACCTTTCAGAATAGGATATATCTTTTTCAAATAATCCTGATCTAACGTAAAGGCATAGTGGCTCCAAAGCATCTGGCCTAACCATCCGGATCCGGAATGAGTTGCTCCCCAGGAAGCGTCTTCACCGGGAGCTGTATATCCCCATATATTGGTAATGACATGTGCAACCCATCCGTCAGCATCATAATAGGCTTTTGCCGTTTTTTCCCCCGGTGCTACCAACCCCTTGACCAACTGATAAAAGGGTTCGTTCAGCATGGGAAGATTTGTAACATCCACCGGCCAGTGGTTCATCTGAATGTTAATGTCCAGATGATAATCCCCATTCCAGGGAGTCTGAATGGTGGGCGCCCATAGCCCCTGAAGATTTGGAGGAAGTAATCCGGGCCTCGTGCTGCTGATCAACAGATAACGGCCAAATTGAAAATACAAAACCGGCAACCCGTTGTCTGAAGGATCCTTTTGAAATGCTGCTAATCTTTCATCTGTTGGCAATGCCGCCTGCTTTTCATTTTTGTTATTTAAGGAAAGACGGGATCGCCGGAATAATTTTTGATAGGCCCGGATATGAGCTTTTTTTTCCTGTGAATAAGATCGGTTGATAGCGGCTTTCAATAATAAGGCGGTCTTTTTCCTGTAAGAATAGTTGTGAAAATCCGTTGCAGACGATATATAAATGATAGCCGTATCCGCATTTTGTAATTGAAGCGTGGAGTCGCCCGGGATCAGCTCGCCGCCTTCATGCTTGATTTTTACTCTTGTCAGGTAACGCATCCCTTTATCGGAAGAAGGAACCCCGTCGTTCAACCGGCCGGACATCTGCAACTCCGCCCCTACCGTCTTTGTAAGATAACGTTCCGGACGATCCAGCGATAAGGTAAAGCTGATCCTGCCGGGTTTGTCAGCGCTTAATTTAATGACAACCACGTCGCCGGAAAAGCTGGTAAAATAAGTTCTTTTGTAAGTTACTCCGTTCAATTCAAAACTGCATTTGGCAAGGGCGGAATCCAGGGATAATTCCCGATAATAATTTTGAAAAGGTGCTGAAGAAGGAATTCCATCATAGCGGTATTTCAAATGCAAATTTCCCAATACCTGATAACTGCCGTAAGGAACATCGGCGCCATTTCCATTACCTGAACCGGCCCCCTTACAAACGAAAACCTTATTGACCAATGCTTCCGCTTCGGCATTTTTCCCTTCGAAGAGGCGTTTTCTTATTTCCGGTAAATATGTATAAGCATCCGGCCGGTTGGCATCTTGAGGACTGCCCGACCATAATGTAATATCGTTTAAAACAATATTTTCATTAAAAACACCGCCGTCGGGCATGGCCCCCAGCCGGCCATTTCCCAGGGGGACAGATTCCAGCCAATTCTTTGCAGGATGATTGTACCATAACCGGAGCATTTCCTGCCCCAAACAGGAAGTTGCTTCTGAGAATAAAAAGAAGGAAGCTAAAATAAAATATTTCATAAAATGCTTATTCATATACCTGCGAGATCCCGATCCACGATTTCCAAACCTTCCTCAAAAGAATGCGGGTGGTAGTGGAGTTCCTTTTCGGCCCTGTCCAGAATAAAGCCGGTACGCGCGGGTCTTTTGGCTACCTGCGAAAAAGTAGTGGCATCTGCACGAGTGATCAGCGATGCATCCAGATCAAAATATGCGGCTATTTTCAACGCCATTTGATAAGGGGTCAACAACGCTTTACCCGATATGTTGTAGACCTCAGATACGGGTTCTTCTCCTGACCATTTCTTATCCACAACCAGTTTGCAACCACGAGCGAGATCCTGTACCAGCGTAGGGGTACGCCATTGGTCGTCTACCACCTGGATGTGCTTTCCGGACTCCAGGCTTTTTTTTACCCACAAAACAATATTGGAACGTCCGGGATCTTCCGCCACGCCATATACTAAAACCGTTCTCAAGATCGAGAAATCCAGTTCCGATCCTTTCAGCAACATTTCTGCGGCCAGCTTGCTCAGGCCGTAAAAACTGATCGGGTTGGGAAGGGCCGTTTCATCATAAGGGCCGTCTCCCCCATCGAAAATAAAATCTGTGGAGATCAATACAAAAAAAGCCCGCTGTCGCCTTGCAGCTTCGATCAGATATTGGGTGGCCCGTACATTGGTTTTCCAGCAGCGGTCTTTGTCTTTTTCACAATCATCTACCTGTGTCATAGCTGCAGCATGTATGACAACCGCTGGTTTTACTTCATCAAAAAGCTTTTTTACGGATCTATCCTCACAAATATCTATTGATCGGTAGAGGTAGCCTTCTTTGTTCTTAAGTCTGTTTTCTCCTCTGGCTGCAGCCACGATCTGCCAACGTTTGTCGTTTTGAAATAAGCGTATCAAATGCTGCCCCAGAAGGCCGTTGGTTCCGGTTATAAGTATTTTTGGCACGGATTAAATATTTTTCAACAAATAAAGTAAAAAAAATGCTAACTGAAATTCTGAAACCAAGTTTATTGGATAAGATTCGATAAAAATGGGTTAAAATGCTACTTTTGCAACTTCAAAGATAAACCTGTTTATAAAAGGTATGGGTAAAATTTCAAAGATTGCGGTGCTGACTTCAGGAGGAGATGCACCTGGAATGAATGCCGCAGTGAGGGCAGTAGTGAGGACCGGAATTTACTATGGATTAGAGGTTTATGGCGTGATGTACGGGTACCGGGGAATGATCCAGGGAGATATTTTCAAGATGAATACCAAATCTGTCGCTAACATTATACAGCGTGGCGGTACGATGTTAAAAACAGCGAGAAGCAAAGAATTTTATGCTCCTGAAGGGCGTGAAAAGGCATATGAACAGCTTAAAAAGCATGGAATTGAGGGATTGGTGGTCATAGGAGGAGACGGTTCTTTCAAAGGTACTCTGGCTTTTAGCCAGGAATATGATATACCGGGTATCGGACTTCCGGGAACCATTGACAAGGATATTGCGGGAACGGATCTCACGATCGGTTTTGATACCGCTGTAAACACGGCCGTGGAAGCCATTGATAAGATCCGGGACACGGCAGATGCACATGACCGGCTTTTCGTAGTGGAAGTAATGGGCAGAGATGCCGGCTATATTGCCCTGCACAGCGGTATATCCACCGGGGCGGAACACATCCTTATCCCGGAACGGGAGACTAATATAAATGATATTATAGATGATTTGCTGACCAAGGAGAGACGTCAGAAACTGGTCAATATTATTGTAGTGGCTGAAGGCGTAACTTCCGGAGGCGCTACGCAACTCGCACAAGCCCTGAAAGAACGGGCGCCTAATTTTGACACACGCCTGTGTATACTCGGTCACATCCAGCGAGGCGGTTCTCCTACCTGTACGGACAGGGTCCTGGCCAGCCGGTTAGGGTTTGCCTCAGTAGAGGCGCTTCTGGAAGGAAGGAAAGGCTGTATGATCGGAGTGGTAAACAATCAATTGAAGTATACGCCCCTGGAACAGGCCGTGAAATCCAGTCACAAGATCTCGGATAAGTGGTTCAAAATGACCCGTATCCTGGCCAGTTAAGAGTTTTAATCAAAAATGATGAAGACAAAGCAAAACAATAAAGACCTGTCAAAGTATATTGACAAAAGAATGAATCATAAAGCGAGCCGCCAGCACTCTGCTCACAAGACCAAAATCGTAGCTACCGTCGGGCCTGCTTGTGAATCTTATGATAAACTGCTCGCACTGGTACAAGCCGGTGTAAACGTATTTCGCCTGAATTTCTCTCACGGTTCATTGGATAACAAGTCCGAAATTATCCAAAAAATCAAAAAGATCAACAAACTGGAGCCTTATAATGTGGCCATTCTTTGCGACTTGCAGGGCCCGAAGATCAGGGTCGGTAAAATAGAAAATGACAAGATAACGGTAAAACCCGGCGATCGGCTCACTTTTACCACCGAGGAATGCATCGGGACCCGAGAAAAAATATATGTATCCTATCCCAATTTCTACAATGACGTTAAGATAGGAAATTCCATCATGTTCGATGACGGTAAAATAGAAGTAAAGGTACTGGAAGTGACGAAAGATAACCAAGTGATCACCGAGGTAACGCTGGGCGGAGATCTACGCTCCAATAAGGGCGTTAACCTGCCGGATACCCGAATTTCGCTACCCTGTCTTACAAAAAAAGATCTCAAAGATCTGGACTTTATATTAAAACAGGATGTCGACTGGCTGGCGTTGTCCTTTGTAAGGAACGTGAATGACATCGTGGAACTGAGAAAGCTTCTGGATGATGCCAATAGTGAACTCAAGATCATAGCCAAAATTGAAAAACCGGAAGCGGTTACCAATATTCGCGAGATCATCCTCGAATCGGACGGTATCATGATCGCTCGTGGTGATCTGGGAGTTGAACTGCCTATTGAGCAAGTCCCCATGATCCAGAAAAACATCATTCGCAAATGCATTCATCGCGCCAAGCCCGTGATCGTTGCCACCCAGATGATGGAAAGCATGATGAAGCGCACCAAACCCAATCGCAGTGAAATTACGGATGTGGCCAATGCCGTCATGGAAGGTGCGGATGCCGTTATGTTGAGCGGAGAGACGGCTATGGGAGACCACCCGGTACTGGTAATAGAGACCATGACCAAGATCATCGAAGAAGTAGAGAAAGAAGATATTATATACAACCGAAACCTTACGCCCCTGTCCCATTCCCCGTCCTTCCTGAGTGATGCCCTTTGTTACAATGCTTGCCGCATCGCTGAAGACGTGAAAGCGGACGCCCTGATCGGGATGACACAGAGCGGATATACGGGGTTTATTCTCAGCAGTTATCGCCCGAAAGCCCCATTGTATATTTTTACCAAAGTAAGAAGCGTGGTCAACCAGCTAAGCCTCAGCTGGGGAGTGCGCGCTTTTTATTATGACGAAGAGGTCAGTATAGATGACATTCTTGAGGATCAGCAAACCATATTGAAAGAAAGAGGATTTCTGATAGAAGGCGATGTGGTGGTCAATACCGGCAGCATGCCTATTGAAGAACATCTCCCCACCAATATGTTGAAGATCACCAAGCTGGGGTAAAAAGTTTATACATCTAAAACTTTTCTAAGCTTTTGATAACCCGGTTTGCTCACGGGGATGCGTTGTCCGGTCGATAACACGGCAACATGGTGGTCTTTCTCAAACGGATGAATACCGGAAATCTGGGATATATTCACAATAAAAGAGCGATGGAGACGGACGAATTGTCCTTCCGGCAACCCCTGTTCAAAAGAACGCATCGTTCTTTTTTTTAGATAGGTACGTTTCGCTGTATGAATTTTTACGTAATCATCTGCAGCTTCCAGGAAAAGGATCTCATGCAGGGGGATGATCTTGATCATGCTTCCGTCTTTAACTACGATCCGGTTTTGAATACGATGGTCACTTACCGATGAAATGAAGTCGCGCGTCTTTTTCTCCATTCCATTTTTGTGGGAAAGAAATTTTTGTACGGCCTGATCAAATCTTTCTTTTGAAAAGGGCTTCAACAAATAATCAATGGCTTGTTCTTCGAAAGCCCGGATGGCATATTCATCAAAAGCGGTGGTAAAAATAACGCAGGGGGGAGCATCCAGGAGCTCCAGCATCTCAAAACCGGTAATGCGAGGCATCTGTACATCCAGGAAAATGAGATCGGGTTGCTGTGCGCTGATCATCTTTAATCCCTCAAAACCGTCATTACACTCCCCCCCGATCTCTATTTGAGAATAGGATTCAAGATATTCTTTAACAATTTCTCTGGCCAGGGGCTCATCGTCAATCAGAATGGTCTTCATCATAGGCTTGTGGTATTCTAAATATTACTTCAAAATGCGCTTTTTCACTGTTGATCTCAAGCAGGTCGTCTCTTCCAAAAAGCAGATATAACCGGCGCCGTATAGATTTAAGTCCAAAGCCCGTTCCATCCTGTAATTGCAGGTCGGCCTCATAGGGATTTCTAATGGCTATGACCAGATAAGGCCTGATATGACGTGCCCTCAAAGAAATGGTTACTCTTCCTGTAGTTCCATAAACGCCGTATTTAATCGCATTTTCCATCAAAGGCTGTAACATAAGGGGAGGCATTATACAGGACAAGGCCTCCTGCTGGATGTCAAATTCTGTATTCAGCCGATGACCGAAACGAACTTTCTCAATATCAAGATACAGCTTTAAATAAGCTATTTCATCCTTTAGGGAAATAAAATGGTTTTCCTCCTGCTTGAGCGTTCCCCGTAGAAAAGCAGACAATTGCTGCACCATTTCACGAGCCTTTTCAGGTTTACTGTGGATCAAAGCATTTATGGAATTGAGACTGTTAAATAAAAAGTGAGGATGCAATTGCTGGCGCAATTTGTAGAGCTCTGCATCTTTTACAGATTGTTCCATGGAAGACCTCCGTTCTTCTCTAACCAGTTCCGATCCCCCTCTCTCCTGAAAGTATACGGCTGTCAGCATCCAGATCACATTTAAACAACCGACCACAAATCTTATCGGCATGGATTGTACCAACCAATCCTCCTGGCTGCCCGAATATATAAGAGCCTCGAGAATCCATTTGTCCAGCGCTCCCCAAATGACGGTGGCCACCCCTGCCAAAAAACACCAATAAACGCCCTTTTCACGCCCGGGCTGATAGAAAACAAAGACATTCCGGACAATCAGGCAAATAAGAGCGAGCAGGGTATACGTGATAATTCCATCCCAAACATATGCAACGCCCGAATAGCCGTAATAATTAAGGATCCCTGTCTGCAAGCCGGCCAATACCAGCCAGTAACCTATATAATAAAGAATGGCTTTATTTCTGTCAACGTGGGGAAGCGGCTTGGACACAGCTTGGCAATTTAGACAAGACTGGTATCCGTTCGGATACTTTCCGCCCTGCTGTACATGATCGATAAATATTCTTCTGCATATTTCGGATGCTCAATATGGGAAGATAATTGCATGCCGTCCCGCAATTCATGAACGGGCCGCAATTCGGCGACATCAATAAACTTCCAGTATACAGGTTCATCTTTATAATTATAAAACAAGGCCTCTTCCTGGTCGCCCAGCAGATTGGCCTTCCCCAATGCCTCCTGATAGCTGTTGGCCCGGATCAGGCGCAATTGTTCCTCAAACTGCGGCTCATATTCACCGTGATCAATCATAATCTGATACACGATTTTTGCAATATACCAATTCATATAATTCTGATTTTTAGGGTTTCATAATATGCTGTTTATAATAAATCTCTAACTTCAAGTCCGCCCATCATGATCGTTCCTGTGATGATGAGTGTTTTATTGGGGTCCTGGCCCTCGTGGCTTCTTCTGCCATCGTTAGTACCTCCCATGATGCAGGTCTCACTAAACTTTAGTTGCCAATTGGGAGGAACGGCCAATTTCACCCCTCCCATAATAACGGTTATATCCAGTGTGATCTTACCTGAAATATCCGCCCGGCTTAAATCTATATCAGCACCTCCGAAAATACTAACGACTTCTCCCCCTTTAAAATTTTTTGACCAGATGTTTCTTTTTGCCCCACTAAATACAGCATTGACATTCAGCCTGTCTTCAAAATGTTCCTCGTCCGTGTTTTGAGCGTATTCTTCAAATTTAGTGCCTGATTGTCCCGCCTCTGTAGGATAAGATGCTTTATCGGGAACATTCGTTGCATCGGGAGTAGATTTTTTTGGGCCTTGATGTGGAATATCCGGATCCTGAGGCCCGCAATGCCAGTAATGCCGCCAGTCTTTTACCTCTTGGGGATGTTCCTTTACAAATTTTCTGAAACGATCCTCTGATCTCTTTTTTAACAGGAAAATAACGCCTATTGCAATGACAATAAGCGGCCAGATATAAGGTCCTAAATTCCTGTCGGGAAAAATATAATCCCGGGCGAAGAAGGTCAGCCCGATTAAAATAACAATGTAAGCGCTTTTATTGCGAAAACCGGAAGACAGCCCGATGGTCAGCCCCGCCCCTATCATCAGCGTCTGCCAGCTATAGAGCCAGACAGGATAGCTTACCATAAATGCCTTGGCCAGCCATATGAGACCGACAATAATGATGAATATGCCGAACCACTCTCTCTTATCATGGAATTCCTGTCCTTGGTATCGCCTTTCATGAAAGGCTTTCATCCGGGCCATTCTTTCTTCCCGCCGTTGATAATTATTACTTCTGTATTGTGTGCGTCTCCGCATTCGCTGCTCTCTCCGCTCCTGCCATCCGGAAGAATCTCTATTTTTCTCTTCACTCATTCTCTGAAATTTACAACACAAAACTACGTGCGAAAATCTCTTTTATCCACACCGAATCTGCCTTAGAGCAGCTATTATCGGTAAAGGAGCACAATCTGTCGGTAAAGCCTATTTTATTTTTTTGACAAAAGACCAAATAATAACAAAAGCCATCCTGCAATAAAAAACAGCCCCCCTATCGGCGTGATCACGCCAATGGCAGGAGAAATAACCTTATCGGCCGCTTTTAAGAAGGTGATCAGATATAGAGATCCGCTAAACAAAACCACTCCAATAATGAAAAACAACCCGGAAAGCGAAATTAATTTGCCGGGAAACCAAATATACAAAATACCTACGGCCAGCAGGGCAAAAGTGTGATAAAACTGGTAGCGTACTGCGGTCTCGTAGATTTCAACCACATCGGGAGTAGTCACACTTTTTAACCCATGTGCGCCAAAGGCGCCTAAAGCAACAGCTAATGCGCCAAACAATGCGGCTATGATCAAATAAGATTTGTGCATGATCTAATTTTTTCTGTAAGGGTGTTTAAATTATATTTAACAGGATTAACAATCAATTGTGCCTGGCTATAAAAAGAGCTCCGCTCTTCCATTTTTTGTTTTACGAAAGCGGTTAATTGTTTGTCACTCAGTCCTTTAAGTAGAGGTCTGCTGTTACGTTTCCGTTTCAGCCGGCAGACCATAATTTCGTCTGGCACATTTAACCAGACCGTAACTCCCGCTTTATTCATAAACATCATATTATCCGAATAACAGGGGGTCCCTCCTCCGCAGGACAAAAGCAAAGGATCGTTTTGAGAAAGTGTTCGTAGATAACGGCTTTCCAACTGACGAAAATGAGATTCTCCGCGGCGTTTAAATATTTCCGGTATGCTCATATTCTCCTTTTCCGAGATTTCCGCGTCCAGGTCAACCCATGGAATATCCAGCGCGTGCGACAGCTTCTTGCCCCAGTGTGTTTTTCCCGATCCCATAAATCCCAAAAGGAATATCCTCATCTTATTTAAAAGCATTGATACCGGTAATATCCTGACCGGTAATTAATAAATGAATATCATGCGTTCCCTCGTAAGTGATCACACTTTCCAGGTTCATCATATGCCGCATGACGGAAAATTCTCCCGTAATGCCCATGCCACCTAATACCTGCCGGGCATCCCGTGCTATTTGTATGGCAGTGAAACAGGCATTGCGTTTGGCCATGGATATTTGGGCTGCTGTGGCGCGATTTTCATTTTTCAATATACCCAGACGCCAGTTCATCAATTGAGCTTTGGTAATCTCGGTGATCATTTCAGCCAATTTTTTTTGTTGTAATTGAAAAGCGGCAATGGGCTTATTAAACTGCAGGCGTTCTTTTGCATATCTTAAAGCAGTATCATAACAATCCATGGCAGCGCCGATAGCGCCCCAGGCGATACCGTACCGGGCGGAGTCCAAACAAGATAACGGGCCCTTCAATCCCATGGCCCCGGGCAAAATATTATCTTTGGGTACCCTGACCCGATCAAAGACCAACTCTCCCGTAGCGCTTGCTCTCAAGCTCCATTTTCCCCCGATCTCGGGGGTGGAGAATCCCTCCATGCCTCTTTCAACGATCAATCCTTGAATTTTACCCGATTCATTTTTTGCCCAGACAACAGCCAGATCGGCAAAAGGAGCGTTGGAGATCCACATTTTGGCTCCGGACAGTTCGACATGACTTCCCTTATCTTTAAAATGACTCGCCATTCCGCCGGGATCTGAGCCATAGTCCGGCTCGGTAAGCCCGAAACAACCTATCTTTTCTCCCTTTGCCAGAGCCGGTAAATATTTCTTCTTTTGGGCTTCACTCCCAAATTTAAAAATAGGAAACATGACCAGCGAGCCCTGCACCGATGCCGTGGATCGGATACCGCTGTCCCCCCTTTCCAATTCCTGCATCATCAAGCCGTAAGATAAATAATCCAGTCCCATACCACCGTATGATTCCGGGATAAAAGGACCGAAACATCCCAGTGTGGCCAATCCCTTCAGGATATGCCGGGGAAACTCCGCCCGCTGTGCATAGGTTTCAATAACGGGAGTAATTTCTTTTTTTACCCACTGTCTCACACTTTCCCTGATCAATTGATGTTCTTCTGTCAGCAATTCATCAATATGATAATAATCAGGCGCTTGAAAAGGATCCTCAGCCATGGTTTTATTTTTGATACCGGAAGCAAAGCTAAAAATAAAAGCGCTGAAAAAAATTTTAATAATGGAAAAGGTAACTCAGGTGCTCATTGGCAAAAGTGGAAGAACGATGGCCGGCTTTATCCCTTCTCTTTTTGCGCGATTTTCCGGTTGTGCCGAATGCTTGTGATCAGAAGGAAGGAAAAACCGATAATGGCTACTGAAGCCCCGATAAGCGCCACCGTGCTATGATGTTGCAGCCCTATATAAAAAGCAAAACAGGGAATAAGCAAGAAAGCTGCATAGGCTACAATATAAAAAGGACTTATCCTTTCATCCTTTTCTGTTGGTTCAAGTTTCATCTATACTTTTTTAAATATCTTTCCATTTCTTTTTGATAATCTGCTGCAACACGGCCTGCTTTTCCAGCAAAATCTTTTCCATTTCCTGCAAAGATAATAGAACGAGAGACATTGATCAGCAAGCCGCCGGATTCCGTCAGTCCCAATGCTGAGATTTTCTCCAGATCCCCTCCCTGAGCGCCTACTCCCGGTACGAGGAAAAAGTAATCCGGTATCCGGTTGCGGATTGCTGCAACTTGTTCTTCACGGGTAGCTCCCACTACAAACATCAGTTCTTCAGGGCTCCCCCATTCGGCTGTTTTCTTAATAACTTCTTCGTAGAAATAGCTTCCTTCTATTGTTTTTTGCATCTGAAAATCCATACCTCCTTTATTACTCGTGGCGCCCAACACTATGGCCCATTTTCCCGGATGGCCCAGAAAAGGAGTTACGCTGTCCTCCCCCATATAAGGAGCAACAGTAACCGCATCAAAAGAATATGTTTCAAAGAAAGTTTTGGCATATTGCAGGGCAGTATTTCCAATATCCCCTCTTTTAGCGTCTGCTATGATAAAATGTTCTTCCGGAATATATTTAGTCGTTTCATCCAGTACGCGCCATCCGTCTGCACCCATGCGTTCATAAAAGGCCGTATTCAACTTATAAGCTACACACAGGTCCTTAGTGGCATCAATAATGGCCTTATTAAAAGTTAATACCGGATCCGGACCGGATTTGAGATGGGCCGGTAATTTGTCATAATCGGAGTCTAATCCCACACAGAGATAAGTACCCTTTTTAAAGATATGATCTGTTAATTGTTGTTTGGTCATGTGTCAGTTGTTCCCTTGTTCTATTGCCTGCGTGTTGGATCTTGGATTTCCTTGAAATTTGTAAAGCCTTTTTTTGCCCCTGCCTCCTGTTTACTCTCTTCCTCACCCCTCGCGCAATTCCTTCCCCGTCAGGTTAATAAAAACATCCTCCAGGTTTGCTTTCTTCACCTGCTTTTTTCGTTCAAAACCGCTTTCCACGAGGTCATCAATCAGTTGATCCGGCGTAGCCATGGCAATGATACGGCCCTTATCTATAATTGCCACCCGGTCGCACAATACTTCCGCCTCATCCATGTAGTGGGTAGTGATCACAATAGTAGCGCCCTGATCCCGCACTTTAAGGATGAGGTCCCATAAATTGCGCCTGGCCTGCGGATCCAGGCCGGTGGTTGGTTCATCCAGGAAAACAACGCTCGGCCGGTTGATCAAAGTTGTAGCGATAGAAAAGCGTTGTTGCTGGCCGCCGGACAATTGTTTATATTTGGCTTTGGCCTTTTCACGAAGATTGACGAGGTCCAGATATTCCATGGCATCTACCTTTTTGTTATATAGGCCGGCAAATAAATGAAGAAGCTCTACCAATGTTAAGCCCGGATAATAGCCGGAAGCCTGTAACTGTACGCCAATAATCTTTCTGATTTTTTCACTTTCAGCATCCAGATCATAGCCATCAATGGTTACTTTTCCCCCGGTTTTTTGCCGAAGGGTCTCCAAAATCTCAAGAGAGGTGGATTTTCCCGCACCATTAGGGCCAAGAAAGCCGAAAATTTCTCCTTCCATCACTTCAAAATCAATCCCTTTAACCGCGGTAAAATCTCCATATTTTTTTACCAGGCCTTTTACTGAAATGATTCTCTTTTGATTCATGGCTGCAATTTACAATACTTCAATCGCATTCCTCAAAGGGATCTCAAATTTATATTTAAAAAGGCCATACCCGTAGCCACATACCTTTTTCATTTTTTCTCTGTAATAAGCCGGTCTTTCGAAGCGGGGATACCGGTTATAAGTAACAATATGGCCATTCCCAGTAAGGTGAATAAAGGGACTTCCCATGAGCGGGTCCAGCCATACAGTACCCCAAATAAGGGAGGAAAACATGCGGCAATAAAATATCCGACAGACTGGGCCATTCCTGACAACTGCGCTGCCTCAGCCACGTTCCTGGTTCTGATTGCAAAGAACATGGTAGCCAATGCAAAAGCCAAACCCACAGCAATCCCGATGAAAAGAGACGCAACGATAAGGAACCGGGTCTTCCAAAAAATGATCAATAACAAGCCGGCCAATAATAAGATAAAATCCATCCATACAATCATCCTCTGATCTCTTGTTTTATCTGCCAGCAAGGGCCCGATCAGCATCATGGGCACCTGTCCGATCTGAATGTAGGAGAGCACCCACCCCGCTTGTTTCGCCTCCATCCCCCAACCCTGTAAAATAGTCGGGAACCAGGCAGCAAGAACATAGAAAACGACAGACTGAGTACCCATAAAAACAGAGATCTGCCAGGCCAGGCGGGATTTCCATATATTTCGAGATGGTGTGCCATGCTGAACAGCCGCTTTGGAAGATCTTGTCTTTAAAGCGGGCAACCAGAAGAAAAAAGCGATAACGGACAGGAATCCCCAAATGCCGATGGAGGCTTTCCAGCCTAAATGGCCGATTCTTCCCATGTCAATACTGTAACCCACCGCGATCGCCGAGGTCAAATTCATTGAAATCAAATAAGCAGCCGTTACCGGACCCACTTTTTCGGGAAAAGTCTTTTTAATGAACGGAGGCATCAACACATTCCCGATCGTGATAGCGATCCCGATAAAAGCAGACCCCAAAAAAATAAAAAAAAGATTCCCGGCCGGACGAATGAACAGGCCCAGCGCTAACAAAATGATAGAATAAAGCAAGGTCTTTTCTATTCCCGCTACTCTGGAGATCCTTGGCATAAATGTAGAACCCAACGCAAAGCAGATCAGGGGGATGGTCGTAACCAGACTTGTTAGAAAGGGCGTCATCCCCAGCTTTTCTATCATTTCCGGTATGACCGGCCCTACGGAGGTGATCGGAGCACGCAGGTTGGAAGCCATTAAAACAACGCTGCAAAAAAGCCATACGGCTTTCCATGTATATTTTTTCTCCACCTGCTTCTCAAGAAATAATTTGAAGGTGCAAGTTAGCAAGTTTTTTACCTACTTTTATAACTTAAATCCTCAATTAAAAGCGGCTGCATTCCAGGGATTTTGTAATTTTGGGCAAATCTAAAGGTGGATGATTATGTTACAGGAGTTAACAGAGGAAGAAAAAGATTTTATCCGCTATTGGGAGAAAGAGGGCACCCGGGAAAAAAAATGGACCTATATGCTTAAGAGGAATCTCCCTAAGGGATTGATTTTCAGCCTGCCTATCGCTTTGTTTTTTTTCGCAATGGGTTTTAAACGGAGGGCCATTGTTTCTCATGGAGACCTGGTGACAATTATGGTATCTCTTGTAGTTATCGCTGTTTTTTTTGCTATTTTTAAAGGATATGTTCATGTGGATCGGTATGAATCTCATTATCAGATTCTGAAAATGAAAGAAGCCGGAGGAGACGGCTCCGGCGACATCAACAATTTATGATATAGAAGCGTCCAGTCAAGTTCGAAATGCCAATGAAAAAAGAATCTGAAAAAAAAGAAAAGGTTAAAAAGAAAAAAGAGCGAACCACCTCCGATATTATTCCCATTTCAGCTACACTCAGCCGCCCTGCCTATCCGGGTGGAATGCCTCCTCCTCCGAGCCGCAGCTATACATACCGCCGTATATTTTACCTGAGTTTACAGGCTATTTTCAACGCCATTGTTATCGGCTTTATTGCCAAGGGTATGGTAGCCCTGATAGACTTTGTCACCAATCTCTGTTTCTATGGTGAATTTTCCTTTCAGGCCTCGGCTCCCACTATTGAACACTTAGGCGTATACGTAATCTTTATCCCGGTTATCGGAGGGCTTATTGTTGGTTTTATGGCCCGCTACGGCTCGATGGGCATTCGGGGACACGGTATTCCCGAAGCCATGGAACAAATTTTATTGAATGAAAGTAAAATTAAGCCTATAATTACCTTTCTGAAGCCCTTGTCCGCCGCCTTTGCCATTGGTACCGGAGGGCCTTTCGGAGCGGAAGGGCCTATCATATCGGGAGGCGGTGCCCTGGGATCTTTTGCCGGTCAGATAATGACGATCAATTCTACTGAGCGAAAGATCATGCTCACTGCGGGGGCCTGTGGTGGAATGGCTGCCATTTTCGGCTGTCCTATTGCCGGTATATTACTGGGCGTTGAACTCTTACTTTTTGAATTTTCCCCTCGCTCTCTTATTCCCGTTGCCTTATCCTGTGCCACCGGCGCTGCCATGCGTTTTTTACTTTTTGGGGCCACTCCTATTTTCGCAATGCCTCCCATCCCGAGCCCGGACAGCTTATCCATTATCATATATACCATCTTTGGGGTTTTTATCGGGGTTGCCGCCTCCTATGCATCAAAGGCGGTATATTTTCTCGAAGACCTGTATGCCAAGCTACCGGTACACTGGATGTGGTGGCCGGCGATTGGCGCCGTTGTGGTAGGGGTAATCGGGTATTACGCTCCTAAAACCATGGGTGTGGGATATGATAATGTCCGTCTTTTGTTGACCGGGGATGTGCCCATCCGGCTGCTCCTCGTATTGTGCTTTTTAAAGTTTCTTTCCTGGAGTGTATCCCTGGCAAGCGGCACTTCCGGGGGAACCCTGGCTCCCTTATTTACGATTGGAGGCGGTTTAGGGGCATTGTTATGTCTGATTACCCTAAAAATGTTTCCCGCGTCTGGTATCAACCTGGCCACTTGTGCACTCATAGGAATGGCGGCTATGTTTGCGGGCGCCTCGCGTGCGGTGCTTACCTCCATCGTATTTGCGCTGGAGACGACCGGGCGCATGCACGGTCTGCTTCCTCTTGTTGGAGCCTGTACTTCCGCTTACTTTGTCTCTTTTTTTCTGATGAAGGGAAGTATTATGACCGAAAAAATGGAACGGCATGGGCTTACCCCGCCGGGAACTTTTGAACCGGATATTCTGGAGCAATTACTTGCAAAACAGGTACTGAGTAAAGACCTCTCTCTTATTTCCGCTGCCAATACCGTTAAGGAAACCCGTGAATGGCTCAAAAAGAATGCCGCCGAAGAAGAGTTTCCTACCTTCATAGTGGCAGATGAAAATAAAAATTACCTGGGCCTGGTACAACGTCTGGATATATTCAGCAAGCAATACGATGATGACGCGCCTATCGCTACTTTGATAAAAACGCATGTCGCTTATGTGTACCCAAACAATCAGCTAAGCCTGGCGGTAGACCTGATGGACAAGTTTAAAGTAGGCGTTTTGCCGGTTGTCAGCCGGACGGATCCGCCAAAGGTTTTAGGAATGCTTTCCCGGAAATCCATTTTTGCCGTATATCATAAAAGAAAAAATGAAGAAGAACTTTTAAAACAAACCATTTCTTTAAAACGAAGAAGTATGCGCCTGATCGTAAGAGGAAGGCAAATATTCGGATGGGAAAAAAGCCATGGCTCTCAGACCTTACCAGATAAGGGATCTCGCAAAACGTAAAGTAGCAAGCAACAGCGGAAACAGGAGCAATAAGGGTTTATCCGGCTCGGGAATGTATGTTTCAAT
>CAYZGR010000029.1:0-17600 GCA_964478125.1 uncultured Chitinophagaceae bacterium | reverse complement strand
ACAGCGGAAACAGGAGCAATAAGGGTTTATCCGGCTCGGGAATGTATGTTTCAATCCCGCCTGTGATTTGAAGTATTATCGGAATCTTTTTCCTGATAATCCCTATTTTTCTCTTTTGGACCGGAATGGAAGAAACGGGGCATGAAACGGGGCAGCCAGGACAAATGTAATATTTGTTCTCGCTTCCGTTCTTCATGCAATGTCCAGTTCCTTGCTTCCAAAAGATTATACTGGGTGATAAGTCCGCGTAATTGGTGGGGATGTTTTCTTTCCATTACGGGCATGGCTCCGACTTTATATTCGCTCATCCGGTCGGCAACCTCTCTTAAAGATTCGTCCGGGAAAGCCACTACAGGATCCCTGACCATTATATCATCCGCAATCCTTTCCGCTGCATTTTTATCCATGATCCTTTCCATTACATCCTGCCATGGGATAAGCCCTAACATTTTCTTACCTTCCATCACAGGAATGAGCCTTTGATAGCGTTTATCCGCATAGTGGTGCAACACATTCACCATCTCTTTGAGAGAATGTCCAGAAGCTACGGTCAGTATATCGGTGATCATGACTTCTCTGACAAAAAGCACATCCAGCGGGTTTACTTCATATTCCCGCAATACATGAAAACCACGCCGGGCTACCTTTTCTGTTAAAATAGACCTTTTCAATATCAGTACACTCAAAAAATGAGCGAGGGTCGTGGTGATCAGTAAAGGCAAAAATAAATCAGTCGCATGGGTTAATTCCAGTGCAAAAACAATTGAGGTAAATGGGGAACGGGTCACGCCGGCCAATAATCCGGCCATACCGAGAACCGCCCAGTCGGTAGGAGAACTGCCCGGTAATACATTTCCCAATAAGCCGCCTGCAGCTGCTCCCATGATCAATAACGGAGCCAGAATCCCTCCGCTGGTCCCCGATCCCAATCCCACAGCCCAAATCAGGAGCTTAATGAAAAAGACCGTCAACAAAGTATATACCGTTAGTGAACCGGCCAGTTCATCTGCAATTGTATCATATCCCACTCCCAAGGCCCGCGGTGCAATTAAGCCTCCAAGCCCGATGATTAGCCCTCCGATAGCGGGCCACCAGGCCCAGTGAATAGGGAGTTTCCTAAAAAGATCTTCCGCTCCATAAACCGCTTTCGTCGCTACCCATGCCAGGCCGCCGGAAACGATTCCCAGAATAACCGCATCCATGATACCGGCAGATCCCGTCATCGGACTCAGACCTACCGGGAAGAGCGGTTCCGGGAGCATCCAACCTTTTATCACAAACCAGTGTCTGATAATATCCGCCACTGCACTGGCCAGCCCCATAAGAACCATAGTCCGCGGCTTCCATTCAAAAACCAACAGTTCTACCCCTAACAATACGGCGGCAATGGGAGTACCAAAAACGGCACTCATACCGGCCACGGCTCCTGCCACCAACAGACTGCGCCTTTCTATAGAACTCAACCTTAAGAATTGGGCTATCACGGAACCTACCGCGCCGCCGGTAAGAATAATAGGACCTTCCGCGCCGAACGGCCCGCCGGTGCCGATACTCACTGCACTGGAAAGGGGTTTTAAAATAGTGAGTTTCGGCTCTACTTTGCTTCCCCCTACCAGTATGGTCTCCATAGCTTCCGGTATGCCATGCCCGCGTATGCGATCGGAACCATACCGCGCCATCAAACCCACAATTAATCCGCCTATAATGGGGATCAATACACTCAGCCATCCAAGAGTATTACCTTTTGGTGAAACTAAATGAAAATCCAGTTTCTGATAATAGAGCCCGTTGGTGATAAAACCGATTAACATGACCAACACCAAAGCAATTAAGGCTCCCAGTGCACCTACAATGATCGTAATGGGGATTAATCGAAAGACAGAAGAAGTAGTCGTAAAATCGGCACGTTTCTGTTCTAGTCCCCCCCGTGTACGGTAGTCAGTACCAATGACTGCATCTGACGGTTTGTTTTTTTTATCCCGGCTCATATGGGTGTCAATTAAAATGCAGTATAAAGCAGGCCCGATCTTTCTACCCCCTTCAATTAGGAAATATACAACAAATATTTTTTTCTGCCAAATGAGGTAAAAAATTCTTCTGGCACAAACCAATGAATCGGAAGAAGGGAAGATCCCTGTGGAAATAACAATTTTTTCCGGCCTAACTAATTTTTCGAAAATGCCGTGGAGCGATCCATACGGCGAGGAAGGTAAGAACGGCAAATAGCAATAAACCGATATAAATATGCCGGGTGGACTGATTAATTGTTATTTCCAGAAAATGTTTGGAGGACTCGGACAAGTCCGGGGAATGAAGCATCTGCAATACATTGGTGCCTTTGCCTGATAATTCTGCAGGCGCTTCTGCCATCCGGGCCAGAAAATAGGTGTTGAAAATAGCGCCAAATACAGCGCTTCCAAGACATTGGCCAAGATAGCGTCCAAACATGTTGGTCCCGGTTACCACGCCCCTTTTGTCCCATCCTACTACAGACTGCACGCCAACAAGCATGGGAGTGGAAAGCAAACCAAAGCCGGCGCCCAACAAGACCTGATCCAATATCAACAAGAGGATAGACTGGGGCCAGGAGAGCAAAAGAAAACCGCCACAGGCCAATATGATCAGAAAAGCTCCTATCAATCCGCTGTTCCGAAATCCGATTTTCAAGTACAATTTTCCGGACATGGCCGAGGCTACAGGCCAGCCAATACTTTCGCTGGCCAGGATGAACCCTGCCGCAATAGCACCAAGCCCAAGGGCGGTTTGCGTGAAGGTGGGCAAATAAGTATCAGGACCCATCATCACCACGCCCATTCCGATCATGGAAAGATTTGCCCCTGCCAATGCACGCTCCTTCCATATCCAGAGCGGCATGATTGGTTCTGCCGCCCTGCGTTCCACTTTGATCGTCAACCAGCCAAGAACCAGTACCGCGATCAGGATCAGTAGTGTAGGCCAAGACAGCCAGGGCCAGGACTGGCCGCCTTCCATCAGACCAACAATAAGCAGCCCTACCATTACCAGCAGTAAACCCGCTCCCGCAAAATCGATATTCGGGTGCCGGTGTTCAAATTCTTCATGCAAAAATGAAATAATCAGGGTAATAGCCAGAATTCCGATAGGAATATTGATCAAAAAGATCCAGCGCCAACTTGCATATTCAGCGAAAGCACCGCCTGCCGCGGGCCCTATGATGGCGCTTAGCCCCCACATACTGGATAGCCATCCCTGCACCTTCGCACGCTCCTGCAGATCGTATAGATCCCCGGCCAGCGTATTTACCGTAGCCATAATGGATCCTGCACCAAGTCCTTGTATGCCTCTGAACAGTACCAACGTCAACATATTCCAGGCCCCGGCAGAAGCTGCAGAACCTGCCAGAAAAAGGATCGATCCAAAAACAAGTACGCTTTTTCTTCCATAAATATCAGCCAGCTTCCCGTAAATGGGAATCGTAACAGTTTGAGCCAACAAATAGATAGAGAATACCCAAGAGATCTTTTTAAAACCCCCAAGGTCAGATACGATCTCCGGGATAGCGGTGGACACAATGGTCGAATCCATTGCAGCCAGCATCATGGTAAGCATGAGTGCGATCAGGATCAGGTTGCGCCGGGGTACCAGAGAGTCACTTTTGACCATCAGAATCAAATTTTAGCATCCCGCTCTCCAGGAACCATTCTAATGCCTCTGATATGGCTTCCGTGATCGGTGTCTCCCGTAATCCCAATTCACGAACTGCTTTTCTATTGGTGTAATAGTTTTTAGTGCATAGAATACGCATATTAATATAATGCATTGAGTTGGCTATTCCCAGGTGAGCCAAAACACTGCCGATACATCCCATACCTAACAACACAAACTTTGGCAGAACCACAATCCGGCTGTTCTGCCCTGTCGCCTCATTTAATTTCTTATAAAAGGTTTTATAAGTCATATTCTTATTCGCCAAAAGATAGCACGATCCCGGCTTACCCATATGGATAGCATTGCAAATAGCCGCGGCCACGTCTCTTACATGAACAAAATTCTTACCGCCGGGAGGAACAAAAATAGTCCTCTTTTTATAACCCCGGGTGATTATGGTCCCGGAACTGGGCTTCTGGTCATACCCGCCGATCATAAAAGTTGGATTCACTATTATCACTTCCGGAGAACCTTTCTTTGAAAAATTGAGCGCCGCCTGCTGGGCTTCAAATTTACTTCTTGCATATCCCGCTCTGCTAAAGGGATAATTGATGGGGTAGGCTTCTGTTCCAGGCTGTTCCATAGACCCGTATGCAAAAGCATTGGCCGAACTCACCACAATGACGCGCTTCACTCCGGATGCCTTTGCAACGGTAAGTACATTCAGCGTGCCTTCTACATTTACATCCGAATAATCTCTATAGTGCAGTGATTTTTGGGAGGTATTTGCAGCGGTATGGATCACTACATCATAGTTACTGAAAGCTTTTGAAAGCGTTTCTTTATATCTGACATCTCCCAAAACCACTTCAAGGTCAGGGTGATGAAACTGCATTCTGTTTTTTGACCGAACCATTCCCCTTACCTGATAATAGCGATCCTTTAACAGTTCTAAAAGAAGGTTTGTTCCCAGCAAGCTGTTAGCCCCGGTAACCAGTACTCTCATAATACAGGTTCCGGCTTTTTACTGGTTTTAATTTCTCTTTTTATGATACGGGTAATGATAGGGAGGCGAATGCGTGTAGGAACAATTTTTGTCAGTAGCCAGTTTAATTTGTTTCCCTTTCCAATAAGAATGAGCGGATGCTTTTTGAACAAATGGTCGATGGTTCTTTTGGCCGTATATTCGGCAGATAAAGCACACATTTTACCCAGCCTGCCCTGCTTTTTGATCCTTCTCTTTGAATCTTCATTGGTGGTCATGGGACCGGGATGGACTACGCTTACAAATACTCCCGAGTTCCTTAGTTCTTCATGAAGCCCCCGTGAAAAATACAATATAAATGCCTTTGAGGCAGGATATACGGTTTTATATCCGATGGGAGAAAAGGAAGCCATGCTGGACACATTCAGGATCCATCCCGGCTTATTGAACCGGAGCAGCGGTAATAATTGATGTGTCAGCAATGAGGTAGCTCTTACATTTAAAAGAATAATATCATCGATCAAATCTGTATCTGCTTCTTCAAATTTAGAAGTGCCCCCGATGCCTGCATTGTTAATAAGAATATTGAGCGGATAATTGGCCTTTATCCATTCCACCAGATGTATCACTTCACTTTTTTCCGTCAGATCACACTCCAGAAAGTCGGCTTCAATTTGATATTCAGCCATTAGCTGATCACAAAAATCTTCCAGGTTTTCTCCTGGTAATGAAGTTAACAAAACATTAATATTTCGTTTTGCCAGTTCCCGGGCAAATGAATACCCCAATCCTTTGCCGGCTCCGGTAATAAGAGCATAATCTTTTTGTTCTGTCATATTATTTTATTTCATTATTCTATTCTAAACATTTCCATGCCCTTTTTATCCTGTAAAGTAACGAAAGCCGTTTTTCCGTCAGGGTCTCCAAAGACAAAATTGCTGCATTTCTTTCCAAGCAGTGGAATGGTTCTTAATTTTTTACCGTCGGTGTTAAATTCCGCAATAAGGCCTTTGCCATAGCGGCATACAAATAAATTTCCCTCCGGGCCGAAATGCATCCCGTCCATATCTCCCCCTTCAAAGGTGGTAAATAACTGTTTATTGGAAAGATTTCCTTCCCGGTCCACATCAAATCTCCAGATCTTCAGTTGTACGCTTTCTCCGACGTAAAGATGCTTTTCATCGGGGCTTAAAGTAATTCCATTCGTTGTACCCATATGGCCTGCAACCAGAATTGGTTTGCCATCTTTTTTGATCAACCAGATCTGCCCGGTACTGTCCTTCCAGTCGGGATCGGAGGCATAGATCCAGTCCCTGCTGCTCATGCAAATATCATTGGGTTGATTAAAACGATCATTGTGGCAATAAATATGGACCTCTTTACGCTTATTTACTTTTAAAATATTATGTCCGGTAAAGTCCGCTATGTACATGTTTCCTTCCTTGTCAAACTTGAGGCTGTTGCCGGTGCTGCCTTCCGGAAGATCCAGATAAAGCTTACAGCTGCCATCGGGAAAAACCATACCTATGGTACCGTCTTTTTGATAATTTACAACAAACAGGGTATCATTTCTAAATGCAGGTCCTTCAATATTGTGAGAAAAAAGATTGTCTGCTGTCAGCGGCTTTACCTGATAAGCGGGCGTATCGGCTGACAGATAATAGGTTTCACCCGAATGGCAGCCGCCCAGACCCAAGCAGGTAACAAATACCAATAAACTAAGTTTTTTCATCCGCGAATGTATTAGATTTCAATCTTTAGGAGCACATCAACAAGGTTTTAAAGTTACAAGGTATAAATAATTTTAGAAAAGAGAAAGTGTGATGGCAAACATCCCCTAAGGCAAAGGATCAAGAAAAATACCAGATATGAAATACTATCCTCCCCGTAACACCTCTCTTAATATTTCGGGAGAATGAAGATCATGAAAATTGGGGAGATGAAATTTCAGGAATCCGAGATAAGCATTTAACAGATTACTTCTGGTGGAAGCGGGTATTTGGAGAGACCGCAATTCATCCGGATGTTCCACTTCCATAAGTTTACCGGTATATTGAGACTCTGTATTTTCCAAAAAAAAAGAAGCGGGCTGTTCGGAAACAAAGCTACCTTCCTTTAAATCCACGAAAGGGGTAGTTGCCGAATAATGCCCATAAATTTTGAATCCAAGAAATCCGGCCATTTTCAAAGTAAAATAGAGGGGTAATAATACCTGTCGGGAAGCAGGCTGTTGATCCATCCACTGCAACATCTTTTTTACAAAATGAAAGAGCGATGGATGGGGTTCGGGTTCTGCCAGTCCTTTGTACAACAATTCCGAAACATATAGTGCGATGGTATTCTTTATCATATTGGTATATAAATGCCGGTATAAGTAAGCCGGTTTAAATTCAGAGATACGCTGAAGGTTCTTTTGTTCACGATGATAAACGACCATGTTCAGGATGTGCGCCGGTTGAAGAAGATTGGCCCGGCCTTTTTTCTTATTTGAAGTTCGAACCCCGTTGACCAGATAAGATTGTATACCAAATAACTCGGTAAAGATACGCACGATTACACTGGTCTCACCATATCTCACAGTATGCAATACAATTCCTTCCGTCTTGAACAACATATTCTTATCCTGCCTTCTTATTTAAATGGAAGAAGAAATAATAATTTACCGATCATGTAAATACTACAGAATCTGCTTTCCTGTATCCGCTAACCCTGACCACAAATGCTTTCTTATAATCTTTTTTTATTTCAACGATGGCATAACTGTTATTTTCCGGACCATTCCCTTCTATGACAGCTTTTAAGGTATAATATGGAATATTATTAATGGTGTTGATTCCTCCCCGGTGATCATGCCCCTGAAAGACGGCCAGCACATTACCGGCCTTTTCTAGGATATGCCGGACTGTATCGGCATTATCGGGACAATAATGACGTAAGGAATAAAAGCTGTCAAGTCTTTGGTGAATAAAAATAACAGTGGGAAGCGCGTTGTCCTGCAACTTGTGTTTTAACCATTCCAGTTGTTCCGGGGGAATATGACAATCTTTCCAATCAAAATTTCCTTTATCATACGCTATCCCCTTTGAAGTGAAGTTGGCATCTAAGACAAGAAATTGAAAACCACTTTTTTCAAAAGAATAATAGTTTTTAGCTTCGGTAAATCCACCGTTCTTTACCCGTGCAAGAAATTGCTTTTTGGATATGCTGTCTTCGTCATGATTCCCCAGTACATGATAGCAGGGTCCGTTAAAACGCTGAAGTTCGTTCTCAATCGTACTGAGATACTGTAAGGTTTTCTCTTCTTCAGGAGGATCGCTGTTGTCTTTAAAATCTCCCAATTCAATTAAAAAATGGACCTGCTCTTTATTCATTACATCTACACACTCCCGAAGCTTGTCTACTGATTGCTTGTAATACCTTCCTATGTTCGGTTCTTTATCTGCATAATGAACATCCGTTACTATTCCAAACCGGATAAAGACATTCTCCTTCTTTGCCGATAACCGACCGGGGAGCGCCGCCCCTCCAATAAGCACTAACGAGGTTTGTAAGAACGTTTTTCTTTCCATCCGAATGGCTGATAATTACGGTTTATTCTTCCTCCACCTTTTCAATAATGTCCCCTGATTTTTTATCTTTCAGAATAAGTTTTTTAGCCCCGTAATGAGTCGTTTCTTCCTTTATGAGATAATACTGATCATCATAATCCGTGAGCTCGGATACTTTTTCCACACCTGTTTTACCGCGCCACACGGGCAACTCCACTGCTTCCCATTTTTTACTTTTGGCTGATTTGTAAGCCGCGTCAATAATTGCATTTACGATATATCCATCGTAAAAAGTTTCTTTGGGATCCCTGCCCTTTTCAATGGCGGTAAACATATCATCAAACATGTGATTATATCCGAAATCATGCAGTTCATCTCCCGTTGGAAACAGCCAGCCCGTATTGCTTTCGGCCTTTTCTGCGAGATAATCGCCGCCTTTGCCGGTTGTAAACATCTCAAAACCGGTGCGCAGCGAACTGTTGATCCATACGGTTCCTTCTGTTCCCATCACTTCATCACGAAGGTCTAACCCCCCTCTAAAGGTCCAGCTGGCTTCGAATTGCCCTATGGCGCCATTTTCATATTTTATCAACCCTATGGCATGATCTTCCGCATCTATCGGTTTCACCTGCGTATCTGCCCAGCACATCACCTCTATGGGTTTGATATCTTTCCCTATATAACTGCGCCCAATTTCTATACAATGGCATCCGAGATCCAGGATAGCTCCTCCCCCGGCCTGTTCGATATTCCAAAACCACTCGCTATGGGGGCCGGGATGGGTCTCTCTTGATTTGGCCCAAAGGATGCGACCCAACGCGCCATTTTGAACACTTTCTAAAGATTTAAGCGTCTTAGGCGTATATACCAGATCTTCCAGATAGCCGTTGAATATCCCCGCCTCTTCCACTGCATGCATCATTCTGAGCGCTTCCCCGGCATTCCGGCCCAGAGGTTTCGTGACTATAACCGATTTTTTTGCCGCCACACAGGCCATGACCGCCTGCTCATGAAGATGATTGGGAAGGGCTACACAAACCACATCTGCTTCCGTATTATTTACGGATTCTTCCAACGAAGTGGTAGCCTGAGAAACCCCGTAGTCCTTTGCAAATTTTTCAGCGCTTTCTTTTCTGCGGGAATACACGCTTACAATTTCATCCTTTGATCTTCCATTTAAAATCGAATCGGCATAAAACCGGGCAATAAATCCGGAGCCGAGCATTGCAATTTTTCTACTCATAAAATATAATTCTGACTTTTTATAATGAACAACTTTTTACACCATCTCTACCGGTTCTGCCGATACTGCTTTTTTGCCTTTCTCTGTTTTAAACAATATCAAAAACAGTATCATTACCACTATGGCAATGGCTGCCGGGATCAGCCAGATCGCCTTCCAATCATGCATTCCGTCGGCCAGTACGTATTTATCGGCCACTACTCCGGATATCAACGAACCGATCAGGAGACCAATTCCATATGTTCCCAGGGTGATCAATCCCTGTGCAGCGCTTTGGAATTTTTTTCCGGCATGGCTATCGGTATAGATCTGCCCGGTAACAAAGAAATAATCATAACAAATACCGTGAATGGCGATCCCGATAAACAACAAGAACCACAACGAATTTCCGGGGCCTCCCATGTAACCATAGGCAAAGAATACATAGCGGATGGCCCAGGCAAACATTCCCAGCGCCAGCATTTTCTTTACCCCCAATTTCTTAAAGAAAAAAGGCATCAGCAACATAAATATAACCTCGAAGCCCTGGCCAAGCGTCATCTTACCCGCTGTTCCGGTCATTCCCACTTCACTTAAAAAAGGATTGGCAAAAGCATAATAAAAGCCGGTAGGAATACATATTGCAATGGATGCAATAAAGAAGATCAGGAAGTTCTTGTCCTTTAGCAGGCGAATAGCATCCAGACCCAGTAATTCTCCGACTGACGTTTTTACATGGCGCTTCATCGGTAAGGTGGCAGGGAGGGAAAAGCTATACAATCCCAAAAGCAAAGAAGCAATAGCTGCCATCTTAAAGGTCAGTACCAGGTGGTGGGCATCTTCCCAATGAAAGAACATGATCATCAACCCGGCAACAATCCAGCCTACGGTACCCATTACCCGGATAAAAGGAAATTCTTTTTCCGTATCTTCCATCTGACGCATGGAAATACTGTTGACCAATGCCAGCGTGGGCATGTATAAGATCATGTAAATCAGGATATACAGATAAAAGGTATCAAAATTATCCGATAAAGCGGCCACCCACAATAAAATAGCCCCGACAATATGAAGGACTCCCAGAATCTTCTGTGCCGAAAAGAATTTATCCGCGATAAGCCCGACAATGAAAGGCGCAATTATAGCACCTATGGATTGCGTAGCAAAAGCAATTCCGATCTGCACTCCCGTAGCCCCCAGCCCTCCGGCATCTTTAGGTTGTAATAAATAGGCGCCCATCGTGACAAACCATGCCCCCCAGATAAAAAATTCAAGGAACATCATTACAGATAATCTAAACCTGATAGATCCATTCATAAAAGATGGTTTTTGGGTTGGATAAATTCTCAATTAAGCCGCTATAATACTAAAAATTATTCTACTTTTCATAGTTTTTATTCGATTGGTAAGATCATGCTTTAGCAAATAAGTCCAAAAACTCCTTTTATAAAATTTACGTACCTTGTGCTTATAATTCGAACAAAAGAAAGTATGCGAAAAAAGTTTATTATTTTCATTCCGCTGGCGTGCATCATCATCCTGATATTAGGTTATTTTTTTCATTGGATCTTCTGGTTATATATTCTTTTCATTCCCATTCTGATACTGGGTCTTGTGGATATGCTTCAAACAAAACATACCATCATGCGTAATTATCCGGTATTGGGCCGAATGCGATTTCTGATGGAAGATCTGCGTCCCAAGGTATATCAGTATTTCGTGGAGAGTGATACGGATGGTAAACCGATTAACCGGGTAGACCGTTCCACCATTTATCAAAGGGCCAAGCGGCAATTGGATACACAGCCTTTCGGTACGCAATTTGATACTTATGCTGAAGGATATGAGTGGCTGGCACACTCTATTAATCCGGTTGATTTTCATCAGTTGAACAAGGATCCCCGGGTCATTTTTGGAACAGATGGTTGTACGCAGCCTTACTCCGCCAGTATTTTGAATGTTTCCGCCATGAGCTTCGGCGCTCTCAGCGCCAATGCCATTTTGGCCCTGAATGCAGGAGCCAGGATCGGTAACTTTGCCCACAATACCGGGGAGGGCGGTCTGAGTAAATATCATTTAAACCCGGGCGGAGACATTATATGGCAAATTGGTACCGGCTATTTCGGTTGTAGGGATGAGAAAGGAAACTTTGATCCCAATCTGTTTGCCGATAAATCTAAAACTGATCAGGTAAAAATGATCGAGATCAAACTGTCTCAGGGAGCTAAACCCGGACATGGCGGTATCTTGCCGGGAGCCAAAAACACCCCTGAGATTGCAGAAACACGCCACGTTAAACCTTATGAAACGGTCTACTCGCCTACTTTTCATACCGCTTTTAACAGCCCGACAGGACTCATGAAGTTTGTAGAAACCTTACGGGGCCTATCGGGAGGTAAACCGGTCGGTTTTAAATTATGTGTCGGACGAAAAAATGAGATCTTCTCCATCTGTAAGGCCATATTGGAAACGGGAATTTATCCTGATTTTATAACCGTGGACGGCGGAGAAGGCGGGACCGGTGCAGCGCCTCCGGAATTTTCCAATACCATCGGGATGCCTTTTCTGGACGGACTTTCTTTTGTCCATAATGCATTGGTAGGATTCGGTATCAGAGAAAAAACCAGGATCATAGGTTCCGGAAAAATATTAACCGGTTTTCACATCGCCCGTGCTTTCGCACTTGGAGCAGATACCTGCAACAGCGCCCGCGCCATGATGATGGCGCTGGGGTGTATTCAGGCGCTCCTTTGCAATACAAACAAATGTCCTACCGGAATAACCACCCAAGATAAATGGAAAATGGCGGGACTGGTTGTGGATGATAAAAAATACCGTGTGGCCAACTACCACAGCGATACGGTTGAAAGCTGTGTCGAATTGACTTCTGCCCTGGGATTTACAGATCCCCACCAGATCACGAGAGACCATGTTTACCGCCGCGTATTTATGAACACCGTTAAGACTTTTGAGGAAATATACCCCTCTTATGAGCCGGGCTATTTATTGGAGGAAGATAACATTCACAATGACGAGGTAAAGCGGGAACTGGCTAAAGCAAGTACCGATAAATGGTATTAATCTTCAGGATAATTTCGTGCAAATAATTAATAGAACTTGTTACATTTACCGCAAATAATCATTGCAGATGAAGTTATACCATAATATACTGGAAACGATTGGCGATACCCCCCTGGTGAAACTCAATCATATCACCTGTGATCTCCCTTGTCCCGTATATGCAAAAGTAGAATTTTTTAATCCGGGCAATTCCATCAAAGACCGGATGGCCTTAAAAATGATAGAAGAAGCCGAAAAATCCGGGCAGTTAAAACCCGGAGGGACTATCGTGGAAGGCACCTCGGGAAATACAGGAATGGGACTGGCCATTGCAGCCATTCTGAAAGGCTACCATTGTATCTTTACCACCAATGACAAACAGTCGCAGGAGAAAATAGATATTCTTCGCTCTGTAGGGGCGGAAGTTATTGTATGCCCTACGAATGTAGAGCCTGAAGATCCCAGATCCTACTATTCGGTTTCCCGCAGGCTCACCAAAGAAATCCCGGGTGCAGTCTTCATGGATCAATATAATAATCTGGCCAACAGGCAGGCCCATTACGAACAGACGGGACCGGAAATCTGGGAACAGACAGACGGAAAGATCACCCACCTGGTGGTAGGCGCGGGTACAGGAGGTACGGTTACCGGAACGGCCATGTATCTGAAAGAGAAAAATCCCCATATAAAAATTTGGGCTATAGATAGTTATGGCTCTTTGTTAAAGAAATATTTTGATACGGGCGAATTAGATTCAAAAGAAGTATATCCCTACATTACCGAAGGAATAGGAGAAGATTTTGTCCCTGATAATTATGATATGCGATATATTGACCTCTTCGAAAAAGTCACCGATAAAGACGGCGCATTGATGGCAAGGCGTATCACAAAGGAAGAGGGGATTTTTGTAGGGTACTCAGCCGGTTCTGCGCTTCAGGGATTGATGCAGCTAAAAAATCAACTGAGCCCGAAAGACTTCGTTGTGGTGATCTTTCACGATCATGGCAGCCGTTATGTAGGTAAAATATACAATGATCATTGGATGATCGAGCGGGGTTTCATCCATGTACGAACGGTCAAGGATGTGATCAATGCACGACAAGGGGTTCCGCTCGTAACACTCAGTCCGAAAGAAAGCGTTACGGAGGCGGTAGCCAAAATGAAAAAATACGACATTGAGCATATTCCCGTAATGGAACATAATAAACCCGTCGGCTCCATTTCGGAAGGCACGTTGTTTGGGATGATTATTGATAATCCCGATATTAAAACGCAATCCGTAAAAGAAGTAATGAGCCATCCCTTCCCTATTGTCAATAACAACACGCCATTGGAACGCTTATCGGCTTATATCAATAAGGATAATGGCGCAGTACTGACACAAAACGAATTTGGACAATATCATATTGTTACGAAATATGATATTATTCAGTCGTTGGCTAAGGGATAATCTTATACTTATACGGAAACATTAAAATCTCTTAACGCCTCATTGAGGCTTGTCTTCTTATCGGTAGACGCTTTTCTTTTTCCTATAATCAAAGCGCAAGAAACGTTAAATTCCCCTGCCGGAAATTTTTTCGGATACGTGCCGGGAATAACGACGCTGCGCTCCGGTACGCGGCCCCGGTATTCTACCGGCTTGCTCCCGCTGACGTCAATAATTTTTGTAGATTGTGTGAGCACCACGTTGGCGCCGAGTACGGCTTCTTTTTCCACTCTCACGCCTTCTACCACAATACAACGCGAGCCGATAAAACTGCCCTCTTCTATAATAACGGGCGCCGCCTGGACAGGTTCCAGCACCCCGCCAATTCCCACGCCTCCACTTAAATGAACCCCTTTACCAATTTGTGCACAGGAACCTACGGTGGCCCAGGTATCAACCATCGTACCCTCATCCACGTAAGCGCCTATATTTACGTAGCTCGGCATCATCACTACGGTGGGCGCCAGATAAGCGCCATATCGCGCTACCGCATGCGGGACCACGCGAACGCCTTGCTGTTCATAATTGGTCTTCAGCCGCATTTTATCCCGGAATTCAAAAGGCGGTACCGATATAGTTTCCATCTTTTGTACACCAAAATACAACAACACCGCCTGTTTTATCCATTCATTCACTTGCCAGCCGCCATTAACGGGCTCGGCTGTACGTAAACGGCCTTTATCCAGCTCTTCAATTACCGCATGAACGGCATCTTCATATTTTTTCTCTTTCAGTAGGGTCCGGTCTGCCCAAGCCGTTTCTATTAATTCCCTCAATTCCATTAGTAAAATTTTTCACAAACTTAAGATAAGATTTAAACAATTGAGCCGCCTCCGGACGGTTCTGTAAGACATAACCCGTTTCTGACATAAAAAGGGCTAAGCTTATTTTGCGAAATATTTGTTTTTAGATAATAAGCAAAGCTTCCGCTTAGCCCATCGATCTCATTTCGGTGGTCCAACCTGCCAAAAAACTATTTCAGATGATGTTAGGGTATTATTTTTTCTTGGTGGATTTGGGAGCAAAAATAGCCAACATGCGTTTTCCTTCCATCTTCGGCATATTTTCCAACTGACCTACTTCGGAGAGGCTTTCTGCAAACTTCAGGAGTAACAATTCTCCCCGATCTTTGAATAAGATGCCGCGTCCACGAAACTGCACATAGGCTTTCACTTTATTGCCGTCCCGAAGGAACTTCTCCGCATGTTTGGTTTTAAACTCCAGGTCGTGTTCATCCGTATTGGGGGTAAAACGAATCTCCTTTACTTCAGATTTGGCAGACTTGGCTTTAATTTCTTTTTCTTTACGTTTTTTCTCGTAAAGGAATTTTTTATAGTCAATAATTTTACATACGGGCGGTTTTGCATTAGGTGAAATCTCAACTAAATCAAGACCTTGGTCCTGGGCCATTTTTCTTGCCCGGTCGGTAGGGTAAATATCACTTTCTACATTTTCTCCTACCACTCTTACTTCAGGAACCCGAATTCTTTCGTTGATCCGGTGTTCCGGTTCATTTCTTCTGCGAAAATTTCTTTTGTTACTTCTTCTTCTCTGCATTAAATTTAAGTTGGTTAACGATTTGGTTTTTACTCAAAAACTTTTTTTGTTTTTACTTCTTCAATAATCATGCGAATAAATTCGTCCGGGCTCATTTTTCCAAGGGCGCCATGCCTGTGTTTTCTGACCGACCACTGGTTTGCCGCCGCCTCTTTCTCGCCAATGACAAGCATATAGGGTATCTTCATCAATTCGGCATCCCGTATTTTCCGTCCCATTTTTTCATTACGATCATCCAATTCGGCACGAATGTCAGCTTTTTTTAACAATTTCATCACTTTGTCCGCATAATCTGCTGATTTGTCGCTTATAGACAATATTTTTACCTGAACGGGAGTGAGCCATAGTGGGAAATTTCCACCACAATGTTCGATCAAAACAGCCACAAAGCGCTCAAGGCTTCCAAAGGGAGCGCGGTGGATCATCACGGGCCGGTGCTTCTGGTTATCTGCACCTATATACTCTAATTCAAAGCGCTCAGGCAAATTATAGTCCACCTGGATGGTTCCCAGCTGCCATTTGCGATCCAGGGCATCTTTCACCATGAAATCCAATTTGGGGCCATAAAAAGCGGCTTCTCCATATTCTACCTTGGCCTCCAACCCCTTCTCTTCAACAGATTCCAGTATGGCTTGTTCAGCCATATCCCAATTTTTGTCCGATCCTATATATTTTGTCCGGTTTTCCTTATCGCGTAAGGAGATTTGAGCCGTATACTCCTCAAATCCCAGACTTCTAAATACGTAGAATACCAGGTCTATTACCTTCAAAAATTCTTCCTTTACCTGATCCGGGCGACAAAACAAATGGGCATCATCCTGAGTAAACCCCCGCACCCGGGTTAATCCGTGTAACTCACCGCTTTGTTCATAACGATATACCGTCCCGAATTCTGCATATCTCACGGGCAGATCTTTATAGGACTTGGGAGCGGATTTATATATCTCGCAATGATGGGGGCAATTCATAGGTTTGAGGATATATTCCTCCCCTTCCTGTGGGGTGGTAATGGGGCGAAAACTATCTTCCCCGTATTTTGCATAATGACCGGAGGTTATATACAAATTCTTATTTCCTATGTGCGGTGTGATAACAGGCAGATATCCCGCTTTGCGTTGTGCTTGCTGCAAAAAATGTTGCAGGCGTTCTCTCAGCTCGGCTCCTTTAGGCAACCATAAGGGCAGCCCCGCTCCTACCTTTTCGGAAAAAGTAAACAGCTCCAGTTCTTTACCCAGTTTACGGTGGTCTCTCTTTTTTGCTTCTTCTACCCTTTCCAGATAAGCATCCAGTTCTTTTTGTGCAGGGAAAGTGATTCCATAGATCCGGGTCAGCATTTTATTATGCTCGTCTCCGCGCCAATAAGCGCCCGCGATGTTGGTCAGTTTAATGGCCTTGATAAATCCGGTATTGGGAATATGGGGACCGCGGCAGAGATCCGTGAAGTTTCCCTGCGTATAAAAAGTAATCGTTCCGTCTTCCAGGCCGTCTATTAATTCCAGTTTGTATTCATCTCCTTTTTCCGTAAAATAGTTCACGGCCTTTGCTTTAGAGACAGATTGGCGTTGGTATTTATTTTTCTGCCGGGCCAGCTCTTTCATCTTTTTTTCCAGGGCCGGCAGGTCTTCATCGGTAATTTGCCGGTTGCCGAGATCAATATCATAGTAAAATCCATTTTCAATGGGAGGGCCTATCCCGAATTTTACACCGGGATAAACAGCTTCCAGAGCTTCTGCCAGCAAGTGAGCAGAAGAATGCCAGAAAGCATATTTACCTCCTGCATCTTCCCATGTTAATAATTTTACAGTTGCATCCCCGTTTATCGGTCTGTCGGCGTCCCAAATCTGCCCGTTTACTTCTACAGCCAATACTTTTCGTGCGAGTCCCTGGCTGATTGAACGAGCGATATCCATACCCGTAGTTCCTTTATCCCATTTTTTTACCGAGCCGTCCGGCAGTGTAATATTAATTGATTCCATATATGGAGCATCGGATTTTCCGATCAAAAATTAGTCTTTTTTATATTAAGGTGCGAAATTATGAAACAATCCTTAACTTTCTTAAAATTTAAAATTCCAGGTGACTGCCGGGATAACGGGGAATAAAGCCACCTTT
>CAYZGR010000028.1:6050-39907 GCA_964478125.1 uncultured Chitinophagaceae bacterium | reverse complement strand
TGGCTTATCCGTATGCTATAGAATATAAGAAGCATCTTTATGTGGTATATTCCAATTCAGGGGGACGCGGAGGCGCTGATCGTTCTATGTGGAATAATAATTCGGCGGAACTGGCGATTATACCCATAGATGAATTAGGGGTAGATTAACATATTCGGAAAAATAGGTAAGAAAAGCTATCTTAGCTCATAAATTGTGATTGATGGCTAAGAAAAACACCTCTCGCCGGCAGGCGCTAAAGCAATTAAGTGGTTTAGCAATAGGCTCACAGCTGTTGAATCCGTTAATGTCTTTTAAAAAAGACGAGCTGCATATTTCAGAACCGGATAAGATAAAGCTCCCTGTCAAAAGTCACTCGCGGCCGCACATCATTTTCATCATGACGGATCAGCAGCGGGCAGATGCTTTGGGCTGTGCGGGAAATCCGGAGGTGATAACGCCTAATATTGATCAACTCGCGGAAGAGGGCGCGTTGTTTACCCAGACATACAGCCCCGTGCCCAGCTGTACGCCTGCAAGAAGTTGCCTGTTGACAGGCATGGAACCCTGGCATAATGGGATGTTGGGATATGCGCGCGTGGCCAGAAGATATAAATATGAAATGCCCCGGATGCTCCGTGAAGGGGGCTATTATACGTTTTGTGTAGGAAAAAACCATTGGTTCCCGCAGAAGTCCTTACATGGCTTTAACGGGGCGCTGGTGGATGAAAGCGGCCGGATAGAGCAGGATGGTTATATCAGCGATTACCGGGACTGGTTTAAACTGGAAGCCCCGGGAAAAGATCCCGATGTTACAGGATTGGGCTGGAACAGCCGCCTGGCAAAGCCGTTTGCCCTGGATGAAAAGCTGCATCCTACCAGTTGGATAGGAAATACGGCGGTAGATTTTCTGGATAAATATAATGTGGATGCCCCCCTGTTTCTAAAAGTCTCGTTTGAGCGGCCGCATAGTCCTTATGACCCGCCACAGAGCAGCCTGGACCGGTATAAAAATATAGAAGTGAGCGGTCCTGCTATCGGTGATTGGGAAGGGAAGATCTATAACTATCCGCATAAGAATAAACCGATCCCAACAACCGGCCCGCCCACGGCTCCTTTTGGGAATTTTGGAGAAGCGCAGGTAAAAGAATCCAAAAAACATTACTATGCCAATATTACTTTTATTGATGATCAGGTAGGCAAACTGGTGGCCAAGTTGAAAGAGCGTGGGATGTATGATCACTCCGTTATCGTTTTCCTCTCGGATCATGGTGATGAGATGGGCGATCATTATCATTGGCGAAAAACCTTTCCCTACCAGGGATCTGTACATATCCCTTTTGTTTTAAAGTGGCCGAAGAATTTTCAAACTCATTTGGATAAAGGGAGTAAAGTCAGTGAGCCGGTTGGATTACAGGATATTTTGCCTACATTTTTGGAGGCTTCCGGACAGAAAGTACCAGATGATATGGATGGAAAAAGCGTATTGTCGTTGCTTAAGGGGACTGCCTCGGGATGGCGAAAATATATGGGGTTGGAACATGCGACCTGTTATTTTAAAAACAATTACTGGGCTGCCGTTACGGATGGCAAAAAGAAGTATATCTGGAATTTTGCCACCGGGCAGGAACAATTTTTTGATCTGGAGAATGACCCGCAGGAAAATCAAGAATTGATTGACGATCCCTCAAGAAAGAAGGAAATTGATGCTTGGCGCAACCGTCTGGCGGATTACCTGAAAGAACGCGGCCCCGGATTTGTAAAAGACGGAAAACCGGTCAAAAGATCGAAAACGATGCTTCACAGTCCCCATTATCCCGGCACGGAAGAAGACCTGAAATATTGGCAGCGGGAAGAACGGGAGAGCTTTTCAGTAGAATAAGGGCAGGGAACGCTTTTTAAAACAGATTGTACCAGTTGCTTTATGCTGAACGTAAGTAAATATAATCGATAAGGGGAAAGAAAAAATTTCTAAACAATAAAAGATGTAAATTTGGTATTAAAAATTTTATTTTATGAAAAGATTCTTATCTCCTGCCTATTCGGCATCGGCGCATGATCTGGCAACTTTAATACTTAGATTGGTATTGGGTTTTGTCATTGTGTATGGTCATGGATGGGAAAAGATCGTCCATTTTTCCGATATGCACGAAAACTTTGTTAATTTCCTGGCATTAGGTTCTCATGCTTCCCTGATCTTATCCATATTTGCAGAATTCCTGTGTGGTATTCTCCTGTTTTTTGGCTTGTTTACGCGTCTTGCCGCTATCCCTTTGATCATTAATATGTTGACTGCCATAACGATGGCCCATCATTGGCATCTCATGTCGCAGGCGCAGCTCCCTTTTGTCCTGTTAGCCGGTTTTATAGCGCTCCTGCTGATGGGACCGGGTAAAATTAGTCTCGATGCCCTGATCAGTAAAAAGAGCCCGGAACGGAGGCCGGCAACAGTTTAAGCCGGACAATGCGTTTAACATAAATTAACCGGCTTTCGGCGTCTTAAACGGATGCTTTTCAATATAAGCCGCTCCATAATAAATTTATCGGGACCGCCTTTAAGGGTTTTCAAATCCATATTTTCGATAAATAGCGCGGGCGGTAGCTCCGGATAAAAAGGTCAGGAAGTCATTAGCCGCTTCCGGATGGGGCGCCGCTTTCAATACGCCTGCTTCGTAAGTGGCAAATACATTTTGATCCGCGGGGATTTTTACGATGTCCACGGGATGATGGATTGCCTGATGATAAAGCGCTTCGGAGACCCATACCGGCCCGGCGTCAGAACGTTGATACATAATGTTCATAGGCGTTTGTCGATGATGGATTTTGGTTAAGATCGTTGTTCCTGCCTGGACTTTTTCTTTCATGATCCGGTCCTTCAAAGCTTTGCCGCCCACCTTGACATAGGCCGCTTCAATACGCGAACCAATTCCTTCCCAGGCGGGATTAGGCATACTCACTTTCACCTCTTTCTTTCCCAGGTCCTTAAGCGATCTTATGTGCAATGGATTACCCTGATATACCATAATGGCTAATTTGTTTTTGATATAGACTTCCCTCCTTGAAAACAGGTTTTTATTTTCTTCGACCCTGGATTTACCGGCTGTATAAATATCCGGTTTCAGGGAGAGTCTCAAGTTTCCGACCAGCAGGCTTCCGGTATGGATCTGTTTCATCAAAATACCCGGAGGCAGGGTTTCTGCAAAGATGCGTTTATACTGAGGATAAGCTTTCTTGAAAGCAGCCAGCAATTCGTCAATGACCATATATTGATTTCCGGCAAAGAAGATAACCAGCTGGGGGCGGTTAATGTCTCCATATAAATCCGGTACATTATCAATTCCCCGGACTGTAAAATTTACCCCGGCGGGCAAAGGTTCATTCCAGGGCGGGTCATACTGTATATCTTGTGCATGGCCTTTTATTCCCAGGCCGGTCAGCAGAGTGATGAGGATCAGCAGCTTTCGAAAGGGATGAATGATGAAACGCATGATGATAAGCGGTTTTAATATGAAAAATAGTTTAACGATAATGCGGGGAGTCATTTATGGTTTTACAATAGCCCAGCCCTCTGCTTGTCTGATGATCAATTCCCCGTTTCCGGAAGGCACGATGGATACAAAAGGCAGCAATTGTGAAGTAGGGATATGCCGCTCTTCCAGTGTATTATGGCATTGTGCCAAAATAACGCCCTGTTTTTTTAGTTCCAGCAATTGTTTACCGTAATCGTTATCTTTATTAAAAACTTCCCATCCGCCGGAGTAGGCTACCAGTTCTATAGTCAGCTTTCCTTTCAGCCGGGGATCATTTAGTGCATTGCGAATGTTGCGCAGGGCACCCTCGATGATTTTTGGATCATCCGTATTCAGCTGATAAACCGCTTTATAATGTTTTTTCCGGGCTTTCGCACCGGTAAAGGCGGCGGCAGACCGGACGGCCGCTTGTTGATTATTATCGGTCTGTGCCTGGCCTGAAAGATGAGCGGAAAACATTAAAAAGGTAAGTACGGCTAATAACTGTCCGATTTTTTTCACTGTGTTGTTCTTCATAATACCATTTTTAGGATTGAAATTTAAAATATTCATTTGTTATTTAAAGTTATAAGGCCCGAGTCGATGCCTTTCTACAGACCAATCATCTGCAAAGGGGGGATAAGGACTATCCTGGGGTTTCAACTTCAGGTTAGGATAATCTTTTTGCTTATTCGCCTTTTCAGGCCTGGGAAAAGAATTAATATATGCGGCTACATCATAGGCTTCGGCATCGCTTAAAACGGGCTGTCCAACCGGTGTTCCATAGGGCATATTGGCTTTAATAAAACGGGCGGCCGTAAGTACCCTGTGCATACCTGCGCCATCATTAAAAGAATCCGGTCCCCAAAGAGGGGGATATAAATACCCCTTGGCATCCCCCTTGTGCCCCACTCTCATCCCCTGCCCGTCTGCCCCATGGCAACTGCTGCACCGCTGTTCAAAAACCACCTTTCCACTATCGGGATTAGCGGCCCTGTCAGGAAAATGCATTTTTGCAAATCCCTGCCCTTTTATTTTTTTGCCTACCGGAACATCTTTATTCAAAAATTGAATATATGCCTTAATTGCCTTCATTTCTTTGCTGTCTGCGGGTAAAGCTCTCCCGTTCATGCTGCGGGTCATACATCCGTTAATCCGGTCCTCTAACGTCCCCAGCGTATTTTCCCTCTTTCTAAAATTGGGATACGTTCCCCATACGCCTATAAAAGGAGCCGAATAAGGTCGTGTCCCGCCTGCTAAATGACAATTGCTACATCTTAAATTATTTCCTGAGAATCGCATAGCGCTGTTCTTTACTTCCGGACCGATATATTGAGCGGTTTTCTCCGTCAGTTGCCGGCCATATTTGATAAAAGAGTACTCCACGGGATTGGAGATTTGATCGAGGTTAAACCGGTCGGGATCAAAATAGTCGACCTTATGAAGCCGGGCCTGCACGGCGGATGAGTCGGACGTTCTTATCAAAAAATTCGCCTTGCGGGATTGCTGCAACTTTGAATACAGAGACAGGGCGGTACCCATTCCTGCTATTGCAATTATTCCTATTATTACGGTTAAAACGAGGAACTTCCTGTTCCTTTTCCTGTCCCTTTGTAAGTTAAAATCTTTCATAAGCATAACGGTTTCAAATGCAAAGAACCTTTACTTTTTCTAAAAAAAGAAGAAAAAGATCATGACAAATAATTATCTACTATAACTTTTGGTTATATCAATCGTTAGATCGCATTTCTAAAAAGTACTTTTCGTTGTGGGCCTATCTTTTATTAATTTTACACAAACAGAGGGGTTTTAACCGTGACAACAGAGGATTTTCAACATATTGCTCCTACTATTCCTCATAAACCGGGTATTTACAAATATTTTGATGAGAACGATACCATCCTTTATGTGGGTAAAGCGAAGGATTTGCGTAAAAGGGTGGGTTCTTATTTCAGCCGTTCGGTGGATCAATACAAGACCCGGCAACTGGTAAAAAACATCCATCACATAGAGGTCACTATTGTGGATACCGAACAGGATGCCTTCTTATTGGAGAATTCTCTGATCAAACAATACCGGCCGCGATACAACATCAACCTGAAGGATGATAAAAGCTATCCGTATATTGTCATTAAAAACGAACCTTTTCCCCGTGTTTTTCTCACCCGGCGGGTCATTAAGGATGGTTCCGAATATTTTGGCCCCTACACCAGCGTGGGAAAAGTAAGGGACTTACTTGAATTTATACGAACCTATATTCCCTTGCGAACCTGTAGTCTGAAACTCACCGATCGCAATATTAAAGGGCAAAAGTTTAAAGTTTGCCTGGAGTATCACCTGGGAAATTGCCAGGGGCCCTGCGAAGGTCTGATAACCGAAGCGGAATATGACAAAAACCTGGAGCAGGTTAGGAATATGCTCAAAGGGCAACTCTCTCCCGTGTTGAATCTTTTGAAGGAGGAAATGAAAGCGCATGTTTCTAAGCTGGAATTTGAAAAGGCCGAGATGGTTCGTAAAAAGATAGAATCCCTTAAAGAATACCGGGCGAAAAGTACGGTGGTGAATGCACGCCTCGGCGATGTGGACGTGTTTTCCATCTTGAAAGATAACAAACGGGCTTATGTAAACTACCTGCAGGTGCGTAACGGAAGTATCATTCAGACCAAGACCGGCATTTTTGAGTGCAAGCTGGATGAACCGGAAGTAGAAATTCTACCGCAAGCCATCGTACAATTGCGGGAAAAACTGAACAGCTTTGTTAAGGACATCGCTATTCCTTTTCCCATCTCTTTTCCGGATGAGAAAGTCCACGTCTTTGTCCCCCGGGCCGGAGGCAAGAAAAAGTTGCTGGACCTCTCTCAAAAGAATGTGCAATACTTTTATGAAGAAATAAAGAAGAAAAAAACGTTAAATCTGCAGCAAAAAAGTAAAGAAGATAAAAAGAAAATATTGTATACCCTTCAGGAAGATCTGCAATTACCGGCCCTGCCCCTGCATATCGAATGTTTTGACAATTCCAACTTTCAGGGAAGCTATCCGGTAGCCGCCTGCGTGGTATTCAAAAATGGAGTTCCCAGCAAAAAGGACTACCGGCATTTTAATATAAAGACGGTTGCCGGCATCAATGATTTTGCCTCTATGCAGGAAGTGGTTTATCGCCGTTACAAAAGATTATCAGAGGAAAAAAGATCCCTTCCCCAGCTGGTGATCATTGATGGAGGAAAAGGGCAGTTAAACGCTGCTTTGCAGGCTGTTCAGGATCTCGGGCTTACAGGCAGCATGACCTTGATTGGGTTGGCCAAAAACGAGGAAGAATTGTTTTTTGCCGGCGATTCGGAAAGCCTTAAACTGCCCTATGCCGGGGACAGTATGAAACTGATCCGCTTTATCCGGGATCAGGTACATCGTTTTGGCATTACTTTCCACCGCCAGAAGAGAAGTAAGGGTACTTTTACGAATGAACTGGAGCAGATAAAAGGTATTGGACAAAAAACGGCGGACCAACTCTTAACGCGTTACCGCTCGGTCAATAAGATTAAAAAATTAACGGAAAGGGAGCTGACCGGAGAAATAGGAAGAAACAAAGCAAAAATGGTGTGGTCGCATTTTCACGAAGATTGATAAAAATCAGTTATCTTGCCTTCCACCGCTTAAGGAGAAATATGAATAAAAGATTAATAATTATTGTTATCGGGATACTCATGATGATTGCCGGTTTGGTTGGGGCGACAATGAAAGTAAATACCACCTGGCATTATTTTGGAAATGGGGCTGTTTTTGGAATAGGGATTTCCCTTTTGGTAATGGGTTTGCTGTTTTGGAAGAGCTCCTAAACGCTTTTCTTACCCGTCTCCGCCACAGGCGGCATAGATGATAGAAGCAAACAAAAAAGCTTTAACTTATGATGGCATCTCCATCCTGAAAAAACTTCTTTATTCACTTCCTTTCTTAAGAAAGGAAGTGTGTGCTAAGCGAGGAAAAGGGAAACAGGGAAATGGGCATATGTCGATTTATTACTTTGATCCTTATCGCTTTCGTATGCATAAAATGAAAGGGGCGTGTTCAAAAATTATCCGGATAGATCATAACTTCCGTTAACGGATACCCGGTTATTAAACACTTAAACGGTGAACAATTTATAGGGATAAATTCCCTTCTTCAGGCTAACACACCCTGATCGTCTGGCCGTTTCCTTATAAAATGAAAGTAATTTGATAATCAATGTTCTATTTTACTAGCGGAAAGGGACTAAAATCGAACCCCTCGTGCCTTTGTTGATATTTATCGGTGATATTGATTTGGGGAAATTCGTTGATAATGTGCGTGTTATTACTAGAAAGGAGCGCCCAATTCCGGCCAGACCCAAAGCCAATGTGCTGGACGAATAGGGACACCAGTGGATTGCCAAGTTTCTCTCAAACAATGACAGCATTAGTAGAATCCATCTTTCCTTAATATTGGTTGTACAACCAACATAATGTTTTTTATTGCTGAGCTCAAGGATGTAAACGTAGTGCCAAATCAGGATACAATATAAGTAGAAATTTTTGAAAAGCGAACTTTGTCCGTGCGCCGGCGCTGAAGCTTTGGCGCAAGCGTCCGAAGCCCGCCAACGAAACAGGTATTTGAAAAGCATCCTTATAGGATTAAACAGTCCGCCTTTGCCAAGGCTACGGCGGGCGAAGGCGGAAAGGGAGGGATTCGAACCCTCGGTACGATCACTCGTACACACGCTTTCCAGGCGTGCCAGTTAAGCCACTCCTGCACCTTTCCGATACGTCAAAATGACGGGCGGCAAAGGTACAGGAAATGTACTAATATTTGAAAACAATTATCTTTGTGGCTATGAAGATCGGATTATATTTTGGTTCTTTTAATCCCATTCACGTGGGCCATCTGATCATTGCCAATCATATTGCTTATCATACCGATTGTGAACAGGTCTGGCTGGTGGTAAGTCCACGGAATCCGTTAAAGCGGCCGGGCTCACTCCTAAATGAATACGACAGGCTATACCTTACCGAGCTGGCTATTGGCGATGAGCCCCGGCTAAAAGCCAGTAATATTGAATTTTCACTGCCCCGGCCTTCTTATACCATTGACACGCTGACTTATTTGAGTGAGAAACATCCGGAGCATGAGTTTGCAGTGGTCATGGGTAGCGATAGCCTCGAAAACCTGCATCGCTGGAAGAATTATAAAACGCTATTGGACCGCTATCCCTTATTCATTTATACACGGCCCGGGCATGAACCGGAAATACCCGCCGGGGCCCGGATCACTATTTGTGATGCCCCCTTACTGGAGATATCATCCAGCCACATACGCCAATTGATCAAAAATGAAAAATCTGCCCGGTTCTTGATACCTGAGAGCGCCTACCGGTACATTACAACGAACCGATATTATAAATCCTAACGTTTTTTGGGCCTTATTCTTTTGTATACTTTGACGTGCTTTCGCTTCAGGTCAAATTCATCACGGTAAATTTTTAGAAGCAGAATGAACAGGGATAGCAACAGCGGACCGAAGATCAGTCCTACAAAACCAAATAAACTGATCCCGATCAGGACCCCAAAGACCGTTATTAACGGATGCACATCTGCGAACTTTTTCTGCCAGATAGCCCGAAAGACATTATCAACACTCCCTACTACGGCCAGGCAATAAATAGCCAGTCCTATACCGCTACCGACGTTTCCTGTAGCCAAAAGGTAAATGACCACGGGCACCCATACAACCGCCGTCCCTATCACCGGGACCATACCCATGACACCGGTGATAATCCCCCAAAATACGGGGCTAACTACTCCGAATATTAAATATCCTAATATGGCGAGACCACCCTGTATTATGGCCAGCAAAGGAAGCCCTACCGCATTGGAAATCACCATGGCCTTCAGCTCTTCTCCCAGCCGGTCTGTATTTTCCTCTTTCAGCGGCATGTATTCATACAGCCCATCTTCCATAGCCAGTGATTCCACAAGCATAAAATATAATACAAAGTACATGATGACTATGGTGGTCAATACGTTGAACGTAGAACCCAAAAGCTTGGGAAGGAAAGTGGTAAGGGCTTCCTGTACCTTTTGCATGGACTGGGCCGATAGGAGGTCAATTTTGGTAAAAGTTTTCAGCTCACCAATGACATTCTTCAGGCTATCTATGATCTGTCCGGAATTCTTGATGGCATAACTGATCTTCTCCGTCATCATATTTCCGATAAAAAACATGGGAACAACCAACACAATCAGAGAAAGCAGAATGAGCAATAGGGCAACAATCCATTTTCTCCAGCCTTTTTTGAACACCAGGAAAACAACTGCCGGTCGCATAATGACATATAAAGTTAATGCACCCAGTAAAGCCGGGATGAAAACAGATAGCTTCCAAAACAAAACGCCTCCAATCAGTAAAATAATAACGATGAAGAAAAATTGTTTCAACCTGTCGTTATCAAAGTAGCTCATATAACGATCTTAAAAGTGGAATAAAATTTGATATTCTTAAACGGTCTTTAAACTATTTTATTTTTCTGTTGTAAAATAAAATGTATTCTCTTAATCCACCAATTAATTTTTTTATATGAGCAAGACATCAAAAGTGGTTACGATATTTGCACTGGGAGTTGCAGTGGGATGTTTTCTGAACTCTTCCAAAAGAGATGAGTACATCAGGGCCGTACGGGACAAGATTCGAAAATGGAGGAAGAAGGATAATTATTATGAGCAAGAACTGGCAAGGAGATATTATCTGAGTGATGATCCTATTGATGAGGTGGTACGATAAGAAACCTTCTCCTTTTTGTAAATAATCTTCTTCAGGAGATTATTTTTTTTTCTTTTTTCTTCTTTTGATGGTTTTGAACAGGTTTATGAGTCCGAATGTCAGAATCGAAGGTAAGGTCGTGGTTTTTAAGGTTTGGAGGCTGCCTCTTAATTTATCCAATTCTACCTGCCGCTTTATTTGAACAATTTCCATCTCGTAGTCCAGGTCTCTGTATGTTTTTATCTTTCTCATTTATCTTCTTTTTTCCTGAACATTTTTGAAGCTAACATTTTTAACATGGGGCGGCGAATGATCAATACGCCGCAAGTGATGGCCAGGATGGCCAGAACAAGATAAAACCCGCCGACGATGACGAACCCCCACACAAAACTGTCCAGCCAGCGCCCGATAAGGACGGCAGCGGCAATAGAAAAGAAAAAGAGTGCCAAAAGAATAAGCACTAAACATAATAGCACTTTAAAGGTAATACTTGCTGCATTAACGATCCTTTTTAGCGCCAACAGCTTATAATACCTTACATTGCTTTTAGCATAAGCTTTTAGATTTTCAAATATTTCCTCAATGTTGCTTATAAATGCGTCAAAGGCCATGTCGGGACAGGTTCAGAAGATGAAAGGGGGACGCCGGGGGGTCCCCTCTTTTAGCTGGTTGCTTTTTTAGCGGTTGAAGCGGCGTGTTTTGCTGCATCTTCAGCCCGGTTGGTCCCCTTTTTTATTTTGTCCATTACGTTGTCTCTTGTTTCGTTGAATTTTTGCCCCAACTTTTCAGCAGCGTCGCTTGATTTATCCTTCAGTTTCCCTCTTAAAACTTCCCCTTTTTCGGGTGCGAATAAGATTCCTGCTGCGGCGCCTATAACCACTCCCGTAGCTATAGCCAATAACGTTTTCTGTGTAGACATACCATTAAATTTTTACGTTAACAACTAATTACAAAGTTACTATAAATACTTTATGTATCTCCATAAACCAAGCCAAAAAAGAAACAAATAGGTGTTTTTTTTATTATTCGGGAAGGAAACCGGGTTGTTTTAACTATATATTAACGGAGACGCCTATTTTTATCCCCAAACTTTTGTTCCTTCTGTACAATTGGCACAAATGTCAATATTCTTTCTGCCATGCAGAATCTGGGATCGAAATTGATGGTACTTTTTGTCATGCCATATTTCCTTGAAGGATTGTTGCTTCAGGTCTCCCATTCTATGGATCGCGTCTTTATCAAAACAGCAGGGGACCACGAGCCCGTCCCAGGTAACTACCGGATCATGCCATAAGCGCCAACAGTGGTTAGCCAGTTTATTTTTGACCGCATAAGATCCGTCTTCCTTTTTTCGATAACGTGAGAATTTATCCAGGGAAGGGATGAGCGGATTACCATTTTTATAATTATAAACCTGTGCGGTTTTGAACCGTACCTGATCAACCCCTATTTCTTCTGCCAGTTTTTTAACCGCTTCTATCTGATGTTCGTTAGGCTTTACAACCAAAAACTGAAAAAACACGAAGGGCGTTTTAGATTTTAGCTCCTTTTTCCATTTTACAATTTTTTTGGCCCCGGCCAGCACCTTATCGAGTTTTCCGCCACGCCGATATTGCTGGTACACTTCCTGGGTGGTGCCGTCAATAGAAATGATCAACCGGTCTAACCCGCTTTCGATGGTTTGCCTTGCCTTTTCATCCGTTAAAAAGTGGGCATTCGTAGAGGTGGCCGTATAAATTCCCTTATCAGAAGCATATTTTACCATGTCCAAAAAATGAGGGTTCAGATAAGGTTCTCCCTGGAAATAAAAGATCAGGTAAACCAGGTCTTTGGCCATTTCATCCATGGTCTTTTGGAAAAAGGACTGGTCCAACATGCCCTTGGGTCGTGTAAATGCACGTAATCCGCTGGGACATTCCGGACAGCGAAGGTTACAGGAAGTAGTGGGTTCAAAAGACATGGAAATGGGATACCCCCACTGAACGGGTTTATGGGTCCATTTGCTATAATAATAACTCCCTAACACCTTAGCTGCATTCCACCCACGTCTCAATGTCATTTTAGAAAGGAAATTGAGACTGTCCTGTAAATTAAAATTATTCATACGTCGGTTCGGGGATTTAAGACTGATTTCCCTTATCCTGCAAGGTACATAATAATCATTTAATACCTGAATTTGCTGAATTGTGAGAAAAATATCCGAAATTTGGAAAATCCAATAACGACTGAATTCTTTGTGTCATGGCTGATGATAACTGGACGGATAGGGAGGTAATAGTTGCATTTACAAGAATGTTGAGAACGGTAATTTTATGGGTGCCCTGGTTAATTATTACTTTATATTTTGCTGTGGCCAAGGACCTTATATTTTTTGACCGGCCCGATATCCCGGCCTGGATGCATGTTCTGTTTTTTGCCTGGTTGATCATCACCCTGCCGCTGGTGGTATGGATCACCTTGAAGAAGATCTGGAAGATGTAATTTTATTTCATTCCCATGTTTGTTTATCTTTCTTGTATTCTTTTTCTGCTTTGCCTGTTGCTTGTATATTTATTTTCAAGAGAAAGGCAGCGAAACGGTTTGACAAACCTGCATTTAAAAGAAGAAAAAGAACAATTTTCCAGGCGGATATCCCTGCTTACGGAAGAGAAAAACACTTTTTTAGAGGAGAAAATTTCCCTGGGAAACCGGCTGGCGGAGCAGAAAACGCTTAACGATACTTTACAAAAACAGCTGGCCGTGCAACTTGAAAGTCAAAAGCAACTGGCAGTAGAAAACAGGCTGCAATTTGAGAGACTGTCCAATAAATTGCTGGATGAAAAGGCAGAAAAGTTTACCCTGCAGAATCAGCAAAATATGGATCGGTTGCTAAAGCCCCTCCAGGAAAAGATTAAAGCATTTGAAAAAAAAGTGGAAGAAACCTATCAGCGGGAATCGAATGAACGTTTCAGCCTCCAAAGGGAATTGAAACGCACTTTTGAATTGAACCAAACGCTGTCCGAACAGGCCAATAACCTGACCAACGCTTTGAAAGCGGACAGTAAAAAGCAGGGAAATTGGGGAGAAATAATTTTAGAAAAGGTACTGGAGGCTGCGGGATTACAGGAACATCTCCATTACCGAAAACAAGCTTCAGTTTATGATAAGGAGGGAAGAGTTCTGCGCCCGGACGTGATTCTGGATCTGCCCGAACATCGGAATATCATCATTGACGCCAAGGTCTCCCTCACGGCTTATGAACGGTATTTTAACGCAGAAAGTACGCAAGAGCGTCAGCGGGCGCTGCAGGATCACGTTCGTTCCATAAAAAGTCACATTCTTGAACTCTCGGGAAAAAGATACGAGCGGCTGCTGAAGCAATCTCCGGATTTCGTTTTAATGTTTATTCCTGTAGAACCAGCTTACAGCCTGGCATTAATGAAAGCTCCGGATTTATACGAAAATGCATTTCATAAAAAAGTCATTCTGGTGAGCGCCTCTTCATTGATGGCTACCCTGCGCATCATTGAATCTATATGGCGGCTGGAAAAACAAAATAAAAACGCCCATCAGATCATTGATGAAGGCAACAAGTTATATGATAAATTGGTGGGTTTTGTGGAAGACATGAAAGCCATCGGACAAAAATTATCAGGCGCTCAGGATGCATATGGGCATGCCATGAATAAGCTGACCGATGGGAAAGGCAACCTGATCCGAAGAGCAGAGAAAATGAAGGAACTTGGCCTGAATCCGGCCAAAAAATTACCGGAACGGTAATTCCCCTGCTTATTGGTAAATTTGCATGAAGCGCCATTGCCAAAGATATGATCTCACAAGACAGCATACAACAGGTACAGAATCGCATCGATATCGTGGATATCATTGGAGATTTTGTGAGATTAAGAAAACGGGGCGTGAACTATTTGGGTTTGTGCCCGTTCCACAACGAAAAGACGCCTTCGTTTACCGTTTCTCCCTCTAAGGAGATATATAAATGTTTTGGCTGTGGCCGCAGCGGGAATGCCATTACCTTTCTAATGGAGCATGAGAAATACTCTTTCGTGGAGGCCATACGGTGGCTGGCGGAGAAATATGGTATTTCCCTGGAAGAAACCGCGCCAAGCCCCGAGGCTTCCGCCCAACGCCAGGTTGCCGAGAGCCTTTATATCGTGAACCACTTTGCACAACAATATTTTACCTCCACCCTGTTAGATTCGGAGGAAGGGCAGACCATTGGGAAAAGCTACTTTGAAAAGCGCGGTTTTACAGAAGAAACCCTGCAAAAGTTTCAATTGGGATACTGTAAAGAAAGCTGGGATGCCTTTTCTACCGAGGCGTTGAAAAAGGGGTATAAACTTGAATATCTTCAAAAAGCGGGCCTGACCGTAGTGCGGAACGAGCGGCCCCGCGATAATTATAGGGGAAGGGTTATTTTTCCCATTCACAATCAGAGTGGAAAAGTCATCGGCTTTGGAGCGCGTATCTTAAAAAAAAATGATAAGGCGCCCAAATACATCAATACGCCCGAAAATGAAATATATGAGAAGAGGCGTTTACTGTATGGTACTTACTTTGCACGGCATGCCATTGATAAGCTGGACGAATGCCTGTTGGTAGAGGGCTATACGGATGTGATTTCACTGCATCAGGCGGGAGTGGAAAATGTAGTGGCTTCTTCGGGAACCTCGCTTACTGAAGACCAACTCCGGCTGATCAAAAAATATACCTCCAACCTGACCATCCTGTACGACGGAGATCCCGCAGGGATAAAAGCGGCACTGCGCGGCCTGGATATGGCCCTGGAAGAGAGCCTGAATGTCAAACTCGTATTGTTGCCCGAAGGAGAAGACCCTGATAGCTATGTTCAAAAAGTGGGGGCGCGGGCCTTTACCGGCTTTATTGCTGAAAATAAAAAGGATTTTATCCTTTTTAAATTGCAGGTATCCCTTGCAGATGTCAAAAATGATCCGACAAAGAAAGCGGAGTTGGTCAATGAGATCGCGGAAACCCTTTCCAAGATCAACAAAGCGGAAGACTTTACCAAACAACAGGATTATATACAGGAGTGTAGCCGTATTTTAAATATTGATGAAGCGGGTTTGACTACTCTTGTCAATCAATTTATCCGCAAACAGGTCCAAAAAAAAAGGTTCCGTTACACGCGCGAAAAAGAAAAAGAGGAAGGGAAGAAACAAAGCGCTGAACCGGTAGCCGATCCCGAGACGCCCGCCGAAGATCTGTTGAATGTAATGGCGGATGATGAAAGACAGGAAAAAGACCTGGTTCGCGTTTTGATCGAACACGGAAACAAAATGTGGGATAAGGAGCATAGCGTTGCAGCCCATATTTTCCAGTCGTCCTTAAATTTTGATCTGATCGGGAATGAGAACATCCGTACCATTTTGGCCTTGTACAAGCAACAGTTTGATCAGGGACAACCGCCGGACGAAAAATTTTTCATCTATCATATAAATCAGGAAATCAGCAAGTTAGCGGTAAATCTGCTGTATACGCCCTATGAAGTGAGCCACAATTGGCTGGACCTGTATAAGATTACCGTGCCCGATAAAGAGGCGCTCTACAGGCAGGATGTGAAATCTGCCATTAATTACCTTATGTTAAAAATGGTACGACAATTGATACATCAGAACCAAAAAGAGTTAAATACCACCCTGGAAATGGAAGAACAAATTAAGATCATGGAAGTGCACCAGCAGCTTAAAAAGGCGGAAAAAGAGATTGCTGACGAACTGGGGCTGGTCATTAGACGATAAGAGAAAGAGAAACACCGGTTGAAAAGATTTGTTAAAAAAGATCTTATTTTTGTCCTGTTTCTTGGGGATAAGTGTATAATATTTAAATTGTCTGATATCTTTGTAGGGCTTTTCACGAAATCGGCAAGAATGATTTAAACAATACCTTTGTCTATGTTCAACTTGAAAGTATTATTTTTGGTCGGACTTATTGCGAGCCCGCTATTGGCGTGGGCTCAAGACACCTCCCGTATCTCTCCAATGGATTCCAGCGCTGTCCTTATAAAGGATACCCTTCCTCTGTCAAATGACACTTTACCCCCGGCCACGCTGGAAAGAGAACATGAAAATCAAAAAGTAATCCAGTACCGGGACACGGCCATGGAACGGGTCCTTAATCAGCTGCATTCGGTGAAAGAAAATGCCAAACAGAATGCTACTGCCATCCATGGGCTGCTACAAGGAAAGCAGATAGATAACAAGACCAAATATAAGCTGATGAAGACCAATCTCATCAGCGCTACACGCACGTATTACCTGCTCAACAAAAAGATTATCGATCTGAAATCCCGTACGACCTCAAATAATCTGGATGTGTTTATCACCTCCTTGAACAATCCGGAAAGCAAGGCGCTGGGATTTTCGTTTAGTGAAAAGATCATTGATTTGGTAAAAACCGTTATTCTTCACGGAAAGGCTACTAAGAACAAGCGTAATGAAAAAATCGTAAGTACCACCGAATCCATTCTGAAAAGTCCCATTTTTCAAAGCATGGTCAGTCTTACCCCCCCATTGGCTATCGCCAATTCGGTGATGACCTTTTTTCACACGCTGAGCGTAAATGACAAGCATATTAATGCCAAGACGCTGAATGAGTTTGAAAAAGAAGTGAACAAGTATGTGAGTTATTATACGGCGTTGAACGAGGGCAATCAGAAGTTTCAGTATGGCCTTAATTTTAATAAAGACCAGCTCAACATGCTGCAACAAAATATGTATGACCACTTGTTGTTCACGGCAAGCGCGTTGGGGCTGCCCGCTCCAAAACGCAACGGAAATGAGCCTCTGGGTGTAACCTTGAATCATTACTTCCTGACTTTTAACCAGGAAGCCACGAAAGAATTTTTTGATAAGCTGGAGAAAAAATATACCAAGAACGGGAAAATTGACTATGAACAACTGCTTCGCGAAAATATGAGCCTTAAAGAAGCCAACAACCAGCTTGAAGACCTTGTGATGCAGACCAAGCGGTTTGAGAACCTGTACAACGAATACTTTAGCCTGGTTAACAGTTATTATGACAAAGTCATAAGCGCCCTGAGCCTGGCGCAGGACAACGGCCTGGCTGATAAAAATATCGTACAGCAGAAAAAACAGGAATTCAGCCGTTTAAAACAAGAAGCCATTACGGATATGAAGGCTTCTATCAATATTAAAGAATTGGAAAACAATACGGACAATATAAAATATCGGTACAAGATATTTTAAAAGTATTTCCTACTTCCATCCTCCTCCTAAGGCCCGATATAATTGAATACGTGCCGTGAGTAAATTGGCTTTGGCCTTTACCAGTTCCAGTTCACTGTTCAGGGCTTCTCCCTGGGCGGTGATCACTTCGAGATAGGTGGCAAATCCGGCGCGGAACAACATACGGGAACTTTCCACGGCTTTTTGCGAAACCTTTTGTTGTTCTTCGGCAATCCGCAATTGTTCTTTCAGCTTTTTGATAGAAATAAGCGCGTTTTGAATATCTACGACAGCTTTGTAAACTTTATGTTGGAAATGGATTTCCGCTTCATCTCTTTCCAGTCTGGCTACCTCGAAATCGGTTTTGAGCCGCCGGCCATTGAAGACCGGGGCCGTTAACCCGCCTATAAATCCTCCCAGTAGAGATCCGGGAATATTAAACCAGTTTTTAGCCAGTACCGCATCCATACCTCCCGAGAGTGAAATGGTCAGATCCGGATATCGTGCTGCCTGTGTTACGCCTACATTGGCGTTGGCAGCTTTGAGTTCATAACGCGCTATCAATACGTCGGGACGATTCTGTACCAGGTACAAAGGCAGTTCATTCACATGTTGATAAGTAGTATCTTTTGCAAGAAATCCGGATTTCCTTTTGATCTGGCCCGGTAATTGACCTACCAGAAGCCTTAGTTTGTTTTCTTGAACGGCTCTTTCTTTTTCCAGTTCCGGTACGAGCGCGGCGGCTTCCAATACCTGAGATTGAGATTGTTGAACGGCCAGGGCGGTCACCTCTCCGGATTGATATTGCAGCTGGATCATTCTTAAGGTACTATCCCGGAAATGGAAGTTTTTCTTTGCCACTTCAAGTTGTTCGTCCAGCATCAAAAGCGTATAGTAATCTTCGGCGACCGTTGCGACCACTTCCGTTTGGATCGCCTTCCTGGCCTGGAATGACTGGAGATATAAAGCCCGGGCGGCCCGTTTCTGGTTCTTCAACTTCCCCCAAATGTCAAGTTCCCAATTGAGAACCCCTACATTGGAATATTCGGATGTACTGATATACATATTTTGGGGAGGCTTTTTCCCTTTGTAATCATACCAGCCATCTTCTACGCTTGCACTTGAATTTTTTGAATTCCAGTCTCTTTCGATGTTTAATAAATTAAGATTAAGAGAGGGGTAAAAAGCAGCCTTGGACTGTTTATAGTATTGATTGTTTATGTCAATTTCCTTGTTGGCGGTCCGGATATCAAAGTTCTGTTCAAAAGCATCCTCAATGAGCTTGACCAACAAGGTGTCCTGAAAAAATTGCCGCCACGGGATGATCGCATCATCCAGGTTTTCAGATACGGAGTCTGGTAATTGAAATTCCTCGGGAAGGGCTATATCTGCCGTCTTATATGGTTCCGTTACTTTACATGCCGAAAACAGTAAGATGCAGGAGGCGATCAGGAGCAGGTGGATGTTTCTCAATGTACGCATATTTTTAATCTCCTTTTTTGAACCTGTCTTTTAATTTTTCATCTATCGTTCTGAAAATAATAAAAAGCACCGGCACAATAAATATCCCCAGCAGTACCCCGGCAATCATGCCGCCTGCCGCTGCAAAACTGATAGAGTGGTTCCCTTGTGCCGACGGGCCTGTTGTCCACATCAACGGGATGAGGCCGGCTACGAATGCCAGGGAGGTCATCAGGATGGGGCGGAGCCTTAAATGAGCCCCTTCAATAGCAGCTTCATATATGGAATTACCGGCTTTTCGATATTGTGCGGCATATTCTACCATTAGAATGGCATTTTTGGCCAGCAATCCAATAAGCATAATCAGACCTACCTGTACATAGATATTGTTTTGGAGCCCTACCAGGTTGATGACAGCGTATACCCCGATCAATCCGACCGGAATAGAGAGCAAAATAGATAAGGGGAGTAAATAACTCTCGTATAAACCCGACAAAAGAAAATACACGAATAAAATACTCAGTAAGATAATGAAGGCGGTCTGTCCGCCCGATTCCTTTTCTTCCCGGCTCATCCCGGTCCATTCAAATTGGTAGTTACCGGGCAATTGCTTGGCTGCTACTTCCTCCACCGCTTTCATGGCCTGCCCCGTACTATAGCCCCGTGCTGGTGTGGCGTTTATCTCAACGCTGTTATACAAATTATAGCGGGTAACAATTTCGGGACCAAAGGTTTTGGTCAATTTGACAAGGGTGTTGACAGGTACCATATCTCCCTCTTTATTTCTTACGTATATGGAGCTTAAAGAATTGGGGGTAGCGCTAAATTGAGGCGCTGCCTGTACATATACCCTGTTTAATCGGTTGAAGAGGGTAAAGTCGCTTACCCTTACCCTGGAGTAATATTGCCGGATGTTGTTGAGCATGTCCTTGATATTTACGCCCATAGCAATGGCTTTGTCCTGATCCACGTTTAACTCGTACTGGGGAAAATTGGGTTGAAAGGTGGTGGAAGCCATTAAAATCTCAGGTCGCTTATTCAATACCTGTAAGAAAGTATCGGAAACTGCTCCAAAGGTTTGAAAATTCCCTGCAAGCCGATCTTCCAGTACGAAGTGAATACCGGACTGGTTACTAAAGCCCGTAACGGTGGGCCGTGTAAATACCGATACGGACGCCCCCTTGAGCTGGGAGAGGTCCTTTCTGACGGTATCTATAAAGTGATTAAGATCTTTAATACCCTTTCTTTTCGTATAGGGATACATGCTTATGTAGCCAATGGCATAAGAAGTGCTCGTGGCTCCGTCAATTCCATTAAATCCGGCAGAGCTGGACATGCTCATGATTTCTTTTCGTTTTTTAAGGATGTCAATAGCCTTGTTCAGCACGTTGGTCGTTCGGGCAAGAGAGGAACTGGGCGGTAGTTTAATGGAATATTCAATAAAACCATCATCCTCGGTAGGAATGAATGCAGTGGGCGTGACACGCATAAGTAAAAATCCGATGAGCGAGATCAGTACAAGACCGGCCAGTGCCAGTTTCTTCCTTTTGGAGAGAAATTTGACGATGCTTACATACCTGCCGGTTATGGTTTCAAATGAAGTATTGAAAGCAAGGAAGAGGCGATTGATAAAAGCCTTAGTTTTTCCTTTAGTTGTATGGGCTTCAGTATGAGCTAATTCTTCCGCACTGGTCTCCTTTGATACTTTTTTATGGCGTCTTAGGATAAGTGCGCAAAGCGCTGGTGACAAGGTCAGGGCATTCGTGGCAGAAATTAAGATGGCCAGTGCCAGGGTATAGGCGAACTGCCTGTAAAAAATACCGGAGGGCCCCTCCATAAATCCGATGGGGAGAAATACCGCGGCCATTACAAGGGTAATGGACAAAATAGCCGGGGTGATCTCCTTCATGGTGGCTATGGTGGCATCTTGGGGGCTTAAGGTGGTGCTGTCCATCTTGTGGTGAATAGCCTCCACGACGACGATCGCATCATCTACCACGATACCAATAGCCAATACCATTGCAAACATGGTGAGTACATTGATAGAGAAGCCCAGGATATAGATAAAAAAGAAGGTGCCGATCAGGGATACCGGAATAGCGATCGCGGGGATGATCGTGGCCCTGATATTTTGCAGGAAAATAAATACGATGAGAAATACGAGTATAAAGGCTTCGAATAAAGTATGTACCACTTCCGAAATAGACTCATCTACCTGGTCCCGTACGCTGTAAGTGATGTTGTATTGAATTCCTTTAGGAAAATCTTTGGATAATTCCTTCATTTTTTGGCGTACGGCTATATCAATATCGCGTGCATTGGAACCCACATTTTGGGTAATATTCATTGTTAATCCGGGATGGCCGTTGACCCGGTTTTCCGTATTGGTGTTAGTAGGTCCCAGATCGATACGAGCCACGTCTTTCAGATGGAGGATGGAGCCGTCTTTATTGGTTTTAACAACGATGTTTCCAAATTCTTCTTTGGAGGTGAACCTCCCCGAGTATTTAATAACGGTTTCGAAGGTCTGGTTGGAGTTCTGTCCAAATTCTCCCGGGGCAATTTCAAAATTTTGACTCTTAATAGCATTTTTTACATCATCCGGAACCAGGTCATAAGCCTTCATTTTATCCGGATTTAACCAGATGCGCATAGCATAATTTCGGGCCCCGATCTTATTTACTTCTGCTACACCATCTATTCGTGATAATTCCCGGACCACTTCTCTGTTGGCATACACTTGAATGAAGGTTTCATCAATAGCCGGGTCCGTGCTGTACATGTTGAGGGTCATGATCACGCCGGTTTGCCGGGGAGTGACCGAAACTCCGGCGGTCACAACCTCTTCGGGGAGGTCGTTGAGTGCTTTTGAAGCGCGTGTTTGTACATTGACTGCAGCCTGATTGGGATCCGTTCCCGGTTTGAAGAAGACGTTGATTGTCCCGCTGCCCGAAGAAGCATTGGATTTGATGTAGGTCATGTTCTCCACACCGTTTATTTTCTCCTCTAACGGAAGCAACACGCTTTCGGCAATGGTTTCGGCATCGGCCCCCGCATAAGCGGCAGAGACAGAAACGCTGGGAGGCGCGATCTCCGGGAATCGTGTAATGGGCAATTTGATGATGCCCACGACCCCTAACAGTACGAGGATCAATGAAATTACCGTGGCTAAAACCGGGCGGGTGATGAACTTTTTTAACATGCGTTACTAGAGCTTTTCTAAAATATTTTTAGTCTGGTATTCATAAATTAAGGGGTTAAAGGGAGTCCGGCCCCGATCCCGCAGAGTCGTCTTCCTGAGGAAATACGTTCGGTGCGACAAGCGTATCCGGTTGATAGGGCAGTGGTTTTATCTTCATGCTGTCGGTTACCTTATCCAGACCCTCTACCAGGATGCGATCTCCGATTTTAAGGCCTTTTGTGACAATATAGAGGTTACTCGGTGCTGCATTGCCTATGGTAATAAGCTGGCGCTTAACGGTATTTTGAGGAGTTAATTTTTTTACGAAGGTTTCGGTTTGGAGCTCGTAAGTCGCTTTTTGCGGAATGATGATTTTTCCGCTTCTCCTTTTGTTCAACACCACGGTGCCCGTGTTGCCGGAGCGGAGAATATTATTCTCATTCGGGAAGGTGGCCCGCATCATGATGGAGCCTGTATTTTTATTAACCTGCCCGGAGGAAGCGTCAATTACTCCTTTGTATGGATAGACGGAGCCGTCGGAAAGAATGAGCGAAACAACGCGATTCGTGTCTATATGCCGGGCAGCCGAACTAATGGAGGTCCCGGTAAAAGATTGTTCTTTTAACATTTTATAAAAGTCGGATTCACTAATGGAAAAATAAACGTATACCTCATGAACATCGGTCAGCACGGTAATAGGTTCTTTATCTCCGGGATTGACCAGGTTCCCTATCCTTTTGGGTATGCGGCCGATATACCCGCTTACAGGCGCTTCTATGGTAGTATATCCTAATTGGATCCGGGCATTGGCGACCTCTGCAGAGGCCTGTTTTAAATTCGCCCTGGCTACTTCATATTCTGATTTTGCGGTCTTTAACCTTACCGGGGAAATCACTTCATGTTCTACCAGGGGCTTCAGCCGCTCCACCTCCAGCCGGGCGTTGGCCAGTTTGGCTTTTTCGACATTCTCATTCGCAATAGCCTGATTCAGGTCCTGCTGATAGGTTTGAGGATTGATTTTAAAGAGCTTTTGTCCTTTTTTTACAAAATCCCCTTCATCCACAAAGGCTTTTTCCAATTCTCCCGATACCTGTGGACGGATCTCAACGTCTATTTTCCCTTCGACTGTGCCGAGAAAGTTTTTAGTAAGAACAACTGTTCCGGTATCTACATGGTATACAGGAAGAGCGATCTCGTTGTCATTTTGAGTGTTCTGTTGAGAAACAGAGGAACAGCCGGTCCCGAACAAAAAAAGGAATAAATATCCATAACAAGCTTTAATGCTTGAAATTCTCATATGTGATGGTTTCATGTTTTTACTACAGTCTTATTGCGAAAATAGCTAAATTAACTATTTACCGGTCAGGATAAAAGAGAAAGTCCGCAGCTTAATGTTATTCCGCAAAGGAACAAAAAAAGTGCCGCTTTGGTATAAAGAAATGTTAATAGATCCCCTGGCTTTCATCAGAAGGGTCTCATTCCATTTCGTCCGTCGTGAAGCTTTTATTCCTTTTGTTGAGACAAATAGGTGATGAGGGAGGCAAATTCTTCATAGGATAAGGCGTTGGCCAGTCCGGAGGGCATTATGGAATTTTCCAGTTCTTTTTGTTTGGCAATATTTTTTGTTTTAACGGTATGGGGGGTGCCGGTAATATCTCTTAAAACGACTTTATCAGAAGATTGCGACGTGACGAAACCCGTATACACTTTTCCGTCTTTTGTAGTGATTTGGGTGGTGGCAAATCCCTGCGAGATGGAAGCATTAGGTTTAAGTATGGCCTCCGCGATTTGTTTACGATTCATAATGGCGCCAATCTGCCCCATGTAAGGACCTTTTAGCTTTTCTCCTTTATGGATGGTATGGCAGGCGATGCAGCCTTGTTGGATAAAGAGTTTTTTACCTATGGCAGGATCCCCTTTTATTTTATCCATCGCCAACAAGATGTCTTCAATGGAAGATGCGCCGATCTGGCCTTTTTTGCTCCTGATTTTATTCAGATCAATTCCGGGTGTTTCTTTTTCACCGGTTGATTTATCTCTTTCCCCGGAGAAACGGGCAATCCCCAATTGGTATTTTTCATCGAGATCGGCGAAAAAGGCGGATCCGAAATTGTTGGAATGGGCTTCGACCTCCATAAACAGTGCTTTAATCCTGTCAGAAGATTCCCAGGTAACCGGTTTATAATACGGGCCGTGTGTGTCGGGCCGGGTTCCCCACCACCAGCTGCCGTCGTAGGGCGCTTCTTTTTGATATAGTCGTGCCAGGGTGAAGAGAATCTCTTTTTTCAAATCAGGATCCGCGGTATTTTTGAAAGCCTGGATCAAGCCGTCTACAGCTTCCGGATCATGCATGTATTGCAGGGCCCATAACGCCAGCGTTGTATTTTTCGTCCCTATGGCCGCTATGCAGGCATCTGTCGCATGGAGATTGACCAACGCATGTACTGCAAGGTGGGCGGGAATAATGGCGGCATCCGGGGTGGCATGCGGGCCGATCTCTCCCTTTGGAACGGGTTTAAAAGTCGGGGGCGCCGGAATCCGGAGTAATGCCGGAATAGCCTCTTTACGAGCGAGACGCCCCAGCCCGATGATAGCAGCAACCTGAATACGTGGAGCGGTATCCTTTATCCCTTTCAGGAAGGGCTCAATCGGAACTTTATCCAGAAACGGTTTTCGATCTGAAAGGGCGCGTAAAGCATATTCTTCCATCTCCTTTTCCGAGGAGAGTTGTACCAGCTTTTCTATACCCTTTTGACCGGCCCCCTGGGCAAAAGTGTACATTCCGGCTACGCGGGCTGCGAGGGGCAAGCTTTTATCGGAAGCTACTTTCCAACCTGCCCGGGCCGCTTTTTGAGGAGACCGGGAGAGCAACTCTTGCTGGGCTGCCAACCTGGCTACAGCGCTTTTGGAAGATAGTAAAGCTTGCAATTGCTCCATGGATGCTTCTTTGACCTCGGGGAAAGGCCGGAATTTCCAGTCTTTGGGTACCACACGTACGACAAACCCCTTGGAAGAATCGCCCGAATACCCGGCTCCGTCCCATGCGGAAAGGTACATTCTCCCGGAACCATCCACATCTATATCCGTTATTTGCGGTAGTTTGATAAAATCTTGCTGTTTTTGGGTAAAGGTAGCGCCGTCGGGCGTGAGCTCGTGTATATAAAGCATGCTTCTTCCCCAGTCTGCCATCATGGGAACCTGATTGTATTTATCCGGCCAGGTCGGTTCATCCATGAAAAGAGCGCCGGTTCCCGATCCGCCTCCCAGGTCTGCCAGGGCAGGGATGATCTCCTCTGTAAAATGTTTGAACAGAACAGGGTAACCATACTCCCCGGACTGAATTTGATGACTGAACCGGATGTTCCACCCTCCCCCGTCGTTGGTGTTGTCCCGGGTGAAGATGTTCATGAAAGGATCAATGGCCAGGTCATAAATATTGCGGGTTCCGTGGGTGTATATTTCCAGTTCTGACCCGTCGGGACGAACGCGCACGATACCGCCGCCGAGCATTGTCAACCGGGTTCCATCAGCACCAATGGTATTGTGGAGGCTGAAATCCCCTACTGCGATATAGATCCATCCGTCAATCCCCATGCGGATGCCGTTGGTAGCATGATCTGTGCCGCGTTTAGCGAGATAAGTGGGATTTCCCATGTGCTTTACAAGGGTTTTGGCAGGTCCGTCGGCAACCCCGTCGTGATCTTTATCCTCGAAAACGACCAGGTTTTCTTCTAAAGCCACGCTGTCCTTGGAAAAAACCGTATGTAACACGTATAATTGATCCCCCATGGCAATGATCCCGCGTGGATTGTTTACCTGGGCAAAAACCGTGTGGCGGTCTATAATGCCATCGTTATTACAATCTACCAGTTTCATGATCCGGCCTCTACCGGGCGTTTTTCCCAGAGAGCCGATCATATCCACCCCTACGTAAACTTCGCCTGTGGGCGCCACGGCCAAGCAGGCCGGACTGGGGGTTAGCTCAGGTCCCGAAAAGGCCATGATCTGCAGATCGTCCGGCCAGTGCAAGCGGATACCCAGGGAATCAATGGAGGCAAGAGATTTATTTCTTTCTTGAGGGATACATTTCTGCGGTTTGTTCCGGCATGCGGCAAAAAGAAGTAATAAACATACAAGTGTAAGAGCGACCGTAATATTTTTCATCGTATGACATTAACCGTTTGAGGGATGGGCCGTAGCAAGTACGACCCGGGCCCCTAATTCCTGGGCAATCTGCATCACATCCACCAGGTATTCGATCGGTACGCTCTTATCGGCATTCACAACAATAGTAGCGCCCTGCGGGTCCTGGTTGATCTTGGGAAGCAGGGCCTCTTTTAATTGATCTAAGGTTACTTTAGTCGTACCTACATAAAACTGACTGTTATGGTCAATGGAGACTACGACTGTTTGCTTAGCCTTGGTATTGCTTTGTGCTTTGGGCAGCATTACTTTTATCACGTTCGGATTGGCCAGGGTGGCCACGATCAGAAAGAACATCACCAGAATGAACAAAATATCGTTCAGGGCTCCGCTTTCCACATGGGCTTCCGCTCGTAATTTGCTTCTCAAATTCATATTTAAGTCGTTTTAGACCGTCGTAGGTTCTTGCAATATATCTACAAATTCGGCAGAAGCGGCTTCCATTTTATTGATCAGTTTATCCACCTGGGCGACCAGATAATGATGTCCTACGTAAGCCAGAATACCAATGACCAAACCTGTAGCGGAGGTGATCATTTTTATGTAAATACCTCCTGCAATAACCCCCAGAGTGATGTTGGAAGTAACAGAGATATCGAAAAACAATTTGATCATACCGGCGATGGTCCCGAGAAAACCGAACATAGGAGCAATAGCAGCGATCATGGACAGAATGATCAGGTTCTTCTCGACGTGGTAGATCTGAAGTTTCCCGGTATTTTCCATGGCTTTTTCAATGTATTCAATGGGTTTCCCGATACGGATCACGCCTTTTTCAATCATCCGTGCTGCCGGATTATGTGTGTTTTTGGCCAGTGAGCGCGCGGCCTGAACATTTCCTGTTGTGATATGGTCCCGGATCATTGGCATAAAATTGTCTTCAATTTTATTCGCTTTTTTTATGGCCAGGTAACGTTCAAAAAAGACATAAATAGCGATGGCCAGTAATACGGCCAGCGGGACCATCAATACCCCGCCTTTCACCAGCATGCTCAGCAGGTTCATGTGCATATCCTGGGGAGCGTCTATTTGGCCATTCATTCGATTCAGTGTATCAGCCATCTTCAGGGAGGTATCCTGAATTTGTAACAGGGAAATACTCATTTGTATTTATACTATTAGGGTTATAATAACAAACAATAAAATCTCAAAAGTAAAGAATACAATCTAGAAATCGTATTTATATCACTTCTTTCTTTAACGCGGGTTCAAACATTTTCTTGTTTCCCGCTTGTTCATTTTACTTTTTTCTTTAAAACGCTAACCTGTTCCTGCAAATGGTTTACCATTTCAGCAAGATGCGTGACATTCAGCTGTTGATTTCGGCTTATTTTATTGATCACGGCATCTGCTTCCCACATTTCCAGGATGTCTTCCAGTAAAATGGAGTAAGATTCGAATTGCGGATTATCCGATAGAAGGGTGATCCTATTCTTGTTGCGGTTGCTCTTCAATACCCTTTTATAAACAATGCCTTCATTCCGGGTGAGTACGATATAGGTGTTGCGGTGTTTAATTTCCTGCCACTCGGTTACTTTATGCCCCACGATCACCGAACCCGAGGTTACCGGTAACATGGAATCGCCGGATATTTCAAACGCCCTGAAGTGTCCCGCGCCAATCATAGGGAGGGTAAATGTATTCAGCTCTTCTATAAATTCAAGATCCTGATAGCCGGATAAATACCCGGCTGTGGCCTGGACCGGAACAAATTCTATGATTTGTCGGGGTTCTTCCTCTTTAAGGCGACGGCGGCGTTCCTGATAATTTCCGCCTTTCGCATTGAGGTCGCTCCGCATCAGATCATCGAGGCTGATATGAAATAAGTCGCTGATCCTTTCCAATACCTCATTTCTCGGATTGGCACGCCCTTCTTCATAAGCCCCCAGCAGGGATCTTTTTATACCGATTTTTGCCGCCATTTCCATTTGCGTCCATCGACGAAGGCGTCTCAGATATTTTATATTTTGGTTAATCGATCCCATGGCACCAAATTGGTCTTGACTTTTTAAGAAGAAAAGAGAGTTGCCGATATTTGTGTTGCAAAATGAAAATATCAAATAGCAACCCTCCATGTACAAAGTACCAGACAAAGATACAATAGAGATGGAAATAATTCCTTACAAGCATAGCGGAAATTACGGATACCCGGACCGCTGCTCATATTTCCACACAAGGTTTGTTTATCAATGCGGATGCGGGATTTGACGGTGAACATCTGTTTTCTGCCTGTTCCCACAAAGATATAGTAGCCAATGTTGGTTACGATAAAAGGCTGGATACTACTCGTTCCCGTTGGGGAGGTCTAAATTTCCTCGCATTTATTGCGATTGGAATTAGAAAATGTAGTAAAATCAAAAAATCAAGATGACTTCACCATCTGTCCTTTTAGCTATGACCATATCTGGCGTCCGGGATGTGCATCCTGTTTTACCGCAGTGTCCCTTCGGGGAATTTAACCTTATCGGGATGTCGGTTCAGCAGCGGCAGCGCATTTCTCAAAATCCGGTTTCTTCGCCCGGTGGTGTCTTCCGGTTCTACCGGATAGGAGATTACCGCTTCCAGCCAGGCATAGGTGTTTACCCTGAAATAAACAGCCGGCTCCCAGTCTTTTCTTTTATGCTGGTCAAATTGGGGATACCGGTTTTTGAAATCTTTTTTTTCAGCCTCCAAAAGACAAGCTTCCACGAACTGAAGGTCGCTGGTGTAGGCGATCTGCAAGGGCGTTTCATTCCAGATAAAAGGTTCAAGCGGCCCTGCATAATTGATCACTTCCGCTTTTAAAATGAGGCTGTTCGGAAAATGAATGATCCTTCCGCTGCGGTGGTCATTTTGCAGGTAAATACCGCTGCATTCCTGGATGATGGTATCCAGGTAATTGACTTCAATTACATCTCCTTTCAACCCGTTGATCTGTATCCGGTTGCCTACCTGATATGGTCTACGGAACACGATGTACAGCCAGGCTATAAAAGAAGTAATGGGCGCCTGCAGGGCAAAACCCAATACCAGGGAAATCAATCCAAAGCTGACGGCTGCCGCATATAAATTCTGGAATAAAAAGGAAACCGCCACGATCAGTATGAAAATGACGGCAACGAGCCGGGTTATTCGTACTAAATTATAACGAATGCCTTCGGTTTCATTTCTTGTGTCAATAATTTTTTCAATGATTTTCCCGATTAAAAGAATCATCAAAATCAAAAAGAGACTCATGGTCAGTTTTCTAAGGAAGGGCAGATACTTTTCCCAGGCGGGAAAGTTCTCAAACTCCAGAAAATAATGAATGGCCAGAAACAGAACTGCAGTGGCTGCATAGCCGCCGATCCTGTATTTCTTTTTTGGGGTATCCATGGGTATAAGGGTTTGTATTTTTAATCAAATTAACAATAAATATCTTAAAGCAAGATCTCCTGATAAAGACATTTTCTTTTTTTGCCGCCTGCATAATTATAATTATATCTTCTGTTTCTGCTTCCTTTGTAAACAAGTTCTTACCTTTGCAGCGCATTTCAGACTGCATGGCGGATTTGTTTATTGTTCGGCCTGAATTGCATAAAAACAGGACTAATAAACATGAGAAAAACACTCACCGATTGTTTACAAGAACGCATTTTGGTACTTGATGGCGCAATGGGGACCATGGTCCAACGGTTCAAACTTACCGAAAAAGACTTCAGGGGAGAGCGGTTCAAAGACCATCCCGCTGATTTAAAAGGGAATAATGATTTGCTTAGTATTACGTGTCCCCGGGTGATCAAAAGTATTCACGAAGAATACCTGGAAGCAGGAAGTGATATCCTGGAGACCAATACTTTCAGTTCTACCTCTGTTGCCCAGGCGGATTATCAACTGGAATCCCTGGCGTATGAGCTTAATAAAGCCGGCGCCCGGTTGGCTAAAGAAGCCGCCGAAGCATTTACCTTTAAAGATCCTCAAAAGCCGCGGTTTGTTGCCGGAGCCATAGGCCCTACCAATAAAACGCTTTCCCTTTCTCCCGACGTGACCAATCCGGGTTTCAGGGCGGTAACCTTCGATGAAGTGGCTCAAGCTTATTATGAGCAGGTAAGCGGCCTGGTGGAAGGCGGCGTGGATATCCTTCTGATTGAAACCATATTTGATACCCTGAATGCCAAGGCGGCCATTTATGCCATCAAAAAATATTTCAGGGAAAACGGCCGGCAGGAGCTGCCTGTAATGATCTCGGGGACCATCACCGATAATTCGGGCAGAACCCTGAGCGGGCAGACGTTATCCGCTTTTTATACCTCGGTAAGCCATGCGCGTCCGCTGAGCGTAGGACTCAATTGTGCATTAGGCGGCAAACAAATGCGGCCTTATATAGAGGAGCTTTCACGGGTAGCCGATTGTTATATAAGCTGCTATCCTAATGCCGGCCTGCCCAATGCGATGGCTGAATACGATGAACAACCCGAAGATACGGCCGCTATATTAAAAGATTTTGCAGCAGCCGGTTTTGTGAACATCGTAGGGGGCTGCTGCGGAACTACCCCTGAACACATCAAGGCCATTGCTGCGGCGGTAAAAGATAAAGCCCCGCGTAAGTTGCCGGAAATGGTGACGGCATAATGGCATACCCGATCATCCTATTGTTGTAGTAAAGAAAATTATTGTATTGTAAAGAAAATTCACGAATTTTCTTTACAATAATATACACCCACGAACCCTTATCAATAACCGTCTGTAGCGAATCCTTAATTAAAATGAATAATAGCAAAAATCAAATGCATCTTTCCGGGTTGGAAGCTGTTTCCATTGGCCCGGGCTCCTTATTTGTAAATGTGGGAGAACGAACCAACGTCACCGGCTCCAAAAAATTTGCCAGGCTCATTCGAAACGATCAATATGAGGAAGCGCTTTCTATTGCCCGTCAGCAGGTGGAAAACGGCGCACAGGTAATAGATGTAAACATGGACGATGCCCTGCTGGATGGAGAAAAGGCTATGGTTACTTTTTTGAACCTGATGCAGGCGGAACCGGATATTGCAAAGCTTCCCGTCATGATTGACTCCAGCAAATTTGGTATTATAGAAGCAGGATTGAAATGTGTGCAGGGAAAGTGTATCGTCAATTCTATTTCATTAAAAGAAGGGGAAGAAAAATTTATCGAAGAGGCGCGAATTTGCAGGGATTTTGGAGCTGCAGCGGTCGTCATGGCATTTGATGAAACCGGACAGGCGGATAATACCGAAAGACGGGTGGCCATTGCTGAAAGAGCCTTTAAAATATTGACTGAGAAAGCGGACTTCCCGCCAGAGGATATTATTTTTGATCTCAATGTTTTTCCGGTCGCCACGGGCATTGAAGAACATAATATTAATGCCCTTTCATTTATTGAAGCTACGGCTGAAGTTAAAAAGAAGCTCCCGCAGGTAAAGATCAGCGGCGGGGTCAGCAACCTGTCTTTCTCCTTCCGGGGAAACAATGCCGTTCGCGAGGCCATGCACTCGGTATTCCTTTATCATGCAATCCAGGCCGGAATGGATATGGGGATCGTGAATGCCGGGCAATTGGTGGTGTATGATGATATTGAACCCCGTCTTCGGGAATTGTGTGAAGAGGTTATTCTAAATCGCAATCCGGAGGGCACCGAACAACTGCTCGCTTTTGCAGAAACGGTAAAATCCCAGGGGAAAAAGACGGAAAAAGATATGCGTTGGCGTGAAGGGACCGTGGAAGAACGGCTGAGCCATTCTCTGGTACACGGGATCACCGATTTTATTGAGGACGATACCGAGGAAGCCCGGCTAAAATATGAGAAACCGTTGGATGTCATAGAAGGTCCGCTGATGGATGGGATGAATGTAGTTGGAGACCTGTTTGGGGCGGGAAAAATGTTTTTGCCACAGGTGGTGAAGAGTGCAAGGGTCATGAAGAAATCCGTCGCCGTTCTGAACCCCTATATGGAAGAAGAAAAAAAGAAGTTGATCGAAGAAAAAGGTCCGGACGCCCTTAATAACGGCCGCATTGTCATGGCCACGGTGAAGGGAGATGTGCATGACATCGGTAAAAATATCGTAGGGGTTGTTCTGGGATGCAATGGGTATGAAGTAATTGATTTGGGCGTGATGGTTCCGGCAGAGAAACTTTTGCAGGAAGCCAAGGACAGGAAGGCCGATATGGTGGGAGTAAGCGGCCTGATCACCCCCAGCCTGGATGAAATGGTACATGTGGCCCGGGAGATGAAACGGCAGGATTTCGATATCCCTTTATTAATTGGAGGCGCTACCACTTCGCGCACCCATACGGCTGTAAAGATCGAGCCGGAATACGATAAGGGCGTGATCCATGTTTTAGATGCCTCGCGTTCGGTAACGGTAGTGAGCAACCTGATGAATAAAGAAAAACGGGAGACCTTGTTGCAAAAAACAAAAGAGGATTACACCACCGTTCGCGAGCGGTTCCAGAATAAAAGGACCACTAAAAAATATCTTTCCCTGGAAGAGGCCCGGGCAAACAAACAGGTTATTGATTGGGAACATTATATCCCGCCCAAGCCTCATTTTTTAGGCGTAAGATCTTTTCCTGATTTTGATCTAAGAGAAATTGCGAATTATATCGATTGGGGGCCGTTCTTCATTGCATGGGAATTACATGGAAAGTTTCCCGGTATTCTGAAAGATAAAGTGGTAGGGGAAGCCGCCTCCAAATTATTTGCGGAAGCACAGGAGCTGCTGGAACAGATCATCTCAGAAAAATGGCTTACCGCCAAAGCGGCTATCGGCATATTTCCGGCGGTCAGCAATGGAAAAGAAACCGTTAAGTTGACCCATATTAATGAAGATCCCGCGGACGAGGTGCATCTGGAATTTCTACGTCAGCAGGTTAAAAAAGCGGCCGGAAAGCCCAGCCGCTGCCTGGCTGATTTTATTGCGCCGGAATCCAGTGGCAGGCAGGATTATATAGGCGCCTTTGCGGTTACCACCGGGCTGGGCATAGAGCCCCATTTACAGCATTTTATAGCGGACAATGATGACTACAACAAGATCATGCTGAAAGCGTTGGCCGACCGGCTGGCTGAATCTTTTGCCGAGCTGATGCATAAGAAAGTACGAAAAGAGATCTGGGGCTATGCATCGGAGGAATGCCTGGAAAACGAGCAGCTCATCCGGGAAGAGTATAAAGGGATCCGTCCGGCCCCCGGTTATCCGGCCTGCCCCGAACATACCGAAAAACGCAAGCTGTTCAAACTCATTGAAGCTACTAAAAGAGCGGATATTACGTTAACGGATCATCTGGCAATGTACCCGGCAAGCAGTGTGAGCGGCTGGTATTTTTCCCACCCGGAAAGCACCTACTTTGGTATCGGAAAGATCAAAGAAGACCAGGTGGAAGATTATGCCCGGCGAAAGGGCTGGTCTATTGAGGAGGCCAGGCAGTGGCTGCGCCCGCAGTTGAATGATTAGGGACTGTCTTTTTTGAACCGTTAGGAGCAAGAGGATTTAAGCCTTACCGCTTAATGTGATTTTATCGTTTAATGTTTTAAAACAAGTCCGACAGATCCATACGTAAGAATTCCTGCCATGGAATTCC
>CAYZGR010000028.1:4554-5950 GCA_964478125.1 uncultured Chitinophagaceae bacterium | reverse complement strand
TGTTTTAAAACAAGTCCGACAGATCCATACGTAAGAATTCCTGCCATGGAATTCCAGCAAGCCCGCGGTATCCAATAAAGATAAATAATGCGACAAAGTGGTCGTGTTCCCTGCATCCTGCAATTGTCCCCGTATTTTTGAAAAAGAAAGAATTGGTCCGGAATAAAGACATCCCAATTCAAACAACCGTTTCATTAAGGCGGGCTTATCTACCCGGGTCAACATTAATATATCTTTCGAAATACTGGTTTCGATGAGCGCATCTGAAACGTAATTCTTCCATCGGTCTTCATCGTTTATAAGACTTGCAGCCCCGGGTATCCCCCGAACCAGACATATTGTTCGGCAGACCAACCGAAGACTTTCTTCAATTCCATAAAGAGCCCAGGTAGGTATTTTCAAAGCGGCCGGCCAGAGATTCGGTTAAGCCCTGCCGGAACAATAAGCGGGAAGAGCCTAACAGCAACGCCTTTAGATCTCGTTTCTTACGGGTGTCCTCATCCCATGACTTTTTTACGCTCTCATTCCCATTCCTGATCTTCTGTATCCCGTCTATGATAAGCAGGCATTCTCTTCCTTTTTCTGAACCGGCGTTTATACGGGCCCGCTCCCAAATCTGTTCCAACCATACAGAATCCGACCCCACGGCATCCGCAGATTCAAAAACATAATCCATTCCCAAATCAGGTAACAATTGTTGGACCAGTGTGGTTTTTCCCGCCTGACGAGGGCCCATCAATACCTGAATAAACTTTAGCGGCTCCTTCAGGCGTATCAGTAACGGTTTATAGAGAAGGCGTTTATACATATTTTACAAATTGCTCAATACTCTGAATACTGACAAATTTTTTCATCAATAAAGGATTGCTACGAATGGACGAATAATAGGGAGAGTTCAAAACGGTACCCCATAATCCCTGTTTTTGAGATCGGATCTAAGCTGCCATAATTGTTGTGACAAGGGTAGAACACAAAAGAGCTATTCCACGCTGCTATTTTCAAATTTCACTTCCAGATCTGGAAAATCATTTTTCCAGTTGGCCCTGATGGTAAATTTTTGAGGGAGGGAATAAACTTTTTCAGGTTGCCGTTTCTTTTTGCAATAATAACATCCTCTATCCCATTTTCCGTTAAAATTGACATCCTTTACGACCCTTACGGTATAATCCCCCGGATCCATATAGGCTTTCTTCCAGGTATTGCCTTCTAATGGGGAGCTGAAGATCATTTCGTCATTCTTATAAAGTTCAATGACCAACTGGTAAGAAGCCGTATCTTCCTTAGGAAGCACCCTGTTCCCAGCTGTTGAATCTATTCCGGAGCCGGTGCTGTCCGTTATATTTTTCAGGCTGTCGGTTTTCATTTTCAGGCTGTCAGTCTTTCGGGTCAGGCTGTC
>CAYZGR010000028.1:0-4454 GCA_964478125.1 uncultured Chitinophagaceae bacterium | reverse complement strand
TTTTCAGGCTGTCGGTTTTCATTTTCAGGCTGTCAGTCTTTCGGGTCAGGCTGTCTGAAATGGAGGAGGAATCCGTTGCGGTTGGAGCGCCGGGCTTTAGATTAAAATGGAGGATTAAGGTTCCGTAATCTGATTTGCTTTTAGTCGAAAAGTTCAGGGTATCCTTCTGGGCATAGGCCAGACCGGAAGTGTCCGTGGCAAAAGCGCTATCGAGCAACAAACGGTAAGGCGTTTCTTCTTTCCAATTGTAATCAAGGGAGATTTTGTTTTTCGCGGTATCCTGTAGAAAACGGAGCGGAACTGTTCTGTATACACTGTCTTCCTGAAGGACAATGGCGCTGCTGTCCCACCTTGCCAGCGGGGCGTTGAAGGTGAGGATAAGCGGCTTTTTTAGATCCTGTTTTCCGCTACGCAGGGAAGGTTGGAAGGTCAGTTTCTTTTTCTTCTTTTGATCGGGCTCCGATGGGGGATTTTCCGAACTTACGGCTGCCTCTGTACTTTTTATCGTTGCTTTTTCCTTGAATAAAGCCATTATTAATCCGGTTTGGGTGCTATCCAGTACCAGCGGATGTTTAAAAAAGGCGATGGCTTCGGTGGTATCGCTATATTCCAGATCTCCATTTTCATCTTTTAATGCAAAAACCTTAAAAGTATCATGGGGCAGGTTTCTAAACCGGAAAGAGCCATCCCCCCTGCAACGGGTGTAGTATACCGGTTTTTCTTTTGAGACCACGGAGTCTTCCAGGCCGGTATATAGCATCACCACGGCAGTACTGTCGGGCAAACCCGTGCGGGCGTCCATGACCTTTCCGAAGATCTCCAGTGAATCCAGATAGTTGCCTGTAGAAAAAACATAACGAAAATCTCTCAGAACATTTCCCTCATTAATGTCTTCAATGGCATTTCCCAGGTTGATAATATAAGTGGTATTTGGTTTCAGGGTGTCATTGTCCGGCCAGTGGATGGTCAGGGTACGCAGCTTGGAGTTTACTTCGGGCTTGCTTTTGGGGTTGGGCGATATGATCATCTGCTTCTGCAGATCTTTGAGCTGTATAAACTCGTCAAAATTAAAAACAATGTCTCTTTGGGTAAAGTTCAAAGTGGAATCCGGAGGAGTTGTATTCAGCAACACCGGGGGCAGCGTATCTTTCGGCCCTCCGGTAGGCGCTACAATTTGTGCGCAGCGGGGCAACAATATACTGAAAAAAAAGGCAGACAGCATGAGAACAACAAAAACAGGGCATTTTGTTGTCTGTCTATCGGGTTTTTCAGCACATCCTGGCATTTTCCTGCAAAAATTTATGCAAACATAGGGTTTGTTCCCCTAAAGCCGGTAAATTTACTCCTTTGATTTAACATTTTGGTTTGAAAGCAGTCATTTATAAATCCACCGGAAGCTGGTATGCAGCCCGTGGTGAAGATGGGATTACGAGAGCTTCCCGTCTTGCGGGGAAAATGAAACTGGACCGGGAGATCAGTTCTTCCAATCCCATAGCGGTCGGAGATAAGGTCACTATTCAACCGGAACCGGGGCAGGAGGAGGCGGTAATCTCCGAGATTCAGGAGCGGGAAAATTATATGGTCCGGGCTTCCCCCAATCCACGGTATCAGCGTCAGGTGCTGGCGGCAAATCTGGACCAGGTTATTTTACTGGCTTCTTTAAGACAACCTTTTACGCCCCCGGGGTTTATAGACCGCTTCCTGGTTACCGCAGAGGCATACCATATCCCGGCGCTATTGCTGTTTAATAAAACCGATATCTACAGGGAAAAAGACTGGCTGAAGTTTGGTCGTATCGAGGAGGTTTATGGAAAAATGGGCTATCCGGTACTCCAAATTTCGGCTGCGGAAGAAAAAGTTTCTCCAATGATCAGGGGACCGTTAAAGGATAAGACGACCCTCATTGCCGGTAATTCGGGAGCGGGAAAGAGTACCGTTATCAATCAATTAATACCCGGCTTGAACCTGAAAACACAAAATGTAAGCGACTGGTCGGGGAAAGGTATGCACACCACCACCTTTGCAGAGATGTTTGATCTGCCTTTTGGGGGCAGGTTGATCGATACCCCCGGTATTCGGGAATGGGGGATAGTAGATATGGATAAAAAGGAACTATCTCAATACTTTTTGGATATAAAGCCTTATTTGGGCCAATGTAAATTTAACAACTGCCTGCATTTTAACGAGCCGGGTTGCGCGGTGAAGCAGGCGGTAGTAGATCAGCATATTGATGCTTTGCGGTTTGAGAGCTATTTATCTATTTTGGAATCTTTGTGACAAAGGGCGGTTCTACCGGTAGTTCTTATTGAAATGTTTCGTTGGCTACTTATGTGATAGGAATAGCCGCGAATGCACGAATAGGAGTGAAAGTCCAGGAAAATATCCGGTAAAGGAATCGTTTTTTTGGACGGCCCGGTTCCTTTTAAACAATTGTACCTTTGGGGCATATTAAATCTCATGCACTTGTTTCACCATATTCATCCATACCCGCCTTTTATTCCTGATACCGCGACTAAACTGATCGTTGGCACCTTGCCGCCGCCGCGATTTACCACCGGGATACTGAAAGATGGGGATGTGGATTTTTGTTACGGCAGCAGGGATGGACAACTTTGGGTAATTTTAGACCGTCTTTTTGATTTACATTTAAAATTTGAAAATACCGGGGAGGCCATTGCGCAGCGGCAGCGTTTCCTGGAAGAGCGGGGTATCGGTATATGCGATATGGTAGCTTCGGCAAAACGCGAAAAAGTCAATGCCACGGATGTGGGCATGCTTCATGTAAAACTACGTGATTTAATATCTATCCTCAGCGAGCATCCTCAGATAGAGACGCTGTTATTTACAGGGGGAAACAGCAAAAATGGTCCGGAATATTTCTTTCGCAGGCATTTGAAAATGTATAAACTGAAATTAAAACCGGTCTCCAATGAGGTCCCCCGTATTCACACCTTCTATCATCCGGCCGACAACAGACGGATCAAGACGGTTACCCTGACCGCCCCTTCCGGGTCGGCCAACAGGGCAGTGGGCAGCCTGGCTGTATTTAAAAAAATGAGAGCCGAAAATCCCCGGTTTACAGCCATAGATTTCAGGGTTATGCAATACAAACCTTTTTTTTAACCGGCCTTTTTAAGGCTTTTGTTTCTTTGAAGCTGTTCCTGTACTGTCTGCAGATACGGGTTGCCTGGTGGATTTTTGGTTTTTAGTGCTCTTCGCGGGTTGTTTAGAAGGCGAATGAGACGAGGAGAGAACCCCTTTTTCCGTTAGATCCTTTTCCATCTTTTTTCCGAATAATTGCTTCGGATGTTTTTCGGGCGGGTAACCCCGGTCAATTTGATATTCCGCCCCTAATGCCGGCGGACGATAAATGCGCGGGCTACAGCCTGCAGCCACGAAAAAGGTTAACGCAATTGTGAGGAATATTTTATTTTTCCCTGTTTTCACACCCATTAAACGAATACGGGGGGATTTTGTTGCCTGTATGCGTTGGTTGGGGGTATCGAATGCGTTGGTTGGGATTATCGGATGCGTTGGTTGGGGTAGAGAAAATTCATGAATTTTCTCTACCCCAACCGTCTACCCCAACCGTCTACCCCAACCGTCTACCCCAACCGTCTACCCCAACCGTCCCCCCCAACCCTGATCATCACCAACCCACCCCAATTACATTAAAATTTATTATGTTTGATAATAAGATCAAAATAGATCCCTATGCCTGGAAAATTCCGTAATAAATACCGCATTGACCCGGACCGTTGGCCCTATTGGGATTATTCTGCGCCGGGGGGATATTTTATCACAATATGTACCAAGGGGCGGATCCCTTTGTTCGGAAAAATTACGGGCGGCCAAATGATCTTATCCGGTTATGGCAAAATTGTTGAAACCGAATTTTTGCAGGTACCTGCCTATAACAAACGTGCGCGGTTAGATGCATATGTGGTGATGCCAGACCATGTGCATTGTATTATTACATTGGGGAAATATGATTTTGATGATGGGATATCCCATGTGGGGAACGGAAAGGAAACCAATAATGCGGATAAAGGTTGTGATTTTTATCCGGCGGCCCAACCGCCGCAGGATCCGGGATCCCGGTTCATTTCTGTCATCCGGCCTTGGTGGTACGATCCCGATCATCACCCGACCCTCGATGAGATCAAACAATATCGCAAGCAGCGGCGCAAAATGATTATTCCTAAATTGGTAGGAAAATTCAAAATGATTACCTCCAAACAAATCAACCGGGTGCGGGAAACGCCGGGGCGCAGGAATTGGCAGCCGGGTTTCCATGATCATGTTATCCGGGATAGGGGGGAATATTATCGTATTAGAAAATATATTTATAACAATCCCCGAAAGGGGTAGGATGATATGTCAGATATAGATGTAGAGCAAATCCATGAATTTTCTCTACATCTATCTATACGTTTTTATATCCATCATACCAG
>CAYZGR010000027.1:33863-40867 GCA_964478125.1 uncultured Chitinophagaceae bacterium | reverse complement strand
AAAAGGTGAAATTAGCCCCAACAACAAACTGCTTTACAAAAGGATAGGTACCATAGTCAATTCCGAAGTTGTTATCCAATCCACTAATAGCAGGATCTAATCCATCGTATTTGGTAATGGTAAACAGGTTGATCCCCTGTATATAAACCCTTAGGTTTTGGATCCCTGCTTTTTGTAATAATCCTTTTTTGAAGGTATAAGCCAGTTGTATATTCCGTGCACGGAAATAAGAACCATTTTCCATGTAATAGGAGTTAAAAGTCTGGTTGTTACTGAAAACGGCCCGATCCTCGAATATCGGAATGTTGGTATTCGTGTTCTGTGGTGTCCAGGAGTTTAGTACTCTTTTGCTGATGGCGCCTCCTGGGAAGCTGGCATAGAAATCAGTATACCACTTGGTGTAATTGATCAGTTGTTGTCCCCAAACGCCGTAGAAATCAAGGCGAAGATCAAAATTTTTATATCCAATAGAGGCCGTAATTCCATAGGTAAAATCCGGGTTGGGATTGCCAAAAATCATCCGGTCGTCATTGTCGATATAGCCGTTGCCATCCACATCTTTATAACGGAATTCCCCGGGCTGCTCTCCACCATCCTGATAAGTGGCATCCGGATTGCCAAGGGCCTTTTGTGCCTGTTCATCCGCGGCCTTTATTTCGTCCTCACTTTGCCACAATCCTACCACCTTATAACCATAAAAGGCCGACATGGAATGTCCTACTTTATTGATGGTCGGGTTACCGCCTATGCGGGTAGCGCCATAGCTGTTGCCATAGAAATAGTCAATGTTATCTGCTATTTTAGTGATGGTATTTTTATAAGTACTGAAATTCAGCGTGGCATCATACCGCCAGTTGGCGGCAAAGTTGCCGTGTTTACTTATCTGCAGGTCTACCCCGACGTTTTTCATGGAGCCGACATTGACGGTTGGGTAATCGTTAAGAAATCCCACGGTAGCTTCCACCTGGGGGGCATATAGGAGCCCGACCGTATTTCTTCTGTACCAGTCAACGGTCAGGTCGAAGGCATTGTTAAATAAGGTAGCGTCTAAACCAAAATCAAGGGTTTTGTTGGTTTCCCAGTGCGTGGCGGGCGCTGCAAAGCCGTCTGCCCTGAGGCCTTCTTCCAGGCTGTTATCGGTACCAAAAATATCATAAGAGGCCGCTTCGGGACTGGCGGCATAGGTATTCACCTGGTTTTTAAGCGGTACCGGAGTGGAATTTCCCATTTCACCGTAGCTACCCCTTATCTTCAGGTCATTAATCCAACGGGCATTCTGCATGAAACTCTCACTTGAAATACGCCATCCTGCAGAAACAGCAGGAAAAATACCGAAACGATGCTCCGGCCCGAACACGGCGGAACCGTCTCTGCGTATCGTACCGCTGAACAGGTACTTGTCTTTATAATTATAATTGGCTTGTGCAAAAAGAGAATAGGTTCTGGCCAGAGGGCCGCCGCCGTCCGTAGCCGTTCTTCCGCTGGATTGGGTGGTACTGATGGTCGCATAATTGGGATCGGGGCTGAAGGGATTAAAGCCGGAAACGTCTACATTTCGTGCCTGGCCGCCCAGGGCCTCTTCACCCAGCAGCACCTTTACATAATGGTCTCCGTATTGGTGTTCAAATTGCAAGGTGTTGGTCCATACCCAGTTGTATTGATAATTGGCGCCTTCATATACATAATTGACGGTAGGGTTATTCTCTTTATCCTCATACTGCAGGTACCCGAAGGTATTGTAGTAATAATTGGAGTAACCGCCGCCAAAGCTGGAATGAAAGGTCAAATTATAAGGCAGTAACACATCCATGTAAATATTCCCAAAAATGTCGGTGGTACGCGTGCGGTTATCTCTGGTCCGGTATTGGTCAGCCACGGGGTTATGCGGGTTGTTAAAACCATCCGCCCGGGTGCCGGCAAAATTGCCCATGATGTCGTGTACCGGGATCAGGGGATTCTCGCGATAGCTCCAGCCTATGGCATTTCCTTCGCTTCCTCCAATGTCTCCATTATCCAGGGTCGGATTTTCCTTTAAGGCAACCTGAACGTTCTCTCCAATTTTTACGCGGTTGTGAATGGTAAATTCCGTGTTGGCCCGCAAGGTGTATCTTTTCAGATAGGTTTCCATCACCACACCCTGTTGATTATAGTATCCCATTTGTACGCTGTAACGGGAATTATCACTCCCTCCTGATAAGGACAAATTGTGGTTTTGAATGGGGGCTACCCGGGTAATCTCGTCATACCAGTTGGTCCCGGCCTTATTGGCTTTTACAATTTGATAAAAAGGTCCTTTGGAGGGGTCGATATTATAGAGGCTGGGATCCACCAAAGCGGCGGTATTGGGATCGCTGTTCAGCAGTCCGTAATGTGTGCCCGCCATGATATAGTCCGGTATTACCGGTTCCGCGCCACTTCCGTATTGCGGATGTGAGGGTTCATCCCCAACGGCTTTCATGGCTTTCCAGGTCCATTCGGCAGTTTGTTGCGGGCTCATTAAATCGAAACCCTTACCGGGAAACTGGTTGCCATAGGATACATCATAATTAACGGTTAGTTTTCCCGCTTTTCCTTTTTTGGTAGTAATAAGAATGACACCTGCAAAGGCACGAGCGCCATAGATGGAAGCGGTGGCGGCGTCCTTCAATACACTGATGTCGGAAATGTCATTGGGATCAATGCTGCTGATATCGGTAGTCGGCACGCCGTCTACCACATACAGAGGATCGTTGCTGGTAAAAGATCCGAATCCGCGAATCCGCACCTTGCTTCCCCCGCCGGGCTCTCCTGAAGTGGTAATGTTTACCCCGGAAACTTTCCCTTGCAGTTGTTTTTGTGCGTTCCCCATGGGAATAGCGGTCAGATCAGAACCTTTTACGGTAGATACGGAACCGGTCAGGTTTTTCTGTATTTGTGTGGTGTAGCCGGTCACCACCAACTCACTCAGCGCTTTGGATGAGGTCTTTAAAACAATATTAATCTCCGTTTTCCCGGCCGTCGCCACTTCTTGTGTTTCAAATCCCACCGAACTGACGACCAATGTGGCATTGTCCGGTACTTCCAGCTTGAACTGGCCGTCTACGCTGGTAACGGTTCCGGTGTTGGTACCCTTGACCTGAACGGTCACACCGGCCAGCGGGTTGCCTTGTTCGTCCGTAATGGCGCCCGAAACGGTATGTTGTCGTCGAATTATAGCGCCTTTCTTTGCAATTACAATCACGCCATTATCCAAAACCTTATATTGGAGGTTTGTCTCTTTTAAAAGATGATCCATTACGGAAGATAAGGGTTTGTTTTCGGCGTATAAATTGACTCTCTTATTGACCGGAACAATATCTTCGCTGTATAAAAAGCGGCAATTGGCCTTCCGGCTGATGATGTTAATGGCTTTTTTTAGTTTTACATTGGAGAGGGTCATGGTCAGACTGGCATCCCCCTGAGAATAACTCTTAGCTGATACCTGAAGACAGGCAGCTAAAATAAGTATAAAGCTGATCTTCATAAAGAGAAACGCTTTGTGGATGACTTTTCGCTTATAAAAAGGCATCACAGGTACATTTTTTTTCATAGTTTTGCAATGGTTTTAGGTGAAAAATGGAAACTCCTGTACAGGCGTCCAACCTAAGGAGTTTCTGAAATGGAGGCGGGAAGGGGAAATCCTTTCCCGCTTTTTTGTTTCTGTCAGGGCTCTTTCATAGGCAATCTTTTAAGGTTATATAATTGAATAATAAATATTTATTTGTTTATAATCACACTATTTTTGTTTATTTTAAACGAAAAAGGCCGGATCATCTGTAATTCCTTTAAAGCCTCCTCAAGGCTTTCCCCTTCGAAAATACCGGTAAATGAATACTTTTCGACAGCCTCATTCCTGATGATGATATTGACGTTATAGTACCTTGACATCCGTTGTGCCAATTCGGAAAAATTTTCGTTATTAAAGATCAACTGGTTGTTGAGCCAGGCGGTCTCACTTACTACCGTATCGCCCACGTTTACGATCACCGGTTCGATATGGGTCACTTCCAATCGCTGCGGTTTTCTTATGGTTTTAAGTTTTACGGGAACCGATGGCTGTTTAGGTTTTTGCTCCTTTTTCAATTGATTGTTTGCAGTAAAATAGGTTATTTTCTCTCCGGGTTTTAAAAGCAGATTTTTGTCGGGATCCGCCTTCAGGGAAACGGAAATGGATCCTTTAATCAGGGTAGCCTCGTTTTTTTCTTCGTTTGGATAGGCCCGCACGTTGAAAGCGGTTCCCAGATCTGTAATGTTCAGGTAACGGGTATGGATGATGAAAGGGTGGTTTGCGTCATGTTTTACCTTGAAGTAGGCTTCTCCGGAAAGCGTAACCTCTCTGTGATCGGCCTCTTTGAAATTATTGGGATAGGATAGTTTGGTTTCCGCATTCAGCCATACTTCCGTGCCATCCGGGAGCAGCATCTTTGTTTTATTACCTCTTTCGGTGGTGACCACGTTAATGGAAATGGAGGCCTTATGGTGAAAATATAAAAAAGACCACCCTCCAACCAACAACAGGAGAATTGCCGCAGCCCAGACCCATATTTTTTTATTTTTGATGGATGCTTTCATTTTGGTAGCCTGAATGTCCTGTTCTTTTTCTTTTTCGATAGCCGCCATCACGGCTTTTTTATAATGCCGGACCGCCTGTTGAATGTCCGGGCTTTCCGGCGCATCTTGAAGTGAAGAATTGAAATTTTCCATTACATTGATCATGTAATCCAGATCTTCTTTCTTCTCCTTTAATAGGCTGTTTAACACTTCCTCCTCTTTGGGCTCTATTTCTCCGGCCAGTCTTTTGGCCAATAATTCCCAAATCATATTTTTATCTTCCATAGGCTAATAATGTATCACCTCTGCGCCGTATGAACTGACGGTGCCCGCAGCCTTCATAATAAGGAGACCCGGATTTTGGAACTTACCCTTAAAAATAAAGAGAATTATTTGGAAGTTTTTTTGGCAGCCGGTTTTAAAGCCGTATCCTGAAGATAATTATGAAAAACTTTATAGAGCCTTTTCATCGCAATACCCATTTGAGCTTCAATGGTTTTTTGAGAGAGATTCAATAATTCGGCAGCATCCTTGTATTTGAGCCCGTCTTCCTTAATGAGTTTATAAATTAAGCCGCATTTGGCGGGTAGCTCCTGAACTGCCTGTTTGATTTTTGCGTGAAGCTCGGAGGTGATCAATGCCTGCTCTGGCGTAGAAGTATCTGCTTTCATCCATACTTCTGTTTCTTCAATGGGAAAGGTCTTGAGGGCCTGCTTTTTTCGGAGATAATGGAGCGATTTGTTTCGGGTACAGACGTATAAATAGAGCCTGAAGTCCCGGATCTCCTCCAGCCGTGCCCGCTTTTTCCAGATATTGAACAATACATCGGAAGCAACTTCTTCTGACAGACTGCGGGATTTCAAAAAGGTGTATGCAAAACGCATGAGATCGGGGAAACACAAATCAAACAACTTACTGAATGCAGATTCGTCACCCTGCATGCAAATTTGTTCCAGAAGTTGATCGGCCTTGTCGCTGTTGATCATAAGCTTTCGTGCAAGTTGAAATCAACAACAAGGTACGAAAATATTTTAACTCTTCTTAAAAAACTTGTTTACTCCTCCTGCTCCGATTGTTCATTTTCTGACTGAAGAATGAGCTGACGGGCCTTTTGATAATTATTGTTGTGCACGTATAAAATAGAATTACCGAAGCTTAGATAGGCCGAATCTTTTTGATTGATAATGACGCTGTCAATACCATTTTCTTTTAGCATACCTTTTAATATTTTAGCCTGGTATTCATTTCTCGCTTTGTATACAGAGGACCAATCTTTTTCCATGATTTATTTTTTATTAATTTAAAACGAAATTAGGGCTTTTAATATTTAAAACCTCCGGTTTACTTTTCATCAGACCATTTCCAAAGCTTTTTGTCCGGATTTTCAGGAACCCATTTTTGATACGCGTATAGCAGTCCGATGACCAAAAGAATGCTGATTATTCCCGATACGGCCGGCGTGGGATGTTCTTGTGTAATATCCGTGTTAATATAATGATGTTGAAACAGAAATACGAGTACGACTTGAAAGCCGTTATTTACGAAATGAATAAAAACGGGATACCAGAGATTCCCGCTGAAGTAATACACATACCCCAGCACAAGTCCCAAAGCCACCCTTGGGAAAAAGCCCAGCATTTCCCCATGGAAAAGGCTGAATACAATAGCCGTAATAGCAATCCCGATCCAGACGTGTTTGGTTATGCTGATAAACAGACGCTGCAGCACGCCCCGAAAGAAGAATTCCTCTGCTATAGCGGGAATAATGGCCATAAGCAGCAGATCGAATGCGAGACTGTTTCCATCCGACATCTTGAGCATGGCCTGGGTAACTTTTATGGCCCGTTCCTGCATGGCCCGGATCGTGGGTCCGAAAGGAATAAGTTTGTTTATATCTGATAGCCAGCCAACGGCGGGAAGCGAAGCAAATAGAATTAGAATCCCTGCTAAGGCCCACCCCCAGTGGATCCTGCTTCTCAGGCCCGCGTAGCGGAAAGGTTGGCGGTGCCATAATAAAAAAAAGATCAACGCGGGGATCAGGAAGGAGAAAATACTGTAAGCAAATTGAAATAATTTCATCACGTGGATCAGCCGGGGATCTGAGAAATCGCTTCCTGCCAGGGCTGCCGCCGAGATCCCGTACCAACCGGGCAGAATAAATTTCAAGATCACCAGATAAAAAGAAAAGGTAAAAACAAGATAAATTCCTAAAAAGATCAATAACTGAACGAAGGGAGGATACTTGTGTAATGAAGCCATTGTTTTCCTTTGCCGGTTAAAAATAAAGCTTGTACGGGCCCAATTGAGATTTTGCGAAAATAAGGCTTTTATTGAAAATGGGATGGGGTTTCTCGCTGATGAAGATCCGCGTCAAACCGCGTGCAACTTGATCGGCGTCAATCGGCGGGAAAGGAAAGAAGTTTCTCGCAGATATT
>CAYZGR010000027.1:0-33763 GCA_964478125.1 uncultured Chitinophagaceae bacterium | reverse complement strand
TTTCTCGCAGATATTCGCAGATTGAAAAACCCGCAGATGATCGCCGATTAGCGTATTCAAAAGAATAGATTATATGGCCTTGTAGCTTTTAGCTTTCTCACATCCGTCTTCCTCTCCAACCGCCGTGGGGTGGAAATCCGCCGGGGCCGCCTCTCCCGGGTTCTCTTCCATGTCCGGGGAATTTTTTGAGGAAATAAGTGAAACTAAGCATAAAATATTGGGGTATTACATTGGTTCTTACATCCTGTATATATTCTGCAGTAATATTTCTTGTAATATTGACCTGTTGATTAAGCAGGTCAAAGGCTTCCAACTTCAGCATTCCCTTTTGATCTTTGAATAAATACTTGGATACGGAAGCATTCCACATGGCAATGGTCTGATTGTAGCCCCGGCTTAACCCCGAATTTCCGGAATAACGGAAGTCGGTCTGTAGCATAAAGTGAGCCGGAAGATTGATATTAAAATCAAGTGACCCGCCATAGCCGAAGTAATTCGTGTTTTGCGATTTCTGCAAGGTGTAGTTCACCTTATTATAACTGATATCTCCTCCCAGCCTGAAGTCGAGCAACTCTTTATAAGAATAATTGAAGCTTAAGCCCTCTGATAAAGTTAAGTTTTTGGAAAAGTTCTTTTCATCGTTAATAAAACCGGGATTGCGGATATAGCTTATGTTCGTATGAGAATTGATCATGTTGGTTCCTTCCTTTATCGGGAAGCCCGCCACCACCGATCCGCGGAGGTTATAATTGCCGTTGGCATTTTCATAATGTATAACTTGTTTCCCGCCGTCTTCATAGTGGGTTGCATTTACAATGGCATTGGAAGTTGTGCTGAGGCTCAGGTTGGTAAACAGCATCCGGTAATTTTCGCGGTTGAAGTTTCTATAACTTACCCGCAAACTGTGCGTAAAAGAAGGTTTTAGATCCGGGTTGCCGATGATCTTCCGTAATGATTCCGTATTGTCCGGGACGGACTGTAACTGAGTAATGGAAGGCTGTCCCGTACTTCCCCGGTAATCTACCCGTAACCTTTGCGTACGACTAAAGTTATAATTAAACCGGGCTTCGGGATAATAATTAAAAGTTTTTTGTACAAGTCCGGAATCGCCCGAAATGGAGTAATTATTCAATAAGTTTTCTTTTACATTAAAACCAAGGGTGTAATTATAATTTTCTTTCCGGGTCTGGATATTTAACCCGGCTTCGTTGGAACTGTATATGTTTCTGAATTTATTGGAATAAATAGAGTCCATCAGGTCGTATTTCCCATTCAGCGGGTTTTGATTATAGGTATCTTTTTCCGAAATGCTTTTGCTGCTGTTATGAGCCACATGAACCTCCAGGAAACGATAAGAGGATAAGGGTTCTGTATAGGACAACCGTGTTCCCCAGGATTGTTGATCATCCTTTCTTTCAAAATGTTGGTCTATGGTATCATATATCGGGAGATTCCCTTTATAAAGGGTAGTTTGTTGTGAGTTGACGCCGTTCCCATCGTTGTTGTTGATCCCGCCGTTTAAATTAATGGAGAAGGTTCTGCCTTTTTTATGAAAGCGCCTGCGATAAAGGAGGTTCCCGCTGAGGCTGGGCGCCTTTGTCGAGGCGGCGTAATATTGCCCTCCCGCATTAATGGGCTGTTTATTGACATCTTCGGAATGGTACTCGCTTATGTTGCTGTTTTCATTGGTACTGTAACTGAGGGAGGGAGTAAACAGGATGGAATTCATAGAGTCGATCTGGTAATCCATCCTCAGGTTAAAGCGGTGGTTAATCGTTTTGCTACTGCTGTTTTGATCCTGGTTGTTGTAATAAGAGGTGTCCGGCAGGATGTATTGGGTTTTTTGTTCTCTGGTGGTTTTGTTGTTGTTGTAATTGTAGAAATAATCACCGGTCACTTTTATTTTATCGCCCCAATCGTCGCGGTAGTTGATGCCTCCCATCCAACTGGTCGTATTGCCGTTGCCCATGCCGCCGCCAAAGCCGCCTCCTCTCCGTATGTCCCTGAAAGAGAAGTTCCGCTGATTGGTATTGTTGCCACTGCCAATAATGGATATCTGCTGGTCTCCGTTAAAACGAAACAAGTTGAGATCGGTGGTAAAGCGGTCTTGGGTCCCCGCTCCGGCGCCGGCTTTACCAAAAAGTCCGTGTTTTTTATCCTTTTTGATCTTCAGGTTGATGGCTTTTTGTTCTTTACCGTCATCTATACCGGTAAAGGTGGCCTGATCTGATTTCTTATCAAACACCTGTACCTTATCGATAATGTCGGCGGGCAGATTTTTGGTGGCGATCTTAGGGTCGTCTCCAAAAAAGGGTTTGCCATCTACCAGTATTTGATTGATGGTTTCTCCTTCGGCTTTTATCGTGCCGTCCGGGTCCACCTGGATCCCCGGTATTTTTTTAAGGAGTTCTTCCACTACCGCATTGGGATGCGTCTTGAAAGAGCCTGCATTAAATTCAAGGGTATCCCCTTTTAGTTGAACAGGAGGTGCCGCTTGCTCAATGGTCACCTCGCTTAAAGCAAGAGCAGTGGTTTTCATAGTTATTAACCCCAAATCAAAATCGTGCTTTTCTTCCGTGAAAGCCATGGGTTTGGTGATCTGTTTATATCCCAAATAAGAGATAACCAGAAGATAGTTTCCTTCCTCAATGCCGGTTATATTAAAGATACCCTTTTCAGAGGTCAATACGGAATAGGCAGCGGTGGAATCAGCAGCGTATAAAAGGCTGATACTCGCTTTATCTAAAGGCTGCTTTGTAGAATCTGCAACTGTTCCGGACAGAGTCCCATTGACCGTTTGCGCATTTGTGGAAAAGCATATGAAAAAGCTGCAAATGCAAAGAAGAAAAGTTTTCATTTTTTAAGTTGAATAAGGAATAAGATATTTTGGATCTCGCAGAGAGGCTAAGTCGCAGCGTTCTTAGCTTTGCGACTTAGCGGTAATTAGCGGTAATCTTCTGTTATCCGGATAATATGCTATTGCGATCTTTTACCGGTCTCCACGGTGGTTGTTCCATTGACCCCTTCCTCTGTTCCTGCCGTGGAACGATTTTCGAAGCGCATCACTGCTGACCTGGCTGGAGGGCCCGGGAATCGTTACTGTTGATGCTTCTACTTGTTTAGCGTCTACTGCGGTGGCCTGGTAATGCATCCGGTTGTTTTGAATATCCAGAACTACGCCACCGTTGGGCGGAATCAGTCCGTTAACGGGGGAAAAGCTGAAAGGCAGATCTTTGGTAAACCAAAGGGTCACTTTTCCGTTTCGGAGCGTTGCGGTAGCTTCCTGACTGTTATAGCCCAGTAGCTTTTTTGTTTTGCCGGTTAGCTGGAATCCTTCTGCTTCTTTAAAAGGCCTTGCGATATAAAAGGTCGTATCGTTATTCCTTCTCTTAAAAGTACGGATATACGCTTTTTTATTAAAATCGATAAACTCCGCTCCGAAATTTCCGCTTCTGCGATTGTTGCGATGCTTTGAAGCCGGGGCTGCAAATTTCCCCGCCTGATTATTGAAAACCAATTGGCGCTTCATTGTGAACTGCTGTGGGCCGGACTCCTGTGTGTCGGCTCCCGGCCGATGAAAGGATCTTCTTTCCATTGTTATCGTATAATCAATAACGCCCGAAGTAATCCCTTGCCCAAAACCGGCAAAGGGGAGGGTGATAAGGCAAATCAGCATGCCGAATAAGCTGGTGTTTTTCATTTTATTTAATTTAAAAAGTAATTGAATGATACAAAGGTGAGCGCGAATTCTTTTATACAGCGTTAATTAAATATATTTACTGTTAAATATTGTTAAGGAGCTTAATTATTATGAATATTGATAATACTTTTGCTATAGCTATTCATCTTAAAATGTGAACCTTTGAAAAAGCGCATAAGATATATTTTCCTTTTGATGACGATCTGTATTCTTGGAACTATCGGCTTTCAGGGGTATTGGTTGTATAATGCTTATGAACTGGCCCGCCGCCATTTTATGGGTACGGTAAATGATGCGCTTAGGGAAGCGGTGGGAAAAAAAGGGTATAACGACATAAAAGCGTATTCCCGAACACATCCGGATATCCGGAAGGACAGTTTATATGAGCGGCCGGGATGGTATTTTATTGCAGAAAAACTCAAAGACCAGCCTTATGATCTTAGCATGTTGGATTCGGAATACCAGCAGGAATTATTACAGCGGGGAGTACAGGTTCCTTATGTTCTGGATTCAATGACTCGATCCCGTTCCATACCGATGAGAGGGAGCGACAGGAGAGATAAGCAAAGTCGTTTAAGAAGAGAAAGACAGGAAATGAGGCATCGGAGATCTCCTCCGGGATACGATTCGGATGATGCTGATTTAAAAACGAGATGGATCCGGGTTAATCCCGCGAATCGTCTTTCCGTACAGGCTTCCTTTGCATTTCCGTATACCTATTTATTCGGACAACTTTCGGGAGTACTTTTTTCTTCTTTTCTTTTACTGATCCTTACTATTGTCTGTTTTATCTATATGATGAATACCATCCTTAGGCAAAAGAAGCTCTCAGAAATAAAAACGGACTTTATTAACAACATGACCCATGAGTTAAAAACGCCTATTGCAACCGTAAACGCGGCTATTGAAGCATTGCAACATTTCCAGGCGATTGATGATAAAGAAAAAACACGATCTTACCTTGCTATTTCTCACCAGGAATTGGATCGCTTGTCCAACCTGATCGAAAAGGTATTACAAGACTCTATTGAGGGCAACGGCGGTTTCACCATTAAGAAGGAATCGGTTGATGCAGATCGGATGGTGACGGAGTTGATAGAAAGACAGCAGCTTAAGAACTCTAAACCGGTCTATTTCGATTATCAAAACAGGCTTCCTGATAACCATATCCTGCTGGATGAGTTACATTTTACGAATGCATTGAACAACATAATAGACAATGCGGTGAAATATTCCGGAAAAGAAGTGCATATCTCTATAATAATGGATCGGAACTCTTCTTCAGATTTTTGCATAACCGTTAAAGATGATGGCATTGGTATTTCTCCCTCATATAAAAAACTTATATTTGATAAATTTTTCCGGGTGCCAACGGGAGACTTGCATACGGTGAAAGGTTTCGGACTGGGTCTGAGCTATGTACGCAGTGTGGTAGAAAAACATGGCGGATCCATCCATGTGAAAAGCGAACCGGGGAAAGGGAGCAGCTTTATCATTTGTATACCCCAAACGGAAATATAAAACAAATCCCCGTTTATAGATGACGAATTATGCCTAAGATACTACTGGTGGAAGATGAGATACAGCTGGGAAGGATTGTAAAAGACAGTCTGGAGACCCGTGGCTTTGAGATGAGGCATGCCGCAGACGGGAAAGAAGGGCTGATCATGTTTAAAGAATGGAAGCCGGATCTGGTAGTTTTGGATATTATGATGCCCGGTATGGACGGGCTCTCGCTCGCGAAAGAGATCCGAAGCGAGGATAAGCATATCCCCCTTATTTTCTTAACAGCCAGATCACAGACAAAAGATGTTGTAAGAGGCTTTGAATCCGGGGGGAATGATTATTTAAAAAAGCCTTTTAGCATGGATGAGCTGATCGTACGTATAAAGGAACTGCTTCGCAGAAGTCACTATACTCATGAGCATGACGCTCTTTGTAAAATCGGCTCGTTTTATTTTGATTATAAAAAACAGTTATTGTATAGAGAGGCTAAAGAGGACGGAGATAAAGACGTAAAGACACACAATCTTTCCTACCGAGAGGCAGAACTGCTTGTACGTTTATATCGCCATAAGAATCAGGTATTGGAAAGAAAAGATGTGTTGCTGGAGATATGGGGAGATGATAATTTTTTTAATGCTCGTAGCATGGATGTCTTTATTTCAAAATTAAGACGTTATCTTAAGGAAGACCCGGCTGTACAAATCATAAATATCCGGGGAGTAGGGTATAAGCTGGTCTGTTAATATAAGCCATTAGCTGAATAAATATACAATGTCTTCTTTGGTGAGTTTCTTAACGAAACCGTTTTCATCAGAGATCACATCTTTAACTAAAGTTTTCTTTTTTTCTTGAAGCTGTAATATCTTTTCTTCAATGGTATCTTTACAGATCATCCGGTAGGCAAAGATATTTTTGGTTTGCCCTATGCGATGGGTACGGTCAATAGCTTGTTGTTCCACGGCGGGATTCCACCAGGGATCTACAATATAAACGTAATCCGCTGCTGTGAGATTCAAACCAACTCCACCGGCTTTTAATGAAATTAAAAAGACGCGGCTTTTCTCATTATTCTGGAAATTGTAGATGGCCTTTTCTCGTTCGGCGGGAGAGGTGCTGCCGTCAAAATATTCAAAAGGGATGTTCAACCTCTGCAACTTTTGTCTGATTAATTTTAACATTCCCAAAAATTGGGAAAAAATCAGCACTTTATGATCCCCCACATTTTCCTGTAATTCCCTGGAGAGTTCATCCAGCTTAACGGAATAGTTATTATAAGCCTCGTCTTTTAAGATAGCGGGGGAGTCGCATATCTGACGTAATTTCATTAATCCCTGAAGAATAGTAAGCTGCGAACGCCCCATACCTATCTCATCAATGGTTCCTAAAATTTTAGAACGATACAGGCTCCGGTAGGCTTCGTAAATACTTTTCTGATCTCTATTCATTTCGCAGTAGAGCACCATTTCCGTTTTTTCCGGAAGGTCGCGTGCCACCTGCTCTTTTGTCCGCCTCAATATAAAAGGATAGATGAGCTTACGCAAATGGCCTTTTCGCTGCTCGTCTTCACTCTTGTCTATGGGTTGCGAGAATTCATTTCTGAAAAAATCAATACTTCCCAACATCCCCGGATTTAAGAAATTCATTTGGGAATAAATATCAAAAGTATTGTTTTGCATAGGAGTTCCACTCAGGCAAAAACGATTGCCTGCATTTAAAAGCCTTGCCGCCTTCGTTACTTTGCTTTGCGGATTTTTGATAAATTGTGACTCGTCCAAAATAACATAATCAAAGGCAAATTTTATAAATAATTGAATGTCGCTTCTGAGCGTACCATAAGAGGTGAGAATGATGTTGTTCTTTTTTAATTTTTTAGTATTATAACTTCTGCCGGGGCCGTGATGGATATAAAAACTAAGGTCCGGCGTAAATTTTTTGATCTCATTTTCCCAGTTGTAGATCAATGAGGTGGGGCAAACCACGAGTGCGAAACAGCGTTTGTTTTTATTTTTAAAGTGCTGAAGAAAGCTCAGGGCCTGTAGGGTTTTACCAAGCCCCATGTCATCTGCCAGAATCCCGCCCCATTTAATTTTATCAAGATAACCGAGCCATTGTAAACCGCTTTCCTGGTAATTTCGCATGACAGACTGAATGTTGGAAGGAACAGGGATACCGGGGAGTTCCTCGAAATTCAATAACATGCGTTTTTTTTCTTCCAGTTCTTCCAACAGATGTTTATCGTCAATATGCTCATACAATTCATCGATGACCCCGAAATTGTATTTGGATACCCGAAGTCCGTTCTCTGCTTCTTGCCCCATACGGAATAAGAGGCTGTATTTTTCTATCCATTGTTCCGGTAAAATACCCAGGGAACCATCCTCCAGAGGAATGTAATTTTGTTTACGGGAGAGCGCTTTCTTAATATTATGTACGCTGGCTATCTGCTCGCCGAATTTTACAGCCACTTTTGCATCAAACCAGTCAATATCCGAACTTATTTCCAGTTTTGTATCCGGCCGGTATTGGTTAAAACGAAACTTCTTTAATTGATTTAATCCCTGTGCATGTACTTTATTTTCCCTTAGAAAATCCATGAAGTTTAAAAACCAGTTATTACTAAGTGCTTCTTTGGATTGCAGGTGAAAATAATTTTGATTTGTAGGCCTTTCAAAACGGGTATGGGCCTTTTTGATAGAATTTATGAAGGCCTCTTCGGCCTTTTTATCCCGTTGGATCAGTAATACCTTATCTTTTGAAATGGTGACAACTTGCTCTCCGGCATCCCATTCCACCTCTTCATTGTTATATCGGAAAAGGGGATGGATCAGAAGCATATTGCTCAACTCTCTAAAACGGATGCAAAGCTGCGGCTTGATCTTATCGGATCGTTCGATAAGATTGGATGAAAAATGCACCGGGTATTTTTGGGTCAAGGGCAGGATTTCGGTTTCCAAATGTTCCGGCCACTTTGATTCGGAAATATAAATTGGATTGCTGTCAAGATAGGGAGTGAGAACCAGGGCATCTTTTACATTGCTTAAAAGAGAGAGAATCCCGTCATGTAAAAACAAGAGGGGGGATTGTGACTCGTTTTCATGAATGGGGATCTTTTTCCCATTCACACGAATATAGCACAAGATACGGATCTGATCCTTTTCTCTTTTTATATCAAATTCAGGCCGGATATTTTCATCGCTGATCGATAGGGGTAATAAATTGTGTGAACGAAAGACCATTCCACGCGGTAGCCAATAAACGAGCGGATGCTCCTTCAGGATGGGGAAAAACCGCTTAAGGCGGGAATGCATATATTTCAGGATGAGCTTGCGGGTATCCGGCGGGATGTTGTTTTCATCCTCTATGTAGATGTGTTCCCAAAGGCCTGCATAGGTTGAGTTGCGGTTTACATACTTATTAAGTTCCCCTTGCTGTAGCTTTCTGACGGGAGCGATCAACTCCCGGTCTTCCCGGGCATAGCTGTAGTAATCAATATAGCGTGTGAGTTCCAGTTTTTGAACCCGGCCAACAAAGCGGTCTTCTGCATCATTTACTGCTCCGCTGACCATATCCATTTGCAGATGGGGAAATTTTGGAGTTGACGTACTTATAACGACTCCCAGCCGGTTATGGCCGGTTGCCACATGCTTCTTTTGGCCGGACAGATAATCTGCGATCCCTCCGTCCCTGAGATTACGAGACCTCACTCCCTGTGGAAGGACAATGGCTTTTTTAGGTTCTTTGGTCGCAGCAAATTTCTTTTGTTTAGCAGGTTCCGGGGTAGAGGCAGACGGCCGGTTGACCACGCGCCTGATCCCGGGATCCAAAACCCTTAAAAAAGGCTTTCCTTTTTTATAGGAAAATTCAAATTTACCCTTCAGATCATCAGAAAGCGAATAGCCATATTGTTCAAGCAACTTATTTTTTTGTTTATCCCAGTTTTTAATCGTATCAAAATAATAGGGACCGTAAGCATTTAATAATTGGAGGAATAAAGCGGTTTTATGTTTACAAAGGGGATGGGCGGTTTCCTCACAGTTACAGGAAGTTTCGAAAACTCCTTCGGCATTTCTCTTTAATTCCAGGCGGAATATTTTTTTCTTATAGGCCAGCTTCGCTTTCACCATTTCTTCAGCCGCCTGTTCGATAGCCGCCTGATGATGCCGGGCTATTCTTTCCGCCTCCTGGTAATTTTTTCTTGACGTCAACAACCGTAAGGTCTTGGGCTCTATTTCCTTCATTTTTATAATCGTATGCTCCTGATGATATTGCGCGGCGGCGTCCTCCATATTATCATTGTCGAACAAGTTCTGTAGTTGGAAAAGAGCGGCGGCTTCATGGCGGCATACTTCTCCCATATCATAGGGGCATTGGCATTGTACGGTTAGTTCTTCCGGGTTGTTATATTTATTGATAATGACTTTATAGGTAACAGGATGGGTGTCGTTGGTCACCTGAAAGACCGCCTTTTTGAGCGTGGTATCCGTTTCAATAAGCTGTACGCCGCCGGAAGCATAGATGGCTCTTCCCTGGCGGATAACTTCATCGGTGGCATGGTTATATACGAATTTTTGCAAAGCAGGTAATGGCATAACGGATCCTTTTCACGATAATTTCGCGTCGGCGCAAGCCGCGAAATTACAACAAAATTGCTTTTAATAAAAGCATAGGAATGAATAACCGGGTAACCCGTATAGGAATTACCCGGCTAATCGTTGGCAAGCAGCAAATTAAAACAAATTTAAAGACTGATCTGTTTTTCAACCATCATTTTACGAAGGTTGATCAGACCATACCGCATCCGGCCTAAAGCCGTGTTTATACTGACATCGGTTTGAGCCGCAATCTCTTTGAAACTAAGCCCGCCAAAGTGACGTAAAATAATGACTTCACGTTGTTCGGGAGATAACAAATCCAGCATTTGCCTTACCTGTAAGTGGCTTTGATGCCTGATCATGTTTTGTTCCGCACCGGGATCGGAAAAAGGTAAAACATTGAAAATATCTTCCTCTTCGTTGGTCCGGATGATAGGCATGCGTTTTTTACGCCTGAAATGATCTACACACATATTGTGTGCGATGCGAATAGCCCAGGGTAAGAATTTGCCTTTTTCAGTGTAATGACCGGAGCGAAGCTTATCAATGATTTTTATAAATGTTTCCTGAAAAATATCCTCTGCCAGGTATTGATCCTTAACCAACAGGACAATAGAGGTAAAGATCTTTTCTTTATGCCTACAGATCAATGTTGACAGTGCTTCCTTTTCACCGGCCCGATATAAATTAATGAGGTCTTTATCACTCAATTTACTGCACATTTGCATAAACTTCCTTTCTTTACAGGGTTAAATAAACCTTAATAATAGCAACGAAATGTAAAGTTTATACTTATAGTTAACTGCGGTTTGGTGTTAGGGTTGTTTTGTGATAATGTGCTAAAGAAATGTTAAAGTATAATCACGGCAAAGATAATATAATATCATTTTAAATTCCAAATATTTTCTATAAAGAAGTCTTTTTTCTTCGTCAATGCACAATTTTCATGCTAAAAAGACAAGGATTGTTTTTTAATTTGTTTTCCTGCTTACCTTTGACCGATCATGAACCAGAAAGGGGCAGTTAAAAGGCGAAAAAAGAAGAAAGCAACCGGTGATTTGCAGCCTATTTTTATAAAAGGGGCCAATGTACACAATCTAAAAAATATTGACGTTGCTATACCACGCAACCGTTTTATCGTGATTACCGGCGTGTCGGGCTCCGGTAAATCATCCCTGGCCATTGATACTTTATACGCTGAAGGACAGCGTAGATATGCAGAAAGTCTCAGCGCTTATGCCAGGCAGTTCCTCGTCCGTATGGATAAACCGGAGGTGGACTATGTCAAGGGGATCTGTCCTGCAATTGCCATTGAACAAAAAGTAACTTCACGTACTCCGCGATCTACAGTAGGTTCCATGACTGAAATTTATGATTATCTCCGGTTATTGTATGCCCGTATCGGGAAAACCTTTTCTCCTGTTTCCGGGGAGGAGGTGAAGAAAGACGAAATAAGCGATGTGGTAGATTTTGTCCGCAAGCAAAATAAAGGAGATAAGATACAGCTACTGATTCCTTTACCCCATCATGAATCCCGACGATCTGCCGAGGAATTGAAAATACTCCTGCAAAAAGGGTTTAGCCGCATTTATCAAGTTGAAAAAGGGGGAAAGGGCCGGGTTTTAAAGATAGAAGATGTATTAGAAGAGGAAAAATGGGAGCCTTCCGGAAATACCTTCGTCGTTATTGACCGGCTGGTGGTGAAGGATTTTGATGAAGCCGAATTGCATCGTATGGCAGACAGTATACAGACCGCTTTTTACGAAAATGACAGCCGTTGCATCATAGAAGTGAATTTTAAAAAGAGGTATACTTTTTCTAATCTGTTTGAGCGGGATGGGATGCGCTTCGGAGAACCGGTACCGAACTTGTTTTCTTTTAACAACCCAATGGGAGCCTGCCCGGAATGTGAAGGGTTCGGGCAAGTACTGGGAATTGATCCCGATTTGGTTATTCCCAATAAAAGCCTTAGCATTTATGAGGGTGCGATCGCCTGCTGGCATGGGAATAAAATGAAGGCCTGGAATGAGGCGCTTATCCGTGCCTCGCGCAAGTTTAATTTTCCAATACACACGCCTATAGAGGAATTGGATGAAAAGCAAATTCAAACTTTGTGGGAAGGAAACGAATATTTTGAAGGCCTTAATGCCTTTTTCAAAATGGTGGAGGAAAACCTGTATAAGGTACAATATCGCGTTCTGCAATCCCGGTACAGGGGCCGTACCCTCTGTCCGAAGTGCCATGGCCAGCGACTTAGGGAGGAAGCATTATATGTAAAGGTGGGAGATCGCACTATTGCCGACCTGACCGATATGCCGGTAAAGCACCTGAGAATATGGTTCAAAGCATTGAAACTCTCTCCATTTGATAAAAAAATAGCCAAACGTATTTTACTCGAAATTTCTCAGCGTATGGAGACTCTGGATGAAGTGGGCCTGGGTTACCTGACGTTAAACAGGGCCGCCCATACCCTGAGCGGAGGAGAAAGCCAGCGTATTCAATTGACCCGTTTTTTGGGAAGCAACCTGACGGACTCCCTTTATATTCTGGATGAACCGAGCATTGGTTTGCATCCGAGAGATACAGATCGATTGATAGGCGTGCTGCAAAAGTTAAAAGCCCTGAACAATACAGTGATCGTGGTAGAGCATGATGAATCTATTATGAAAGCTGCCGACCACATTATTGACATGGGACCGTTGGCCAGTCATCTCGGGGGAGAAGTGGTTTTTGCAGGGGATTATAAAGGGATCATCAAAGATAAAAAAAGCCTGACCGGGCAATATCTCAGTGGGGAATTGAAAATAGAGCCTCCTAAAAAGCGGCGTAAATCACATCATAGCATTACTTTAAAAGGTTGTAAATTTCACAATCTAAAAAATATTAATGTCGCCTTCCCCTTGCAACTGCTTACGGTAGTGAGCGGCGTGAGCGGATCAGGAAAGACTTCCCTGGTCAAAGGGATCTTGTATCCTGCACTAAAGAAGCATTTGGGGGAAGCGGCCGACCGCCCGGGGGCTTTTTCATCGTTAGAAGGAGACTTTGATCAAATCTCACAAATAGAACTGGTGGACCAAAACCCGATTGGCAAATCTTCCCGTTCCAACCCGGTAACCTACATCAAGGCCTATGATGAGATCCGTTCTCTTTTTGCGAAGCAGCCTTTGAGCAAGATGCGTGGATTCAAGCCCAAACATTTTTCTTTTAACGTGGATGGGGGACGTTGCGATACCTGTAAAGGAGAAGGGGAGACTTTAGTGGAGATGCAGTTTTTGGCAGATGTGCACCTGACCTGTGAGAGCTGTGGAGGCAGGCGTTTTAAAGAAGAGATCCTGGAGGTGAAATATCAGGATAAAAATATTTACGAGGTGCTGGAAATGAGCGTGGATGAGGCATTGGCGTTTTTTAAAAAGGAGCCGGACGTGGTTAAAAAGATCCGGCCCCTTAGCGATGTGGGGCTGGGATATATTAAATTGGGACAATCTTCAAACACGCTGAGCGGAGGGGAAGCCCAGCGTGTGAAGCTGGCTTCCTTTTTAGGAAAAAAAAGAAACAGCGATCCTATCTTGTTTATTTTTGACGAGCCCACTACCGGGCTGCATTTTAATGATATTAAAAAACTGCTTGCGTCCTTCAATGCCCTGATCGACCAGGGCAATACGATTATAGTGGTAGAGCATAATATGGATGTGATCAGGAGTGCCGATCGAATTATCGAATTAGGCCCGGATGGGGGAGCAGAGGGAGGATATCTGCTTTATGAAGGAGAGCCTTCAGGGTTGAAGAAGGTGAAGGACAGCCCGACAGGACGGTTTTTATAGCATCAATTTGCAGGTATCGGCAGCTTATACCGGCGGTTGAGCTTGTCGGCACCGCTTCACGCAAAATGTATTTTCAATTCCCTGCCCGTGTGTATACCGGTGGTTGGGTCTGTCGAAACCACAGCCTCATGCGACCTATTGCCTCAACGGCAGAACAGAAGCGAAGAGAGAGAATCGCATTTGAGATGGCTTCCCCTCACTGCGTTTCGTTCGCAAGGATGGGTGAGGCAATAAAACAATAGAACAATGAAACCATACCACCTTACCACAAAAAAATTATAAACTTTCTGTTCCGGTTTGTACCTTTCCGGGCGAATTTTGTTTAAAATCATTTATCTATGTCACAAAATCGAAGAAATTTTATTAAAACGGCTGCTATGGGCAGTACATTTGCGTTAGGCATTCCTCAAATCGTTTCTGCCGCTACCGAAGAAAAGGGGTATAGATCAAAAAAGGTGCGTATCTCAAAAAATGATGTGATTCTTTTCCAGGGAGATTCTATAACCGATATGGGCAGAAACAGGAAACGAAAGGGGGCTAATGACAACAGTGGTCTGGGACCGGGTTATACTTTCGTAGCCGCATCCGAGTTACTTCTGAAACATCCGGACAAGAACCTTAAAATATACAACAGGGGTATCAGCGGCAATGTGGTTCCTCAGCTTATAGAACGGTGGCAGGAAGATTGTATTGATCTTAAACCCGATATTCTTAGTATTTTAATAGGAGTAAATGATTACTGGCACACATTGAACGGAAGTTATAACGGGACGGCTAAGAGTTATAGAGAAAGCTATGATAAACTTTTGGCAGAGACCAAAAATAAATTACCTGATGTGAAACTTATCATTGGAGAGCCTTATGCCGTGAGAGGAGTGAAAGTGGTAGATAACAGTTGGTTCCCCGCTTTTGATGCTTATCGGGAAGCGGCGCGTGATCTGGCCGATAAATATGAGGCCGTGTTTATTCCCTACCAGGAGATCTATGCCAAAGCCTCCAGGCAGGCTTCCCCTTCATACTGGACCCATGATGGAGTTCATCCCAATACCGCGGGCGATGCGCTAATGGGCGAGGCTATTTTAAAGGTGCTTCGATAAAGATTATTTTGTTTCGTTTGTTTATTATTTCTAAAGATTTTACCTTACACCCGTAAATAATCGTAATCGAAAATAAGCAAAGCGGTATGGAACAATTTATTTTAGCATTAGATCAGGGCACTACAAGTTCCAGGGCCATGATCTTTGATCATTCCGGGAATATCAAATCGGTTGCCCAAAAAGAATTTCAGCAATATTTCCCCCAACCGGGCTGGGTGGAGCATGACCCTTCCGAAATCTGGTCTACTCAGGCCGGTGTGGCTGCGGAAGCCATGACGCGTGCAAATCTAAACGGAGAAAATATAGCCGGTATCGGCATTACCAACCAAAGGGAAACCACCGTAATCTGGGATCGGGAAACGGGGAAACCTGTATATAACGCGATCGTTTGGCAGGACCGGCGTACGGCTGATTTTTGTGATCAATTACGTAAGCAGGAGGGTGTAGCCGACCAGATAAAAGAACACACAGGATTAATTCTGGATGCTTATTTCTCCGCTACGAAGATACGCTGGATACTGGATAATGTGGAAGGCATCCGCAGAAAGGCAGAAACCGGAAAACTGGCTTTCGGAACCATAGATACCTGGTTGATCTGGAACTTTACCAAGGGCAAAAAGCATGTGACAGATGTCACTAATGCCTCCCGGACGATGTTGTTCAATATTCATAAAATGGAGTGGGATGAGGATATGTTGAAATTGCTGGATATTCCTTCTTCTCTTTTACCCGAAGTGCATTCCTGCAGCGAAGTTTATGGAAATACTTCCGGCCAGTTTTTAGCCCAGCAGATCCCTTTGTCAGGGATGGCGGGAGACCAACAGGCCGCCTTGTTTGGGCAAATGTGTACCCAATCCGGAATGGTTAAAAACACTTACGGTACCGGTTGTTTTCTGGTTATGAATACCGGTGAAGACCTTATCCCCTCTAAAAATAATTTGCTGACTACTGTTGCATGGCAATTGAAAGGAAAAACGAATTATGCGCTGGAAGGAAGCATCTTTATAGGAGGAGCTGTTGTTCAGTGGCTGAGAGACGGATTGGGCCTCATACGTTCTTCCTCTGAAGTGGAAGGTCTGGCCTCGAAGGTAGAGGATACCGATGGAGTCTATCTGGTTCCCGCTTTTGCCGGATTAGGCGCGCCTCATTGGAACCCGCATGCGCGGGGCATCATTGTGGGGCTTACGCGCGGAACTACGGATGCCCATATTGCGAGGGCGGCGCTTGAAGGTATTGCATTCCAGACTTACGAAGTCCTCAGGGCCATGGAAGCCGATTCGGGAATGAAAATAAAAGAATTGCGGGTAGATGGAGGGGCCAGTATTGATGATTTGCTCATGCAGTTTCAGGCGGATGTTTTAAGAACGGAAGTGGTACGTCCTGCTATAACGGAAACGACGGCTATGGGCGCGGCTTATCTGGCCGGACTGGCTACCGGGTTCTGGACCGATATCCATGAAATTGAAAAACAGTGGCAAAAAGACAAACAATTTTCTCCTTCCTCGAAAACCCCTGTGGAAGAGAAATTAAAAGGATGGAAACGCGCTATCTCAACGGCCGTACACTGGGCGGATAATCGATCATAAAAATTAAATAAAAATTAAATGCATTCTATGACCCCGTTTGTAGGTGAAATTTTTGGAACTGCCATGCTCATCCTCTTGGGAGACGGTGTAGTAGCTAATATTCTATTAAAACGCTCTAAAGGAAATAAGGGGGACAGCAACAGCGGATGGGTGGCCATTACGTTTGGATGGGCCATGGCCGTATATGTTCCCGTTTTTTGTATCTATTCTATCAGCGGCGCTCACATTAATCCGGCGGTGACATTGGGCCTTGCTATAGCAGGGAAATTTTCCTGGTCCATGGTATTGCCGTATATGCTTGCCCAGATGATCGGCGCCATGATCGGCGCCTTTTTGGTTTGGGTCGCCTATAAAAAGCACTTTGATGAACCCAATGATCCCGATCTGATGTTGATGTCCTTTTGTACCGCCCCGGCCATCCGCAGCTACTGGCATAATTTCCTTACGGAAACCATTGGTACTTTTGTTTTAATTATTGCCCTTTTGTACTACAATTGGCCCAATCTGGATATGGTAGGAGGGTTGGCCGGTTTGCCCATCGGGCTATTAATTTTGGCAATTGGTTTATCCTTGGGCGGGCCGACCGGTTATGCCATTAACCCGGCTCGTGATCTGGGCCCCCGAATCATGCATGCCATTTTGCCTATTCCCGGGAAAAGGGATAGTGACTGGCGTTATGCCTGGGTACCGATAATCGGTCCGTTCGTAGGCGCTATCCTTGCCGTATTGGTCTTTACCTGGCTGGGAAATTAGTTTTTAATTCGATCGCCATTCGTCCGCGGCAGCTGACTACATGCTGAACCAAATGGTATCCATTTTGTTAGTCAAGGACTAAATGGACAATAATGGCCGATGCAAATATAACAGAACAACCCGACATTGAAAGTCGTTCGTACCAGAATAAAAGAATGGGCATTGAGCCGAATATTCCGGAAAGCCCCCTTCCTCGTGTGGTGATCATTGGGGCCGGGTTTGGAGGGATCAACCTGGTTAAAAAGCTGCAAAAAAAGCCCTTTCAGGTAGTTCTGATCAACAAAACCAATTACCATCTTTTTCAACCGCTTTTATATCAGGTAGCCACTGCAGGACTGGAAGCCAGCAGCATAGCTTTTCCCGTTAGGGGGATTTTTAATCATAAAAAGAATTTAATCTTTCGCCTGGCTGAGCTGACCCGTATTCATCCGGACCGCAATGAAATAGAGACGACTATTGGAAATATATCTTATGATTACCTGGTGATTGCCACCGGAAGTACCAACAATTTTTTTGGTAATGAAAATTTTGAAAGACTTTCAAAAGGAATGAAGTCGCTCTATGAGGCTATTGGTTTGCGAAACTTCGGTCTGCAGGGTCTGGAAAATACTCTTTTATTGACGGATAAAGCCGAAAAAGAGATTGCGCTCAATATCGTGATTGTGGGCGGCGGACCAACCGGCGTGGAATTGGCGGGCGCCCTGGCGGAATTCAGAAAGAAAATATTCCCAAAGGATTATCCTGAGCTTTCTCCGGATCTGATGTCGATCCATTTGATAGAAAGCGCTCCCCAGCTTCTGGCTCACATGAGTGAACCGGCGTCTAAGGCAACTTTTGAAAACCTTACCAGGATGGGCGTTCAAATCAAATTGAATACCCAGGTAAAAGATTATGACGGTACTAAAGCCTATTTAAGCGACGGAACCGTTATTTACAGCAGGTATTTTATATGGAGTGCCGGAGTAAAGGGAAATATGCCCGAAGGCCTGAAGGAAGAGGTGACAGCCAGGGGAGCCAGAATAAAAGTGGATGAATTTAACAGGGTGCTGAATTCGGATAATATTTTTGCTATTGGCGATATAGCGCAGGTATCTACCGATCCGGACCTGCCCAGGGGGCATCCCATGTTAGCCCAGGTGGCCATCCAACAAGGAAAACTATTGGGAAAAAATCTGGTGCGGTTGGAAAATAACCTCAATGGGATTCCTTTTAAATATAAAGATAAAGGCACCATGGCCACGATCGGGAGAAATAAAGCAGTTGCTGATATCGGGAAAATGCATTTATCCGGATTTTTCGCGTGGGTTATCTGGATGGTGGTACATCTGATGTTTTTGATGGGATTCAGGAATAAAGTCGTTGTATTCATCAATTGGGTATATAGTTATTTTACCTACGACCGGGGAACAAGAATATTGTTGAAGAGACAGTAGAAAAAAGTAGACAGAAAGCAATTTGCCTGACCGTGTCTTTCAGGAGTTGTCTTTTCTTCCATAAATAAGTCTGCCCGAAATAATTTTCGCCGGTTGGGTATAAGGGTGTTCTTCTGTTTTTCCCGGGGCCATAATATGCAGAACGGTCCAGCCCTTACTTTTAAAATAATCGGCCACCATGCTGCGATGGCACCGCCACCAGACTGCTTCTGCACAGCAAATACAGGTACGCTTCTGCCTGGCAACTTCCATGAGCTTGTCGGCATTTTCTTTAAAGGTATCCGTGTCCATATAATCGGCATAATTTCTGAAGGAGGCATTGCGCCATACGGTGTTTTTTGAATCTTTATGTTTTTTACGTAAGCCCCCCAGCCCTTTCCAATATTGGTATTCCATTCCGGCTTTTTCTATCGAGATGGAAAGGGTTTCCTGATTGAATTGAGGATATTTATTGGAACCGGGAAGGCTTCGTATATCTGCCACTATTTCTATATGATGTTCCTTTAAAAGCGAGATAAAGTCTTCAATATTACGAGTGGAATGGCCGATAGTCCATAAAGTATGTGTTTTCATAATATAATGATAACAAATAATTTCGGTTCAGGTTAAGAATTCATTCTGTAATCTGGATGGATATGCTTTAAATTCTTTTGTAACTTTGCGCGCCTGAGATGAATCTGGATGTGATATTAGAATCCTACCGTCAAGATAACCGCCTGAAAGCGCTGGCGGAGAGGATATCTATGCCTGAAAACGGCTTAATTCCGCTTCAGGGACTGGCCGGAACAGCCCCTGCTTTTATAGTAGGCGCGCTTACCAAAAACCTTTCTCACAATCATGTTATTATCCTGAATGACAAGGAAGAAGCTGCTTATTTCCAGAATGACCTGTTGAATATCCTTCAGGCGCTGGATATCTTTTATTTTCCGGATTCTTTTAAAAAGCCCGGCGATTTTGAGACAATGAACAGCAGTCATACCCTGTTACGTACCGAGGCACTGATGAAATTCGCGCATGGACAGGGAAAAGCGGTACATAAGAAGATATTGGTCACTTATCCCGAGGCTTTGTTTGAAAAGGTCATCCCTCCGGGAACATTTTCATCCTCCATGATCAAACTTGATGTGGGAGGAGTGGAAAATATAGACCGGCTTCTGGAACGACTGGTTACGCTGGGCTTCCAAAGAGGTGATTTCGTATATGAACCGGGACAGTTTGCTATGAGAGGAGACATACTGGATATTTATTCTTTTGGTAATGACAAACCCTACCGGTTGGAATTTTTCGGTGAGGAAATAGATTCTATCCGGATCTTTGATCCCGCTACACAGCTTAGTGAACGAAAACTACAGTCCGTTACCCTCATTCCCAATCTGAATTTTGATGCTGAAGATGAAGAAATAAGCGTCTCAGAAAATAAGACAACGCTTTCCGAATTTTTACCCGAAAATGTAATATGGTGGGTGAAAGATCCTGATTATGTGTTGGAAGTCCTTGAACAGTTGGAAAAAAAGCTTTCAAAAGTATGGCAGGAGGCTCCTTCCAAAATCCGGATTCAGGAAGCAGGAACCGAACGGGAAGCGCAATTAAGCCTTTCAAAAGAAGATTTTCTGTCTCCCGAAAAAATATTGCATTTTTTTGATCACAAAAGGCTTATTACATTTGGACTGCCGCCGGGAAGGGCGGTCGTTACCTCTGATACCTATTCATTTAATTGCAGCCCGCAACCGGTATTCAACAGGAAATTTGATCTTCTGATAAAGGATCTGCAGCAGCATGTCAATCAAAATTATTCCGTCTTTATTTTTGCAGAAAACCCGAAGCAATTAAAAAGGATAAATTCTATTTTCGAGGATCTGGACGCGTCTATTCCTTTTTACCAGATTCCCCTGGCCATCAGTCAGGGTTTTATTGATAATGAACATCATTTTCTTTGTTATACCGATCATGAAATTTTTCAACGATATCATAAATACAGGATCAAACAGGCTTATAGTAAAAATAAGGCTTTAACGTTGAAAACGTTGCGGGAGCTGCAACCTGGAGATTATGTTACGCATATTGACCACGGTGTGGGAATATACAGCGGTTTGCAAAAGATAGAAACGGACGGGGTAGTTCAGGAAGCCGTACGTATTCGTTATAAAGATAATGATCTGCTCTATGTCAATATTAATTCCCTGTATAAGATAAGCAAGTACAGTGGAAAAGAAGGATCGGTCCCCAAGATCAATAAACTGGGAAGCGATGCCTGGCAAAAGCTCAAAAATAAAACCAAGAACAAGGTAAAAGATATTGCCAAAGACCTGATCAGGCTCTACGCGGCACGAAAGGCTGAAAAAGGGTTTGCCCATCAACAGGATACCTATCTGCAAAATGAGCTGGAAGCCTCTTTTATTTATGAAGATACACCCGACCAAGCCAGGGCCACTCAGGATGTAAAAAAAGATATGGAAGCCGATACACCTATGGACCGCCTGATTTGCGGGGACGTAGGTTTTGGTAAAACGGAGATAGCCATTCGAGCTGCTTTTAAAACTTTAGTAGACGGCAAGCAGGCCGCTGTTTTAGTGCCTACCACCATATTGGCTTATCAGCATTATCAGACCTTTTCCGAACGGCTGAAGGAACTTCCCTGCAAGATCGATTATCTCAACCGTTTTAAAACAGCAAAGCAAAAACGGGAAACCCTTGAAAAATTAGCGGATGGGAAAATTGATATGATTATCGGAACCCATTCTTTACTCAATAAGAAGGTAAAGTTCAAAGATCTAGGTATTTTAATCATTGATGAGGAACAAAAGTTTGGTGTATCTGCAAAGGAAAAATTACGGCAGATGCGCCTGAATGTCGATACCCTCACTCTTACGGCCACACCCATACCCCGAACCCTCCAATTTTCTCTTATGGGGGCACGCGATCTGTCCATCATCAATACGCCCCCGCCTAATAGGCAACCGATACAAACGGAAGCACATGTATTTAATGAAGATCTCATACGTGAAGCCATTTATTTTGAAACAGAACGTGGGGGACAGGTCTTTTTCATACATAACCGGGTGAAAAACCTGCAGGAGATGACAGATATTATCCGGGGGCTCTGTCCCGATCTTACCATTGCCATGGCCCATGGTAAGATGGAAGGAAACAGACTGGAAAGCACCATTATGCGTTTTATCAATCATGAAATAGATGTGCTCGTTTGTACCAATATTGTGGAAAGCGGCGTGGATATTCCCAATGCCAATACGATAATAGTAAATAATGCACATCATTTTGGCCTGAGCGATCTGCATCAGCTGAGAGGCAGGGTAGGCCGTAGCAATAACAAAGCCTTTTGTTATTTACTTTCTCCTCCAATGAGTACTTTAACGAATGAATCCAGGAAGAGGCTGCAAACGCTGGAGCAATACAGCGACCTGGGAAGCGGGTTCCAGATTTCCATGCGAGACCTGGATATCAGAGGAGCGGGTAATCTGCTGGGTGCGGAACAGAGTGGTTTTATAGCTGAGATCGGTTTTGATATGTATCACAAGATCCTTGATGAAGCTATTCGGGAATTGAAACATTCAGAGTTTAAAGACGTCTTTAAAGAAGAGCTTAAAGAGGAAGAAAATTTTGTCACCGATTGTACGTTGGATACGGATCTGGAATTGCTGATCCCGGACGGGTATGTGAAAAGCGTAAACGAAAGACTGGTATTGTATCAGCAATTGGATAATTTTTCAACCGACGCCTCTTTAAAAAGCTTCAGGGCGGAACTTAGGGATCGTTTTGGTCCGGTACCTCCTGAAGTAGATGGGCTAATCTCTGCCATCAAGTGCCGTATGATGGGAATTGATCTGGGTTTTGAAAAAATAATCCTCAAGGATAAGAAAGTACGTTGTTATTTCATTAATAATCCGGATTCTCCTTATTTTGAATCGGAGACCTTTCAGGGTATTCTGAATTTCATTCAAACGGAAACCAATCGAGCCCGGTTAAAACAGGTAGGTAGGAATTTTCTCCTTGTTCTTAAAGGAGTAAAAGATATCCATGACCTGGAAAAAATATTACGCCATATGTTCCATGCGGCGGTGCCTCAAAAAAAGACAAAGTCCAAAAATGTATTGCTGCAATAAAAAAACCGGCCCGTGATCGGGCCGGTCGCGACAGATCTCATTTAGAGTCTATCCGTTTATTTTACCGTTATCTCTTTGGGTTTTATGATCTTTTCCTCCTTTTTAGGAAGTGTGAGATATAAAATGCCCTCGTTGTATCTGGCTTTCACATTTTCCTGATCAATGTCGTCATTCAGTGTGAAGGAGCGCTTGAAAGAACGGAAGCTGTATTCGGTATGAATATGCTTGTCCTTTTCGTCTTTTTTCTCCTCCTTTTTCTCAGCTGAAATAGAAAGCATATCCCCCTCGGTTTTGATCTTGAAATCAGCTTTCTCCATTCCCGGAGCTACAACTTCCAGTTGATAAGCATCCTCCGTTTCGCGGATATTTACCGGGGGAAAGAAACCGGAAACTTCATTTTCAAAATCTTCTAACCAGTAATTTACCGGTTTGAACAGATCATCAAAAAAGCTGAAAACCGGTTTGTTCGGGTTGGTTTTTGCAAGTGTTCTCATTTTTAACTCCTTTTTTTAATGGTTTTAATTTTCTATTGTTTTCAATGAATTCTGCCTGCCATAGAACAAATGAGATACCAACCGATCATTTGTGCTGATCAGTCACAAAACTTGTCAATTAAATGACAAAATGACTTAGTTATTCTTTTAATAAAGACAAAATGACATACCCTGTATTTTAATGTGATAATTCACGCGTAGTGTTATAACTTTGCTGAAAAATTAAAATTATGTATCCAGAACAATTGGTGGCCCCAATGAAGGCTGAACTTACAGATAATGGTTTTACAGAATTACTTACTGCGGAAGAAGTAGATGAGGCCGTTAAAAAAGAAGGTACCACGCTCGTATTTATTAACTCGGTATGCGGCTGCTCTGCGGGTTCCGCCCGTCCGGCAGTACTGGCTGCTGTGACCCACAGTGAAAAAAAACCGGACCGGCTTACCACTTCATTTGCCGGTTTTGATATGGAAGGCGTTCAACAGGTTCGCAATTATTTAATGCCTTATCCGCCTTCCTCTCCGTCCATTGCCCTTTTTAAAGACGGGAAGCTGGTACACTTTATCGAACGGCATCATATTGAGGGACGCCCCGCAGAAATGGTCGCTCAGGACCTTTTAGGTGCATTTAATACGTATTGTTAATAAAGAATAAGGGAAAAATGGTATATCAGGATTGGAAAATGAAGCTTCCGGAAGAATTTCCGGAAGCGTCGCGGGTATGGATCTATCAAAGTTGCCGTTCTTTTACAGAGGTGGAGGAGAAAGACATAAAAAAGCAACTGGATGACTATATAAGCTGTTGGATCTCGCATAATCGGCCTGTAAAAGGATGGGGAACAGTCCTTTTCAGACAGTTTATTCTTATAATGGCGGATGATACCATGGATCGGTTATGCGGTTCGGCTATAGATGATGCCTTCCGTTTTATAAAAAATCTGGATGAAAATTTAAGCTTGAAATTGATGGATCGCATGCAAATGGGATTCATCCAGGATGGTGTGGTAAGGATCCTTCCGATGAATGAAGTAGAGAATGCATTGGTTGAGAAACGGATCAATGAAGACACCTTATTTTTCAATAATGCCATAACCACCCAGAAAGAGCTGATAAACAGTTGGATTCTTCCGGTGAAGCAGAGTTTCTTATGGCAAAGGTTTGCAGAAAAAGCGTTTTAAATCATTTCTTATTATCAGGCCATTGGAGTTTATAAATGTCTGAACGGCTCGTTTCCATAGTTTATCTTCTTACCGTCAATCCCTTTTTTGGGCCATTTATCCCCTAAAGAGAGATTTATTTTTTCCTTTAAATAAATATGTAATAATTTTGTAACCTGTTTGGAGACAAGGGTTTTTGAAAAATATAGTTTAATGCTATGGCTCTTGTTTTAAACGAGTTACTTTTGTTAACCTTATAAAATCGTTAATTAAATGGCCAAATCATCATCAAATGCCAATACGTTGATATTGGAAAATGAAAACTCAAAGGGTACTATTAAGGTAGACTACATTGCGGTAAAAAAAGCCCGCATGATCCTGCGTGCAATTAATCATAAATTGCGCCAGCAGATCATCAAACTTTTGGAAGATAAAAAGACGATGACTGTTACGGAAATTTATGTGAAACTGCGCCTGGAACAGTCGGTGGCTTCCCAACACCTGGCCATTTTACGGCGGGCGGGTATTGTAGTTACCGAAAGGGACGGTAAATATATCTATTATTCCCTCAACAAGGCGCGTATTGCAGAAATTATGAAGTTCGTGGGGCAGTTGGTAGACTAGATGAATAGAAACTTGTGATTCAAAGCCGGTGGTCATGATTATCAAACAACTATACACGAATTGTTTATCGGAAGCTGCATATTTTGTAGCTTCCGGTAATGAGGCAGTGATTATAGATCCCATGCGGGATGTAGCGGAATACCTGGCGCTTGCAGCGGAGTACCAGGTGCAGATCCGGTATATTTTTGAAACACATTTCCATGCCGATTTTATTTCAGGACATCTTGATCTGGCTGAAAAAACAGGTGCTCCCATTGTTTATGGGCCAAATGCCAAAACCGGATTTTCCATTTATTCCGCAAAGGAGGGCGAGCTGTTCCAAATCGGAAAATTACAATTGGAAGTCATTCATACGCCGGGACATACGTTGGAAAGCACTTGTTATCTGTTAAGGGACGAGGAAGGGAAGCCCTATTGCGTTTTTACCGGGGATACGCTATTCGTGGGCGATACCGGACGACCGGACTTATCAAGCGGCAACCTGGGAAAAGAACAACTGGCTGAATATCTTTATGATTCTCTTCAGAGATTGAAACAATTGCCCGATGATGTGATCGTATATCCGGCACACGGTCCGGGTTCAGCCTGTGGCAAGCACATAGATTCTAAAACCTCCAGTACCATAGGGGAACAAAAAAGGCTCAATCATGCCATGAAGGCTACAGGTAAAGCTGATTTTGTTACCACCGTTACGGAAGGTTTGACAGCTCCGCCCGCTTATTTTACAAAAGCCGCCACGATCAATAAAGAAGGTTATGATGCTTTGGAGGTCCTCATCGAAAAAAGCAATCATGCCCTTGATGTGCCTGCTCTTAAAGCATGGATAAAGAAAGGCGCTTTTATCTTGGATACGCGGGATCCGGTACGCTTTACCGGAGGATTTGTTCCGGGATCCATCAATATTGGCCTGAGAGGCCGCTTTGCCGAATGGGCCGGACAATTGCTGCCCTTTGATACGCCTCTTGTTTTAATAACAAGCCCCGGAGAAGAAAAGGAAACGATTGTAAGGCTTGCGCGGGTAGGATTCGATAAGGTCAGGGGATATTTAAAGAATGGAATTGACTCATGGAAAGAGGCCGGTGAGTCCCTGGATCTTATCGTCAACGTGGATGCCGAAGAACTGGCCCTGGATATTCCTTATGATAAAAACCTGCTGGTGGTCGATGTGAGAAAACCGTCTGAATTTGCCGGGGGACATGTAGAGGGCGCACTGAACATCAACCTGACTGCCATAAACGACCCCCTGGAGCTCTCCCGTATCGAAGAAACGCATAATTTATATATCCATTGCCAGAGCGGATATAGAAGTGTAATCGCGTGCTCGTTGATAAAACGGCAGGGATTTCATAATCTTAGAAACGTGACCGGAGGTTTTAAGGCTATCAGCAGAGAATCGGGCGATATTAATATTGTGCGCGGAGCGGCTACGGTCTTGAAGGATTAGGCGATTCCCCTTTTATTCTTGAATGCGGCTGTTCCTGCTTTCAGATGTAGTAAAAGGTTATTATGTTTGCTAAATCAAAAATTTGAGAGGAATTTAACAGGATGCAACAGACTACAATTGAAGATAATAAATATTCCATAAAATATTTTCCCGACGAGGTTAAAAAATTTGAAAAGGCAGGTAATTACTTTTATTTCTATACTACGGAAACCATCTTGGAGGTACGGGTGATAACCGACAAGATCGTTCGTTTCCGGTATGCGCCCGATGGCAAGTTCAAAAGAGATTTCTCCTATGCCATCAGTCCGGATCTTAAGGAAACGCTTACGGCTTTGGAATTGGTGGAAGAAGGAGATAGTTATGTGATCCGGACCTCGAAGATAGATGTATTTGTAGATAAAAAGGACATCCGGGTGACCGTTACCGATAAGGCCGGCCATATCATTAATCAGGATGCGGCGGGATTTCACTGGCAATATTATATTTTGAAGGGCGGTAAAATCGTATACTGTAGCAAAGAGGTTCAGGAGGATGAATGTTTCTTTGGTATGGGTGATAAGCCCACGGAATTGAATCTGCGTGGAAAACGTCTGGAAAATTATGGCCGCGACTCATACGGTTTTCAAAAGGATGAAGATCCTTTGTATAAGAATATTCCCTTTTATTATGGCCTGCATCATGGAATGGCCTACGGTCTCTTTTTTGATAATACCTTCAGAACGCTTTTTGATTTTGGCCAGGAGCGTGAAGATGTGGCCAGTTTCTGGGCTCGCGGTGGCCAGATGAATTATTATTTTATCTATGGTCCGGAGCTTTTGGAAGTAGCCAGGCAGTACGTCCGTCTTACCGGTACCCCGGAACTGCCGCCTTTGTGGGCCTTAGGTTATCAGCAATCCCGTTGGAGTTATTTCCCGGATACAAAGGTGAAAGAAGTCGCTTCCGAATTTAGAAAAAGAGCCATTCCCTGCGATGCCATTCATCTGGATATAGATTATATGGAGGGATTCCGGTGTTTTACCTTCAGTAAAGAGCGTTTCCCCGACCCCAAGGGGTTGACGGATGAGCTGGCCGCCATAGGTATTAAGACCATTGCGATTATCGATCCTGGGATAAAAGCAGATCCGGATTACTGGGTCTATAAAGAAGGAGTAGAGAAAAATTATTTTTGCCGTAGGGCGGACGGCGCTTTCATGGTAGGAGACGTATGGCCCGGCCGTTGTGTCTTCCCTGATTTTTCCAATCCTGAAGTGCGGGAATGGTGGAAAGGTTTGTTCAAGATCATTGCAGACGTCGGTATCAGCGCCGTATGGACAGATATGAACGAGCCTGCCGTTTTTGAGCTCGGTACCTTTCCCGAAGATGTGCGTCATGACTATGACGGAGATCCCTGCAGCCATCGGAAGGCTCATAATATTTACGGGCATTTGATGAGCAAGGCTACGGCAGAAGGCGTAAAGAAGTTTCTCATGCCCAAGCGTTCTTTTGTGATCACCCGGTCTTGTTATTCCGGAGCGCAACGCTGGACTTCTGTATGGACGGGAGACAATATGGCCACCTGGGAGCATCTGTGGCTGGCCTCTGTCATGTGTCAGCGGCTGTCAGTATCCGGTATTTCTTTCGCCGGGACCGACATAGGCGGGTTTATTGGGGAGCCTGACGGGGAATTGTATGTTCGGTGGATCCAGTTGGCTGTTTTCCATACTTTTATGAGAACGCACTCGGCCAGCAATGATTCCGGTTTTGACCAGGAGCCCTGGTCATTTGGCCCGGTCTATGAATCTGTTGCACGCAAGTTTATTAACTTACGTTATCGTCTGCTTCCTTATCATTATACTACTTTCTGGCAGTATGTTTCGGAAGGGACTCCCATGCTGCGCCCCTTATGCTTTGTGGCACAAGACGACCCCGAAACCCATCACCGCAACGAGGAATTTATGTTTGGAGATCATCTGTTGATAAGTGCTGTGGTGCGACCGGGACAAAAAGAAAAGAAAGTGTACCTGCCGGCGGGGCGGTGGTACAATTACTGGACGGACGAAAAGATGGAAGGCGGTCAGGAAGTAGTTGTTTCCACTCCGCTGGACGAAATTCCGCTGTTTGTCAGGGCGGGGGCCGTCATTCCCCATTATCCGCTGATGCAATACGTAGGTGAAAAACCGGTTGAAGAAATGATCCTGCATGTTTATTCCGGGAGCGATCACGTTACCAGTAACTTGTATGAAGATGCAGGGGACCATTATGGATACCTCCAGAATGAATATAACACGATTCGATTCAAACAGGTCACCAGAAAAAAGCACATCAGGTTAAAAAAGAGATATGTCGGCCATTTTAATGCAGACTATAAAAAATATAAGATAACCGTTCACGGCCTGGATTTCAAGCCGGGTGAAATTGTGATAAACGGACGTTCGCAGCCTGTGACGGAGCCGGTTCCGGATCGGCAATTTACCTTTGAAGTGGATCGGGATTTTGAAAAGATCATTCTCCGTTGATCTTTTAGATCTTTATTTTATTTAAAATACTGGAACATGGATCTTTCCAATTTTGACCCTAATGCCCCTGCCTGTATTAAAAACAACATTTTCGGACTGCCTTCATCAGAAGCGGATTCTAAAGTCATACTTCTTCCGGTTCCATGGGAGGTAACGGTTTCATATCATGCCGGAACGGCGCGGGCTCCGGAGTATATATTTTCTGCTTCCCAGCAAATAGATCTATATGATGCTTATGTACCGGGGGGCTGGAAAAAAGGTTTTTATATGCCTGAGGTAGATAAAAACCTGCTTATGCGCAGCGATTACTTGCGCAAGGAAGCGGCATTGTACATCAATTTTCAGGCGGAAGGCGGTATTCTGGATGATAATGACTTTATGAAGGACAGCCTTCATGAAGTAAATAAGGGGTGTGAGGAATTGAATAGCTGGGTCTATAAACATACCAAAGAATTGTTGGAGAAACAAAAATATGTAGGAATAATCGGAGGGGATCACAGTACTCCTCTGGGATATTATAAAGCACTGGGGGAAAAATATCCTTCTTTTGGTATTTTACATATTGATGCCCATCTGGATTTACGAAAAAATTTTGAAAATTTTACGTATTCCCATGCCTCCATCATGTATAACGCGCTGGAACAAGTGCCCATGATATCGAAGCTTGTATCTGTAGGCGTACGTGATTATTGTGAGGAAGAGCTGAAAAAGGCTGAAATAGAAGGAGAACGGGTAAGCATTTTTTATGACCGGGAAATGAAGGACCGGCTTTATGAAGGGGAAACCTGGAAAACGATCTGTACTCCTATCATTGAACAATTGCCGGAAAAGGTCTATCTGAGCCTGGATATTGACGGCCTGGATCCCAAGCTGTGCCCCCATACCGGCACCCCTGTACCCGGAGGACTGGAGTGGGAGCAGGTGAACTATTTATTGAGACAAATTCTGGAAAGCGGGAGACAACTGATCGGTTTCGACCTGGTAGAAGTGGGTTATCAACATTCCGACTGGGATTCGAATGTAGGGGCGCGTATTCTTTTTAGCCTCTGTAACCTTTTGGTTAAAAAGCCGGTTAAAGTTTATTAAGACATGAGCTATTCCCTGGAACTTCGGAATCCCTATTTTCACAGAAAGAAATTTTCTATTGCCTTGTTGCACTTTACGGCCGGGTTCTTACTGTTGGATGCCTGGTATGAGAGCGGCATTCAATCTTCTGCTCCCTGGGTAGGGGCGTTACTTGTTTTCATTGCTGTTTTTGAAGTGGGCTACACGTTTTTTGCTTTTAAAATGATGCAGCGTTCCCCTCTGCTGAACAGTATCATCCGACTGGCGGTAGCAGCCGCATTTTTGTTGTATGCGTTTCTGCTTTTTAACCAGGCTCAATCTGTGTTTGCAGTATTTATGCTGATTATTGCTTTGGCCTTTGTGATGATCTTTTTTATTGAAAAGAAATGGGCAAAACCTTTTGTGGTAGAAATAAAGGATCAGGGCGTACTTTTCCCGGGTACTTTTAAAAATCCGCTGATCCCCTGGAGGAATTTTAATAATGTGGTGTTGAAAGACAATATTCTGACCCTTGATTTGACTTCTAACCGGATCATGCAATTGGAAATGAAAGAGATCCCCGATGGAAATAAAGTGCAGAAGATCAATGCATTTTGTATGCTGAAGATAAAGCATGGAGCATAGGAAAGATGTACGCTTTGAATAGCGTTAGCCTGTTTTTTTATAGTTTAAATATTAATGAAGGTTTCCAGAGCAAGATGAATCCTTGATCTGATCATCATTTCAATTGACGTGATTGAAATGTAGCGAAGCAAAATGAGAATCAATGAGTGGATGAATATCGTTTATTCAGAGCAATGGTATAACCACCGACAGCAACCCTTCTATTCCATAGAAATGTTTGCTTCGCTGCACATTTTTTTCAGTGGGAGTGGCAGGGAGAAAAAAATTCTTTATCCGATAGAATTTATTTGGAATTTGCCAGTTGATTTTTCCTGTTTTGAGTTGTTTGTCCTTCTTTTTGAAAGAATGTGTATATTTACCCTAAAAATAGTTCTGTTATTTGAACAATTTTACAGTAAATAATGAAAAAGCGTTGTTGAAAAAAGTTGCGGGTGGCGATGAAGCTGCTTTCGCAGAATTATTTAATGCTTATCATAATAAATTAGGCGCTTATATCTATGGTTTCACAGCATCTAAAGAGGCGACTAAAGATATAGTGCAAGAGGTTTTTCTGAAAATCTGGCTTAACAGGAAAAAATTGGCTACTATTAGCCGGTTCGGCACATATGTTTATGTGCTTTCCCGCAATCATACTTTAAATTACCTGCGTGATCTGGCCGGAAAACGAGTAAAAGAAAAGGAGGCCAAAAAGATTCTGGAAGGGTTGCCTTCTATTGTTGAAATGGAAGAAAGAGCCCCCGATCCCGACTATTATCAACTCATGGATCAGGCTGTAGAAAAACTTCCTCCCCAGCAGCAGAAAGTATATATTCTCAGTTATCGAAAACGTTTAAAATATAAAGAAATCGCGCAACAAATGGGTATTTCTCACGAGACGGTAAAAAAATATCTGAAGTTAGCCAGATATTCTATAACCAATTATGTTCGCTCCCACAGCGATTTACTGTTTATTTTGTTTTTCCTTTCCTTTCATTTTATGTGATAAGTATTGCCCTTACAGAACAAAAATGCAAGGTATTTTATTTTCTGTCATGGTCTGGTTTCTAAGGAACCCGGTTGAGCAAAGTTTCCCACCTCTTTAAGTTTATCGCATATATAGTGCAGCCCCCTCATTCCTCTACTTCCTCGGTCGAATACCCCCTTTTTCTTCTTTTTGTGTCCTTTATATAGAGGCGGCTTATGATCCTGTTTTATCATTGATTGAACCCCATGAAGACTACCCGACCGGCATATTTATTTCGGCGCTATTTTGAACAAACGGCAACCAGAGAAGAAAAAGCCGAATTGATAGAATGGATCAGCAGGGAAGAGCACATAGCAGAAGCAAAGGAATTAATGGATAAAATATGGGAATCTTTTCATAATGAGGGCATTGTTTTTACGGAGGCCCAAAGCGAGGAGATGTTGCAGCATATCCTTCACAATGAATATAATGACGCAAGCAAAAAAGGTACTCATAAAAAGCCTAAAGTTCTTTATTTCTTTAAAGTGGCCGCTGCTGTCTTGCTGTTGATCGCTGTCGGTAGCGGTTATTTCTTTCTTTCCCGGAATAAGAAAAACAACGTGCAATCTAAAGTGGTTTTACAGCAGAAAGAGGAAGATGTTGCACCCGGGGGAAACCACGCGGTATTGACGTTGTCCAATGGCACCACCATTCATTTGGATAGCGCGGGTAATGGAGTCTTGTCCCGGCAGGCAAGCACAAAGATTGTTAAAATTAGTAGCGGCTTGCTCGCTTTTAATGGCCGGGAAAAGAATAACGAAAAACCGGCAATCGGCAATGACCGACGGACAGCCGTGCAATACAACACGCTTACCACTCCCAAGGGGGGACAATATCAACTCATTCTTCCGGATGGCAGTCAAGTGTGGTTGAATGCAGCTTCTTCCATCCGTTTCCCGACAACCTTTGAAGGTGAGCAACGAGAAGTACGTATTTCGGGCGAAGCTTATTTTGAGATTGCACAAAATGTAGCAAAACCTTTTATTGTGAAGGCCAATGACTTAAATATAGAAGTATTGGGCACCTCTTTCAATGTGAACGCTTATGCGGATGAACCTGCCCAAAAAACAGTATTGATAGAGGGAGCCATAAGGGTAAAAAAAGGCCTCAATAGTAAAATTCTAAAACCCGGACAAGAAGCTACAACAGTAAGGAATAGCGCCCATATCCGGCTATCCGGTGCCGATATTGAAGAGGTAATTGCCTGGAAAAACGGGTTATTTCATTTTGAGGGAGAGGATATGGCTACGATTATGCATAAAATAGCCCGTTGGTACGACATAGATGTCGTCTATGAAGGCGATATTCCCCGGGGGCATTACTCCGGTATTATCAGCCGTAATATCAATCTTTCGCAAGTGTTGGAGATATTGAAATTAAGTGGAATAAAATTCAAGATCAATAACGACCGGTTAACGGTCATTAATCCAAATAAACGAGATATGTCGCCTTAAAATATAAAAAAGAAGATCCGCCCCGGGGGCAACCGGAGCGGAAAAATTAAGTCCATTCTATAATCACTGCTTAAAATGATTCTAATGAATAAACCTAAATCTTACAAAGATAAGCAATTTTATGCTTTACGGCAAAGTCAAGCCCTCTTGCAACGCCTCTTTTCTTTAAAAAGCCTGCTGATCATGAAGTTGGTTCTTATTTTACTTGTCATTACCGGACTCCAGGTTACCGCACGACCTTCGGAAGCACAAAATGTAACGCTGTCAGAGCATAACATTTCTCTGAAGAAGGTGTTTAAAAAGATCAGAAAACAAACCGGATATCAGTTTTTTTACAATGATGAATTACTGAAAACATCCAGACCGGTTGATATTCATGTCGAAAATACGTCCTTAAAAGAAGTTTTAGAGGATTGTTTTAAGGACCAACCCCTAAGTTATGGGATGGTGGGAAAAGTTATTGTGGTGAAAGAAAGCGTAAAAGGAAAGGCTACCGGTTCGCGGATAAAAATTGAACAAATTCAACTGGAAGGTACTGTAGTGGATTCAGCTACGGAAGCGCCGCTGGTGGGAGTGACTATAAGAGTAAAAAATTCTGATATGGGGACTACTACCAATGAGAAAGGGCATTTTAGTCTGGATGTGCCTGAAGGTACTGTATTGGAAGTGAGTTATTTGGGATATACGTCAAAAACCATTTCTGTGAGTGGGAGAAGTCATATTCGTATTTCTTTGGCTTCTACATCTACCGGCTTGAACCAGTTGGTGGTAGTGGGATATGGAACACAGAAGAAG
>CAYZGR010000026.1:0-41238 GCA_964478125.1 uncultured Chitinophagaceae bacterium | reverse complement strand
CGGGTTTGTCTGCTATGACGCATTCGGTAGTTAATACCATACCTGCGATAGAGGCCGAATTTTCCAAAGCGATACGGGTTACTTTGGTGGGATCAATTACACCAATGGAAAACAATTTTTCATAGGTTTCCGTACGAGCATTGAAACCAAAGTCTCCTTTTCCGTCTTTCACCTTCTGTACCACAATAGAACCTTCTATTCCGGCATTTTCAGCGATCTGGCGGAGAGGCTCTTCAATAGCGCGCGTTACGATCTTAATACCGGTATTCTCATCATTGTTCTCTCCTTTCAGCTTTTCGAGGCTGCTAATGGTCCGGATCAGAGCGGTTCCACCGCCTGCAACAATGCCCTCTTCAACTGCAGCCCGAGTAGCATGAAGCGCATCGTCTACGCGATCTTTCTTTTCTTTCATCTCTACTTCTGTGGCAGCGCCAACATACAATACAGCAACACCACCGCTCAATTTGGCCAGGCGTTCCTGTAATTTCTCCCTGTCATAGTCGGAAGTAGTTGTTTCAATCTGCGCCTTGATCTGATTGATACGGGCCTGAATATCACTCTTCTTTCCTTTCCCGTCAACAATGGTGGTATTGTCTTTATCCAGAGTAATGGATTCGGCTTTACCCAACTGGTCCAGCTCTACATTTTCCAGCTTGTAACCCTGATCTTCACTGATCACGGTTCCGCCGGTCAATACGGCAATATCCTGCAGCATTTCTTTTCTGCGATCGCCAAAGCCGGGTGCTTTTACAGCACAAACCTTCAGGGTGCCACGCAATTTATTCACTACCAATGTAGCCAGCGCTTCACCTTCCAGATCTTCGGAGATGATCAACAGAGGAGCGCCCTGCTGAGCCACTTTTTCCAGGATGTGCAGAATATCCTTCATGGTACTGATCTTCTTATCGAAGATAAGTATATAAGGATTTTCCAGTACGGCCTGCATCTTTTCACTGTCGGTTACGAAGTAAGGGGAAAGATACCCGCGGTCAAACTGCATACCTTCAACCACATCCACGTAAGTATCGGTTCCTTTGGCTTCTTCTACGGTGATGACACCGTCTTTGGTCACCTTTTGCATGGCTTCTGCGATCAGCGCGCCAATCTCGTCATCGTTATTGGCAGAGATGGCAGCCACTTGTTTAATCTTTGCCGTATCCGTACCGACGGTTTCCGATTGTTTTTGCAGGTCTTCTACAATGGCTTTCACCGCCTTGTCAATGCCTCTTTTCAGATCCATGGGATTGGCGCCTGCGGCTACGTTCTTAAGTCCCTCGGCTATGATTGACTGAGCAAGAACGGTAGCGGTTGTTGTTCCGTCGCCGGCTATATCCGCTGTCTTGGAAGCCACCTCTTTTACCATCTGGGCGCCCATGTTCTTAATGGGATCTTCCAGTTCAATTTCTTTTGCAACGGTAACACCATCCTTGGTGATAGTGGGTGCACCATACTTTTTTTCTAATACTACATTACGGCCTTTAGGACCTAAAGTAACCTTTACAGCATTACTCAAAGTATCCACCCCCTCTTTCATTTTGTTACGGGCTTCTACGTTGAAAAACAATTGCTTTGCCATAGTTTTAATTTAATTTTGATAATGAATTAATTCAAAAAAATAAGACTGATGAGAGCCTGTCTCTCGAAAGGCTTACAGTATAGCGAGGATATCAGATTCCCGCATGATTAGATAATCTTCCCCCTCAAAGTTGATATCGGTACCTGCATACTTACCATACAAAACGGTATCGCCAACAGCAACGGTTACCGGTTCGTCTTTCTTGCCAGGTCCGGCAGCTACTACTGTACCTTTTTGAGGTTTTTCTTTAGCAGTATCGGGAATGATGATACCACCCTTTGTTTTTTCTTCTGCCTCGGCGGGTTTTACAATGACCCGGTCGGACAAAGGCTTGATGCTTAACTTGTTTGCCATCGATTAATTTTTTAAGATTAGTTAATAATTTGAAAGAAATTATCAGTGACTTTTGAATAAGCGAGAATTATGCCAGTTGAAAAAGCATACATAATTAAGTCATTTTTACAGGAAGTGGCAGGTTTCATGATTATCTCTATTGGCCGGTATGCCAATTTTGCAGTCTACAGGTATTCCACCGACCCTATATTGGGTTTGAGAATACAATAGAGGTATTTCAGGATTGAAATAATTTTTTGGGAATGGTTTACAGTCTTTTCCTACCTTTGCGCGATTCAAAGACGTTCTTTTAATTTTTTATTTGTAATCAATGATCAGCAGACGAAATATCCGGGTAAAAGTAATGCAAGTTCTGTATGCTTTGAAGGCCTGGCGGGAATCCGGGGACGGGAGAATACAGGAAAACATAAAAGAAGCACAACGTCAAATACTTCAACAGATAGACCAAAGCGGCCGAATATTTGTTCATCTTCTTTACACCTTATGTGAAGTGGCCCGCTACGCCGATGTGGATGCACGTCAGCGGGCTTCGAAATATTTGCGTTCTAAGGAGGACATGAATGTCAGTACCAAAATCATGACCAACCATCTTGTCTTGCAGTTGCAGGGGAATGAAGACTTCCGGAACCGTGTAAAAGAGGCTCACCTAGCCAGCCGTACCGATCGGGATATCATAAAAGAGCTTTACCATCGGTTGACGGCTGCCGGGCCCTATAAAGATTATATAAATAAGGAGGAGGATAACGAATTTCAGGATAAAAAAATACTGGTTTTTCTTTTTAATGAACTTCTGATGGAGGATGAAGATTTTAGCCAGTATATGGAAGATCTTTATTTACAGTGGCAGGATGATAAGGATATGATGAAAATGTTGTTAGGCAATTATCTTAACAAACCGGCCTTTTTTAACTTCAAACAACTGGTGAGCCATGAGAAAGAAGGATATGCAAAAGAATTGGCCCGCACTGTTATCGAAAAAAAAGAGGTTTGCCTCGGTTGGATCCGGCCCCGGCTGCAGAATTGGGATCCCGATCGCGTGGCAGTAATAGATATGTTACTCTTATATATGGGAGTATGTGAATTCCTCTTTTTCCCTTCTATTCCACCAAAGGTGACCATTAACGAGTATATTGATCTGGGAAAAGTATACAGCACCCTGCAAAGCGGTCAGTTTATTAATGGTGTGCTCGATAATGTATTGAAAGACCTGCAAAAAAACGGTAAATTGAATAAAACAGAAAGAGCTCAGAAATAATGCTTTTATTTATTTACTTTTGCGGCATGAAGAAAGGGAGCTTCGTAGAAATAATTCTAAAAACTTAAATAAGAACCCAACATGATGTATTTGAATGGAATCAATTTGCATGCCCATTTATTAATGGCGCCCACAGGTGAAGGCGGCGGCGGAGGCGGGATGTCTTTGCTTTTTATTGCGGCCATGCTGGTGATTATGTGGCTTTTCATGATTCGTCCACAATCTAAGAAGGCCAAGCAACAAAAGGAATTTAACAAGAGTATTCAAAAAGGCGACCGCATCGTAACGATTGCAGGAATTCATGGCCGTATTAATAAAATTAATGAGGACGATACCCTGCAGCTGGAGGTGAGTCCCGGCTCTTATATGACCATCGAACGTTCTGCCATAAGTATGGAATTTACCAAAGGACTTGAAAAAAGAAAAGAAGCCGCGGCTACTGCCGGGAAAAAATAATGCGGATAGTCGGCATAACCGGTGGCATCGGATCAGGAAAAACTACTGTTTGCCGCATTTTTGAAACCTTGGGAATCCCGGTGTATTATGCGGATGTGGAAGCAAAGCGGATCATGCAGGAAGATGAGCAGGTACGTTCCAAAATCCGGAAATTGTTAGGAACAGATGCTTATGATACGGAAGGGAACTTAAATCGGAACTTTATAGCAAAGCGTGTTTTTAATGACAGTGAAAAACTGGGAAAACTGAATTCTATCGTCCATCCGGCAACAATCCGGGCGTCTATCGCATGGGCAAAGAGACAAAATACGCCTTACGTTTTAAAAGAAGCCGCCTTAATGTTTGAAAGCGATGCCTTTCATCATGTAGATAAAGTGATCGGTGTATACGCGCCGGTCGCTTTACGCTTGCATCGCACCATGAAACGCGATCATATTTCCCGGGAGGAAGTATTGAAGCGCATGAAAAACCAAATTGATGAGGAAGTAAAAATGCGCCTTTGTGACTTTGTCATTTACAACGATGAACAACAAGCGGTTATTCCACAAGTGCTTCAGCTACACAAAAAATTAGGTACGTTTTAACATGCTATGTTCCTCATCTGGGCGGTTTTCTCCTGAGTCGATCTCGAATGGATGACATGAGCTGAGCGGGTCCTCCCGCTTATTCCGCCCTGAAAGAACCTATCGCTCCTTTTTCCGCATCGGCGTAAGAGTGATCTACAAAGGGATATTTCCCTTTTTCAGGTAAGACGAAGTCAATAATAGCGCCGTTGGCAGGACCCAGATACACCGATTGCATCCCATGCAATTCATTAAACGGATTTCCGTCAAGCCATACTTTGTCAAAAATAGTTCCTAAAACGTGAAAGCCTGTGGCATTATTAGGGCCGGCATTTAAAAAGTAAATTCGGATCCTTTCGCCGGCCTTTACCTTAATGGGTTTTAGCACGTATTGAGCAGGTTTGCCGTTGAAGGCCACATAAGTAGGTTGTTTCAATTGTGCGTTGATCGTATCACCCACATAAAAATTTCCTTTCTTTTTCAGATAAAATTCATTTTGTACCAGCACGAACGAAGTATCTACTTTATCCGGGAATCCGCCTTTTGGGTCAACGATTACCATGCCGATCATTCCATAGATCATGTGCATCAAGACCATTGGCGTGCCGCAATGGTACATAAATACACCGGGATAATTGGCAGTCCAGGTGAAATGGATGGTCTCTCCCGGATAAATCGTACGGTACTTGTCTCCCGGATCTATCATGGCTGCATGAAAATCAATGGAATGGGGCATAGGCCCTGCTGCAGAATCCAGCGGATGTCCTCCCTCCGTGTGCATAGACTGGCCCCGCATGGTCATGCCGATACGGTCCATTACTTCATTAGAACGATTGGTCATGGAAAACCTGACGGTTTGTCCTACCCGTAGCCGCAGGGTAGGGCCGGGGACGGATCCTCCAAACTCCCATGCAACAAATGAAACCCCTCTGGTCACCTGAAAAGACTCGTGAGTGACATCTATCTTCACATTTACCGTGTCTTTATCGCTAATTTTGGGAACGTTCAGTCCATATGCAAGCGGTCCTTGTGGCGTTTTTATGGTGTCCGGGGCCTTGGTAACGGTAGATTTAGGACTGCCTAAAACCATCTTTTCGTTTTTATAGCCGGTCTTGGTTCCTTGCTGGCAGGAGGCCATGAACAACAGCGCTGCCATTAATGGGAAGATACTGAAGGTCTGTTTCATTGCTGGACTCGTTATGTGTATAAGGGTCTGTTTTTAAGAGTGCTGTTTACTTTTCGCCATCATTCTCCCGCATAAATTCATAGATGGCCCTTGCATCATCATCGGTAAGATTCTGATCCGGCATTCTCACCATACAAATTTCAATTTGTCTCTGTAATTCAGGATCCTGATCCAGCATGGCATCCGTATTGGTCAGGAAATTCAGGATCCATGCCGCGTGATGTTTTTTCGTTATTCCCTTCCATCCCGGACCTACGAGCCTTTCATCCGATAGCTTGTGGCAGGACTGGCACTTGAGATCATAAATGGATTTCCCTTTTTGGGCCAGTTCCGCATTGAACGGGCCAATTTCCACATCTTTAAATTTCCCCTCTCCCCGGTGAGGATCGTATTTTGCAATAGAATCAGCTGCAGTCGTAGCTGTTTTTTCGCTCGTGGCGTCATTTGTTGCGGTAGAAGCCTGGTTGTTTTTTCCCGATTGACTTCCGCCGCAGGCGGCAAATAAACCTGCGCAAAGGCCCAATAAAATCAATTTTTTCATAGAGCAGATTCGATTTTGTAGTTAAACATTGCTTTGATAAAAATATAAAAGAGTATGAATTCCTGTTGATCTTTATCCAAAAATAACCAATAAATTTTATAGTACAAGATATCCTGGTATAAATTTTACTTTTTTTTAAATAACCGATAATTTTACTTTATATATTGTAGAATATCTATTTTTATGGGTATGGTATCAAAATCTTTCAACGTTATACGCCAAGGCCTGCCTCGCAGTTTTCCTTTTTTATGCATGCTTAATTTTTTAATAGCTGCTTTTATCGGGTTAATGATGCGATATAAAATGGTTTTCCCACTTTCCTTTGCCAACCAGACTTATTTGCTGCATGCCCATTCGAATTTTGTTTTCTGTGGATGGGTCACTCTTACACTCTTTTCCTGCATGGTGACCTATATGTTGCCGGAACGGCCAAAATACCGGTCTGCATACCGGGTTTTATTCTTTTTGCTTGAAGCGAGCTCGATAGGAATGCTTTTGACCTGCCTTTTCCAGGGGTACGGGCTGTATTCTGTGATTTTTATTTTTCTGTTCATTTTTGGCTTTTATGTGTTTATCGTTTTATTCTGGAGGGATTATAAAATCGTCAATGTTCCGGTTGAAATAAAGTGGTTTATTCATGGCGCTTTCATATTATTTGTGCTCTCTACCCTTGGCCCGTTTCTTTTGGGATATTATACGTTGACCCTGACCGGTCGCCCGATGATAATGCGGGGGATTCTGTACTGGTATTTGCATTTTCAGTATAACGGCTGGTTTACATTTGCCGTGTTTGCACTGCTGCTTTCCTGGCTACATGAAAAAAGGTTGTATCCTTCTTCCGGTAAAATGAAGTTGGTATTTGTGTTACTCTTCATTGGAGTGATCCCGGAATATTTCCTCTCTATTATTGGTTTTTATCCTTATCTATGGATAAGAATACTTTCCGCTTTTGCAGTGGCAACTCATTTTGTTGCCGGTTTTATTCTTTTTCTGATCGTGTTCAAGGGATACAAAACAATTCCCCTGATCATTCCAAAGGAAACGGATCTTTTATGGAAAATAGCCACGGCGGCTTACTTTTTGAAAATAGCCTTACAGTTTGGCCTTCTGGTCCCATCCCTGGCTTCTTTTACGTTTTCTTTTCGCCCTCTTATCATCGGATTTTTGCACCTGGTCTTTTTATGCTTTATCAGTTTTTTTCTTATTGGCTTCCTGTTGGCTCGCCATCAGTTGCAGGTGCGTTCGATTTCTGTGGCCCAATTTGGATTTGTGATATTTGTTATAGGAGTACTTGTAAGTGAAGTATTGTTATTTGCTCAATCATTTTATGGTTATATCTCCATTTATTCTCCCTTTTTCACTCCTGCTTTGTTTTGGACTACTGCAGGTCTTTTTATCGGATTGCTGCTTTTTGTTATAGGTCAGAAGAGCAGTAAGGAGGTCGTTCATTAGGAGTGACAGAATAAAACTTAACCCATGCGTTCCAGATTTTCCTTAATGACCTTTATTCGTACTTCGGTATCAGCCTGTTTTTGTCGCTCACGTTTCACCAGTTCCGGTTTGGCATATTGTAAAAACTTTTCATTGGATAATTTTTTGTTTATAGCAGACAAAAACTTTTCCTGATGTGCCAGGTCTTTTAAGAGTTGATCTTTTTGTGCTGACCGGTCTGTGTCTTCGGGTACCTCAATATAAATGGAATCCTTGTCAACTACGACGGCAATGCTGTTCTCTACGGGCTGTTTTGTGAACTGCATCGAGGCAATATTTCCCTGTTTCATGAGGATCGTCTTAAAGGAGCTATAATTTTTCTCTTCCGCTGTTTGAATGTGTATTTGAAGAGCTTTGCTGCTTTTGATGCCATTTTTATTTCGGGCATCCCGAAGAGCAGTAACGGTTTTTCTCGCAAGTTCTCCTTGTTCCAAAAGGACCGTATCAAATGTTTTAACAGCTTCAATTTGCCGGATGATCAAGTCTTCTCCTTCGGTCCGTTCCTTCAGCTGATGAAAGATTTCCTCGCTTACAAAGGGCATAAAAGGATGTAGTAGGGCCAGTAATTGTTCAAAAAATTGCTGTGTTTTTTCATATACCGTACGACTCATTTGTTCTCCCCGCAGCGGTTTAATCCACTCCAGATACCAGCTGCAGAAGTCGTTCCAAATAAGGGAATACAGCAGTTTAAGCGCTTCACTTAAACGATATGCTTTAAAATGGTCTTCGATCAGAGATTGAATTTCTGCCATCTTGTTTTCAAACCAATCCATGGCAAATTGCCCCGGAGTATCGGGCTCTTTTTCCGTTGTTTGCCACATCTTGATCAGTTTTAGGGCATTCCACATTTTATTACAGAAATTGCGTCCCTGTTCCAACGATTTTTCATCAAACAGCAGATCGTTTCCTGCCGGGGATGCGATCAGGATGCCAAATCGGACGGCATCTGCTCCAAATTGATCTATTAATGCCAATAGATCCGGCGAGTTCCCGAGGGATTTACTCATTTTGCGTCCTTGTTTGTCCCGGACCATCCCGGTGAAATAGACGTCCTCAAAAGGTTTTTGTTGTTTGAATTCCATGCCGGCCATGATCATACGGGCTACCCAGAAAAAGAGAATATCCTGACCGGTAACTAACGTCTGGGTAGGGTAATAATATTGAAAGTCTTTATTTCCCGGCCGGGTGATCCCATGAAATACCTCCATGGGCCACAGCCAGGAAGAAAACCAGGTATCCAGTACATCTTCATCTTGCCTTAATTTCATTGACGATTGAGGATGCAAGCTTCTACATTGATGGCGGGCTTCTTCTTCAGTTTCAGCTACGTACACATTTCCTTCCTCATCATACCAGGCAGGGATACGTTGCCCCCACCAGAGCTGACGGGAAATACACCAGTCTTTGATGTTTTCCAACCAGTGACGATACGTGTTGATAAAGCGACCCTCGGGATGAAATTGTACGGCCCCTCTTTTTACCGCTTCCAGAGCGGGTTTGGCCAAAACTTCCATTTTTACAAACCACTGGGTAGAGATCCGGGGTTCAACTACCGCCTGGGTTCTTTGTGAGAAGCCGTTTTTATTAATGATATCTTCTTCCTTAACTAAGCATCCCTTTTCTTTTAATTCTGCTACGATTTTTTGACGTACTGCAAAGCGGTCTTCTCCCACATACAATTGAGCCGCTTCACTAAGGGTGCCATTGGGGTTCAAAACATCTATGACATCCAGATGATACTTCATGCCAATGCGGTAATCGTTAATGTCATGGGCAGGTGTTATCTTCAGGCAACCCGTACCGAATTTCATATCTACATAGTCATCTGCAATGATGGGGATGGGACGGTCAATTAAGGGCACGCGCGCTTTTTGTCCCACTATATGCTTAAAACGCGGATCATCAGGATGAACACAAATAGCGGTGTCGCCCAAAATGGTTTCCGGGCGGGTGGTGGCGATGGTGACATGTTGATCACTTCCCACTATTGGGTATTGAAGATAGTATAACTTGGATCGCACTTCCCTGTATTCCACTTCTTCATCGCTAAGGGCCGTCAATGCTTCCGGATCCCAATGGATCATACGGGCGCCCCTGTATATGAGCCCCTTATCGTAAAGTGTAACAAAGGTCTGAATCACAGCATTATAGTAGTGGTCATCCATGGTGAATGATACCCTGTCCCAGTCGCAGGTACAGCCAAGTTTTTTCATTTGCCGGTAAATGATCCCCCCATATTTATCTTTCCATTCAAAAGCATATTTCAGGAATGCCTCTCTGCCAATGGAGCGTTTATCAATGCCTTTATCTTTAAGTAGCGCTACCACCTTTGCTTCCGTGGCGATAGAAGCATGATCTGATCCGGGAACCCAGCAGGCATTTTTACCCTTCATACGGGCGCGCCTGATCAGGATGTCCTGAATGGTTTCGTTGAGGGTATGGCCCATGTGCAATACCCCCGTTACATTGGGTGGAGGAATGACAATGGTATAAGGCGGCCTGTCATCCGGTTCGGAATGAAAATATCCCTTATCCTGCCAATGTTGATACCATTTTTTTTCCGTATCTGCAGGAGCGTAGTTCTTTGATAATGCCATGGCTGCAAAAATAGGGGAGTTTCCGCTATTACGGAAATTATGTCAACAGGCGGCAAACATTCGATAATTAAATATTATTTTTACCACATGAAATCGGTTTTTCAAACCTTTATTTATGGGGCGGTTTTTATTTCATTGTGTACGGTGGCCTTATGTATGGAAACGAGTTTTTTGCTGGATCTTCCTTTCAATTCTTTTTTCTTTTACCTGGTAGTGTTTTCTGCTACCCTGGGACAATACAATATTCATTACTATATTAAAAGAACTGCCAATCCGGACTCCGATCGTTTCTTCTGGTCGATAAATCATAAAAGAATACATCTGATCTTTAATCTTATCGGTGCTATTGGCCTGATCATAGGGCTGACCGGTTTACAACCAAAGAATTTTTTAGTATTGGGAATTATAGCGGTTATTACGATTTTATACAGTTTCCCTTTTCTACCTTTTAAGTATAAAAAACGCCTGAAGGATTTTGGTCTAATAAAGATTCTGACCCTTTCTTATGTATGGACATTGATTACCGTTTGGTTCCCAATGATCACTCTTACGACGGTAACTAAAAACTTCGAACTGGTTTTTATGCAGCGTTTCATTTTTATTTTTATACTATGTCTTGCGTTTGATATCCGCGATGTTGATAGCGATAAAAGAGAGCGAATTCATACTTTGCCTGTAAGCATAGGCAGAAAATGGTCCTATTGGTTGGCTAATGTGTTATTGCTGCTATTTGTCGGATTGTCCTTTTGGCAATTTAAGATAACGGGAAAATTGATGCAATTCAATGCGATGGTGGCATCTGCCCTGGTCACCTATTTTGTTATTGATTATTCAAGAAAAAGAAATACCGATCTGTTTTATCTGGCGGTAGTAGATGGAATGATGATGTTGCAACCGATATTAGTCGCCATAGGTTCTATAAGGATATAATTGTACCTTTACGGGTTATCGAATTACGAATTAATAATTAATTAACCATTAACCATTAAACCCATGCCTACTAAGAAAAGGAGTGCCACATCGGTTTTTACAGAAAAATCTCAAAAATTTCTTGAAACATATCTCAATAATCCTTCGCCTACCGGTTTTGAAAGCGAGGGCCAGAAGCTCTGGCTGGACCACATTAAACCCTATATTGACGATCAATTAATAGATCCTTATGGATCTGTAGCAGGGGTTATTAATCCCGGTCAGCCATTTAAAGTGGTCATTGAAGCACATGCAGATGAAATCTCCTGGTTTGTAAATTATATCTCTCCCGAAGGGCTGATTTATGTAACCAGGAATGGCGGGTCGGATCACCAGATCGCGCCATCGATGCGGGTAAATATTCATACGGAGAAAGGTCCGGTAAAGGCGGTATTTGGCTGGCCCGCTATTCATACCCGAAAACATGCACCGGGAGAAAAAGAACCGCAACCGAAGTTAGAAAATATCTTTTTAGATTGTGGCGCTACTTCAAAAGAAGAAGTTGAAAAGCTGGGTATACATGTTGGATGTGTGGCTACTTTTCAGGATGGTTATGAGGAGTTGGCTAACGACCGGATCATTTGCCGTGCACTGGATAACCGGATCGGAGGCTTTATGATTGCACAGGTAGCCCGTTTGTTAAAAGAAAATAAAAAGAAGTTACCTTATACTTTATATGTTGTGAATGCGGTGCAGGAAGAAGTGGGATTGAGAGGCGCTGAGATGATGTCCCGGCGAATCCGGCCGGATCTGGCCATTATTACCGATGTTACGCATGATACCACAACGCCCATGATCGATAAACATATTGAAGGAGATAATTCGTGTGGGAAAGGCCCGGTTCTGAGCTATGCGCCGGCTGTACATAATCTTCTATTAAAAGCATTGCGGGCCAGTGCGGATAAAAATAAGATACCCTATCAGTTGCAAGCGGCCAATCGAATTACCGGAACCGATACGGATGCCTTTGCATATTCCAGTGAAGGGATCCCCTCCGCGCTTATTTCTCTTCCACTTCGTTATATGCATACTACCGTGGAAATGATAAGCCGGCAGGATGTAGAACAAACTGTTTTACTTATGTACCATGCCTTATTAGATATTACCCCTAAAATAAAGTTGAATTACCTCAAGTAAAATATCAAAAAGAAGATGAAAAAGGATTAAACCTGTTTTGTTTTTCGCTGGTTATTAGAAAAACAAGATCTGTTAAAATCCTTTAACAGTCTGTATTTTGGCATATCTTTTGTCTCTTAATAAGATGAAACCTTATTTTTTAAAATTAAAACTTTTATCTTATGAAACGGATCATGCCAATGGCTGTAGCGGGTTTGTTTTTTGCTACCGCCGCATTTGCCGGTATAGAACACGGTGTTCCTCCGGTAGATCAAAATGTACAGGTGGTTACCGACACCATTCCCAACCAATCGGATACGCTTCCGCCTACAACGGAACCAACGAATGAGGATACGACCTCCAATCCGGTTTTAACGGAACCATCGAAGACAGATGACAGCACGAACCCCGCCACAACTCCCCAAGCGGATACGACGGACGGATGGTTCAAGTAAAATGAAGTAACGAATCTTTAAAAGACTTGAGAAGAGGCTACCCAAAGGGTAGCCTCTTCTATTTCAGTATATCTTATTATAAATTAAATCCGATCGTCAAAAGAACATCGCTGATATGGCCTTTAATGAGCGCAGGCTCGGGAGATTCACTTCCAAATTCATTGTCATCTACTAAATAAGGTTGATTGTATCGGTCTCCCTTATGGGTATAGACATAAGTCAGGTCTGCATAAAAACCTCTATTTCTGATTCCGATTCCGGCGCTGTATTGCATTTGAGCACCCTTGATATCCGGGTTGGAGTAGGGGCTTCCCATATAGGCAATTCCCGCCCGGGCAGAAAAAATATTAAACTTCAACTCACCGCCCAAACGGACATTTGAAGCGCCTTTATACATGTTGCTGATGGATCTATTTAGATTCTTTGCCAGTGTTTTATCTTCAGCGGTACTATGGGAGCTGTTAAAATGAAAACGGGCGGCTCCATAATTAACAAACTCATAATCCAGTGTGATAAACCCATGATGGGCGGCTTCGGCAGCGGCGCCTACGATATAAGATAAGCCGCCGGCAATACGCCAGGGCGTAGTGAGAGAATAATCATACTCTCCGGGATAGCCATCTGTAATATCTGTAGTAGTGGAAGTAAGCGTACCCAGATCACTGGTATGAGTGGTCATTGTAGTAGTATAGCGGTCATGCATAGAATAAAGGGTGGGGGTATGAAAAGCGAGGCCGGCTCTCAACTGTGGATTAATGACATAAATTATGCCCACCTTTCCGTTTACGCCCACTCCGTCTGTATGCAGGTTATTAACAACATTATAATCTTCAAGAGGGGAATTGCCGTTTTTATCGGTGTTCTCTTCTCTAAAATCAGACGTCCTGCTGTAACTGATAGATGGTACGTTTAATCCCAGGCCGATAAACAACCGGTCGTTATAATTTCCTGCTACTGCCAGGCTGAATTCATCCAGTCCGCCTTTGGAAGATATTGTATTGGACTGCCGGAGACTCCCTCCATTATCCAATATTTGTCCCGGAAGCGATTGCCATCCGTCAAACTGCCCGTTTTGCTCCACCGGCGCTATTAAACCGGTCATGTAAGCCTGACTCAAGCCATAGGGAAAGTTTTGTGCAATTTCCTGTCTATCAGCAGCACTATTGGTATAATTGCCATCATGAAGGGTGATCAGATAATTATCGGAATAAGAGGAATTTACGTTGTTTCCCTGATAAAAGATATTCTGGTTAAAATTGGCCAGGCGGTTTAATCCCAATCCAAAGGTCACATTTTTCCATTTGGAATCTCTTTTCCGGTTGTTGTTATTGGAAGCAATTACCAGTCCTATTTGTTGAATATAAAAATTGCTTTTATTGTCAGAGGAATTTTCTCCGAGATAATTACCCGTATTGGATCCGAATTTCAACCCGGGCGTAATGGAAAAATCACTGTTTTTAAATAATCCGATACCGGCCGGGTTAAGATCCATCATGGAAGGTTCTCCACCCAGGGATACTCCTGTACCGCCAATGGCCTGCATGCGTGCACTGCCCCCTGGTGTTAAAAAACTATAGCGTAATGCATCACTTTCGTCCTGTGACCAGGCCAAATGGAAGCATAATATTCCCGTTATAAGAATCAGGATCTTTTTCTTTCTCATATAAAACAGGGCTTCTTTTAGGTTCAACTATTAATGCCTTCTCGGACTAAACGTTCTCGAGCTGCTGCTGCGCGTACTCGTACTGGGAGAAGAATAGCTTCTCGTAGGCGCGGGAGAGGAACGGCGATAAGTAGGCTGTTGTACTCTCCGTGGCTGTTGTATTCTCCTTGTTTCCGTCTGTTGCCTGGCAGGGGTGGTTCTTCTTATATTTGAACTTCTGTTGATTCTTACAGGGGTTTCATCAGGGCGGGATTTGAACACTCTCCTTCTCGAGCGACTGACCGCCCTTCTTTCGGAACTGTTATTTTGAATGGTTCGTTCTCCTTCCGCCGGCTTGAATGAGCGTCTAACCCGCGTATTGCCGCTCCCTTGTACACTTTCGTTCGAGTTGGTCCTGAATACCCTTCTGGGCGCTGTTGCTGTTTTGGATCCCGAAGCGCTGGTACGGCTTGTCGTATGAGCTGCCGGAGAACCGGCGGAACGGCGCGGACCATAACTTACAGCGGGTCTCGGATTGGTATTTAAATATTTTCCTCCGCCATAATACCCCGGAAAATAACCATAACCGTAACCTCCATAATAGGGGTAATAGGAGTTGTACGAGTAAAACGGATTATACCACCGGTTGTACCAGCCTCCGTAAGCAAGAGGCATACCCCAGCTCAATCCAAGCCGTAAGCCCGGCGACCACATAAAAGGATCGTTATACCATCCAAAACTGTTGTATGCGAAACTGTTCCACAGGTATGGACTGCCATATAATGGCCGGTTCATCATATAATAATTGTAAGAAAATAAACCGCCCGGCCGATCGAACATGTTGATCCTGCGGCTATAGTACCCGTCATTATAGCCCTCCATATAGTCATTATAGTCGTCGTCATCTTTATAAATTACATAACGGTCTCCCTCGCTGTCATTGTTGGCCACATAATAGTCGTCCGTGGCGGTTGTAGCCAGGTTGCCTTGTCCCTGTTGTTCTTCCGCCGGGGAATAATACACGGCATCGGGAGCCTGACCGGTCTGGTATGTAGTGCTGCACGCCCCTAATCCGAGCAGTGCAACGAGCGATAATATGAAAGAGTAGGTTTTCATGGTTTTATCCTTTTATTTAGCTGTAAGATACGATTTTTTTGCAAATATACGTAACCACTCATCAAATAGTTATATTTAAACGTCTATCTGACTGTTTTCTATGATCTTATAACAAAAAAACAAGTGGTATAGTTTGTAAATTTCATTGTAGGTTTGCAGCTTTCAGCTCCTTTTTAACTAAAATAACGATAAATAATCAAATGAGCAAACAGATCACGCCTCGCAATCAGGATTATTCCCAATGGTATAATGATTTGATCATAAAAGGCGGCCTTGCCGATTATACTCCGGTGCGCGGTTGCATGGTGATCAAACCGCATGGATTTGCCTTGTGGGAACATATGCGGGATGCGCTGGACCACATGTTCAAGGAAACGGGGCATCAAAATGCTTATTTTCCTCTCTTTATCCCCAAAAGCTTTCTCAATAAAGAAGCGGCCCATGTGGAAGGGTTTGCCAAAGAATGCGCGGTAGTTACCCATTATCGTTTGAAGAACGATCCGGGATCGGGAAAGCTTATCGTGGACCCGGATGCCAGGCTGGAGGAGGAGCTGATCGTACGCCCTACCTCTGAAACCATTATCTGGGATGCCTATAAAAACTGGATCAAATCTTACCGTGATTTGCCGCTGAAGATCAATCAGTGGGCGAACGTGGTTCGTTGGGAAATGCGTACCCGGTTGTTCCTGCGTACGGCCGAATTTCTATGGCAGGAAGGACATACGGCGCATGCGCGTTCGGAAGAGGCCGTGGCCGAGGCCCGGCAAATGCTTGAGGTGTATGCCGATTTTGCGGAAAATTATATGGCTTTACCCGTCATCCGGGGTGTGAAATCCCCTTCAGAACGCTTTGCGGGAGCCATTGAAACCTATTGTATAGAGGCACTTATGCAAGATGGGAAGGCGCTTCAGGCCGGAACGTCTCATTTTCTCGGACAAAATTTCGCAAAGGCTTTTGATGTTCAGTTTCTGAATAAGGAAAATAAGCTGGAATTTGTTTGGGCCACCTCCTGGGGTGTATCTACCCGGTTGATCGGCGCCTTGGTCATGGCGCACGGGGATGATAAAGGATTGGTGTTGCCGCCAAAAATTGCACCTGTCCAGGTAGTAGTCGTGCCCATTTATAAAAATGATGAGCAAAAGGAAGATATTCATAAAACAGTAAAAGGTTGGATGGCCGCTTTTAAAAAAGCGGGTATTCGGGCAGTATATGACAACGATGATACTGCTCGTCCGGGCTGGAAATTTGCGGAACATGAAAAACGAGGCGTTCCGGTCCGGCTTGCCGTGGGACCCCGGGACCTGAAAAACGGCCAGGTGGAGGTAAGCCGTCGTGATGGATCAGAAAAAGAAAGTTTTGCGATAGAAGGGCTGACTGATAAGGTATTGACGCTTCTGGATCAGATCCAGTCGGATATGTTTGAAAAAGCACGTGTCTACCGGGATCATCATATCACAAGGGTGGATGATTTTGATACTTTTAAAAAAGTATTGGATGAAAAAGGCGGCTTTGTGTCTGCGCACTGGGATGGCACTGTGGAGAGCGAACAAAAGATCAAAGAACTTACCCGGGCCACCATTCGTTGTATCCCGCTGGATAATCCTCAGGAAGGGGGTAAATGTGTTCTTACCGGCAGGCCTTCTACAGAACGCGTATTGTTTGCCAGAGCATATTGAGGTCCAGAGTTTGTGCTCCATATTCAAAGTATCCGTTAGCAGAGGGAGATGTGTGTAGTCCCAAACCGGGAGGTCAGGATTCCACATCCAGGTTTGTTATTCTTTTTTGCTGACTGACAAATGCTTCCCAGATATCACGGAGGATATCTGCTGCAGGTTGAATTTCATGGATTAAGGCACTGACTTGTCCGATCTCCAATTCACCCTCATCCAGATTCCCTTCAAAAATACCCTTTTTGGCCCTTCCCCGTCCAAGTAATTGTTGCAGTTCCTGCACAGAGGCGCAGCGGCGCTCTGCTTCCTGCACTTTTCTGTAAAATTCATTTTTGATAATACGAACCGGGATTAGCCCTTTCAGAGTAAGCAGGGTGTCCCCCTCCCGAAGTTGTACGATCGCTTCTTTAAAACGGGCATGGGAAGAGGCCTCTGTGGATGCGGCAAACCGGGTGCCTATCTGTACCCCTTCGGCGCCTAATGCAAAGGCGGCCATCATGGATTTCCCTGAACTGATACCGCCGGCAGCCAGTACAGGGATCCGGACGGCATCACAAACAGCGGGTACCAGACAAAGCGTAGTCGTCTCTTCTCTGCCGTTGTGTCCCCCGGCTTCGAATCCTTCGGCAACTACCGCATCGCATCCCGCCTCTTCAGCTTTTCTTGCGTACTTTTCTCCCGGAACTACATGAACGACCGTGACCCCCTTTTCTTTTAGGAAGCGGGTCCATTTTTTGGGGTTACCGGCTGAAGTAAATACTATTTTGACTTTTTCCTGAAGGATAATGTTCATGTGCACTTCTATATCCGGATATAGGAGAGGAATATTCACTCCAAAAGGCTTGCCGGTAGCATTTTTACATTTTTGAATATGTTCACGAAGAACTTCAGGATACATGCTGCCGGAGCCGATCAACCCCAATCCCCCGGCCTCGCTTACGGCGGATGCCAACCGCCAACCGGCCGTCCATACCATACCGGCCTGAATGATGGGATATTGAATACCGAATAATTGGGTAATTCGATTCTGCATAAATTATTTCAGATCTATTTCTGTATTGTCTCCAATGTTCAGGCTCTGTGTAAGTCCCTGGATATGGGCATCGCTCCCGATAATGGAAGAGCTCAGTACGACATCATTCAACCGGGAGTAGGAGCCGATAATGGAATTTTTTACGATAGAATACTGGATCGTGGTGTTTTCGCCTACAGATACGTTGGGTCCTATAATAGAATTTTTGACCTCGCATCCCTTTGCTATGTTTACGGGCGGCAGGATAATGGTATTTTCAAAAGGAACATCCGGAAGCTGATCGGGATCTTGTTTTTTTAGTAGAGTGGAATTAGCTTCCAGCAGCGTTTCTTTTTTTCCGCAATCAAACCAATTATTGACTTTCAGGGAGGAAAACTTCACTTTCTTTTCTATCATCAGCTGTATGGCATCCGTGAGTTGATATTCTTCCTGGGATTTGATATTGTTGTCCAGCAAATATTCCAGGCTTTCAAAAAGTCTTTTACTTTCTATGATTTTATAAATACCTACCAGCGCCAAATTGGATTTGGGAATTCTCGGCTTTTCTACGACTTTGGTAATCATTTTCTTCCGGTTGATGATGGCCACCCCAAAATCTCTGGGATCATCTACTTTTTTGACTCCTAATATCGATACCGGACTTTCTATCATGGCCTGTACATCATATTCACAGATGGTATCTCCCATAACGATAATGACCGCTTCCTCTTCTTTTACCATATTCCTGGTTAGGTATATAGCCTGCCCGGAACCCTCCCGCTGATTTTGCTGAACAAATTGACAACGAATATCCGGATGTTTTTCTTCTATATAATCCTGTATCTTATCCCCCAGATAACCGATAATAAAAATAAAGTCTTTAATTCCCGCTTCTTCCAGCGGTTCAATAATGAAACTGAGTAAAACCTTTCCTGCGATGGGGATGAGGGCCTTGGGTTGTGTATAAGTATGCGGACGCAATCTGGTACCTGCACCTGCTACGGGTATAATAGCTTTCATGAGAAAGAAAGGTTATGATAACTAAAGCGTTACGGTTCTTGTTTAAGGAAGCCGAAGGTACACTAATTTTACGAGCAGTTCAAAATACAGATGTAATAAATTATCTTTGTACCGGATTAAATTTATATGGCACAAAAAAAATATTTTGTTTTTATGCAAAGAGATGAACAGATCTTTCAATTGATTCATAAAGAGCTCGAACGCCAACGGCGCGGTATTGAGTTGATCGCTTCCGAGAACTTTACCAGCCTTCAGGTTATGCAGGCGATGGGCAATGTCATGACGAACAAATATGCCGAGGGATATCCCGGCCATCGATATTATGGAGGTTGTGAAATAGTGGATCAAAGTGAGCAACTGGCCATTGACCGGGCCAAGGAAATCTTTGGGGTGGAATATGCCAATGTACAACCTCATTCCGGCGCCCAGGCCAATGCATCGGTGATGCTGGCCGTATTAAAACCGGGCGATAAAATCCTGGGGCTGGACCTGAGCATGGGAGGTCATCTCACTCATGGATCGCCTGTTAATTTTTCCGGGAAATTGTATAAACCCTGTTTTTACGGTGTCAACAGGGAGACCGGATTGATCGAATACGAGGAAATGGCCCGCATAGCCGAGAGAGAACGGCCCCGGCTCATCATTTGCGGCGCCTCGGCCTATAGCCGCGACTGGGATTATGAACGCATCCGTGAAATTGCCGATCGCGTGGGGGCTCTGGTCATGGCTGACATCGCCCACCCCGCGGGGCTGATCGCCAAAAAATTGCTTAAATCCCCTTTTGAACATTGCCATTTTGTAACTACTACCACCCATAAGACTTTGAGGGGACCGCGCGGGGGTATGATCCTGATGGGTAAGGATTTTGAAAATCCGTTTGGACTAAAAACGCCAAAGGGGGTTACCAGGATGATGAGTTCCGTACTGAACCTGGCTGTTTTTCCGGGCACGCAAGGCGGCCCTTTGCAGCATGTTATCGCAGCCAAGGCCGTTTCCTTCTATGAGATACTGACTGAGGATTATACGAGATATGCACAACAGGTTGTTAAAAACGCTCAGGCCATGGCTGATGCCTTTATTGAAAAAGATTATCATATCGTTTCCGGCGGGACCGACAACCATCTTCTCCTGATAGATTTAAGAAACAAAGGCATCAGCGGCAAAAAGGCCGAGCAGACTTTGGTAAAAGCAGACATTACAGCCAACAAAAATATGGTGCCTTTTGATGACCGTTCTGCTTTTGTTACTTCTGGTATTCGCCTGGGCGTACCGGCTATTACTACCCGCGGGCTAAAGGAAGAACACATGCCACAGATCGTGGATTGGATAGACGAACTCCTGAAGGATGCCGATAATGAACAAAAGACCCATACCGTTCGCCAGGAGGTAAACGGGTTTATGGGACAATTTCCCCTATATCCGGATATGGGATAAAATAAGAAAAAGAAATATATTTATTATTCCTCTTCAATAAGCTCTTTAATCCTCTTGGTAGTCAGAGATTTAGGTCGTTCTATGGGTAAGCCCAGGGCACGATCCCAACATAGGGAAGCCAAGACTCCTAAAGCACGGGATACTCCGAATAATACCGTATAGAATTCGTATTCCTTTAGCCCAAAATGAACCAGTAGGGAACCGGAATGTGCATCGACGTTTGGCCAGGGATTCTTAACCTTACCCAGTTCTTTGAGGATATCAGGAACGACTTCATATATCCGCCATACGGTATTCACCAATTCATCATTAGGCAGATGCTTTTTGGCAAACTTCAACTGAGCCATAAAGCGGGGATCCGTCTGCCGCAACACGGCATGACCATATCCGGGGATCACCTTACCCTCATCCAGTGTTTGTCTGACATATTTTTCGATCTGTTCTTTGGAAGGAAGCCCTTCTCCCAGATCCTCCCGCATTTTATCTATCCAGCGGATCACTTCCTGATTGGCCAGGCCATGCAAGGGGCCGGCCAGGCCGTTCATACCGGCCGCAAAAGCCAGATAAGGGTCACTAAGAGCGGAACCTACAAGGTGGGTAGTATGTGCGCTCACATTACCTCCTTCATGATCGGCATGGATGGTGGTATATAAACGCATTAATTCGAGAAATTCTTCCTCATCATAACCCAGCATGTGACCGAAATTTCCTGCCCAGTCAAGAGAAGGATCCGGTTCAATGTGTTCCCCGTTTTTATATTTACGGCGGTAAATATAGGCAGCCAACCGGGGTAAGCGCGCCACAAGATTCATCACATCTTCAAAGGTGTAAGACCAATAATCATGTTTACTGATCCCCTTTTTATAGGCCTTGGCAAAGACCGATTCGGTTTGCATGGCCATAATGCCTATAACGAACTGCGTCATAGGGTGGGTTTCCTTTGGCAATTCATCAATGGAATTAAATACATGCCTTGGGATCTGTGAACGTCTGCCCCAGGCATTGGATATATCATTCACTTCTCCTTCTGAAGGGAGTTCTCCGATAAGCATTAAATAAAAAAGCCCCTCGGGAAGCGGTTCTGATCCGTCGGGAGCTTTTGGTAATTTCTCTTTTAACTCCGGAATAGAGTACCCTCTGAAACGAATACCGTTTATAGGATCCAACAGCGACGTCTCTGCCACCAGGCCCGGCATACCCCGCATACCCTGATATAATTGGCGAACTTTAATAGTATCAATTTCTTTATCTCCATGTTCAGAAATAATCTTTTTGATCTCTTTGGCCAGTTCTTCGGATTTAGCTTTAAACTTTGTTTTTATATCGCTCATGTAGCTCATGTATTTTACTTGAAAAATAATGTTGTAGCAAATATAGGGAATAAAAAACGGAAAGCCATTGAAGGCTTGTAGAAGCGGCTTAAAATTTTGATAAATAAAAAGAAGCAAAGTAAATTACGAAAAATTTAAACTATGTTTAATATACGCGTTTATGGTATTTATATAGAGAATCATAAAATATTAGTTAGCGATGAATATATTAAAAAGGAATATATGACTAAATTTCCCGGAGGTGGATTAGAAAAAGGAGAGGGGACAAGAGATTGTCTTGTCAGGGAGTGGCGGGAAGAGCTTCACCAGAAGATTGCTACCGGAAGGCATTTGTATACCACCGATTTTTATCAGGAATCCGGGTTTGGCGATGGCAGTCAGGTGATCAGTATTTACTATAAAGTAAAAATACTTGAACCGTTTAAAGTCCCCATTTCGGACAAGCCTTTTGATTTTAATGTTCATCTGGGTGAAAAACAGGCGTTTAGGATGATCCCGATAGAGGAATTTACAAAAGACTCCGTTACGCTTCCTATAGACAAGGTAGTAGCCAAACTGATCATGGAAGATTTCAGATCGTTCTTTTGAACCCGCTTTTTTATCCATAAAAATACAGAACTAAATTAACCGTTTTTCTTAACGACCTGTATGTAAAAGTTCTTGTTAACCTGAAAGTCGCTTTTTTTCTCCGGATGGAACGGCCTGCTTTTCCAATTTTCCGTAGGATGGATAAAAGACATCGAATCTTTACGGAGCGATACTTTTAAAGGCATGTCAAAACCGGGAATCACATGGGTCCACCGGTAATTCAGACGATTATTTTGAATGTAATATTCAAAGTGAGGGATCTGCGTGGTGGTTAGATATTGTTGGAATACTTTATCGAAATTTATCCCCGATACCCGATTGATGTAATTTTCTATTTGTTTTCCTGTTACGGTTTGGTGGCGAAAGGTTTTGTTCAATCCGCGTAAGATCTGTCTGAACTTTTGATCATTATTTATTATTTCTCTTATGGTCAACAACATATTTCCACCTTTGTAGTACATATCCCCGGATCCTTCCTCATTTACTCCATAAGCCCCTATAATAGGTTTATCATTCAGAATGTTCTTTCGCGTTCCCCTGCAATAGGCATCTCCGGCTTTACGGCCAAAAAGGTATTCGGTATAGAGAGCTTCCGCGTAATTTGCAAAACTTTCATGTACCCACATATCGGCTATATCTTTTGTAGTAATATTGTTTCCAAACCATTCATGTGCGCTCTCATGGATGATAATAAAATCCCATTTTAACCCCCATCCGGTATGTGAAAGGTCATGTCCGAGATAGCCATTTTCATAATGATTGCCATAAGCTACACAACTCTGATGCTCCATACCCAGGTGCGGCGCTTCCACCAATTTATATCCATCCTTATACCAGGGGTACGGCCCAAACCAATATTCAAAGCATTTTAACATGGATTTGACTTGTCGGAATTGCTTTTTGGCTTTGGACAAATGATAGGGAAGTACATAATAATTAAGGGTAAGGGGCCCTTCTTCTCCCCGGCAGGTATCTTTGAAATGTGTAAAGATGGCGGCATTTACAGCCACATCATAATTATTGATGGGGTTATCAACAAACCATTCGTATGTGGTAGTTCCATCACCGTTGTCTTTTTTATTTTTAAGTCGTCCATTGGAAACCTCCATAAGCGGTTTGGGCACGGTAATAACCATACGTTGGCTGTCCGGTTCGTCTCCCTGATAATCTTTATTGGGCCACCAGATACTGGCGCCCACTCCCTGGCAGGCGGTGGCAATCCAATCACGGCCCAGGGAATCTTTTTTCCATATAAAACCGCCGTCCCAGGGCGGATTGTTAGCAACCCGGGGTTTGCCCTGATAATAGACTTTGATCTTCTGCAGGGAGCCGATGGGTTGCTTTTTGTTTAATTGGATAAAAAAAGCGTTGCCTTCCCGGCGAAAAGAAAGGGCCTTTTTATCCTGAATAACACGATCTATCTGAAGCGGAGTCATCAAATCAATTTGCATCTCCTGCCCGCCGTCAGAATCGATGAAGGGCGGCTTTTTCACCCGGTAGAGAATGGTATTGGAGCCGGAAATACTGCTGTCTCCAGGTTGAATTCTTACATGCAGGTCGTAATAGATGACGTCCCACCACGCACGTTGCGGCGTATTGCTTCCGCGAAGGGTATCGGCATGGGTGAATTTTTTAGCGCTATGGGAAAATAAGGTACTTGTCTTATCTTGTGCCTCGACAAAATATTGAAGCGAAACAGCCCAAATGAATAAAAAATATTTTTTCATCCGATTTTATTTTACCTGGTTGGGAGCGGGAAGATATGAATTTTCAAAAAACTTTAGATGAGACAACAGGTCCAAATATTGAGATTTATCTTCCCGATCCTGATGGTTGTCGGAGTCTCCTTTAGCGGATGTGGCAGGAAGGAACCTTCTGATGTCATGGTTTTTCGGTTAAACATGTCAGAGGGACTTGAGACTACCGATCCTGCTTTTGCGAAGAGTAAAACGGTCATTTGGATCGATCACCAGATCTACAACACCCTGGTGCAAACCGACAGTGAATTGCATCTTATCCCCTCATTAGCTAAAAGCTGGGATGTGAGTGACAGCGGACGGGTATTCACCTTTCATTTACGGACCGATGTTTATTTTCAGGATAATCCCGTTTTCCCGGGTGGCAAAGGGCGTAAAATGACGGCCTCTGATGTGGTTTACAGTTTTCGGCGGATTATGGATCCTCAAACGGCTTCTGCAGGCGCCTGGATCTTTAACGGGAAGGTGAATCCGGATACCGGTTTTATTGCTATGGACGATTCAACTTTTCAACTGCGGCTGTTTCGCCCGTTTCATCCTATTTTAGGTATTCTGACCATGCCTTATTGTTCGATCGTTCCTCATGAAGCGGTAGAAAAATATGGGAAAGACTTTCGGGAACATCCTTGCGGTACGGGCCCCTTTCAATTGAAACACTGGAACGAAGGGCAATCTCTGACACTGGTTAAGAATCCGCATTATTTTGAAAGAGACAGTGCTGGAAACCGGCTGCCATACCTGGATGCGGTACAATTTCATTTTATAAGCAGTAAGGTCACTGAATTTTTAATGTTTATTCAGGGGCAATTAGACCTTTTAAGTGATGTGGATGTTTCTTATAAAGACGAGATCCTGACCAAGTCGGGGAAACTTCAGCCTGATTTTCGAGATAAGATCATCCTGCTCAAAAAGCCTTATCTGAACGTGGAATACCTGGGTTTTTTGGTAGATACGACTAATCCTCTGATACAGCATTCTCCCATTCGCTTGCGGAAATTTCGGTTAGCGGTTAATTATGGGTTTGATCGGGAAAAAATTGCCATGTATTTAAAAAACAACCTTGTGGTACCTGCTTATGGAGGTTTTGTGCCCGATGGGCTGCCGGCTTATGACACATCAAAGGTACATGGTTACCGGTATAATCCCCGAAGAGCCAGCAGATTATTGGCGGAAGCCGGCTTTCCCAATGGGCAAGGGCTGCCGCCCGTAACCTTATTTTCTACCGAAGAATATGCAGATATTACCAATTTGGTAGCCGGACAGTTACGTCAAATAGGTATTGTAGCCAATGTGAACATCCAGCAAGGCGGGATGTTGCGCGAGATGGCGGCAAAATCTAAAGCTCCGTTTTTCAGGGCGGACTGGATAGCAGATTATCCGGATGCAGAAAGTTTTCTCGCCTGTTTTTATTCCAAAAATCCGGCACCTCCAAATTACAGCCGTTTTTCAAATAAAGAATTTGACCGTCTATATGAAAGGGCCATCTCAGAAAACAATGATTCCATTCGCTACAAGCTGTATCAGGAAATGGATAATATCATTCTCAAATATGCGCCTGTAGTTCCCTTGTATTATGACGAAAGTGTGATGTTTATCCATCCCTGGGTGAAGGGGCTGATAAATAATTCCCTGAGCCTGTTGGAGCTCCGGCGGGTAAAGATTGAAAAATGATGACGTTTTTGCCGGGAATACAGCATTACCGACAAACCGCAGGGAACAATGACTTTCTCATTAAAGCAAAAGGTAAATGAAGCCTGTTTTTTGACTACTTTACCGCTCTTTTATTCTTCTTTTTTATTCTTTTTCAGTTTCCCTACTTCGGTATCAAAATATTGGATGCTCTTTTTGATCTGAGACATGTTATCTTCCGGATCGGCTTCATATTCAATTGAAAATAACCCTTTGAAGTTTTGCCGTTGCAGTTCCTGAAGCATTCCGGGAAGATCCATGACGCCGGCGCCCCAAATAGTATCCTCCGCCTTTGGAGTCTTAGAAGCAATATCTTTAAAATGCAGTTCCTTGATCCGTCCTTCCAGCTTCTTCAGGCATGTTACCGCGTTCAGACCGGAGCGAACCCAATGGCCTACATCTGAACAGGAACCGATCCTCGGACTCAGGCCTTTAATGGCGGCAAGTAAAGTATCGGGGCTCCAGTAATGGGAAGGTTTGGGATGGTCATGAATGGCCACGTTTATCTGATATTGATCACACAATTGAGATACATGAGGCAGCTCGTCCGGGCGAGGTTCTGAAACAATATTTGAAATACCCATGTCTTTTGCAAAAGCGAAAAGGGAATCCCATCCGGCTGGAGTGTCCGGTACCACCACACCGAAGGCCATTAGCTTTACATCTTGTTTTTTCAGATGTTCTTTAATCTTTTGCCGGGTAGCGCTATCTATATGATAGTTCATGACTCCATCCAGTCCGCCGCCGATCTTTTGTCCCGGATAGGCTTCAATATAATGTAGTCCGAGTTCCTTGGTTTTGTCAACAGCCTGAAAAAAAGTAAACTTCCTGAAGGTGTAGGCCTGTGTTCCTAATTTCCAGCCCAGATCTTCGCGGGTTAGCGTTTTCGAGGAATCGGAAGAATCTGATGAATTAGAAGGGGAGGAGTTACAGGAAAACAGCCCGGCGGCCAGCAGAGCTAAAATGGTAAATGTCATTAAACTTCTCATGTAAAAAACTGTTTAATTTGAATGATTAAAAGGGTATGTTGGCAAGATAAAAAGAATATGTTGAAATTGGTACTTTTATTGTAACTTGACAAAAGTTTAAGTGATGAGTAGTTTTTTGTTTTCTAAATATGAACCGCAGGAGGGAGGGAAGTCGGCTTTTGAAAGGTTATTAGAGCTGTTCCTGCAACTTCTGGAGTATACCAGCGGAGATGCAGAAGAAGCATTGCATTGGCTTACAGAACTGGCCAATGCTTATGACCTGAGTGAAAAAGGATACGGGGTGGGGGATTTCATTGAAGAGCTGGAAGAGAAAGGATACCTGGATAAGGATCGTGCCACGGGAGCCTTTAATATTACGCCAAAGACAGAGCAAACCATTCGCAAGAGCGCTTTGGAGGAGATCTTTGGTAAATTAAAAAAATCGGCGCCGGGAGATCATTCCACTTTTATTCCGGGCAGAGGGGATGAACCCAATGCAGACTCGAGACCCTATCAATTTGGGGATGCCATAGAACAAATTGATTTTACCAATTCGATCAAGAATGCACAGATCAATCACGGTATCGAAAGCTTTCAGTTGGGACAGGACGACCTGGAAATCCGGGAAACCGACTTTAAGGCACAAACCTCCACGGTCCTGATGATTGATATTTCCCATTCGATGATCTTATATGGAGAAGATCGCATCACGCCTGCCAAAAAAACCGCAATGGCGCTTAGCGAGCTTATCCTGACCAAATATCCGAAAGATACCCTGGATCTGATCGTTTTTGGCAATGATGCCTGGCGCATAGAGGTGAAAGACATCCCATATCTTAAAGTAGGGCCCTATCATACCAACACGGTGGCCGGTCTGGAACTGGCCATGAATATCTTAAGACATCGAAAGAATCCCAACAAGCAAATTTTTATGATCACGGACGGGAAGCCCACCTGCCTCAAAATAGGCAACCGTTATTATAAAAATGCCTTTGGACTGGATCATAAAATTTTAAACCGTACTTTGAACCTTGCTGCACAGTGCAGAAAACTAAAAATCCCGATCACCACCTTTATGGTTACTGCCGATCCATGGTTACAGCGTTTTGTGAGAGAATTTACCGAAACCAATAATGGGAAGGCCTTCTTTTCTTCGCTGGATCAACTGGGACAGTTTGTATTTTATGATTTTGAACAGAATAAAAGAAAAAACCTGCGCTGAGATTTGTTTTTAAAAAAGATGAAACGGATGAAATATAATAGTGAAAGCATAATAAATTTACCTAAGACTTTAGGAGAACTTAAAGATTCGGGATATGTTTCGAAATCCATTAAAACCGAGGTACGCAACAACCTCATTACAAAATTAGAAAATAAAGAAATGCCCTTTCCGGGAATTCTGGGTTACGAGGATACGGTTATCCCCGACGTGGAACGTGCATTACTTTCTATGCACAACATCTTATTTTTAGGATTACGCGGCCAGGCAAAGACACGTATGGCGCGCCAGATGACCGACCTGCTGGATGAATATATCCCTATTGTAAAGGGTTCAGAGATCAATGACGACCCTCTGGATCCCGTTTCGGGCTATGCACGCCGGCTTCTTGAAGAAAAGGACCAAAACCTGCCTATAGAATGGGTCCATAGGAGTGAACGTTATGGAGAGAAACTGGCTACGCCGGATGTCACCGTAGCTGACCTGATCGGAGACATAGACCCGATCAAAGCAGCGAACTTACATTTGAGCTTTGCTGATGAGCGGGTTTTACATTTTGGGATCATTCCCCGCTCCAACCGGGGGATCTTTGTAATCAATGAATTGCCGGATCTGCAGGCCAGGATCCAGGTGGCCTTGTTCAATATTTTACAGGAGGGAGATATTCAGATCCGTGGATTTAAACTAAGAATGCCGTTGGATATCTTATTTGTCTTTACCGCCAACCCGGAAGATTATACAAACCGGGGTTCTATTGTTACGCCCTTAAAAGACCGCATTGAAAGTCAGATCATTACGCATTATCCCAAGTCACTGGATACAGCGCTTGAAATAACCGGCCAGGAAGCCAGAACCATACCCGAACAAGTGAAACGCATTGAGATACCCGATTTGATAAAACGTTTGATCGAACAAGTAGCCTTTGAAGCGAGGAACAGTGAATTTGTAGATGCAAAAAGCGGAGTTTCAGCACGTTTGTCTATTGCCGCTTATGAAAATGCTTTAAGTGCGGCCGAACGGCGACTGATTATTAATAAAGAAAAAAAAGGACAGGTCAGAATATCTGATCTGTTGGGGATTGTTCCGGCTATAACCGGGAAAATAGAATTGGTTTATGAAGGGGAACAGGAAGGCCCTATGCAAGTGGCGCTTAACCTGCTGGATAAAGCGATTCGCACCCAGTTTATAACCTACTTCCCTAATCCGGATCTTTTCAAAAAAAGAAGGCAGCAGGTACAGCAACACAATCCATATAACAAGATTATTCAGTGGTTTGAAAAAGGCAATAAGATCCAACTTTCACAGGATATGCCTGAAAAAAAACGCGCCGCCGAATTAGAAAAAGTAGAAGGTTTGCGAGATCTGGTACATACCCATTTCAAACGTGCCCGCGGGCAGGATATGGATATGTTGAAAGAGTTTGTTTTGCATGGTTTGTCCTCTTATTCTTTAATAAGCAAGAAGATTATGGAAAAAGAAGTAGAATTTGGGGATCTCCTGAACACCATAATGAACCTGGATCTGGGGGGAGAAGAAGAGGAAGATCCGTTTTGAATGAAAAAAATTTCGATGTATCTTTATCCCCTTTTAAATCCGTCAAAGATCAAATTCATGTTCAAAAAAATGGGTATGCTACTGCTCTGTACGAGCTTTAGCGGATGGGTGTCTGCCCAATATTTATCCAAAGAACCGGCCATCAATAAGACAATGAAGCACCAACAAACGGAGTATTACAGTCCGGTTCCTCCTGTCGTAACTCCGGGAGCATATAGCAATGGGGCTCCTTCGGACGCTGTGGTTCTTTTCGATGGTAAAAATATGGATCAGTGGGAAATGGCGAAAGGCGGAGGCCCCGTAAAATGGACGGTAGAAGACGGGTATTTTACCGTAAAGCCCGGAACCGGCGCTATTCAAACCAAAAGATCTTTCGGGGACTGTCAGCTTCATATTGAGTGGCGTACGCCTTATCCATCAAAAGGCCAGGGGCAGGACCGGGGAAATAGCGGCGTTTTTTTGCAGAGCCAATATGAATTACAAATCCTGGATTCCTACAACAGCAAAACTTATGTGAATGGCCAGGCCGGAAGCATTTATAAGGATTCGCCGCCATTGGTCAATGCCTGCCGGAAGCCCGGAGAATGGCAATCTTACGATATCATATACAGAGCGCCGGTTTTCAGTAAAGAAGGCAAGGTTGAAAAACCGGCTTATTTTACGGTCTTTCAGAATGGTGTTTTGATTCAGGATCATGTGGCTATACAGGGGAAAACGTTATACGTGGGAAAACATTATTATGAGAAACACGGTCCACTACCGCTCCAATTGCAGGATCATGGACATTTAGTGAGCTTTAGGAACATTTGGATTCGACCGCTTTCAAAATAGCACTTCTCATTTTTAAAGAAAAAAAGTACATTTACAAGATAAAAAGGATCCAATAAAAATTTATGAAGAAGACAACTATTTACCTGATAGCGGCATCTATATTTAGCTTGGCCGCCTGTCAAAACCAACCTCAAAACCATAATGAAACCGCTGCAGTTTCTACATCCGAAAACGCCTCTGCAGCCGATACTTTTCAAATGGGGAAGCCTCCCGAAAATGACACCATGACGCATGAGCAAACCGAGTTTTATGAACCGGTCCCTCCGGTGGTTACGCCCGGGAAAGAAAATAGCGCCCCGCCCTCGGATGCGGTGGTCTTATTTGATGGAAAAGACCTGAAAGGATGGGTAGAGACCAATGATACGACCAAGTCTGCCGAGTGGACTGTTCACGATGGCGTTTTTACCGTAAAACCCGGAACAGGAAATATTCAGACAAAACAAAAATTTCAAGATTATCAGCTTCATCTCGAATTCAAAGAGCCTGCTGAGCCAGATAAAAAAGGTCAAAACCATGGCAACAGCGGCCTTTTCCTGGCTTCTCTCGGAAAGGGAGACGATGGATATGAATTACAGATACTTAATTCTTATGATAGTAAAACATACACCAACGGACAGGCTGGAAGCATCTATAAGCAATATCCACCGTTGGTTAATGCCTGCAAGCCCGCGGGACAGTGGCAGACCTATGATGTAATATGGATGGCCCCCCGTTTTAACGAAGATAGTACTTTAAAACGTCCGGCGACGCTTACCGCTTTTCAAAACGGCGTATTGATCCAGAATCACGCTGTTCTGAAAGGGGTTACCTTATATGTGGGACACCCTTATTATTACGTTCACGGCCCGGCCCCCATCAAGCTCCAGGATCATCACCATAAAGTAAGTTATAGAAATATTTGGGTAAGGCCACTGAAGTGACTATACGGATGTGGTGGCGTCTTTTCTTTTCTATTTATGGAAAATGATGGAAATTTGATGAATGATTAAGGAAATTAAAGCGCTGGAAAAAGAATCTTCTGCCCTGGAACCGGATGCAGATAAACAACAGGATCTCACCCAACAGATTACCCATTATGTAACCACATTCTTAAAAAATTTACCAAAGAAAAAAGCTTATGAGGCTGACGATGCGCCTTCGAAAAGCATCAGTCAGTTCTTTCCTGCAGAAGAAGGTCATTCGCCGGAGAAGCTTATGAAAATAATTGATGCCGCCCTGGTCAAACCCGGCATTAATATGGCTTCCGGCGGGTTTCTGGGTTATATTCCCGGTGGAGGTTTGTATCTCTCAGCTCTTGCGGATTATCTGGGAGCCGCAACCAATAAGTATGCCTCTATATATTATTCATCTCCCGGAGCGATTCGTATGGAGAATATGTTAATCCGGTGGATGTGTGATCTTGTAGGATATGATGATAAAAGTTTTGGTCATTTGAGCTCCGGCGGGAGTATGGCCAATTTATCAGCAGTAGTGGCTGCACGAGATGCGAAAAAAATGTTACAGGCGCCCGAAAGCAATGTGATCTATTTTACACACCAGGTCCATCATTGCTTACTCAAAGCGATACATATTACCGGATTAAGTTCCTGTTGCTTACATCTGATCCCTATGAAAGACAATCTGGAGATGGATGTGAATGCCCTGGAAGAACTAATTATTTCGGACAAGAAAAAAGGACTGAAGCCCAAATTGGTAGTGGCCTCTGCAGGGACTACGGATGTGGGAGCAGTAGACAACCTGAATGCGGTAGCGGACATAGCCGGGAAATATGGCATGTGGTACCATGTCGACGGTGCTTATGGCGGTTTCTTTTTGTTGACAGATCATGGTAAAAAAAAGATGAGAGGTATTTGCCGGGCAGATTCTATCGTTATGGATCCCCATAAAGGCCTGTTCCTGCCTTATGGATGCGGCGCTCTTCTGTTAAAAGAAGGAAACAACCTTCTAAAATCTTTTCATGTAGAAGCAAACTACCTGCAGGATACCAAACTTGGGCAAGACAAGCTCAGCAACTTTGATGAGGTTTCCCCCGCTGATATTTCTCCGGAGCTTTCTCGCCATTTTAGGGGACTCCGGATTTGGCTGCCTCTGCAACTCTATGGTATCAAACCTTTCAGGGCCGCTTTGGAAGAAAAAATATTACTCACTCGCTATTTCCATAAAGAAATTCAGAAGGCGGGCTTCGAAACGGGGGTCGATCCCGAATTATCCATTACCATCTTTCGCTATGTTCCTTCCGAGCTAAAAAATGACCCGGATAAGGTAAATCAATACAACCATCAACTCATGGAGGCCGTACAGGAAGAAGGAAGAGTCTTTATTGCAAGTACAAACATTGCAGGGGTCAATTGGCTGCGCCTTGCCGTTTTGTCTTTTCGTACGCACCTGGAGCATATTCAAATGCTTTTGTCTTTCTTAAAAGCGTATACAAATAAAACGGTTCCCGAGGCCACGGCCTAAAAATAAGCGATCCCTTACCATTGCGGTTCCCGATCGGATCGGGTGATCCCGAACAATTTGATGGGCAGCCAATAAGGCTTGATTTCCCGTTTTTCAATTGCTTTTTGATGCTTACCTTCGCAGCCCATTAATACATTATGAATAATACTTTGATTCCCTACGCTATTTCTGTGGCCGCTACGTTGAAGTTACAGGAAAAACACGTCTCCGCCGTATTGCAATTGCTGGAAGAAGGGGCGACCATTCCTTTTATTGCACGTTATCGTAAAGATCGTACCGGCGCTTTGGATGAAGTAAGCCTGCAAAAGATACAGGAAGAAGCACAGATCCAAAAAGAATTTTCTGAACGGAAGGCCTTTATTGAGAAATCCATCACCGGCCAGGAAAAAATGACCGATGCTATCCGCGAAAAACTAAATGCGGCACGGAGCCTGAACGAATTAGAAGATATCTATCTGCCTTTTAAACCCAAGCGAAAAACCCGGGCGCAAAAGGCCCGCGAAAAAGGTTTAGAACCTCTGGCAAAGTGGCTGATTAAACAAGGAGAAGGAGAGCCGGAAGAAGAGGCTAAAAAGTTCATTACGGAAGAAGTGAAAGATGTAAACGAAGCTTTAGGGGGAGCCAGGGATATTATTGCCGAACAAGTGTCGGAGGATGCAGAACTTCGGGCAGGCTTACGTGATCTGTATGAAAAAGAAGGAGCGGTTACCGCCACTGTGTTGGAAGGAAAAGCAGAGGAAGGAGCAAAGTTTAAAGATTATTTTGATTTTTCCGAACCGATCTCAAAGATCCCTTCTCACAGGATGTTGGCTGTATTGAGAGGGTTTATGGGCGGAATCCTCAAGTTGACCATCAGTCCTCCGGAGGAAAAGGCAGTTGAACTGGTAGAGAAAAAATATTTAAAAATTCGTAGTCTTTCAGGAGAACAGGTGCAGAGTGCATTGAAAGAAGCTTACAAAAGGTTGTTGCAACCGGCACTTGAAAGCGAATTCCGTATGGCTTTGAAGAAACGTTCGGATGAAGAGGCCATTTCCGTATTTGCAGAAAACTTGAGACAGTTGTTATTGTCACCGCCATTGGGTGATAAACGCGTTCTGGCTATTGACCCCGGCTATCGTACGGGCTGTAAAGTGGTAGCTTTGGATGCGAACGGAGGACTGAAAGAAACGGCTGTGATTTTTATACACGAAAAGAATCATCAGATTGCAGAAGCCGCACATATCATTCGTACCCTGGTAGAGAAATACAACATTGCATGTTTTGCAATAGGAGACGGAACGGCAGGACGGGAGACCGAGCAATTTATTAAATCGTTACAAACGGGATTGCCGGTATTTTTAGTAAATGAAGATGGCGCTTCTGTTTATTCTGCCTCGGAAGTGGCCAGGGAAGAATTTCCCGATCAGGATATAACGGTGCGTGGGGCAGTCAGTATAGGAAGGAGGTTGATGGACCCGCTGGCAGAATTGGTAAAGATTGATCCTAAGAGTATAGGAGTAGGGCAGTACCAGCATGATGTCAATCAGGTGCGGTTGAAATCCAAATTGGATCAGACGGTAGAAAGCTGTGTTAATGCGGTAGGAGTAAATCTGAATACCTCGGGGAAATATTTATTGCGTTACGTGAGCGGCATCGGCCCCTCGCTTGCTGAAAATATTGTGCGATACCGTGATGAGAACGGCAGCTTTCAATCCAGGAAGGATTTGCTAAAGGTGGAAAGACTGGGTGCTTCGGCTTATGAACAATGTGCGGGATTTTTAAGGATTCCCCGGGGAAGGCATCCGTTGGACGCCAGCGGAGTGCATCCGGAAGCCTACGGCCTGGTAGAGCGGATAGCAGCGGATCTTAAAGTAGAAGTTAAAGAATTGATCGGAAATAATAAATTAATCAATACGATCCAACCGGATCAATATACGGATAATACTTTCGGCAAACATACGCTGAAAGACATTTTAAGCGAACTGAGGAAACCCGGCCCGGATCCCCGTGAAGAAGCCCGGTTTTTTGAATTTGCACCTATTTATAGTATTGAAGAAGTGCAAGCCGGTATGATCGTTCCGGGGATCGTTACCAACCTGACCCGCTTTGGCGCTTTCGTAGATATAGGTGTGAAGCAGGATGGTCTTGTGCATATCTCTGAAATTGCGCACCGCTATATCGGCGATCCTGCGGAGGCCTTAAAGCTTAATCAGCAGGTAGAGGTAAAGGTGTTGGATATAGATGTCAACCGCAAGCGGATCAGTCTTTCGATCAAGCAGACCCAAACACCGCCATCAGGAGAAAAAAGAAAAAATAAGGCCCCGGGAAGTAAAAACAGCAGAAGAGAAGATCATTTCCAGGATGCCTTGTCGGCATTGAAGAAGAAGTTCGGATAAAAAGGAATTATTTTGGTTGAGGCAACTAAACGCCTCTTTCTATTATTTTATTATCTTTATCTCTATGAAAGCAATTGTATTAGATGGCTATGCCATGAATCCCGGGGACCTGAGCTGGGAGCGTCTGCAACAAATTTGCGAGACCGTAATATATGATCGTACCCCTCCGGAGGAAGTACTTTCCCGGCTGGGAGATGCCGAAATTGCCCTGACCAATAAAGCCCTTATTGATGGAGATACGATCCGCAGCGCTTCTAATCTAAAATATATCGGCGTAATGGCCACCGGCTATAACGTGGTGGATATCGCAGCTGCTCATGAAAGGGGTATTGTAGTGACTCATGTACCTGCTTATAGCACTTCTTCCGTAGCACAACTGACCTTTGCCATGATCCTTGAACTCAGTAATCACCTGGCCGAATATGCGGAGAGTGTCAGGAAGGGTGCCTGGGTGCAAAGTAAGGACTTTAGTTATCAGCTCCGTCCCCAAATTGAATTACAGGATAAAACGCTGGCTCTTATTGGTCTTGGAAAGATTGGACAAGCCGTTGCCCGTATAGCCCTGGCCTTTGGTATGAAGGTAATATCTTCTCACAAACATCCAGAAAGGGACGCGATGGAAGGCGTAGAGTTTGCGGAGGAAGACACTTGTTTTAAAAATGCGGATATCCTGAGCCTGCACTGTCCGCTAAATGAATACAATAAAGGTTTTGTTAATAAAGATAAGCTACGGATGATGAAGCCTGCCGCTTTATTGATCAATACCAGCCGCGGGCCATTGATCAATGAACACGATCTGAAAGCAGCGCTTCATTCCGGAGTAATTGCCGGCGCCGCTCTGGATGTATTGTCAACCGAACCTCCCTCAGCAGATAATCCGCTGCTTTCCGCAAAAAACTGCCTGATCACTCCACATATTGCCTGGGCTACTTTTGAGGCCCGCACCCGACTGATGAATGTGGTAATAGATAACATTAAAGCCTGGATAGAAGAAAAAAGTTTAAACCTGGTTCGTTAACTTCTATGCAACTGGCTGTTGCGAATATCCGGGCCAATGATTTCTTTGAAATAAACAAAAAGGAGATTTTTGTGTTCCTATTCTGTTATCTTTAGAACAGGGCTCTCTTAGCCTCAACTTTTTAATAAAAAATAAAAACAGACATGGATGAAAAGCAAGTGGTTTATATTACCGGCGGAAGCAAAGGTATTGGTAAAGGAATAGCTCAATATCTTTTAAATAAAGGATATAAAGTCGCTGTTAGCAGCCGCAAACTGGAAAATGCACGCGCTGCTGTTGAGGAATGGGGAGGAGTGGAAGACGATAAGCTGGCTTTACAATCGGATGTGCGTAAACGTGAGGATGAAGAAGCAGCGATAAAAGCAATATTAAATAAATGGGGTAAACTAAACATATTGGTGGCCAATGCCGGTCTGGGTATCTTTGCACCTATTGAAGACCTGACCCATGAACAGTGGCATCAAATGATCGACACCAATGTGACGGGCGTCTTTAATAGCGTGAAAGCTTCTGTAGAAGCCATTAAAAAGGAAAAGGGGTATATTATTACTATTGGCAGTCTGGCCGGAATTAACTTTAATCCTAAAAGTACCGGTTACAATGCCAGTAAGTTTGCCATTGTCGGCTTTTCCCAAGCATTAATGCTGGATCTGCGACAGCAGGATGTGAAGGTATCTACCATTATGCCGGGATCGGTAACCAGCCATTTCAACAAACATACGCCTTCACCCGGGGACGCCTGGAAGATACAACCGGAGGATATGGGCGAGATCGTTTACGATCTACTGAAGATGAACCCACGCACGCTTCCCAGTAAAGTAGAGGTCAGACCTGCCAAACCGCCGGTGAAGAAATAATTGCTCCGCTTAGCAGGAAATAGGTTTTATGACTTTATTTTTTCCGGGATCCGAGTGTTTTTAAATCGGGTTCTTTTTGTAATACTTCTAAGGCTTTCTGAATGACATGGTCTTCCCGGTTAATTACTTCATAGTAGCCCTTGTCCTGCCAAAGCTCCCGGGCAATAAAGGCCTTTATCTGCATTTGAATGGTATTTAATTCCGAAGTATTGAGTTTCCCAAGCCCGGAAATATGCTCTTTTTGAGCCATTTTTTCCAGCATGGAAAAGCCTTCGCCCGTCAATATTGACAGCTTGAACAATTCATTAACGTCTTTGATATTTGCAAAAGTGGATGGATGCGATTTCCTGTATAGATAGGCGAACCGGAAAAGAACCTGATGTTTATATAATTGCATAAGCGTGGGAGACAGACTTGTGGTATCCAGGGGAACAAAAACATCTGGCATGATCCCTGTCTCTGCATGAACCAGACGGTGGTTGACTTTGGTATAATAGGCCGTGGTATCCTGAAAACGGATGCTGTCCGCATGCAACATTTCTCCATGTTTATAGCGTGCTATCAGATCATGGTTATAAGCAAACATTCTGTGTTTATATGGGCGCTGGATCAACCGGCCGGAAGGAAGATAATAGCGTGCAACAGTCAGTCTGAGCACTCCCCCGTTGGCTAACCGGTATTGTTCCTGTACCAATCCTTTTCCAAAAGTCTGCCTGCCTATAATATAGCCCCTGTCCCAATCCTGGATAGCGCCCGCCAGTATTTCACTGGCAGAAGCAGATTGATCGTTGACCAGCACTGCGAGAGGAACATGCTCCAGTAATCCCGTCTTATTGCAGGTAAATTTTTTGAATGGATAATTTTTACCCTTTGCATAAACCACCAGTTTATCCCCGCTTAGGAACTCATCAGCTATATTGACGGAGGATTTCAGATACCCCCCCGGATTGTTTCTAAGATCCAGAATACATTTTTTGATGCTGTGGTTAGCTTCCAGGGCTGTGACCGCATCCATGAATTCCGCATAGGTGTGTGCTGAAAAACGGTCTATCTTTACATAAAGAATTCCAGGCTTTATCATGTAAGCTGCATCTATACTCTTTAAAGGTATAATACCTCTCTTCAACGAAATATTGACTATACTATCCTTTCGCAATATTTCCAGTTCGACTTTAGAATGGAGCGGACCCCGTATTAATCTCCGTATTTTTTCTGTGGAGATATGAACGCCCGCTATCAGGGAATCGTTAGCCTTGATGATCTGGTCTCCCACGTACAATCCCGCTTTTGCAGCCGGTCCGTCCGGAAGTACCTGCGTAATATTGACTGTATCATCAATCACAGAATAAGCAATACCGATCCCATGAAAACTCCCCTGCATCTCTTCATTAATGTGTTTGAACGTCCTTGGTGGGATATACGCCGAGTGAGGATCCAGGTGACCCAGTATCCCCGTAATGGCATCTGCTTTTAAACGGGAAGGCTGTACACTGTCCACATATTTTAGATCAATAAGGCGTAGTACCTGCTGCAACAGATTATCCCGGGCGCTTAAAGAAAAAAATGCTTTCTGATAGCCTTGTTTATCCCGGAGTTTAAAGCCTAAAAACATCCCCAGTACCAGAACAACAGTAAATAACAGCGGTATAAGAACTTTTAACTTTTTATTGGAAGAATTCATGGCGGCAGTGGATATATGAAAATTAAATATGCTTTTAGAGCCTTAATGACTATTTTTGTCCGTTGACAGCAGCGCAAAAGTAATATAATTCCTATTGCCAGGACAGCATCCAGATTTTCCTAACAAAAGAAAACGTTTTTATGGCTTATGATCCTCTTTTAATTGCAGATAGCGGTTCTACCAAAACCACCTGGTGCCTGCTGAATGGCGAGAAAGAGCATATCGTGGAAACCCAGGGTATCAGTCCTTATTTTTTGAAAAGTGCAGAAATTAAGAAAGTGATCGTAGAGGAATTGTTGTCCAAGCTGTCCTTGGTTCCAAAAGATGTGGCCAGGCTTTATTTTTATGGTACCGGTCTGGCTTCCCCGGAAAAAGCCGGTGTAATGAGAACGCTCTTGTCCGAAATTTTTAGCAGCGCCCGGTTGGAAATAAATCATGATCTTACCGGAGCCGCGCGTGCCTTATGTCTGCACGAGGAAGGACTGGCATGCATTCTGGGAACCGGATCAGGCGCCTGTTATTTTGACGGCAAGGAGATTGTCAGAAGTAGTCCTGGACTGGGGTTTATTCTTGGAGACGAAGGGAGTGGGGCCTATCTGGGGAAAATGCTTATTCAAAGCTATTTGTATCAAACACTGGATACCGGACTCGTGAGGCAATTTGAAAAAAAGTATCATCCCTCCAAAGCCGAAATCCTGAGAAATGTATATCAGGAACCTTATCCAAATCGTTATCTGGCCTCTTATGCCCGCTTTTTAGGGGAGAATCGCGATAATGTTTCGGCAAAAAAAATAATAAAAACCGGGATCGGGGATTTCCTATGCCGGCATGTTAAAAGTTATAAAGAAAGTGAATATTTGCCTGTCCATTTTGTTGGAGGGGTAGCCAGAGCATTTGAGCGTGAAATAAGGCAATTATGTAGTGAAAGCGGCTTAAGACCGGGCAGAGTACTGGGAAAACCTATTGAAGGCTTGATCCGGTATCATCGTTCTGCCTGAAGGCCGGAAATGCTTTAGGATGATCTATTTCCAAAACCTTTTTTACCTTTGCTCCCTATTACCCAACTGTTTATTCCGTTGCTAATGTTTAGAAAAGTCACTGAAGAACCTTCTCCCTATCACCATCTTGAAAAGATGAGTATTCATGAATTATTGGTTCATATCAACGAGGAAGACCGGACAGTGCCGGATGCAGTTGCGAAAGCTATTCCCCAGATTGAGACACTGATAAGTGCTGTTACTGATAAAATGCTGGCCGGAGGCCGGTTGTTCTATATCGGTTCGGGTACCAGCGGTCGTTTGGGTGTGGTAGATGCTTCAGAATGTCCGCCCACCTTCGGCGTACCCTATGATCTGGTTATTGCTCTGATTTCCGGGGGGGATGCTGCTATCCGAAAGGCGGTAGAGTTTGCTGAGGACAGCATGCAACAGGGTTGGATCGACCTGAAAGAATATAACATTAGTAAAAAAGATATGGTCATTGGCATCGCGGCGAGCGGCGCCACTCCCTACGTCATCGGCGCTTTAAGAAAATGCAGGGAAAATGGTATACTTACCGGGTCCATCACTTGTAACCCTGGAGCACCCGTTACAGCTGAATCCGATTTCCCAATTGAAGTAGTGGTAGGGCCGGAATTCGTTACGGGAAGTACCCGGATGAAAAGCGGTACAGCACAGAAGCTTATCTTAAATATGATCTCTACCGTCGTCATGATCCGGTTGGGACGCGTAGAAGATAACCGCATGGTACATATGCAGCTCAGTAATGAAAAGCTGGTGGAACGCGGCGCGCGGATGGTCATGGAACATACCGGAATTTCCGATCATGAAACCGCCAAAAAGCTGTTGCTGGACTATGGGAGTGTAAAAAAGGCCATCGACCATCTTTCAGCAGTCAAAAAATAATTTAACCGTTTTCTCCCGTTTTCTCCTCAAAAAATATATAGAAGAACCGCGTAAAAAGAACGCTCCTTCTCACGATAATATATAAACGTAGAAAACCTAAAAAGACCACATTGTTACAAGGGAGGCAGATTTAACCTTGTCCATTCTGACATTCTAACTGAATGGCTTCAATTAAATTATAATACAATATTAATGGGACTTTGAATCAATCTTGAAATCCTTTGCTTGTTTGCTTTTTTATAACTTTCGCCTTCTTTAAGGCGATGGTTTTCGAAGAACCTTTTTCTACATAAACCACTCTCCATGGACTTTTGGTTCTCGTGTATCTACTGGAGCCGTTATTATGTTGAAGAAGCCTCTTTTTGGGATTTGTAGTAAATCCTTTGTAAAAGGAGTGGTCTTTCTTGCCTTGCAATATATAAACTAAAAAGCCATAATTAAAAAAAACCCCACAGTATTGTAGGGCTCCAATTTAGCGGTCCGGACGAGACTCGAACTCGCGACCTCCTGCGTGACAGGCAGGCATTCTAACCAACTGAACTACCGGACCATA
>CAYZGR010000025.1:0-41629 GCA_964478125.1 uncultured Chitinophagaceae bacterium | reverse complement strand
ATGGTCTGCTTTTCCCCGCGCTTTATTCCTTCCTTTTAATTTTCCTAATTTTGCAGGTTAAATCAGTGACATTGCAGGAATCAGTTATTTCTTTTGCACGAATACTTTTATCAAAAAGAAGGGCCTTTTGCATCTATCGATTTCCGGGTAGCCCGGCTTTCCATTTGGCCATGGAGACCGAATATCTTCCGCACGATAAAGACAGGTCCTTTTGGATCGCACCCTTCACCCGCCGCTCTTCAGCTCCCGAAATTCAACTCTCCGTGGCAGATGGTACTTTTTTGAATGAAGAATTTTTGTCGCAATTAACTTCTTTACCTGAACAGGAAAAAATAAAAGATCTCTTGCCTCCGGAAACCGCCCGTTCGGAATATATGGCAAATATGGAGACTCTCTTAAAGGATATCCGGTCGGGGAAATTGGAAAAGGTCATCTTGTCCAGGGTATTACATGTGAGCAAACCGCTTGATTTTGACCCGTTGGATTGCTTTACCAGGCTTACAGAAGCACATCCGGCTGCATTTGTGTATTTCTTTTTACATCCTAAAGCTGGTATGTGGATGGGGGCTACCCCGGAACTGCTGCTACGGAAAAGAGGGACGGATTTTTATACCATGGCGTTGGCGGGTACCCAGGCGCGTCAACCGGAAGCATCCTATCAATGGCGGGAAAAGGAAAAGGAAGAACATGAAATGGTAGGCCGGCATATTGAAGAAGTGTTTGAAAACAACCGCTGCTCTTTATTGCGGAAAGGAACAACGGAGACCATTGAATCGGGAAAGGTGGCTCATTTGAAAACGGATTATGTTTTTCATGAGACATCGGCCGGCTCTCTGAAAAAACTGCTTTCAGAGCTCCAGCCCACCCCGGCGGTGGGCGGCCTGCCGGTAAGGGAAAGTGTAGATTCCATCCTGAAGCAGGAAGGGTATGATCGGGAATATTATTGTGGGTTTCTGGGAGAAACAGATTTTTCACAAACGGCCGACCTGTACACGAATCTGCGATGCATGCAAATCGGGAAAGAAAAAATTGCGGTTTATGCGGGAGGAGGAATTACTGCAGCATCTGATCCACAGGAGGAGTGGGAAGAAACCATTCTGAAAAGCAAAACCATGATGGAGAAGATCTTACCCGTTAAAGAATTGTTCGAAACATGAAAATCTCAGATAAAAAAGGCATTCAACATATGGTTCTCACCCTGGCTGGTCTGGGTTTGAAAGAAGTCATCCTTTGTCCCGGCTCGCGCGATGCTCCCCTTGTGATATCTTTTAGCCGGCATCCGGCCTTTCATTGTACGAGTATCCGGGATGAAAGAAGCGCCGCCTTTTTTGCCTTGGGAAAAGCCATCGAATTAAAACAGCCCATAGCCCTTGTTTGCACAAGCGGATCCGCCACGCTCAACTTTGCGCCTGCGCTTTCCGAGGCCTTTTATCAGAGAATACCCCTTATTGTACTAACCGCCGACCGCCCCAAAGAATGGACGGACCAGGGGGATGGCCAAACCATTAATCAGACCGCTATTTACCGGAATTTTGTTCGTAAGAGCTACGAGTTGAATGGAGAAGCTTCCGATACAACTGCGCTTTGGTTCAATACGCGTTGCCTGTGCGAAGGATATAGTATCGCTGCTATTTCGGATAAAGGCCCGGTTCATTTTAACATTCCGCTTAGCGAACCGCTCTACGGACTTGGCGTTCCGGGGGAGCAGGAGGTTCGGATTTTTCGTGAGGAAGAAACCGAAAAAAGACTTTCCGGGCAAACCCTTTCCGCCTTATTAACGGAATATCTGGCCTGTGAGAAGGTGATGATCCTGGCCGGTCAGCATCCTGCCGATCAGGCCTTGCAACAGGCGTTATCCGGTATGGCACCATTTGAAAATGTAATCGTGCTTACCGAATCCACTTCCAATATACATGATCCTGCTTTCATTGAAAATATTGATCGCTGTATCACTCATATGGACGATAATGAAGCGTCCGCCTGCACTCCGGATCTTTTGATAACGGTTGGGGGAGCGGTAGTATCCAAAAGGATGAAAGCCCTGTTGAGGAAACACCGTCCGAAATACCACTGGAATGTCCATCCTTACGATGCTTCAATGGATACCTATCAATCATTGACCAGGGCCATTTTTATGCAGCCGGCTCCCTTTTTCCGGCAATTGCGATCCGAAATAACGGCCGTTTCTTCGGATTACCGTCAAAAGTGGATGCAATTAAAAGAAAAACTCAACCGCCTCCATGAAGTATTTTGCAGAGATTGTGACTATAGCGACTTCAAAATCTATTCCAAAATCTATTCCCATATTCCTGAAGACACCTATTTACATTTGTCTAACAGTTCTCCCATACGCTATGCCCAATTGTTCGACAATCAAAAAATCGCCGGTACATGGAGCAATCGCGGGACCAGCGGTATTGACGGATGTACAAGTACGGCTATGGGAGCAGCAGCGGCCTCGCCCGGGAAGAAATTTCTGCTGATCACCGGAGATGTGGCTTTCCAATATGACATCAACGGCCTGTGGAATGATCAGGCGGTTAATAATTTGAATATCCTGGTTATCAATAATGGAGGCGGCGGGATCTTCAGGATCATACCGGGCCCCGATAAAGTAGAAGAACTGGAGCCTTTTTTTGAGACTTCCATGCACTCGGATGTAAAAAAAATAGCCGCACATTTTAAATGGAATTATCTTTCGGTCCGGGATGAGGAGTCGTTAGAGCCCCTTTTAAAGAGGTTTTTCAGAGAAACAGCCGGAAGAACCATCTTGGAAATCTTTACGGATGCGGCAAAAAATCCATTAGTATTGAAGCAATACTGGAAATATTTAGAAGAAAACTTAAAACATGAGCAATGAAATCATATGGGAGACCATTAAAGTTTATCAGGACATCACTTTCAAACAATGTAATGGGGTGGCCCGAATTGCATTTAACCGGCCGGAAGTGCGCAATGCCTTTCGGGCTGAAACTGTTTCAGAACTGCTGGAAGCATTGGTTTATGCCCACGAATCGCAAGAGATCGGAGTAGTTCTGATCAGTGGAGAAGGGCCGTCACCCAAGGATGGGGTCTGGGCCTTTTGTTCGGGCGGCGACCAGCGCGTGCGTTCGGATACCGGCTATAAAGGCAGTGATGGCATCAACCGCTTTAATATTTTGGATGTACAGCGGCAGATCCGCTTTATGAACAAGGTGGTTATTGCCGTGGTCCCCGGCTGGGCGGTGGGCGGCGGACATAGCCTGCACGTCGTATGTGATCTGACCCTGGCTAGTAAAGAAAATGCGCTTTTCAAGCAAACCGATGTGAATGTGGCCAGTGTAGACGGAGGATTTGGATCGGCTTACCTGGCGCGGCAGGTAGGACAGAAAAAGGCGAGAGAGATCTTCTTCCTCGGCCGATCTTACTCTGCCCGGGAAGCCTGTGAAATGGGAATGGTAAATGCGGTAATTCCTCACGAGCAACTGGAACAGACGGCTTTTGAATGGGCCCGGGAGATCTTAACCAAAAGTCCGACCGCGATAAAGATGGCCAAATTTGCACTCAACCTGATTGATGACGGTCTGATAGGACAACAGGTGTATGCCGGCGAGGCCACGCGCCTGCTCTATGGAACGGAAGAGGCAAGAGAAGGAAAAAATGCCTTCCTTGAAAAGAGAAAGCCTGATTTTAAAAAGTTTCCAAAATTCCCCTAATTGATCGTTATGGCTTCTGTTTCTGCCTGGTTGGTAGCGTTTCGGTTGCGAACTTTGCCGCTATCGCTCTCTACCATTATTTTGGGAAGTTTTCTCGCTGCTTATCACGGACGTTTTCAGTGGCGCATTTTCATACTGGCGGTATTGACCACCTTATTTTTGCAGATATTGAGCAATCTGGCCAATGATTATGGAGATGCCATACACGGGGTGGACAATCAGGGTCGGACAGGACCTAAGCGGAGTCTTCAGGCCGGAACCATCACGCTAAAACAAATGAAGAATGCCATTATCCTTTTTGTGGTCCTGTCTTTGATTTCAGGGATTTTGCTCATCCTTTCAGCAGCTCACGGGCTAAGATTCTCATATGGTTTAATTCTTTTCCTCGTCGGTATTGCAGCTATCATTGCAGCCCTAAAATATACAGTGGGGAAAAATCCGTATGGCTATGCGGGACTGGGAGATGTATCTGTATTTATTTTCTTTGGTATTGTGGGGGTGATGGGATCCTTCTTTTTGTATACGCACGTAGTTACGCCGGCGGAATTACTTCCCGCCATGTCCATTGGGTTTTTTAGTACGGGAGTTTTAAATCTGAATAACCTTCGCGACCGGGACAATGATAAGGCTTTTGGAAAACATACGATGGTCGTAAATATGGGAATTCAGAAAGCTAAAATTTATCATGCCCTGTTATTGACTTGCGGGATGGCGGCAGCCCTGGTATATAGTTTTATGAATAAGGCCTCCGGGTGGAAGTGGATTTACCTCGCCGCTTTCCCCTTTCTTATCCGAAGTATTTTGGTGGTATTGAAAAATAAACAATTGTCCTTACTGGATCCCGAGTTAAGATTTCTGGCTTTAAGTACGCTGTTGTTTAGTCTTTTGTATGGGACGGGGCTTTTGTTGGGTTAACTGAAAATCAGTCTTCTCCGTGCTACTGAGTAGTTTCTTACCTTTGTAAAAATCCTATCGCATCCAATGGCCTGTCGTTTCAAAAAAATCAACCTGCATTTCAAAAAACCCGGGGGAACTTCCCGCGGTATTTTATATGATAAAGATACTTACATTCTTATATGGAAAGAAGGCGAAAAAACAGCCTATGGAGAGTGCAATCTTTTCAAAAACCTCTCCTGGGATGATCGTGAGAATTATGAGGAAAAGCTGGCAGAGGTATGTCGCCGGCTGCCCATAGAAAGAGAAAGTATTCTTCCTGAACTTTCCGAATGGCCTTCCCTTCAATTTGGGGTAGAAACAGTTTTGAAAGACCGGGAAAACGGATGCCGTCAACTTATTTTCCCCGGAGGGATTTTGGATAAAGGCTTTTCCATTCCCATAAACGGATTAATATGGATGGGCAGCCGGGAAGATATGATGATGCAAGTCAAAAAAAAATTAAGAGACGGTTATACATCTATTAAATTAAAAATCGGCGCTATTGACTTTGATACCGAAGTACAGCTTATGCAATATGTACGACGACAGTTTTCTGCCAATGAGGTGGAGATCCGGGTGGATGCCAATGGCGCTTTTGAATTTAAAGAGGCAAAGGAAAAGATAAAACGTCTCTCCGACTATGAGGTGAATTACATCGAACAGCCTATAAAAGCCGGCCAATGGCAGGAAATGGCGGCGCTGTCAGAGGATCCTCCCGTTAAAATAGCATTAGATGAGGAACTTATTGGCATCCGGACCTCTGATCAAAGAAAAAAACTGATAGAGACTATTTCACCAGGGATACTGATCCTTAAACCGGCCTTAGTGGGTGGGTTCGATGCCTGTAACGAATGGAAACAACTAATTGAAGATCAAGGTGGAGAATGGGTAGTTACTTCTGCTTTGGAAAGCAATATCGGGCTGAATGCCATTGCCCAATATACGGCTTTGAATATTCCCGGATTAGCGCAGGGGTTGGGCACCGGCGGATTGTTTACCAATAATTTCCCTTCGCCATATACCGTAGATGCAAAAGGGTTGCATTATCATTGTAATAAAAAATGGGACTTAACTTCGCTGGCATGAGCTATACTGATCATACCAGGCTCACTATTAACGGAACCCTTTTGGAGGGGCATGAGATTGTTGAGTTTTGTGAGCAAAGTGAACAATCCAACATCCGGCAATTGGGAACGTTTGTTGCGGAATGGCTGAGTGAGAATCCTGCTATTGAGGTTAGAACAAGCGGTTCTACAGGGAAACCGAAGACCATCCGGGTAGAGAAAGATCAGATGTTACAAAGTGCGGCCATGACCGCGGCTTTCTTTGGTTTTCAAAAAGGACAGACTGCTCTTCTGTGTCTCCCGGTAAATTATATAGCTGGAAAAATGATGATCGTAAGGGCGTTGTTCAGCCGTTTGAACCTCCTTTGTATAGAACCGACTAAGGATCCTTTAGGGGGCCTTTCGAAAGGGACCAAAATAGATTTTGCCCCCTTGGTGCCTATGCAGCTAAAAGAAGCGGACCCGAAAGCTCCCGTCCGTAGAATATTATTGGGGGGATCCCCGTTAAATCCGGATCAGGAAAAAAAGCTACAGTCATACCTTGCAGAAATTTATCAGGGCTATGGAATGACAGAGACGCTCAGCCATGTAGCGCTCCGGCGGATAAACGGGGAAGGTCGTTCGGAAACTTACCGCGCCTTGCCGGGGATCAGTTTCAGGAAAGAGGAGAGAGATTGTCTGGTTGTGAAAGCCCCTTTTTTGAATAAACCGGTTTTTACAAATGATGTGGTAGACCTGATCAATAAAAAAGAATTCAGATGGAAAGGCCGGGCAGATCATATGGTCAATAGCGGCGGGATCAAACTGTTTCCTGAAGAAATCGAAAAGAAACTTTTCCCCTTTGTTTCAAACAGGTTTTTCCTTGCCGGTTTGCCCGATGACCGGCTGGGAGAAAAAATATGCTTGTTCATTGAAGGCGAAGGCGACCTGGAAAAAGTCCGGTCACTTTTAAATAAAATAGCTCCTCATCTCGATAAATACGAGAAGCCGCGAGAGGTTTTTTTTGTCAAAAACTTTCAAACCACTTCTTCCGGGAAAATAAATCGCAGGGAAACCATCCGGTGGGCTGCTCACAGAAGTCGTCGAGACCATAAAGCTATAAAATAGCGACTTTTCTCCCCCTCAGTTTTCTTTATCCGCATATTGATTTAATGGCAGGCGGTTTATCAATGATCTGGCAAGGGTCATCTCATCCGCATATTCCAATTCTCCTCCAAAGGCAATGCCGCGGGCAATAGTGGTGATCTTCAAAGGAAAGTTTTTTATTCTTTTAGATAAATAGAAGATGGTGGTATCCCCTTCGATGGTCGGACTGATGGCCATGATGATTTCAGAGACGCCACCGGATTGTACCCTGTCTACCAGCATATCGATATTCAGGTCTTCCGGTCCCACGCCATCAAGGGGAGAAATGATCCCTCCCAAAACATGATAGACTCCGTTGTATTGTTGCGTGTTCTCGATGGCCATTACATCACGAATGCTTTCCACCACGCAGATGGTTTCTTGTTTTCTTGCCGGGTTATTACAGATACTGCATATTTCTCCGTCGGAGACATTGCCGCAACGCAGGCAAAACCGGATCTCCTTTCGCATCTTAAAAAGGGTATCGCTGAATTGTCGCACCGCGTTTTCTTCCTGCCGGAGCAAGTGGAGCACCAGGCGCAGGGCCGTTTTCTTTCCGATACCCGGGAGGCCGGCTAATTCATTTACTGCATTTTCAATAAGTACAGAGGAAAATACCATATTACAAAGGTAGGGTGAATTATTGCAATTTCTTTCTTACTTTTGTCCTGTAACTATTGAAAAAATAATTTACCATGTACCCGAATGGCATGACACATCCGCAAGTTTCCCACATCTGGGCCAATTTAGGCCTGGCATTAGGAATAATAGGATTGTTGATCCTGATCACTTTCCTGTTATCCAAATATGTCTTTTTTAAAAATATTACCGAACATCACGAGCATCAGTAAGAGGTGAAGAATACTATTCCTTCAACAGGGTTCTCGCGATGACCATCTTTTGTATTTCGGAGGTACCCTCTCCTATGGTACATAGCTTGGCATCCCGATAATATTTCTCTACCGGGAAGTCTTTGGTGTAACCATATCCACCGAAGATCTGGACCGCATCTGTAGCTACCTTTACCGCCATTTCCGAAGCATAGTATTTGGCCATGGCGGATTCCCTTGTAACTGTTTTGCCCTCCTCCTTAAGGGCTGCTGCCCGAAAGGTAAGTTGTTCCGCCGCCTCTATTTCCGTAGCCATATCTGCCAGCTTAAATGCGATTCCCTGGAAATGGGCGATCGGCTTTCCAAACTGTTCCCGCTCTTTGGCATATTGCAGCGCTGCTTTGTAAGCGCCTTTGGCAATCCCCAGCCCGAGTGAAGCAATGGAGATCCTGCCCCCATCCAACACGGTCAGGGCCTGTATGAACCCCTCTCCCTCTTTTCCTATGAGATTTTCTTCCGGCAGCACACAATTATCAAACAGGATCTCGGCCGTTTCACTGGCACGCATACCCAGTTTGTTTTCCTTTTTACCTCCTTTAAAGCCCGGTGTGCCTCTCTCTACGACGAAGGCACTCATGCCGTGGCTGTCGCCCGTCTGTCCCGTACGTGCAATTACTACGGCCACATTGCCGGACTTGCCATGAGTGATCCAGCTTTTGGTCCCATTTAATATCCATTTATCATCCTGCTTTACCGCGGTACATTTCATGTTGCCGGCATCCGACCCGGTGCCCGGCTCGGTCAGTCCCCAGGCGCCAATCCATTCGCCCGTCGCCAGCCGGGGTAGATACTTTTTCTTTTGCTCTTCATTTCCAAATTGCAAAATGTGGCCGGTACAAAGGGAATTATGTGCAGCGACGCTCAGCCCTATAGCGCCGCATATAGAAGAAATTTCGCTGATCACGGTCACGTAATCGGGATAACTCATACCCGAACCTCCATAGGATTCAGGTACCAGAACCCCCATCATGCCCAGTCGGCCCAATTCCTTAAGAACTTCAACAGGAAAGATCTGCTTTTCATCCCACTCCATGAGATAAGGAAAAAGGCTTTGTTTTCCAAAATCCCGGATCATTCCGGTTATTTGCTGCTGGGTTTCACTTAATTGAAAGTTCATTTTTATTATTTAACAGTAAGATAGGGAGCAAGTTTACGGTAAATTTCATCATCTACCAATTGCACTCTTTTTAATTCGGAGAGCGAATCAAGCGTACCGTGCATTTCTCTGAAAGCCTTTATGGCCGCTGCCAGGCGGAAGTTAATGTAAGGATGTGACTTTAGTTCATCCACAGAAGCCTTGTTGATATTGAGTTTTTTTAAGGAGACCTTAGAAATATTTAGATAGGGCCTGATGGATCTGAAGGTGCTGTCCGGAAGGCCGTATACTTCTTTAATCTGTTCTATCTTGTAAAAGCCTCCCAGGGCTTTTCTAAACCGGACAATACGGGCGGAAAGCACGGGGCCGATACCATAAAGCCGACTCCAGGTAGTGCTGTCGGCTTCATTTATATCTATTTTTAGGTTTCTTTTGTATACCGGATGAGGGTGATGGACCTCCGGGCTTTCTGTGGTCTGTCTTTTTATTTTCTTTTCCGGAATGGCTTGTGTCTGCGATTTCCCGGTCCGGATTATTCGAATATACGGGGCCAGACGGCGGTATGTTTTTTCCGACAGGCCATAGATCTTTTTCAAATCTTCTTTCTTATAGAACCGGCCTCCCGCCTGCCGGTAATGTTGAATGGTGGTGGCTGTATGTAGTGACACCCCCAATCGTTGCCAATCTTTTATGGATAAAGTATTGGGGTCAAAATAGAATAGATGCGCAGCCTTTTGAGAAGAAGAATTCTTCTTTTCTATAGGGGATTTCTGCAAGGCCAGAAAATCGGTTACCGCCTTCTCAAAATCAGCAGTATCTTCTTCATGAGCGGTAAAATAAGGGAATAACAGGGGCAACATTTTGCAGGCGAGGATGATCCCGCCCAGTATAAAGAGCCCTCTTCGCTGACTGCGTGAAAAAGAAAGATAATCCCGTACAAAATTTTTCCACATTATGAGCGGCTTTGGATAAGCGGTGTAAAGGCAATATAAGAAAAATTGAGACCATTAAAAAAGAATCCTTTTATAGCGCATCTGTTATTCCTTATTTTGTGTATCTATAAGGAGGGTTACCGGCCCGTCATTTAACAGCCTCACTTGCATGTGGGCGCCAAAAACACCCGTTTGAATCATTTTCCCCATTTCCTGATTTAATTGTACAATCATTTTTTCATATAAGGGAAGGGCAATTTCCGGTTTGGATGCACGAGTGTAGGAGGGCCGGTTGCCTTTTTTGGTGGAGGCCTGTAAGGTAAATTGGCTGACCAACAGCAGATCGCCGTTACAATCTTTAACGGACAGGTTCATGATCCCGTTTTCATCATCAAAGATGCGAAGGTTCACGATCTTTTTGCTGAGCCATTTGATATCTTCCGGGCCGTCCCGGTCTTCAATTCCTAATAATATCAGTAGTCCCGGTCCTATTTCCGCTGTTCTTTCCCCGGAGATCTCTACCGATGCATTTGCGACTCTTTGAATAACAGCTTTCATCGGGTATTCTTTTTTGAATAAATATATATCAATAGAAAGCAATAGTTTGGGTTATTATAAAAGGGGAAACATAACCTTTTCCTAAAAAGTTAGTTTTCATTCCATATGATTTTTTCTTCCAACGGGACCGTTCTTTTTCCCGTTTTTGCTTCCTGGTCTGTATATCCAAGATATAAGAGACTCATAATGATATCCTCCTCATTCAGATGGAGAAATTTTTTTAATGCGGGGTGATGGGCCATGCCGCCGGTACTCCATATGGAAGCGAGGTTCAACGCCGTGGCGCCCAGCAACACATTCTGAACAGAAGCCGAAACGGCAGCGATCTCCTCCAGGAGCGGAATGCGTGTATTGGGGGTCCTTTTCATTATAACGATGATCAAATGGGAAGCCTGCTGTGCGGATTGGATCAGTTTTTCGTATTTTGCCTTTTTGCGGCTTTCTTCGGGCGTCATTTCCCAATAGAGGCCTGCATGGGCTTTACCAAACTTTTCCAATGCAGCTCCGGTATATATCCGAAAGCGCCAGGGCTCTGTCTTTCCATGATTGGGCGCCCAGTCGGCTAATTGCAAAAGTTGCTTGACTTGCCCGTCAGGTATTTTTTTCCCGTTCATGGCTTTGGCTTTCACGGTGCGTCTGCTGCGTATCAACTCTTCCAGGTGTTCAAATGCATTCATTTTTTATCTTATTGATGCGGCAAAGTTAAGAGAAAATGGAAGGCCTGCAGGGAATAGGTAATTTTGACTACTTTTGTTTGCAAACATAAGTAGTCAAAATGAATTGGATCATCCTCATTATTGCCGGATTGTTTGAAACCGGATTTGCTTCTTGTTTAGGAAAGGCGAGAACCGTTTCCGGATCACAGGCGGTGTACTGGTATGCCGGTTTTCTGGTATGTCTGATCATCAGTATGTTCTTATTGATAAAGGCTACAAGAACCTTACCTATCGGTACGGCTTATGCAGTATGGACCGGTATTGGGGCGGTGGGAACCGCGATCGTGGGTATTTTTTTCTTTAAAGAGCCTGCAAGTTTCTGGAGGTTGTTCTTTTTGTTTTTGCTCATCGGGTCCATTGTTGGCCTGAAGGTAGTCTCCTATTCCTGAGATCAGCCCTATCCTAACGATTGCCTTGCTGTTGCATGCCCCTTTTGCCTTTTTAATGTTCATGGATTGTATCGCCTCAGGAACAAAATTATTTCATTTATCTGATAAGCATTACCGTACCTTTTTTCAGGATCGTGTGTCCCTCAAAATCTCTGGCCTTAAGCATCCAAACATATGCGCCTGTTTGAGCGGGCCGGCCCTTATAGTTGCCATCCCATCCTTTCATGTATGCCTTGGTTTTATAAACGAGCGCTCCCCAGCGGTTGTAGACCCGGAAATAGGCTATTTGAGTAATCCCCACAGGTATAGGCCGGAAAACATCATTCCGGCCATCGCCATTTGGAGTAAATGCAGAGGGTACATAGACCTCCGGTCCCTTTACATATCGGATGGAAAGGGAATCGTATCCCACACAACCCTGGGGTTGTACCATAACGGTAAGCTTATAAACTATATCTTTAGTACCGTTTACTACGGGATCGGCTATATCCGGATCGCTCAGCCCCATGGAGGGAGTCCATCTATAGCGGTTCCCTCCACTTGCATGCAGTTGAAACGATTGTCCGGTGGTGATGATGGTGTCGTTACCGGCGAAGGCCTGAACCGGAGGTACCACCCTCAACCTCATAGAAGTGTCTACCGGCTTTGGGCAGCCCAGGGTATCGATAACGGTGAGTGTATAGATTCCGGTAGACTTCGGATCTGCCAGCACGGTACTTTGGGAATTATTACTTAAGCCGTCAGAAGGGCTCCATTTATAAAAAGCGCCCCCTTCACCGGTTAACGAGATGGTATCCCCGTAGCAGATGGCCGTATCCGCGGGGTGGATAACCGGTATGGGGTAAGGAACGGTTTTAACCGCCATTTCATCTTCTGCGCTGCAAGTGCCCAGTGTGGCCCGTACCCGGTATATTTCATTTTGGGAGGTGGGAAAAGTCGCATCTTTGCCATTTGCCACCACCTCATTTTCTGTATTATACCAGGTAAAGGTATAATTTTCATCACCTGCGGCCTGCAGGGAGACTGGATCCCCTTTGCATATGATCGTATCGTTACCTGCATTTACAATTATCTTTTTCATTACTTTGAGATGTACGGAATCGGTATTAACACATCCCTGATCATCTGTGAATACCACTTTGTAAGTGGTGTCTTGGAGGGGTTGTACCGTTGGATCCGCAATATTTTGATCGTTTATCCGGTAATCGGGCCCCCACTTGAAATGTCCTGCCAGACTGCTGCTGGCCATTAGGTGAAAAGGATCTTTGGAACACATAATAGTATCGGAAGTTACGGTCAGAGGGGGCTTATCATAAAACCGGAAGGTTTGTGTATCTGTTTGTACACAACCGGAATCTGTGGTGACCTTCAGGGTTACGGGAAAAGTGCCTTCGGCTGTATAATGGTATGCCGGGTCTTTTTCATCGGAAGTGTCCGCCAGGGTCGCAGGGTCTCCGAAATCCCAGTGACGAGAGACGATATTTCCAAGGGGAGTGCTGCTCTCGTCGATAAAGGCCACCGGAAACTGAAGGCAGCTTCCCTGCTTTTTAAAAGTACTTTTCAGGCCCGGGAAAACTTTCACCGTGGACTGCATACTATCTCCACAGGGAGAGGTGGGATCCACTTTTATCCAGACGTGATAGGTGCCGGGTTCCCGGAAGGTATGCGTGGGTTCGGCTTCGGTAGAGGTACTGCCGTCTCCAAAATCCCATAGATAAGGCTTGCCGGGGGTGCTGTTATTGGTGAAATGAAACGTATTGCTTTTACATTCGTTATAGAATGGCGGGATATCGGCCAGGGCGAGCCGGTGGCAATCATGGATCTCAAACTGAAAGTCTCTGTAATTCGTCGCGATTAATTTACCGTCTCTATAAGCACGAACCCGTATGGTTATGTCGTAAACACCGGGTGTTAGATCAGTCCGGCCGTAAATCTTTCCCGTGAGGGAATCAATGGTAACCCCTTCTCCTAAAGGGGTATAACCGGTAAACCCGTTTTTGTAACTAAAATTTTGGAAAGGCGGCGGGGAAGTGGGCACCGGTGCGAGCCTGATCGCATTTCCACCTACGTAGCCCGGAGCAAAAGCATACCGCAATTCATCTCCGTCGGGGTCTGTCTCTTGAAAGTTATAATTTACGTTTCCCTTGCTGCATAATAAAACAGCTTCTTCTTTTTCATGTCTGGGTCCGCTATCTCCCGGGATCCCGTTTTCACTGCCGGGGATGTCGGTAAAATAGGTGGCGCCTACAAAGCCGCTTGTATTGGCATTACGCAACAAGTCATTTCTGCAGCATCTTTGATATGCAATGGTATATCCTTTTTTATTTACGGGAAAGGATACGGTAGCCCTGTAATACCCTACCTGATAACAGACCTCCGGGGCGTTTACGATGCAAGGGTTCTCCCGTTGCTTTCTGATCTCATGAGGACCGTCTAAAGGGATACGCACGACACTGTCTACAAAAGAATGATCATCCTTATTAAAAATGCTGAAAGTTACATAAGGATCCAGCAGGGAATGATTTTCATCCTGAGGCTCGCATCCACGGTAAAGTTTGAGGGTAATCTCATATTGATAATTATTGTCGGTCTTTTTTACAAAAGTATAATACATCTCCCCGCCTATGATGTGGTGGGCAGTAGCGGATATAAAAAATAACAAGAATATTATGACGCCGGCGAACCTTTTCACAAAAGGCAATTTAAGCTATTCTCCAGAATAGCTTAAACAAAATTGTATGAATTGATGCAATATCTGAGTAGCGGCGGCAGGCACTTCCACCATGCCCAGGTGTCCCACCTTTTCAAAAAGATGAACCTCACTCACAGGAGGCAGGCTGACCTGTTTCAAAACCCTTTCCATGGGTGCGGCCGTATCTTCCTTTCCGATGACAAATAAAACCGGTACGCCTGCATCACGCAGAACCTGCGTGCGGTCGGGCCTTTCCCACATGGCGTGGTAATAAGGTATCAAAGTATCTATTCCTGCTTCGGTCCTTTTTGAGATCATTTCTTTGACCTCTTTTCTATGGTTTTGCCGAAAAGAAGAGGATACAAGGTTGGGAAGCATTTGCCGGAGAAAAACTTCGGGACCATATGCTTTCATCAGTGCGATGGATCTTTTTCTGCCCTTCTTTTTTTCATCATCATCGGCATACGCGGAAGAATGAAACAACCCCCAACCCTTTAATCTCTTTTCATATTTTTCAGCAAAAGCAAGTGTGGAATATCCTCCCATGGAATGGCCGATAAGGATACACTTTTCAATACGTTCCTGATCCAAAATCGCCTTTAAAAAGTCGGCCATGTCTTCTATACTTACCGGATCTAAAAGCGGAGAATACCCCGTCCCCGGCAGATCCGGCAAAAGTAAACGGTATTCTTTCTCTAATTCCGCCGCCTGCTTTTCCCAAAGATTATGATCCGCGGGAAAGCCGTGCACCAGCATAACGGGGAACCCAGAGCCCCTGTCTATGTATGCTCCTCCTTCAAAGGCGCCGGATTTTATTCGCTTTAGCCCTTCTTCCATGCTGGTAAGTTACACTATTCCGGATTATTTTCATAATCTGGAGCATAGGCGGGAGCGGCCGCCGAAATAAGAAATCAATAGGCGTATAGATGCAAGTAAATAACGGTCAATCGTCCACTTTTACGACGATTTTTCCCACGGTGTGATGCGATGCGATAGCCTCATGTGCCTGCCGCATTTCATCAAAAGAGAAGACTTTATCCAAATGCACTTGCAGGCTGCCGCTGTCAACCATATCAATGATCTCTTGTAACTGGTTTTTATCAGCCCGCATAAGGGGCCATGTCAGTCGGATCGCGTTCTTTTCTGCCAATTTTAAGGCAACGGGATCGTCTTTTGTAGAAGAAGGAAGGCAAACGATCCGCCCTCCGGGTCTGATGCAGCTAATGGAACGATAAAGGATGTTTCCTCCGAATGCATCTTGCACTGCATCCAGATCGTGCAACAGTTCCTCAAATTTTTGAGTTTTATAATCAATAACCCGGTCGATACCCAATGCTTCAAGAAAATGAACATTTATGGCAGAGGCGGTGCCAAACACTTCAGCCCCGGCTATTTTGGCGAACTGTACCGCCAGATGCCCGACGCCTCCCGATGCTGCCTGGATCAGAATACTTTGTCCCTTTTCCAGTTTTAATTGCTCATGAATGGACTGGTAGGCCGTCAATCCGGCAATGGGAAGAGCGGCCGCCTCTTCAAAAGAGACAGCGGCCGGTTTCATGGCCAGCAGATTCGGGTCGGTGACGGCGTATTCTGCATAGCCCCCTCCGGAGCCGGGGAACCCAATACAGCCAAATACTTCATCACCGGGCTGAAAACCCGTAGCATCCGGTCCGCAGCTTTCTACGATCCCGCTCACATCCCAACCTATGATCGCGGGCAGTTCGATCATTTTTGAGATCCGGTTTGTTCCTGCCCTTACTTTCGTATCCACAGGATTGATTCCAATGGCTTTCACTTTTATTAAAACTTCATCGGATGAAGGTTTTGGCTTGTCTACCTCTTTAAGTGTTAAAACATCCGGTCTGCCGAATCGCCCCAAAACAATTGCTTTCATAAATTTATATTTATTATCCATAACAAGTCAAAAGAAAAAAGAAATTCCTGGTTTTGCAAATAACGGGTTATAAAAAGGGAATAGATTTTGGTTCCTATTCAGATCGTTTTCTGTTTTGCCGGCAAAATACCTTCAAAAGAGTTGTGAAATACAAGTATTTATTATCTTAGCTATTCATTTCATCTTCAAAACGAACTTTATGATCGTCAATCCTGCTAAGCAACTCCCCCTTTTCCTATTGGGTTTATTAATGACATCATGCACTCCATCCGGCAGATCTGCCCGGGAGATCGATCCTTATCAATATACTTCTACTAAGAGGATCGTCGTAAAGCATGGTGCGATAGCTACAGCGCATCCGTTGGCAAGCGAGGTGGGAGCCCATATTCTCAGAAAAGGAGGTAATGCAATAGATGCAGCGGTTGCCGCCCAGCTTGCTCTTGCGGTGGTTTATCCTGTGGCCGGCAATATCGGGGGCGGCGGTTTTATGGTCCTTCACCTCAAAAACGGGAAAAATACAACCATAGATTATCGGGAAAAAGCGCCGGGGAAAGCCACCCGAGATATGTATCTTGATAAAGAGGGTAATGCCGATCCCGAGATCAGCAGGAACGGACACCTTTCCATCGGAGTGCCCGGAACGGTTGCAGGCCTTTTTCTGGCTCATAAGAAATACGGTAAGCTTCCGGTAAAAGAGCTGGTGCAACCCGCCATAGATCTGGCGGCCAAAGGGTTTACTATTTCCGGGGCACAGGCCCGTCTTTTCAATTATGAACAGGATAATTTTAAAAAGTATAATACGGTACAACCGGTATTGGTCAGAGAGAAGGAATGGAAGCAGGGCGATACATTGGTGCAAACAGACCTGGCAAACACCTTGGAACGGATCCGGGATAGTGGGAAAGCCGGTTTTTATGAAGGAGAAACTGCCCGGAAAATTGTAGCAGAAATGGAACGCGGAGGCGGAATTATCACCCTGGAAGATCTGAAAAATTATAAGGCAAAGGAAAGGACGCCGGTCCAATTTAATTATAAGGGCTATACCATCGTGTCCATGCCCCTTCCCTCCAGCGGCGGGATCTTAGTGCAGCAAATGATGGGTATGCTAAAGAATTATCCTATAGGAACCTATGGGTTTGAGACGACGCGATCGGTACAGCTCATGACAGAAATTGAAAGGCGTGCTTATGCAGACCGTGCCAAGTACCTGGGGGACCCCGACTTTGTGAAGGTACCGGTCAAAAAACTCGTTAGTGAAGCATATCTAAAGAAAAGGATGGCCAACTATAATCCGGATAAGGCCACGCCGAGCAGCGAGATAGCGGCGGGGGTCATTCCTGCTGAAAGTGAGGAGACCACCCATCTCTCCGTAGTAGATAGTGCAGGCAATGCCGTTTCAGTTACTTATACTTTGAACAACCTGTATGGAAGTAAAGTGCTGGTAGGGCATGCCGGTTTTTTTCTCAATGATGAAATGGACGATTTCAGTGCCAAGCCCGGCGCCCCCAATATGTTCGGATTATTGGGGGCAGAGGCGAATGCCATTGCTCCGGGGAAAAGGATGCTGAGCTCCATGACCCCCACCATTGTATTAAAAGACGAGAGTCCGTATCTGGTACTGGGCACTCCGGGTGGGGCCACCATTATTACCTCGGTCTTTCAAACCTTGGTAGATCTTCTTGAATTCAATATGAGCGTGAGCGATGCCGTAAACAAACCTAAATTTCACATGCAATGGAAACCGGATCTGGTTTATATAGAAAAAGGCTTTCCGGACTCCGTGAAACAGCAGATGGAAAAAATGGGCTATACTTTTAAACAACGATCTGCAATTGGCCGCACGGAGGTGATCCGTGTTGCAGGGGATTCGATTGAGGCTGTGGCCGATCATCGGGGAGATGACAGCGCTGCCGGATTCTGAAAGAATAGAATGACGAAAAAAAGGATCAGAAAGGACAGCGATAGCGGGTAAAAAGATAAGAGAGGCTGAGCTGCACCAATACATACTGATCTTTACTCTGGCTGTTCCCGCGTTGCCGCCCTTTTTCCCCTATGGGCGCGCCATACACGCCGGAACGATCCTGCAGGATAGCTGCAATTTGCTGAATGGACGTTCCTTTGCTATGGAAAGCCCCAGGTCCGGCGTAGGTGGTACTTACATCATCCAGGTAATCTGTTCCCGTAAAATGATAAGAAGCGGACAGCTGGAGGTTCCAGCTTCTGTTTAAATTGTATTTGAAACCAATTTCAACCGGGACCTCAACGCTCCAGAGCTTGTACAGTTTACGATCGGGATATAAAGGCGATCCCTGTCCCTCCGTTCCGAGGGGTTGTAAAAAATATTTTTGATCCTGATAATAAGCATATGGATTGAAATGAAAGAATCCTATACCCAGGCTTAGGTAAGGTGTAAAATTATACCTGGGATTACCGGGTTCGAACCGGAAAAAATTAAAGTCTCCCTGAACGCTTAAATCCCAAATAGTCGTGTTAAAGCTCAAATTCCGCTTGTATTGAAAGGTGTCTTTTTTATTGTAAACATCAGAATAACCTAACTGTGCATATCTGAGATGGAAGCTTCCCCCAAAATAAGAATTAAAAAAATAACGGAAGAACAGCCCTGCTGAGGGCTTAACGGCCTGGAAGCCGCTATGAATATTCAGATCGCCGTAATAGTTGGCAGCTCCAATTCCCAGGCCGATTTCTCCCACATAGTATTTATTGTTATCATGACGAAATATCTGGGCTTGTCCTGCCAAGGGCATCAGAGAGAAAGATAATAAAAGACCGGCTATTGTACGATAGAGTTGCATGCAGAAAACAGGTTTATGGACAGCCTTAGTTCACATCGTGATCCCATTTTTAATTAAACGTTCAGAAAACTTTTTTATTTAATTCCTTTTATCAATGCCCCACAGCAATTTACTGCGTAAAGTAGTTAGAAAGTTGTTTTCACTTCGGCGCAACAACCCCAGGGTAAAATCTTCTTTACGTACAGCTAACTGTACTTGATGATCCACTGTTTCAATCCGGGAGTCAAGCGTGCATAAAAACTGATCGCTACGGCCTTCGATCTCAAAAGAGATAATATTATCGTCGGGTACTACTATGGGGCGGACGTTCAGATTGTGAGGCGCTACCGGAGTGATCACAAAGCTGGTAGCATCGGGAAAAACGATAGGCCCTCCACAACTTAACGAATAAGCTGTAGAACCCGTAGGCGTAGATATAATAAGCCCGTCAGCCCAATAGGTATTCAGAAATTCACCATTGAGAAAGGTATGGATCTTTATCATGGCCGAAGTATCTTTCTTGTGAATTGCAAATTCATTCAGCCCGTAAGGAATATCACCGAACAGGGGAATATTGGAATCCAGGTGAATGAGCGTGCGGCGGTCTACCTGGTAGGTTCGGTTGATAAGGGATTGTACCAGTTCATCCATATCATTTTTACCCATTTCGGACAAAAAACCCAGCCTGCCGAAATTAATACCGATAATGGGAATGTCTTTATTTTTTACATAACATAAAGAATCCAGCAAAGTTCCATCCCCTCCCATACTGACCATAAATTCAGTATGTTCCCCAAGCTCCTCCGGGCAGCTGAAGGTTTTATGGTGCTGATGCCCCGTCAGCTTTGACTGTACCAATTCGTAAAAGGAACGGTAAATGACAGGGGTGATCCGGAAATGATCCAACTGGTCCAATAGTTCCTGAAGATTGGAAGCCTCCACGTCTGAGGTGGGTCTGCTGTATATGGCAATTTGCATATTGAGTACGCGTTTTGCAACTCATCAGCCCCTTAAAAGGCTGATTGAAAATGTAAAAATAGGCCTTTTTCCCCTAACAAATTGATGCTGTATTCGATCTTAAGTACCGCGTCATAAAAGGTAACAATATCCAGCCCCATTCCATAAGAATACAATAATTTATTGGCGAGCCTGTTGTGATTGCCGGGAATGGAAGTGTGGTTATAGCCCAGGTCGCCATATATTTTAAAGTACATGCGTATGGGAATGTTGGCAAATTCATTTGGCAGCAGCCTGGAATGTACCCTGAAAGCAAAGACTTGTTGTTTCAGGGTGTTATACAGAATGCCAAAGCGGTCTCCTTCAGTTACGTAATATTCCAGTCCGCGCAGATACTGGCCGGTGAACCCCATCCCTTTTAATAAAAAGTAAGGCTGATCACCGGGAAGGTGGATATTTCCGGTAAATTTCGTTTCTCCGAAAGTGTTTGTGAAGAATTGCCAGTATTTACTTGCATTGACGATAAGCTCTGTTTCATTAATTTTTCCCAATAGGCCGAATCCCAGGCGTGAAAGGGTGGCATCAATGCTGTAACCATGCAGGGGATATGTCCAGATATCGGTTCCCTTGTAAGAAAAGTTATAGTCCAGCCGGAAGTATTTTTGAGAAAGGTGGCTGTTCGGAAAAAAATGAGGATTTAGTTTTAAAACGGTATCTTTTACTTTGGTACTGTTATAAGATAAGGACAAGGTGTGTTTCAACCGGACTGCTTTTTTGTAAGTGTAATGAAGCGCAAGTTTGAAATCCTGCCTGAGAAAGCGATCATACTTAAAAAAGATCTGCCTGTTAGAATCAATGGCATAGTTAATTTCCCTGTTATGGCTAAAAGAAATGTCAATTCCCAACCCCTGCTTGTAGGATTTATCAAAATAGGGCAGCTTGTATGAGAGCATGTATTGATGGGTGTAACCCAGTGTTCCGGCCAGTTCAAGGCGATCTTTATTTCCGGTAAGGTTATTTTCATATAATTTCAAGCCATAGTTCAACCGGTTCAGGGCGTGATCATGTTTTACCCACCAAACATTGAAATTTCGGTCGGCCAGACTGAGGGAGGGGAGAATAAGAAAATATTGCCGTTCAAATACATCCACATTGATATCGGTATGGTGGAGCCAGGTATTGACCGGATAAATATTTACGGTAAGGAAGAGGGAAGAATTAAGCAGTTGCTGTCTCTTCTCCTCCAGTATAGTATTCAGTCGATCGGCATAAAGCGTGTCGCCCGGATACAGATCAAGCTCTCTTAAAATGATATCGCGCTTTGTTCGCTTGTTCCCGTCAATTTGAATGTTTCCGATGATCAGATAAGAAGTATCATGCGGATGTTTTTCTGCCGGGTGATTGTAAACTGCAGGCGAGGAAGCCGGCTCATGGATAGGAGTAATGGAGATCCAGGGATCGCGTTTCTTTTGGGCATACACTTGCAAAAATGCAAGAATAAAAATGAAAAATAACGCGGAGCACTTCCTCAACATAAATCGTTTCTGCTATGGTAATTGTAGGTAACCGGGTAAAAATAGCATTAATCGGGGAATAAAGACAAAAACCTACATATTTATATAGTTCATCAGGTTGTCGTAATTCCTTTGAAGACTTTCCGTATTTTCTGTGATATCAAAACGGTAAATCACTTCATAATCTAATTGCCGAAGGGAGGCTATAAAAGGATCCAGGTTTTGCCGATTGGTCTTTAAAATCACTTTTAACCGCCCCGATTCCGGTTCGGTGAGCGTATGCACACCTAACAAAAAAATATCTTCTGCTTCGGCGAGGCGTGCAATTTCCGAAAGCATATAATCCTGCGGCTTCATGCTCAGGACCAGGATACCTCCGGGCTGTTGAATGCCGTTAAAGCGGGAAACTGCATTCAAGAGGTTCTGGGAAGTTATAGCTCCCGCATAGTTGTTCTTTTGATCTACAACGGGCAGAAGGCTCAGCTTATAATCGCCTATAATCTTAATAGCTTCAAAAAAATGAACATCCGCCTGCACAGCCGGCTTAAAAACAGCCAGTGGAAAACCGGACAAGTAAGCTTCCGTTATTTCAGTTTCCAGCAAGCTTTCTTCCTCCATAAGCCCCAGATAGTTTTGGCCTTCCACCATAGGCAGCTCACTGGTGTGAAACTCATTCATCAGCTCCAGGGCACGACTCGGGCTATCCCGTGGAGAGAGTACCGGCACAGCAGATGATATGAGATCAATAGCCAACATATAAATTCATTCTTGTTCTATCCTTTCCATTTTCTGCTTGTTTAGAAAGTTTTCAAGGATAATGTTAAACTCCCTCGGGACTTCCATCATCGGTGCATGCCCGCAATGGTTAATAAAGAACAACTCGGAATTGGGAATCAGCTTGTGAAACTCCTCCGCGACCATCGGAGGAGTGATCGTGTCATTCTGTCCCCAGATCAATAAGGTAGGTACCTTTATCTCCCTCAATTCTTCCCCTAAATTATGACGTATTGCCGACTTGGCCAAGGAGATAATTTTAATGACCTTCAACCGGTTGTTTACAATCTCAAATACTTCATCAACTAGTTTCTTAGTAGCTATCTCCGGATCATAAAATGTAAGCTCGGTTTTCTTTCGGATATAGTCATAATCGCCTCTCTTTGGATAGGTTTCGCCCATGCCGTTTTCAAAAAGGCCCGAACTACCCGTTAAAATAACAGACCTTATCTTTTGAGGATGTTTTAACACGTAAACCAGACCCACATGCCCTCCAAGAGAATTACCCAGCAAATGGATCCCCTGATAATCCATCGAGTCAATAAACCGCCGGACATATTTGGCAAGTCCGCCTACGGTGGTATCCAAAACTTTTAACTCGTACAGGGGAAGCAGCGGAACGACCACCTTATAATCTTTTTTGAAATACTCGATCAGGTCCTTAAAATTGCTTAAGGCGCCAAATAAGCCATGAAGCAATACCAGGGGCTCCCCCTCTCCTTCTTCTACATATTTAAATTTCCCTTTTTGTTTTATTTCATAGTCCATTAGGTCAAGTCAATTTTGTGCTAATGTAACTTTTTTCTGATTTTAAGGCTACATTTTATTTAATTTCTTTGAGAAAGGGAACAATACCAAGTGAGAAAGAACGTTATTTTTCGCCCAGCAAGGAGTTTTTGCTTACCATGAGCTCTTTGATCCATCCGTCTCTTTTACTGTTAAAATACACGCCCGGGCGTTGAGATGATTCCATTACCCAGGTACTATCCCGTTTCCAGGCATTCACGCTCGTTGTTTCATTGCCGCTAATAGAAAGTTTCATATCCGGGTCCCCCTCGGGCTTAAAGTTGTCGGCAAAAGAAGACAGGTTATGAGAACTGACCTTATCCAGATAGGAAGCCATCCTGGCGGAATCGGCCTTTTCGTCGCCGATCATCCATACGGAGTCCTTTCTTACAGCAGTGAATCCACTGTCTGCAGGGTATTGGAACTGCAGACGGGTAATACTATTTTTATTTAGTCGTAAAAATTTGTGATTTCGCCAACCGTCAAAATCTTTATTGACTACAGAAGCTAAAAAACCTTCTGTTTCGTATACTTGTGGCAGACTGTCCATCCGGACGTACGTCGCCGTTTGGGTATAGGGTCCCGTTCCCGTTGAGGCGGAACCTACCCAACAATCTACCAGGGTATGATCACCGGCATATACTTCCAGATGGGTAGCGGTAGTGTCGCTCATATTATAATCCGTCCAATCCTTTTTATTGCGTGACACCATTCTTTTGATTCCCACATAAGAAATGGCGCTTAACAGGCTTTTAACTGCATTTTGTGATGCAGGAACGGAGCGACTTCCCTCCACTACCTGCCATTGCATACCGCTTTTGATCAAATGGAGTCTTTTCCCATTCTGTTTTTGAGGATAGATCACGATCTTGCTGACGAGTGAGGTATCTAACTGTATCAGGTTGCGCTGTACATTCGTATCTCGTGAAGACCGAAGGGCCCGGGTTCCTATAAACAGAATAACCAACCCCGCCAGGATAAAGCCTAATATCTTATTATTGAGCTGTTTCATAATGCGTTTTCATTCTTTGCAATCTTTTGATGCGGTTCTGCCGTGCCCGAAGGAGACCATAAATAATCGCTAAAAGAACCGGCAAAAGGAAGTTGAGATATTTCAAAAAGGTTTTGGTGGAATCACTCAATTGTTCAATAGGCCGGGAGCTGATGTTTTTTGTTCTCAATCCGATCAGGCCTGTGTCATCCGAGAGCCAATCAATGGCATTTACCAGAAAGCTTACGTTATCCGGATTAAGTTGTTGAGCCTGGCGAGGCGGTCCGTTTACGGCAAAATCCCCGTCTCCGATCACGACCATCTTTGTTTTTTGGGCGCTGTCCAGACCGGAAACATTTCCTTCCAGCGCCGCAGCCACGATCAGGCGGCTCTTGGTAAAATCTTCCTGAGACCACTGCCGCTGAATATTGATAAACTGCGGGGTGGGCAAAGTGTCGGATAACTTGGAGGTGAACGCCAGGGGAATAAAAGTCATTGAACTGTCGCCTGTATAGTTCATACTGCTCCCAAACTGCAACAAAACACGCTCCAATCCCGAAGTAACAGGATTTTTAGCAAAATTGCTGATCATGGGAAAATAGGGAAAAGAAATGCTGCTGTTAAAGGTGAAGGGGCCTTGTTGCTGTGGAATAGAGACCGCACCACATTGTGCATCTATGACAAAATTAGGCCATACCTTCACGCCTTTTTTGGCCAGCCATCCTTCCAGCCCTGTAGTGACCGGCATCCCCTGCCCCATTCTCATATTTACACTTACCCGGTTGACCGCCGCCAGCAGCCGTCCTCCTCCAGCCAGGAACCGATTGATCTGTTTAAGGGTGCCGCCGGAAAAGCTGTCGGTAGGAGCTATTATAGCCAATGTCCTGATGCCGGCCGGAACGGGAGCGGTGTCTGATAAAGTGACCGGCTGCGGTTGATACAGTACGTCCATTTGCTGACGCGCCTGGCTCATTTCTGCAAGCGAAGGCTCTCCCTGCCCCTGTAGAAAACCGATGACCGGCTTCCTTTTTATAGTCATTTTTTTAATAGCACTTGACAATTGGTATTCCATGGGTGCCCCCGGACGGATAAAGGGAATAACTTCCTTTTTCTTTCCTATAAGGACAACCGCTCCCATATAGGCTTTTTGCTGTTTTACCTGATCTTTTTCGCGTACGTTGATCATGACCGGACGAATGCCGTCCTGACTTATCTGTTGTTCTACTTGGGGGGATTGAGAGGGGTTGATAAATTTGTACATGACCATTCCGTTGGAGCGGTTGGCATATTCGATCAACAGGTCTTTAAAGTCCTGACGGGCTTTTAAGATGCGGGGCGGGAGGTCTTTTGAAAAATACGCTTTGACGGTTACGGGTTCCTGTAGCTGGTGTAGAATGTTTTTGGTAGCTTTACTCAGGGTGTACTGGCCTCCTTCGGTCAGGTCGAGCCGCAGGTGATATTCTGTCGAAAGCAGATTAATAAAAAGCACTATACCTAGCAGCAGGGCTAAGGAGATATATAATTTTGATTTCATGCTTAATCAATAATCCGTTTGGTTAAGGAAAACTCGGCTAATAAGAGGCCGATGTAGGCTATAGATAAAAAGTACAGAACATCCCGGGTGTCCAAAACCCCTCTGGAGATGCTCTGAAAATGATGCGACAGGCTCAGATACTGGAATACCTGCCCCGTAAGTCCGGAAAAATTTTGAGCCAGCACTCCGAAAATCAGATGGAAAAACAAGCCGATAAATAAGGCGGCCAGGAAGGCCACGATCTGGTTGTTGGTCATGCTGCTCGTGAAAATTCCGATGCCGGCATAAGCCGCACTCATCAGGATTAATCCCAGGTAGCCGCATAATACTTGTCCCAGATCCATATCCCCGATATTGGAGATTGTAATAATGTAAGGCACCGTAAACAACAGGGCGATAAGGATCAACAACAGAGTGGCTAAAAATTTTCCCCAAACCACCTGCCGGTCGGTTACGGCTTTTGTAAGCAATAATTCTATGGTTCCGGTTTTCTTCTCCTCTGCCAGCAGCCGCATGGTGAGTGCCGGAATAAAGAAGAACAGAGTCCAGAAAGCTACGTTGAAAAAGGCTTCCAGATTGGCCTGGCCAACATAAAATATATTGGAACCGTAGAGCCATGTGAAGAAGCCGCTGAATCCGAGAAACAGTACAAGGATGATATAGGCGATCAGGGAATCGAAAAACGATGCCAGTTCCTTTTTCGTGATAATCCAGGTTGCTTGCATGTCAGTTAAGCGTTAAATTATGGAAAATGTCCTCAAGGCGGGTCTCTATCGGAATGAGTTCGGTCAATACCCAGTTTTGGGCTACACAATATTGGAAAATGGCCCTCTTGGCAGCTGCTCCGTCTTTGCAGTGAACTTCAAGATGTTGCCGGTCTTCCAAAATATTCACGGCGGTTATTTCGGGCATCTGCAACAATTTGCGCTGTATTTGAGGGAGCGCTTCATCTTCTATTTTGACTTGTAGTATTTCGCTGCCGGTCATCTGTTCTCTCAGGGAAGCAGCGGTGCCATTGGCGACCAGCCTGCCTTTGTTGATAATAAGAATGCGGTCGCAGGTGGCCTCTACCTCCGGCAGAATATGTGTACTTAGAATAACGGTCTTCTCTTTCCCCAGGCGGCGGATCAGTTGACGGATCTCAATGATCTGATTGGGATCAAGTCCTGTGGTCGGTTCATCCAGTATGAGGATATCCGGATCGTGGATCATGGCCTGCGCAAGCCCTACACGCTGACGGTAACCCTTTGAAAGCGCCCCAATGTTCTTATGCTTTTCCGAATCCAGTCCACATTGTACGACCATGGAACGAACCCGGTCAGAAAGGGCCGCTTTATCCACGCCCTGAAGTGCGGCACAAAAATGCAGGTAATCCAAAACCGGCATATCCAGGTATAACGGGTTGTTCTCCGGCAAGTAGCCAATATGTCTTTTGATTTGATCCGCATGCTCTTTAACCGACCGCCCCCCAACCCGTATATCGCCTTCTCCGATACCGATATATCCTGTGATCATCTTCATCGTGGTACTTTTACCGGCGCCGTTTGGCCCCAAAAAGCCCAGAATCTCCCCCGTTTTGGCTTCAAATGATATATGGTCTACAGCGATTTGCGTAGCATATTGTTTGGTAAGCTGATCAATGCGGATGTCCATAGTTCTATTTATTAAGTAGATAATTTAAATCCTAACCCACACAACAGGCCAAAGGGCAAACAAAAAATTCCAAAAGGGTAATAAAAACAGGAGTTGTATTAACTGTTTTTAAAAAGTAGTGGCGCAAAAATAAAAAATTTCTAATATGTTAGGTGCCCGGAAAGTGAATATTCTTTTAAAAAAACGTTAAAATGAAGGGGTTGTCAATAAAAATAGATTGGTTTTTAATTTACACTTAACTTTAACCACTCTATGGGTATCAGAGATATTCTTTATTTATCCTTTCATTCCGTACGTAAAAATAAGTTACGTACGATACTCACTATCGCCATTATCGCATTCGGTATTATGGCGCTGGTAGGAATTTTTACTGCTATTGCCAGCATACGGAGTACAATTTATGACAACTTTGCCAATATGGGGGCCAATGGTTTCACTATTCGCAACTGGGAGATGAACATCCGCATCGGTGGAAGAGCGGCTGAAAAAGGAAATAAAAAAGAAGATGATCAAAAAAAGGAGACGGCCCGCCGGGACGAGCCCATTAGTTATTTGCAGGCCCGGGAATTTAAAGAAAGGTTTCAGTATCCGGCTACGGTTGGTTTATCCGTATCCGGAGGGTGGGCGGCCACAATTTTTCATGAGGATAAAAAAACGGATCCCAATGTACGGATAGTTGGCGGTGATGAGCATTATTTAAAGCTTAACGGGTATAAATTGAAAAAGGGCCGTAATTTCAGTGCGCTTGATCTCTCCTCGGGCCGTAATGTGGCCGTTATAGGAATGGATGTGGCCCGGAAGTTGTTTGGGGATCATTTAACAAATGTGGAAAACAACACGATCCGTATAGGCTCTTTGCGTTATCGGGTGATCGGAGTACTTGAATCCAAAGGGAGCAGTAATCTTTTTAGTTTGGATAATATTGTAATTACAACAGTTAATAATGTCAGACGGGTATTCAGCGGCTCCAGTCCTTCCTTTCAGATAGGGGTCGAAGTGGCGCGAATGGAGCAGATGGATCAGGCGATCGGCGAGGCAACGGGAACCTTTCGTACCATAAGAAAGTTGCATCTTGACGAAGCCAATAATTTCTATATCAATAAAAATGATAATATTGCTCACATCCTGATGAGCAGCCTGGGAAGCGTAAAAATAGCCGCCTTATTTATTGGCTTTATCACGCTCTTTGGGTCCGCCATCGGCTTGATGAATATCATGCTGGTGGCTGTTGCCGAGCGCACGAGAGAGATCGGTATTTCCAAAGCTATGGGAGCCAAAAACTTTGCCATCCGCCGGCAATTTCTCTATGAGGCCCTTATCATCAGTTTGCTGGGCGGGGGTTTGGGTATAGTACTGGGTATCCTTATAGGAAATGTTGTTTCCCTGCTCATGAAAGCCGGGTTTGTGATTCCCTGGGGGATCATCAGCATTGGTATTCTTATTTGTACTGTGGTGGGGCTCGTATCCGGCATTTACCCGGCTGTAAAGGCATCGCGGCTGAACCCGATTACAGCGCTCCGTCATGAGTGACAAAACGCGACTCCTCTCCCGATTTGAAAAAGAACGCCCTTTGGTATAGATTTGGACAACTGATTATCTGATGAAAACATTCCTGTACAGATTTATTCATTCCATGCCGCTACAACTGCTTTTTCTGCACTTGCGGCGGTATCAGATACTGCTTCTTTTCTGGTTCATTTTGTTTGCCACGGTACAGGATAGTTTAGGAAAAATATTTGGCGCCGAATCCATCTTGCTGGCGCCTGAATATTTAGGAAAAGTCAGTTTCTACAGTACTTTTATTTTAGGGGCTTCTTACGGCATTTTTGTCGTTTCATGGCAAATCACCACCTTCATCCTGAACAGCAAATGTTTTCGTTTTCTGGCTACTACCCGTAATCCTTTCGGGAAATATGCACTGAATAATTCAATCATACCACTGATTTTTTTAGTGTTTTTTATGATCAGGCAATTTACTTTTCAGCGGTTTAACGAGTTAAACCCGGTTTTGGATATCCTCGTGCTGGAAGCGGGCTTTTTGCTGGGTTTCCTTTTCGTCTTGTTTATTTCTTTCACGTATTTTTTTGGTACGGATAAAAATATCACCCGCGGGTTTCGTAAGCAGAGTGGCAACCTTCGGAAGTTGTTGGAGCAGATTACGACGCCCGGCCTGCAACTTGATGATAACGTCATAAAAATAGATACCTATCTCAATTCTTTCTTACGCGTAAAAAAGGCGCGGAATGTTTCACATTACGACCGCCATTTTTTGGATGATGTTTTTAAAAAACACCATGGTGCGGCAGTGTTGATGGTGGCTTTTGCTTTTATCTTCCTGATCCTGCTCAGCTACCTGACCCAATACGCCGCTTTCAGGATTCCCGCCGGAGCCAGTGTGTTGATCTTTATTTCGGTCTTGATTGCGCTGTCGGGGGCCTTTGCCTATCTTTTTAAGGATTGGACCATCCCCGTACTGGTCGGGCTGGTTATTCTTTTTAACTGGTCGGTGAAGCATAACATTATTGACATGCAAAGTAAGGCATATGGCCTCGATTATGCAGATAAGGACCGGCGTCCGACCTACAGCTTTGAAACCCTGGAAAAGCTTTTTACGCCGGAGCGGGCCCGTAAGGACAAGCGCCATACTCTAAAGATACTGAATAACTGGAAAGATAAATTTCCGCCAGGTACCAAACCCCCGTTAATTCTTCTGAACGTGAGTGGTGGAGGAAGCCGGTCCGCCACCTGGTGTATGGATGTATTTCAATACGCGGACAGCCTGCTGGGCGGACAACTTATGAAACATACCGTGTTAATAACCGGGGCTTCCGGCGGGATGATCGCGGCAGCTTACTACAGGGAGTTGTATCTGGAGAAATTAGAGGGTAAAAAGATTGATCTGCATGACAGTAAATATGTGGAAAATGTTTCCAGGGATCTGCTCAATTCTATTATGTCTTCTTTTGCGGTAAATGATTTTTTCACGCCTTTCCAAAATTTCAGGCTGGACAGCAACAGGTATCCCAAAGACAGGGGATATGCTTTCGAAAGGCAGTTGAACATTAACCTGGAAGGTAAGCTTAATAAACCGCTGGAGGCGTACAAAAAGCCGGAGGAAGAAGGACGTATACCCCTATTGATCCTGTCGCCTACCATTACTGCGGATGGCCGAAAACTGCTGATCTCGCCGCAAAAGGTAAGCTACTTAACCTATCCCTCCTATATAAACAGCTTCAGAAGTACGCGTGATATAGACGGGGTAGACTTTTGTACTTATTTTTCCAAACAAGATCCCGGACAATTGTTGTTTACTACCGCTATCCGGATGAATGCCACTTTCCCCTATGTATTGCCCAATGTGTACTTACCCACAAAGCCTACCATAGAGGTCATGGATGCGGGGTTAAGAGATAATTTCGGAAAAGAAACCAGTCTCCGTTTTATGCATGTCTTTCGCGACTGGATCAATAAAAATGCAGGAACCGTTATCTTAATGCAAATAAGAGACCGTGAAAAAAACGAGATCAGAACATTGGATAAATTCAAGGGGTTCGTCGCACGGCTTATAGATCCTTTATTCTCCATGCAACATAACTGGTCTACGTTGCAAGACTTTGAGCAGGATGACCTGGTAACCTATGCTTCCCATTTTATGGAAATCCCGTTTCACCGTCTCATTTTCCAGTATGTGCCCCGAAAGAAAAATAAAGGAGCCGCACTTAACTGGCACCTTACCGGACAGGAAAAGCTTGATATTGCCGATGCCATAGAAAATACGGGAAATCAAAAAAGTTTCAGAGAATTGAAAAAGTTGGTGGAACCATAGCGGACAAGGCTAAAAAATTCTTACCTTGTATGTTTTTTACCAGTCTCCCTGTATATGAAAAAAGCCTACATCTTTGCTTTATTGCTCTTGGGGATTTCTTATTCGCTTCATGCTCAAAGTATTTACACAATTGAGGGGACGGTCAAAGATACGGTCAATTACAGTTTTACCCAGTATACTTCCATATCGATCATTAATGCCTCCGATTCCATTTTACAGGCCTTTACCCGGGCAGATGAAAAAGGTCATTTTACCCTTTCTGTTAATCGGCCAGGCTCCTATTTGCTGCTATATGAAAATCCACGTTTTGCCAGCGTGGTACATCAAATTAATATTTCCGAATCCAATACCGATGTAGGTATGGTTCCGCTAACGCCCAGGGACATTTTATTGAAAGAAGTGGTCATTAATGGCCGGCAGGCCATTACGATCAAAGGGGATACCATCGAGTATGCAGCCGATAGCTTCAAAACCGGTCAATATGATAACGTGGACGCCTTGCTAAAACAATTGCCGGGCCTGGAGGTAAGTAGTGACGGCTCCATTAAAGCCTATGGGCAAACCGTGGAAAAAATGCTGGTAGATGGCGACGAGTTTTTTAGTGACGATCCGGCCATGGTGGCCAAGATGCTGCGGGCTTCCTCCGTAGATGCGGTACAGGTATATGATAAAAAGACCGATGAAGCGGAATTTACCGGTATTGACGACGGAAAAAGGATCAAGACCATTAACCTGAAACTAAAAGACAATGCCAAACGCGGTTATTTTGGGAAAATATCGGCAGGGGGCGGGACTTCGGAATATTGGCAAAATGAAGCCATGATCAATGCCTTTAAAGGGAAACGGAAAATTTCTGCTTACGCAATTATGTCCAATACCCAAACAGGAGGCCTGGGTTTTCAAGACCGTCGTAAGTACGGAAGCGGCGTAAATACCCGGGTGGAAGACGGGGCTATATATGTCACGATGGGTAGTTCGGGAAATAGCGCCTATGGCTTCAATGGAAACTTCAGGGGGCAGGGTCTGCCCAAAACCTGGAATACCGGCGTGCATTATGGCAATGCCTGGCGGGGAGATTCCTTAAAAATAAACGGCTCTTATAATTTGGCCAAAAACAATATTGAGGCCTTAAACAATAATATTACCCAATATATCCTGCCGGACACACAATATTTTAATGACAGCCATGCGGAAAACTACAATTCTCAAATCAATCACAACCTGAGTTTCAACGGAGAATATCAGTTGGATTCCCTGTCTGGTCTCAGGGTGAGGGCCAATGGCGGGATCGCCAATAACAGCAGCACCCGTTACAGCAAGTCGGAAGCCAAAGCTACGAATGGCCAACTGATCAATGACAACGAGCAAACACAAACCAATTCGGGAGAAAATAAAAATATCAATGCCTATCTCAATTATAGAAAAAAGTTTAGAAAAAAAGGGCGGTCCTTCTCTGCAAACCTCTCGCTAAACCAGAGCCAGTCAGAGAGCAAAGGCCTGCAGCGATCCGAATATCATTTATACGCCCTCGACAGTACCCAAAAGATCGACCAGCGAAAAGTCCGGGATAATAATAATCAATCCGTGGGCCTGAGTCTGAATTATACCGAGCCGCTGACGAAAGACTTCTTTTTATTGTTCAACTATCAATTGAATGTAAACAACCAGGAATCACAGATCCGGTCTTTCAATCCCAAACCGGGAAATGCACATCAATACGAGCTGCTGGATTCTTTATACAGCAGTCACTATGTCTACGATATTTTAAACAACAGGGGAGGGATACGATTTCAATATAACCCCAAAAAGAAACTCCGGGTAAACATCGGCGGCGACATTTCCACCACCAACTATAATCAAAAAGACCTGATGGCCGATTCTTCCTTCCGGTATCATTATCTCAATTTTTTCCCCAGCGTTTCATTAAATTTCCGGAAGAGCCAGCAGTCCAGTTTCAACTTTAATTATAATGGCAGAAGTCAACAGCCTTCCATGCAGCAGCTACAGCCCGTTCGAAACAACGAGGACCCTTTGAATATAGCCATTGGTAATCCTGATTTGAAGCAGGCTTTCCACCACGATTTTCGTTTAAGCTACTATAATTTTAAGGTTTTAACCAGCCAGAGCGTTTTTGTGAATGCCAATTTTTCTTTTGAACAGAATGCCATTACCCAAAAGCAGAACATTGACCACTCCGGCCGGCGCACCTATCAATTTGTAAATGTCAATGGCAACTATAACGGAGGTATTTATTCCAGCTTTGGAAGAAGGATTGTGGGTAACTTCCGGGCAAGGGTGGGCGCCAACGTAAATTTTGACCGGACTCATAACTTTATTAATAATAAAGCCAACAGCAACAGCACCTGGAGTTTTTCCCCCAGTTTGATATTCAATTATTTTAAGGACACCACCGTTCAGCTAAGCTATACTTTCAGGCCCTCTTACAACAGTACCGTCTCTAAAATCCGGACGGATCTAAAAACCCGGTACTGGAATTTTCAGCAAAGTCTGGATGCCTCTTTTCAGTTACCCGGGCATTTCAAGATGGGGACAACAGTGGGTTGGGAATTTCGCAGCCAGTTAAGCGACGAGGATAAACAAAACAAAATCTTTCTATGGAATGGTTGGCTCAGCCGGGCGTTCCTGAGAAACCAATCCCTCGTATTGAAAGCTTATGCCAACGATATTTTGAATCAAAATGTCGGTTATTCCCGGGTTACTTCCGCCAATCAGATCTCTGAAACCCGCTACAATACCATTCAACGCTATTTCATGCTAAGCCTTACCTGGAATTTTACGAAGACCGGAAGCGCCGGCAGAAAATAAAAGGGATAATTAATTATTGAAAATCAAGAAAAATGTCATCTAAAATTTTCGTTTTCTTTTTCATCTGGTTTTTACCTTTTACCGTTAGCGCCCAGTTTTATACGCGGGGAGAAATCACTTATCAACGCACTTTCAACCTTAAACTGGCCATGCAACTAGAAGACCAGTATAAATGGATCCGGCAGTTTATACAAAAGACGCCGAAAGATGTTAAAGATTACTTTACCCTGAATTTTAATCAACAAAAAACCGAATATTCTTTTCAACCGGATTCGGCAGACGAGGAATCCGGACGGATCTTTTCTTTTTTAGGAAACAACAGGGTGGCATCGCAAAATCAGGTGCTAAGTGATTTACAAAAACAAACTCAACAGGCATTGAAAAAGATTTTTGAAAGAAATTATCTGATCACCGACAGTCTTCCCAGATACCAATGGAAGCTTGAAGATGATATCCGTTCTATTGCCGGATATCCATGCCGGAAAGCCATCACCACCATAGATGACAGTGTGGTAGTCGTGGCCTTTTATACAGATCAGATCATGGTGAGCGGCGGTCCGGAAAGTTTTAATGGTTTACCCGGTATGATTCTTGGATTGGCTATTCCCCGCCTATACACCACCTGGTTTGCGACCAAAGTGACGTTCTCCGGCCCGGAATTCAAACCTTTTGACTTGCCCAAAAAAACGGAAACCGTTACCCGGAAAAAATATATAACCGAACTGACTCAATTCACCAAATCCTGGAGGGGGAGTGCGGCTTCCCTGATGTGGCGGGCTATTCTCTGATATCGCTTACGGCATGCGTTTCTTACTTTTTTCAAGACAGGAGGAGGATGAATCGGATTATCCTTCTTATAACAAGTTTCCATGAAAGGGGCTTTGCCGCCAGTCCCCGGAGATCATACGGAAAGAGTAAAACAGAGCACGGATTCTTATGGTCAATTAAGATGATCATTACTTGTTCATACTGAGATCCTATCTTAAAAATCATAATCATCAGCGTTCTATATTTGATCGGACCATACCGGCTACCGGTATGGTCCTTGTGGAACAAGCGGTATTTTGAACAAAACCTGATTTCGGCTTGTTACTCTATGTTAAAACTTCATGCCAAAAAAATTATCCGACCTTCCCGTAAGCATTTTGGACCTGGCTCCGATCCGGGAAGGAGAAACGCCTTCGGATTCTTTTCATAACAGCCTGGAGCTGGCGCAGGTTGCAGAAAAGCTGGGATATCACCGGCTTTGGTATGCAGAACACCATAGCATGCCCAATATTGCCAGTTCGGCCACCGCAGTTTTGATCGGGTACATTGCCGGAGGAACCTCCAGGATCCGGGTGGGTTCCGGAGGCGTTATGTTGCCCAATCATGCGCCGCTGATTATAGCGGAACAATTCGGAACCCTGGAATCCATGTATCCCGGCCGGATTGATCTGGGTCTGGGGCGGGCCCCCGGCACCGATCCCATCACTTCTGCGGCACTGCGAAGGAGCAGACACGGATCCGTAGATGATTTTCCGGATGATGTAGTAGAATTGAGGCGTTATCTGGGGCCGCACCGGCCGGGTGCAAAAGTGAAAGCCATTCCGGGGGAAGGAACACAGGTTCCGATCTGGCTTCTGGGCTCCAGCTTATACAGTGCGCAACTTGCAGCCCTGTTGGGGATGCCGTTTTCCTTCGCCAGCCATTTTGCTCCCACCTACCTGTCGGATGCCCTGAAGGTCTATCGGGAACGGTTTGCCCCTTCGGAACAACTCGACCGCCCTTATGTCATGCCCTGTGTCAATGTCATTGCAGCCGATACGGATGAAGAAGCCCATTATCTGGCCGCTTCCTTTTATCAAATGGCCCTGGGCATCATCCGGGATGAACGCAAACCGCTTCGTCCTCCCGTCGATATGAGTGACATATGGGCCCCTCAGGAAGAAGCAGCCGTAAAACAGATGATGACCTATTCTTTTATAGGCGGCACGAAGACCCTCCAAAAGGAACTCCAACGGTTTTTGGACGATACCGATGCCAATGAGATCATGGTCGCCTCCTATATTTATGATCAAAAAGCGAAGATAGCTTCCTTTGAGAAGATTGCCGGATTGTTTAAATCCGCTTTATAAAAATTCCGGTCATAGCTGAATTTTTAATTTTTTTCAAAAGATTTTTTAAAATTATTAAAAGTCCATTACTTTTGTGGACTAAAAAATTAACCAATGAGCCAAGAAAAACCTTTGCATTACGAAACTTTACAAGTGCATGCCGGATACCGGCCGGAAAAACCCAACGGATCTGCTTCCGTTCCCATTCACCAAACCACGTCTTTTCTTTTTGAAGATGCCAAATATGCTGCCGATTTATTCGCTTTAAGGAAATTCGGGAACATTTATACCCGTATCCAGAATCCGACGACAGACGCCTTTGAAAAAAGGATTACCGCATTAGAAGGCGGGGTAGGCGCATTGGCCACCTCTTCCGGGCTTGCCGCCTGTTTCATGGCTATCAACAATGTGGCCTATGCAGGGGAAAATTTTATCTCCGCTCATTTTGTATACGGAGGCACTTATAACCAGTTCAGAACCACCTTTAAAAGGCTCGGCGTAGAAGCCCGCTTTGCCAATATTGAAGATCCGGAATCAATGGAATCTTTAATAGATGAAAAGACCAAATGTATTTTTCTGGAGACCATTGGAAATCCCGCATTGGTGGTACCCGATTTTGAAAAGATTGCCGGTATTGCGCAGAAGCATGGTATAGCCGTGATCGTTGATAATACTTTTGCCGGCGCGGGATATCTTTGCCGCCCCTTTGATTACGGCGCCAACGTCATTGTGCATGCTGCGACCAAATGGATTGGCGGTCATGGCAACAGCATCGGCGGCGTGATTGTGGATGGCGGAAACTTCAACTGGGGAAATGGGCGGTATTCTCAATTCTCAGAACCGGATGAAGCTTATCACGGCATGAATTTCTGGGAGACTTTTGGGGCAGACAGTCCTTTTGGAAACATTGCTTATATCATTCGCGCCCGGGTGTGCGGTTTGCGGACGTTCGGTTCCGCCCCCTCCCCGCAGAATTCCTATTACTTCATTCAGGGCCTGGAAACCCTCTCTCTCCGTATGCAGAAGACGGTGGACAATGCGCTTGAGCTGGCCCAATGGCTGGAACAGCATCCGCAGGTGGAAAGTGTAAGTTATCCCGGCCTGGAAAGTCACCGGAGTTATGCGCTGGCCAAAAAATACCTGAAACACGGATTCGGAGGCGTTCTGTCTTTCAAGATCAAAGGAGGCGGAGAAACCGCGGATAAATTTATTGACAATTTAAAGCTGCTTTATCACCTGGCTAACGTGGGAGACACCCGCTCGCTGGTGATCCATCCTGCCACCACCACGCATGAACAACTTTCTAATGAAGAGAAGGAAGCCGCGGGCGCCGAGCCGGGGAGAGTACGGATATCTTTAGGTATTGAAAATATAGAAGATATTAAAGCAGACCTGCAACAGGCCTTTGAGAAAGTGAAATAAACGTTATAAAAGACGATCTTAACGGTCTTCTACTCAAATAAGATTGCGCCTTCACGGTACCTTAATCTGTAAAGGCGCAATTTTTCATTCAAAACAGGCGTACCTTACTAAATATCTGGAACAAAAGTTGATCGTCCAATGGCATATCCAGTGTATAAGCGGGCTTCCTCTTAATTTCGCCTATATATTTCACTTCTCTTACATAAATCAGATGTGCAGCTTCCACTAATTTTTGCAACCTGATCTCTATCTGCCGTATATCCCGTGCAGCAGCATTCCGGGAAAGGGCGTCAAACAACAGGTCATATAGCTCCCGCTTCCATTCGTCGAGACTGTACCATCCAAAAAACTCGGATACAATAAGATAGGGATCATTGTATTCCTCCAGGCTGATATTTCGTGGAAATTCATCCCATAGGCTTTCGCCCGGTCGCCCTTCCATGAAAAGTGCGGGATGCAATAAATCGGTTTTGGCACTGTGCCCCTTCTCCTTTAACAGGTCAATGGCTGTTTTCCTTTTTTTGTTCTCTATAGACAACTTACGTAGCGCTTTAATAAGGACCAACAGGCGGCCACAATAGAAAAGCAATTCGGAGGGAGTAGAGACCCGCCAAAAGTCATTCCGGTTAACAGCCGTCATCCAGCCTGAGATGTACTTCCTGTGGCCATGAACATCCCATAGCGACATGAATTCTGCAATGTCCCGGTACGGATCGGGAAAGCTATACGAATTTATAAGCCGGTACTTATCGTGTAGTGCTTTTTCGTGCGACATAACATCCGGTTTTAACGATATGAATAGGAATGGTTTGCTTCACGTACGGATAATTTCAAGGGGATATCGATCTTCAACGGCCTCGATAAGATCCTGTGGTCATTGATCAGGCAATCGCCTGAAATGCTAAGGGTCATGGAGGGCTGATTTGCCGGGGAAGAAGCAATGGCCGCCTCCGTTCCCTCCTTGCCTATCTCCTCGTTATCCTGTGCCCCCTTATCCGTTCCCTCATGATCCGCTTCCTTATCCGATTGATAATTTTCTTCTTCCGGCGGATGCTTAAAAAATTCGTTTGCCGCAAAGTTTCCTTTTGCATCCAGGCTTACGCCAAAGAGCCGGTGCAGAAACGCATCGGTATAGGACGTTTCCAAAGTGTAAGGCAACCTCTTCTTAACCCCTTTTATATATTCTACTTCTCTTACATCAATCAGGTGCATCGCTTCCACCAGTTTCAGGAGCTTTTTCTCTATGTTCGGCACGTTGTGGTTTTCAAAAACCTCGGCAGGGGTATCCGTGGAAAGGCCGTTGGAGAGGAGCGACCGTAATTCCTCTTCCCATTCGTCCGGACTGTGGATGGCAAAAAAATCCGGTAAAACGAGATACGGATCATTATATTCTTCCATCTTCAGGCTGCGCGGGAAATAATTCCATAAATTATGGTCCCCGGACCATCCGACATAAAGTGCCGGATGCAGCAAGCTGGTTTCCGGATCACAGCCCTTATCGGCCAGCAGTTCTATTGCCGTTTGGCGTTGTTTGCCTGACAAATAGATCTGATGTGCAGCCCGGATCAGATGAACCAGTTCTTCATAATAGGATAGCAGCTCCGCGGGGCTGGCCACCTGCCAGAAGTCATGCTCATATACCTTTTCCAACCAGGTTTGTATATATTCCCTGCTGTCATACAGATTGAAAAAGTCAAAAAATGCCGCTATCGCCTGATAGGGGTCGGCAAGCTTTCTTTCGGGGGCGATTTTCCCGTTGTCTTGGATTTTGTCTGACATAACGGTAGTTTATTAAAGGATAAAGGTCACAGTTGGTTAAGTGCCTGCTCTTTTTCCTGTATCTTTTGATAAAACAAAGCTTCCGCGGCAGCATGCAGGCGGGCTGTCCGGTGCAGTAAACATTGCAGATCGGTTTCTTCTACTATATAATGGTCTTTGTAGCGGGCCCCTACATAGGCCTGTTTTAACAAGGTTAAAAGACGTTCGTCTTCTTCGCGGTCAATCATGAACAGGTGACCTAATTCGGGGACACAGCGTTGACACTGCAGTAACAAAGCCCGCAGGCTATGAGAGTGCAGTTGTTGCCCGGTCAGGCCGGTTATGATCGCCCTGCAGGCTAGTTCTACCGCTTGCTGCAACATAAAAGCGGTCAGTTCTTTATCCCTATTTTCCTGAAAAAAGCGTGCGCCTTTCATAAAAGATGTTGCCCTGCTCATCCGGATGAGAAAATCTCTTTTGGCCCGGAGGATGATCGCTTTAACAGGAAGTGCCCCGCGACTCGGCAGAAGGGGGCTATTCGTAGTATATAAAAGGTTTTCGGGACGGCAAACCAATGAAAAAAAGATATGCCCAATGTTCAGTTTTTTACAAAGATCTGCGGATTTTATAAAGGTTGTCATGATCGGATGTATCCTTGCACTGATATGTTCGGCAAGCAAGGTATATTCCCTGTGCGGCCGCTCTATGTGGTTAGGGAGCACGATCAGCAGGTCATATACGGGTTTTGCCGGTTCTCTTTTTTTATAGGTTCCCGACAAAAAAATCCATCGGGGCGCGATCAGCCTGACGGCCATATCGAGTACCTCCTGCAGACCCGGCAAAATTGCGCACTTTTGAGAAAAAGGACGGTCAACGATGGGATCCGCTCTCCTTGTCCCCCGCTTCAATACATTTTCCGCTGCAAAATTTTCCATATCCTGCTCATTTTATGGTATGTGAAATTATTTTTTGCTCCTTAGCCCTCCGGAGTCAATACAATATTTGTATCTTTATTCTGCCCCTTTAGGAAAGGGTTACACAAAGGTATAAAATCTATTTGAATAATCCAATTAATTTTATATAATAATGGATAAATTTTCAGAAAATGTAAAATTTCTTAGAAAGAAAAATAGCCTGACACAACCTGAGATAAAGAAGGAAATAGGTATAGAACCTACGACCTGGAGTAATTATGAAAGAGGAAAATCTTATCCCAATTTGAAATTATTTTGTGAAATAGCTAAATTTTTTGAGGTTCCGGAAACAGAACTGTTGCATGCAAGCCTGGAAAAAAGGGATCTATATGAGCTTAACAAAAAATACCGGTATCAAAATAGATTAAACTCCAATATAAAAGAAGTAGATGGAGAATACCTTTCGCTCAAAGATGATCTGATAACAATTTTGAAGAAACAGATCCAGGTCATGGAAAAAAACCTCTCTGATAAGGAAAAAATTATCGGCTACCTTGAAGAGCGCCTGGCGGAGGCGGGGAAAACATAAAGTGGATAGAACACTTATATAAAAAATCAGCCTTTGATAGTTTGGATAAAGAGAAAAATCCGGCGGCATGCAATCAAAAAAAGAGCGTAAAGGACAGGTTAAAAACAGATCAGCTATTGAGGATTTTTCAATGACATTTTTCTATTATTATAATTTTAGCTTGATCCTATCCCTTTTCCCCGCTTTTCTGTTTCATCGCATGTACTTGTTCTCTTAAGTCATGAATGGCTTTATTGACATTGCTGAGTAAGTCTACTTTTTCTTTCTCACTCAATAGAAGTTTTTCAAATAACTCTACAACCTTATCTATTGGATTATGATTGAAGGTCGGTTGATAATTTTGATTATTGGTTGAACTATCGTAATTATTCTGAATATTATAAACAGCTCTTTCTTCGTCAAATTTCTTTATCAATTCCGGAGTCACTCCAAGGCCCTCGGCCAGCTTCTCCAATACCTCGTCAGCAAACGTGTCGCTTTGTTCCAGTTTAGAAATATATTGCTGGCTCAGTCCGGTATTTGAAGCAAGGGCGGATTGCTTCATGCCAATAATTTCCCGAATTCTTTGAACATTCCTCCCCAGGTGTATGGTTTGTTGTTCATGCGATTGAAAGCCTGTTTTCATGTTCGTGTTTTTTGTATAAGGTATTGACAATCAAAGATACCTATTCTCATGGTAATTTACAACGATAGCTATGGTAAAATACAAGTCGTTTTTTTTGTTTTATGCAAGTAAGCTGCTTTGCTTTGTGATTGAAATAAATTACAACTCCCGCGTCTGCCTGTTTAAAGCAAACGATTGCATTTGTTGAATTGCATTGAATTATATTGTATTATAAATAACTGAAGGATACATATTATTGTTCAGTTTGATTATAAAACGTTGGTCATTATTTTTTTATTCAAAAAAAAGGTCTATGAAATGTAAAATTTTATTACTTTGCAGTACGCTCCTTCTCATTTTTCAACAAACTACTTTTTCACAAACGGTCACCGTCTCGGGGATGATCACCGCTGAAGAGAGCAGCAGCGGACTCCCCGGGGTGACCGTCAGTATCTCCGGAACTTCAAATGGAACCGTTTCTGATGCTTCCGGCCGGTATAAGCTGTCGGGCGTTTCCGCAACAGACACCTTAATCTTTTCTTTTATTGGGTATGCTAAGCAAACGATTGCAGTGAAAGGACGAAAGGTGATTGATGTGACCTTATC
>CAYZGR010000024.1:0-42036 GCA_964478125.1 uncultured Chitinophagaceae bacterium | reverse complement strand
ATTTTTTTATTTCTCAAAAAAGCACCCGTATGAAACCAGGTAACTGTACGCACGGGAGGCTGATGCAAATCGGCTTCCACCACATTTTTTGCATCATTTAATTTAAACTGATCAAAATCTTCCGTATCCCATTGTTCCACACGGGCAAACCCGCGGTATTCCCTTTCTGCATGATCGAAATATCCATGCCGATAAGAATAGGAGCTGCTGAAAACGGTTTGCCGGATTTTATCTTCCGACCTTACTTTTGAAATGCAGTGAACCGGGAAAGGTAATTTGGTGATCCATTTATTGCCTTCCCATTTGTCTTTCAGATAGAAATAGGTAGAGGGTTTATATTCAAGGGTGACTTCTTTGCCACAGTTGTTTACATAGCCGCAAAACAATCCCGGCTTTTTGCTCCCCATTAAATCCACATACTTCAAAGGCTGATTGGATACCGGAGATGAATAAACAAGGCAGGCCGTTCCGTTACCCAGAAAATCAAGAACAGCAATATCTGACAGATTATCAATCTCTGGAAAGGCAGCCATAACCCGAGGTTCTGATGACCACTCGTTACCATTGAGGTTCATCCAGACTCTGAAATCATTTTTCCCAAGATAGACCACATCAATGGTCCCAGAACCATCTATATCTGCAAGTCTTAAAAAAGCAGGATTAAAGGAATCGGGAAGATCAAACCAGGGCGCATGGTCCATGTTCACCTTTGTGCCAAATTGTCCATAACCCAAGTTAGGCCAATAACAAATTTCCCCATTTCGGATCCTAAGGATATCGGTTAATCCATCTCCGTTCATATCAGCCAGAAAAATGGATTGCCCTTTGCCAGAAAAAACGATCGCGGGCCCTTTTTCTTCATCTATTTCTTTAAAAACCGTTTGAGAAACATGGAAGCCTTTTTCTCCAGCGCCGGGATACCACCGGAGTTTGTCATCTTCCGTAAGCAATAAATCTGCCAGTCCATCCCCATTCAGATCAATGGAGCGCAGATTAGGATCCAGAGGATGGATATTAGGAAAGGCTTCAAAATTTCTCATGGGTTCCCATTTTTCCTCATCCGTCAACTTGAAAAACCCTTTAGGTTCGCTTCCATACTGCACCAAGTATTTTACACCATCCCCCTGCAACTCCTGTATAGAAAGTTTTCCGGAACCTATCCCATTGAAAGAAGGTTTAGAAGCAACCGGCAGGGCATTGGAAAAATGGCCATCCCCCAGGTTGGATTTATAAAACCATCCTTCAGCCTGTTCAGTTAATATTCCCGAGAGGCCTTCACTGAATAAGTCCACCCATAAATAAGTTTTATCATCAATTCCTACAGGAGCATGTATCCTATCCTCAAGACTTACATTCTTTACTTCCGTATTCCATTCATGTTGCTGATACCTTAATTCTATTTCAGGTAAATATTTGGTTTTATAAGAATTGGCCTGTTTGTCCCATAAATGACCATTTTGCCTGGCCTTTGTCAGATAAGAAAATCTACCAACAGTTTTATGAGTAGAAATTAATTCCAGGTCATCGTCATAAAATAACTGTAAAGATTTGGTGAGATATGGAGCATGAGGTAATTCAGTAGTATCAAAGCAATGGAAAATCAAAACGCGAACACATCTTCGATAGGTTCTAATTTCAAATCCAGGGCGATAGGTAGAGAAGGCATCTTTCCGACAAGTCCAGACATTCTTTTCGATATCCACGTCCTTTGGCACCGGCATCTTTTGGGCATGTTCACCATAGTCAAAAATAACCTTAAACATAAAATCGTTCTCCGTAGGAATTTCATCCCCCAGGTAGTAAGGCCGCTTGTTTCCATAAACGATTTTTTTCAGATAGATTTGCGTGCAATTCCCAATTCTATTTTTCTCGTTCAACCTCTTATCAATATTGGCAAAGTCTTCTCTTTTAAAATAATTCAATAGGATATTCCCTTTATCATCATGTGTTTTACAGAGGAACCACTCAAAAACATGAGTTTGATCTTTGGGATCACTCAGACGGCTTTCGGGCGTAAGTCCATAATAAGAATGAACGTTATTTTTGGTAATGGTCCTCCAGTGCGTTTCCCCGGAAGCTAAGTTTTGCCATTGCTCTATTCTGGCGAACAAACCTTCAATGCGTGGCCGGTATCGTTTAACCGTATAAGTAATTCCAGCTTCTGTTATTGATTTTTCAAATCTTTTCCAGCTTGAGTCGGACTGCTTTTCCAGAAGTGGAACTAGATCTTCGCTGCCTGATAATATAAAAGTATCTGATTCCTCTTCATCTTTGTATTGGGGCAGTCGCTTTTGGGTGTTTCTGCTAATCGAAGGCATGGTCAATTGCCAACCCAGTCCAAACGGACTATTGCCAGCGCCGGAATTATAATTTAATCCTACGTTGGGCATAAACCCATTTCGGGAGGGGCTAAAAGGAATAGGGATCGAAAAAGCAGAGGTGCCTGTAATGGCATTTACCTGGAACTTTTCATCGATTCCTTTTATGGCACCGCCTCCTTTAGGTAAGGTTATGGAAGGAACCTCAACAGAATGGGATTGAGGTTTTATATCGTCCGTTTGAGAACGTTGTGAGAGGGTGTTATATTGCAATTCTTCTTCCATTTATTTGAGATAAAGAAAAATCTTTTGGAGGTCGGGAGCTAAGCATGAAAAGTTAATTTGATAACGGATTAAGGGTATTCACTCAAATACTCAAGGTCTTCAACACTTTTTCTGCCAATGCGAGCTGGGATCTTAACAAGACATTTTCTTTCTTCAGCGACTCTATACTCATGGTAAAATAAGTGCTTGATTGTCTTGCCTCAATAATTTTCCGGATAACCTTCATCTGGGCAAGCAGCAGGACCAGGAAATTATCCGGGATCCCGGCTTTTGTTTTAATATCCACTTTCATAATAGTAGCTTTTATGAATGAGTACCACTTCATGCCATCTGCTCCTGATTACATAAGCCCGAACAAACGATATCTTATTAGCACTTTTGTAACAAAACTCTTCTGTCGGTTCATTACCCTCGTATGGGTCAGCCAATAGACGATAAGGAACCAATACCGTGTCTTTCATCTCGATGAAAGCTATTCTGGATCACTAAAATGTGCTATTGGACCATTTTAACCATAAAAATAATTCCTACGGTAAGTCGAACCAATTAAAAATAGAGGCTTAATTCACTCCCCTGAATGCCAAATAAAATTTCCAACGCGCTACTAAATATCTGACTATCAGCTGTATTATTAATTAAAAAATCCTATAAAATTCAGTTTTTTGAAGATCTCAAAATTTTTATAATCTATTATGATGGTATTAAGAAAATGTAGTATATTTATTCCAATAAGACATGCATTCTTGTACCCGCGTGCCAAAAACAGTTTGAAAATGAGCCAAAAAGCTTCTTTTAGCCCCTTGCAGGAATTGGTTAAGGGATTACCTGCAAAAGAACAGTCTTATTTTAGGAGAGCCGCCAGGTTTCAGGCCAATCGAAAAAATACCCTGGCACTCAGGTTGTTCGAGCTTATGATCGGCGCCGATTCTTACACCACCGATACACTCTGTGAACTGCTGCATATCAGAAGTAAAACACAACTTTCTGGAATCAAAACAAAGCTCTTTAATGATATTCTGGATATGAAAGTTTCCATAAAAAGAAAAGAAAATATCAATTCGCGGCTTCATTTTGTAAGAGAACAGGCCATCCATCTGATGAATAGAAGCCTCTTTGAATCGGCAAGAGAATGGTGTTCCAGAGGCATTATTCTGGCCAAACATTATGCAAAATATCAATATTTATCAGAGTTGCTTCACTTGCAAAACAATGCAATGCAATACATGGATTATAAAAGATACAAAGCGGGAAGCTATTCTTTACTTAACCGGATACAATTAGCCATTCGTCATGAACAGGCACTTCAGCAGATACGGATCTTTTACGAACAGATGAAAATACTGGGTTATCGAAGTTGGTTACCCATCGAAGCCAAAGAGATAAAAGAGGTGCGTGAAATGGAAAATAAAGTAACGCAAATGAGCCGTGAACCTTTTTTTATGCAATCAATGGAAGAAGAAGCGCTTATTAAATTATATTTTCTGAACACAAAGGCATTGTGCTGCTATATGCTGCATGAAAAAGAGTCCTGTACAAAAATTTGCCTTCAAATAATTGAACACTGGAAAGCTTCTCCTCAACTGATAAATGAATATGCGGCACTTTTTATCCATTCGGTGAACATTACCAGTTACACTGATTTCTATTGTAGACAAAACACTTTGGCCAAAGAACACATTAGTACATATGCCCGGCTTGCGAGAGACCATCTCGCTGCCGGCTTTTACAGCAAAATATTTAGCGTCGTCCATTTTAATACGGAATTAAAGATTTACCATAAAACGTTTTGTTATGATCGGGTAAAGCAGATAATAGATCAGCAATCATCGGTTAATCTTTCTTATGCAAAAGAATTATTACCTCCGCCAGATGCCTTATCGGTACATACTTCCGTTTATATCTCTTATTTTGTACTGGAACAATGGGATGATGCTGAAATGCTGCTGCTGAATGTTAAAGAACAAAACCGGACTATAAACCGGGAAGATATTTTATTTTTTAGTTTGATTTTTCACCTATTGATTCTATATGAGAAGAAAGAATGGTATCGCATGGACAGCACCATTGAAACCACTTATCATTTTCTATATGCCAGAAAAAGACTGCGTTCTTTTGAGCGGGCTATGCTTCTGTTCTTAAAGCATCTTGCTGCCAGTCGTAATAAAGAAGATGCCAAAAAAGCCTGCAGCCGGTTTCTAAATCAGCTCCAAAAGACAAATAGGAATGAAATACCATTATACTCCCTATATTTTAATTTCCCCGGATGGGTGGAAAGTAAAATAAAAGACATGCATTATATGGATTATATGCGGGCACAGGGAAAAAATCTCGCTGCCCCATAAATGAGTAAAAAGTAGAATTAATTCCGTTCACATTTAATTTCCCTACGAAAAAATACTACCTTTGCAGCCCGAAATTAAAATTTAATTGAATAATTGATCATGCCGGACCTACATTTTCAACGGAACTTTGGAATCGCCGCACATATTGACGCAGGCAAAACCACAACAACAGAACGCATTCTATATTATACCGGGATCTCTCATAAAATTGGTGAAACCCATGATGGTTCTGCCGCTATGGATTGGATGGACCAGGAAAAAGAAAGGGGGATCACCATTACTTCCGCCGCTACTACCTGTTTCTGGAAATTCCCTACCCATCAGGGAGAGCCCATAAATGATACCAAGCAATATAAATTTAATATCATAGATACGCCCGGACACGTAGACTTTACCATTGAGGTAGAGCGTTCCATGCGTGTTCTAGACGGTCTGGTAGCTTTGTTCTCCGCAGTTGACGGGGTAGAACCTCAATCTGAAACAGTTTGGCGTCAAGCAAACAGGTACCATGTACCCCGCATCGGATTCGTCAATAAAATGGATCGGGCAGGCGCCGACTTTCTGATGGTGGTTAAACAAATACACGATATGCTGGGCGCTAAAGCTGTACCGCTGCAATTGCCCATCGGATCAGAAGACAACTTCAAAGGGGTAGTGAACCTGATCACTAACAAAGGCATTGTTTGGGACGATACTTCTCAAGGTATGAAATACGAAGAGGTCGAAGTTCCCGAAGATATGAAGGAAGAGGTAGCGGAATGGCGTGGGAAACTGGTTGAGGCTGTGGCCGAATATGACGAGGCCTTGATGGAAAAATTCTTTGATGATCCGGACTCCATCACGGAAGAAGAAATGCATGCAGCTATCCGGAGTGCGACCATAGACCTGTCCATTATCCCCATGCTTTGTGGCTCTGCCTTTAAGAACAAAGGCGTTCAAGCCCTGCTTGATTGTGTCGTAAGATATTTACCAAGCCCGGTGGACATTGAAGCGATTGACGGGGTAAACCCGGATGATGGAAAAGAAGAGCACCGGAAACCCGAAGCCAAGGCTCCTTTTTCAGCATTAGCCTTTAAAATCATGACCGATCCCTTCGTAGGCCGTCTGGCTTTCTTCCGCTGTTACTCCGGTCATCTGGATGCCGGTTCTTATGTCCTTAATGCCCGTACGGAAAAGAAAGAGCGGATCAGCCGTATCCTGCAAATGCATGCCAACAAACAAAATCCACTGGACTTTATTGAAGCGGGCGATATTGGAGCTGCAGTAGGTTTCAAAGACATTAAGACGGGAGATACGCTTTGTGATCAGGATCATCCCATCGTGCTGGAATCCATGTTTATTCCCGATCCGGTGATTTCCATAGCCGTAGAGCCCAAGACCAAAAATGACATGGACAAGATGGGGGTGGCCATAGCCAAGCTCATTGAGGAAGACCCCACCCTTACCGTAACTTCAAATGAAGAAACCGGGCAAACCGTTTTAAGCGGCATGGGGGAACTTCACCTGGATATCATCATTGATCGTCTGCGTAGGGAATTTAAGGTGGATATCAATCAGGGGGCCCCGCAAGTAACTTATAAAGAAGCCTTACAGTCTACCATTGAACACCGTGAAATATTGAAAAAACAGACTGGTGGCCGTGGTAAATTTGCCGATATTAAATTCGAGATCGGGCCTGCCGAGGAAGAATGGATCAAAGAAAACGAGGGCAAAAGCCTGCAATTTATTAATGCTATTTTCGGTGGGGCTATTCCCAAGGAATATATTCCGGCTGTACAAAAAGGGTTTGAGCAGGCCATGCGCACCGGCGCTTTAGCCGGATTCCCCATAGAAAACATGCGTATCCGTCTATTTGACGGTAGTTTTCACCCGGTAGATTCGGATGCCAACTCTTTTGAAATGGTAGCCAAGCAAGCCTTCCGGGCAGCCGCCAAGAAAGCCAGTCCCATTTTACTTGAACCCATCATGAAGGTGGAAGTGGTTACGCCCGAGCAATATATGGGAGATGTAACCGGGGATTTAAACCGTCGCCGGGGCCTCATGGAAGGAATGGATTCCAGAAACAACCTGCAGGTTATTAAGGCAAAAGTTCCTTTAAGTGAAATGTTCGGATACGTCACGCAGCTACGTTCACTAAGCTCCGGACGTGCCACTTCCACCATGGAATTCTCTCATTATGCACCGGCCCCCAAAGGAATTACGGAAGAAGTTATCGCCTCGGTAAAAGGCAGTGTGAATGCATAATGGATAGATAAAGTGTGTAATTTTAAACCCCGCGTCCGCGGGGTTTTTTATTTTAGTTCTACCAATACCAAAGTGGGTTTCTTCTGGTATAAAGGATATATTTTTTGATATTGATCCAAAAGGCCATCACCATATAGATAATCAGCGGAGAGCCCATGGTAAGAAAGGAGATATAAATAAACCACATCCGAATACGCGACGTAGCAATCCCCAGTTTTTCACCTATGGTGGAGCAAACGCCAAAGGCCTGCCATTCCATGAAATTACGCAGTGTTTTCATTTTTGAATGATAATATGCCCTTTGAAACCCAAAAATAACACTTTTTTCCTTAAAACATGGGGACAGATTTATTCCATTAGGGAAAGCCACGGATTGCATTGCCGCTAAAAGCAAACAGAACCATAGGCCCCTGCATAAAAAACAAAGGCTGTTCCTGTAGCTTGAGCCGCACAATGATATTAATTAGACATTCATTCGCCCCCCCTTATCAATTGAGGTACTTCGTGCTAAGTCTGACGCTTTTGGGGGGCTCCGGCTTTGCACGCTTAATCCCTGATTGCCTCACCCGTTTTGATAATGCAATATCCAATACACCTTCCATTTGATCTACATAATGGAATTTCAGGCCTTTGATATATCTTTTATCAATTTCTTCAATATCTTTTTCATTTTTTTGACAAAGGATTATTTCCTTTAATCCTGCTCTTTTCGCCGCCAGTATTTTTTCCTTTATCCCTCCTACCGGCAGCACCTGTCCCCGAAGGGTAATCTCACCTGTCATGGCCAGGTAGGGACGTATTCTTTTTCCGGTAAATGCAGAGGTCAGCGCAGTGAGCATCGTAATTCCGGCACTTGGGCCATCCTTGGGTACTGCCCCTTCCGGCACATGAATATGAATATTTTTATGATCAAAAATGCCGGGATCTATATCGAATTCCTTTGCGTGGGCACGCAAGTAACTGAGTGCCGTGGTAGCAGATTCTTTCATTACATTTCCAAGATTACCGGTAAGCTTCAACTCTCCTTTCCCATCGCTCAGGCTGACCTCAATAAATAGGATATCTCCTCCTACGTATGTCCAGGCCAGGCCCACGGCCACACCGCTGTGATTGGTGGACTTATACATATCCAGGCTAAACCGCGGTTTACCTAGCGCTTCTTCCAGAAATTCAGGTGTCAACGTAGTAGGTATTTCTTCATTCATTGCCACCTTTTTGGCCAGGGTCCGCATAATGCTTGCCAACTTACGATCCAGCTCACGCACTCCACTTTCCCTGGTATAATCCTGAATGACCTTTACCAGCACTTTTTTGGGGAAAGTCATTTTTAGCTTTGGCAATCCATGTGCCTTTTTTTGCTTGGGGATCAGATGTCTGCGGGCAATTTCCACCTTTTCTTCCACAGCATAACCGCTTAGTTCAATGATCTCCAACCGATCACGCAGGGCAGGATGAATGCCATTCAGGCTGTTGGCCGTTGCGATGAACAGTATCTTAGACAGATCGTACTCCAACTCCAGATAATTATCATAAAAAGTATTGTTTTGCTCCGGGTCCAAGACTTCCAAAAGCGCCGAGCTGGGATCGCCACGAAAATCGCTACCCACTTTATCAATTTCATCTAAAACCATTACCGGATTAGAAGACTTGATCTTACGGATATTCTGGATAATACGCCCCGGCATGGCTCCTATATATGTTTTACGATGCCCGCGAATTTCGCTCTCATCATGCATCCCTCCGAGGCTAAGACGTACGTATTTCCTATTGATCGCATCTGCAATAGATTTTCCCAAGGAAGTTTTCCCAATCCCCGGAGGCCCCACAAAACATAAAATAGGCGACTTCATATCTCCTTTTAATTTCAGGACCGCCAGATACTCTATGATACGGTCTTTAATTTTATCCATATCATAATGATTCCGGTCCAGGATTTTGCGGGCATGTTTCAGATCATATTTATCTTTGGTATATTCTTCCCATGGCAGATCCAACATCAGATCCAGATTATTATATATTACAGAATAATCTGGCGTGGAGGGATGAATACGTTCCAGTTTACTCAGGTTTTTCTTAAAAGCCTGTTGCACGGTCTCAGACCATTTTTTCTTTTCGGCACGTTTTTCCAGTTCCCGGATCTCGCGATCGTTGGAATCCCCTCCCAGTTCTTCTTTTATGGATTTAAGCTGTTGTTGCAAAAAATATTCTCTTTGCTGCCGGTCCAGATCTGCCTTGGTCTTGGAAGTAATCTTATTTTTGAGTTCGGCCAGCTGCAGCTCTGTCTGCAACAATTTCAACAAAAACTCTGCTTTCCCATTAAGGCCATTCATCGCCAGCAATTGCTGCTTTTCCTTCAGCCCCGAGCTTAGATTCGAAGCAACAAAGTGGATAAGAAAAGAGGTATTTTCTATATTATTCAAAATAACACTCGCTTCACTGGGGATATTGGGAGAAAGCTTGATAATTTGTGTGGCCAGGTCCCGTATAGAGGAGGAGTAGGCATTAAATTCTTTTTTATCTTCATCATTCACCGGCCATTTATCTTCCAGAGCAGTGATCCGTGCCTTAAAATACGGTTCTTCTTCAAGAACTTCATCGACCCGGAAACGCCGACGCCCCTGAATGATTATAGTTGTTCCTCCGTCGGGCATCCGGATCAGTTTCACAATGCGTGCCACGGTTCCAATAGTTGTCAAATCTCCGGAAGAAGGATCCTCAATAGAGCTGTCTTTTTGAGCTACCACGCCTATAAGCTTGTCTGCCTTATTGGCATCTTGTACCGCCATTATAGACTTATCTCTTCCCACCGTAATGGGCAAAATAACACCGGGAAAGAGTACTGTATTTCTTAAAGGCAATAAAGGCACGGTATCCGGAATCACATCATCGTCTATATCATCGGGGGAATCTTCATTCAACGGTAGAATGGGCATAAATTCAAACTCTTCTTCACCTCCTTCAACAAAAAATGGAATATTCTTCATAATATATATTCGGTCAAGTTGTCACTGTTATAATAAAAAAAGCCGCTTTAAGGCATTATGCTTATATAGTCAAGTATAATGCCAAGCCGCCCTTGTCAGGTCCTAAAGAAAGCAAAACTGACCGCTTTACAAGAAATTGAAATGATCAAAAAAGTCCTGTTTGTAATTCCTTCCTAACGGAATTTCATCTGAGCCCAGGAAGACAGAATAATCATTAAAGGTATCCAAATGTTTAATATTAATAGCATAAGAACGATGAGTCCGGATAAAATCCGGGTGATCCAGTTTTTCCAGTGTAGCATGCATCGGACTCCTGAGGAGATACTTTTTTTCTCCGGTTACGACGCGGGTATAATTCCCCTCAGACTTAAGGTAAAGGATGTCCGCTCGTCTTATTTTTACAAATGCATTATTTTGTTTAATAAAGAAGACGTCATTAAAATGTAATACCTGGCTCGCGGGAGGCTGTGATAATGGACCACGGTTGGGGATAAGAGGAACGATTTTTGTTGGAGAATTTTTTCGACAAGCAAAATTATTGAGAGCTACCTCTATAGATACTAAAAGATTTTGAGGCTGATACGGCTTAGTCAAATAAGCCGCCGGCCGAAGCTCTTTGGCCCGGTCAATGGTTTTTCTGTCTGTAAAAGCAGTCAGGAAGATAAAAGGCAGTTCCTGTTGATCCATGATCCTTCTGGCCGTCTCTATACCATCCCATTCTCCTCTGATTTGGATATCCAGTAAAATAATATCTACCGGCCTCTTTTTCAAAATATGCAATGCCTCTTTTCCTTCATCCGCAATCCCCGATATCCCGTATCCTTCAGATTGCAGGGTATCCTCCAGACCCATGGCCACGATATTCTCATCCTCTACAATTAAAACTTGTACCTGATCGTTCATAATTAAAAATAGGTTCTGGTAGTTTTTAAACAGCCTCTTCTATACCCCGCAATCGGGTATTTCTCCAACTATCGGGTATTGAAGGAATAAAAATACGATCAATAACAGAAAAACAAAAAGCCCATACGAAATAAAAATGTTTTCTTTATTTTTTCACGGTTTAAGATAGTGCAGGAAGCCATACACCCATTTCTAAAACCTGGCGGGGAGGAAGAATATGAGAGATGCGCCATCCCAAGAATATTCTTTTAAAGTAAATAAAAAAAGATAAGGCCTCCTGCAATGAGGAAGCCTTATCTTTTTTTATTTAATAATAATCTATCTAAAAGATGCGGTAACCGATACCCAGTTGAATCGCCTGATTTTTCCACTCATGTTTATCTCCCAGATCATTAATATTGCTCAGACCAATCACATAACGTGCACTGACACTGAGCCCGATAGGCAGTTGAAGCCACAAGCCTCCAACAGCTGAAAAATCCCCGTTCTTAAAAGCGTCCTTCCCATTTTCCACCAGGGTATTGTCCTTATTCATTAAAATACTGTATTGAGGGCCGGCCTGGATCCAAAGTACTTTGCCCAACTTAATATTGGCTAAAATGGGAATATTCAGATAATTTAATTTCACTTTCTCTCCATTCCCTATGGGAAAATCTTCGTAAATATCATTGAAGTCATTTGCCGTTTTGGATGTAGTCTGGGAAAAAAGGACTTCCGGTTGAATCCCAAAATGCTGAGAAAGCGCCAGCTCTAAATATCCTCCCGCATAATAATTGAGGTTATAGCTGTCTTTAAAGCTTTTTCCATCAATCTTCGTCATGTTGGCGCCACCTTTAATGCCCAGATGCAGACCGGCCTGAGCCATAGCGGTAGCAGCAAGCATAAAAGTGAAAACAGAAAGCAAAAGAATCTTTTTCATAAGATAAGAATTAAGGTTTAAAACTATTTCAATGCAATATGCAAAAAATATACCTAACTTTCATTACTTAAATAAAAGCCTGCGGACTTCCTTTTGAAGGACGGGTTTTACCGGCATTTTATCTGGCCTTTTCTGTCTGATCTTCACCGGTAGAATCTAAAGTAAGCGTACCATTTACAATATAACGGATCTGAAGGCTATCAGAAGGTTCGTCACTGTCTGAATCGCCCGCCAGCAAGAGGGTATATGCTTTTTGATCTTCCAATTCAATAGTACGGCTCTTTTCTGTTTTTGTCCCGTCTTTTATGGAGATAGAAACCGCCCCCTTTTCTAATGCAATAAAGGGAGATACCTTTCCAAAATCGGCCTGTTCAGCATACAATTCCGAGGTATCGTTGGCAAATGTTACGTTGACAGCATCCTTTCCGTTAATCGCATTTATATAACGCACATAAGACGTCCCCTTCGAAGCATTAAGCGTATCCAAACCATCGTCTACAATGACATTCTCATAATGATCTTTTAAACCAATGACGAAAAGAGAATAATACTTGTCAGGCTCATAAGTGTAAGTAGTCGTAGCAAGGGTATTGTTGCTGTTGGCGGCAAAGGCATCCGTAGAGCGTTTACCCGGATAAATCCTTACATATCCCCCGGTATAGCTCATATAAGGCAATAGAGAACCTACCGTATTGCCCGAAAGTGCGACGCCAATGCCGGGTTGATCGGTAACCAGGTTAAAGGCCATGAATCCTGCTGCGTCCGGTTGGGGATGGTTATCATCATCCTTAAGACAGGCGCTAAACAAAGCCGTTAACGCCAACATCCCGCCTAACATAAATTTTCTGGAAATTGAAAAATAGGGTTTCATTACTTTCATTTTTTCGTTTAGAAATTCATTTTCTTCTCAGGCGCCTTTCTAAAAAACAGACAAAAAAGATACCAGGAACGTTGCATAAGAAAAAAACATTTCAGGCTGACGCCTCTATTTCTCTCATGCCGGCTATAATCAATTGCTAATAGAAAATCCCGGGCTGATATTCCTTTTATAAGTCCATATTTGGGTGAGGCTTAATTCTTCCATTCTACCCCGTATGGGTATTTATCTCCCCAGTAAATCAATTACGGTTAGGAGCGGCAGCCCTCACGATGGGGCCGGGCTTTTTTAATTAGTATAGCAGCCTCAACTAATTATCATTGACAGTCTTACTATCGCTGATGAATACGATTGCTGCAAATCCTATTGTGGCACAATATCTTTTGTACGATACCGATTTAAAAACTAAAAGAATAAATAGGTTGAGATCTCTTTAAGACGCGTACCACAGAATGGTCATGGTTTTAAACGATTAATGTTTAGTAACTGATGTAACGGGACTACGAAAACAATATACTTCATTCTAAAAATCAAGTTGCTCTTTAAAAACCTAAACTTTCATATCAGGAGAATTTGTTCCCTTAATTATAAAGCTTCATCCTTCAACTCTTCAATTCAATAACGGTAATCTCCGGCAAGATCCCTACCCTCCCCGGATAACCCAAAAATCCATATCCCCGGTTTACGTACAGATATTGTTTCCCTTTTCTGTACAACCCGGCCCATTCGGGATACATATATTGAATGGGGCTCCATTTCAATCCCGGTATTTCCACTCCAAACTGCATTCCATGAGTATGGCCGGCAAGCGTGAGGTCTATCTGAGGATAATCCGGCCTGATCTCTGCATCCCAATGGGAAGGATCATGCGACATCAGAATGTTGAAGGAGAGATCCGGCAAGCCTTTAGTCGCCTCCTTCATATCTCCATACTTTGGGAAACGGGCTTTGGCGCTCCAGTTTTCTACCCCAATCAATCCTATCTGTTGCCCGTCCTTCTCCAGAATCGTATGGCTGTTATTCAACATCTTCCAGCCCATCCGGGCCTGAATATCTTTAAGTTCCTGTAGATTGGCTGCCTTGGCTTCCTCAGAGGGCCAATCGACATAATCTCCATAGTCATGGTTTCCCAAAGTGGAATAAATTCCCATAGGGGCATGCAACCGGCTGAACATCTTCCAATAATCCTCCATTTCAGAGGACCGGTTATTTACGAGATCACCGGTAAAAAGAATGATATCCGGTTCTTCCGCCAATACCATATCTATGCCTTTTTGTACCTTATCCGGCCGGTCAAAACTACCGGAATGGATATCTGAAAGCTGGACAATCCTCAAACTGTTAAAGGTTTTCGGCAGATTCGGAAAATGTATTTTTACTTTGCGGATCCGGTAATTATATTTATTGGAAAAGCCATACACCAGCGTTCCGACAAACCCTCCTCCTACCAGCAGGCCCAAACGGGAAAGAAATTGAGAACGCGTGATCCCATGAACATCCGTCAATCCCGCTTCCGGCTTTTTCTTAAACAGAGAAAGAAGCCAGGTTCCCCCCCGCCGCATATCATCAATCAATAAAAAAACCACTACCAGCAGCTTCCCGATAAACAGCCCGAAAAGCAGGGTGATGAGCACAAATTTGGTATTCCCCGGCCCTCTGTCGAAAAACCGCGGCAGAAAGTAGACGCCCAGCCAGCCGGACAAAGCGATAAGCCAGTACAGGCCCCATACCCCATACCGCAAGCCGGTTGAACGAATATTCACTGCAGTCTTCAGGGCCTGGAAAACATACACATCCACCAGGATAAAAGCCAGTATCAATAATAATAAAATCAATTTAGACCGCATTTGAAACCATCAAAAAGCCAAAAATTCTTCCAACTGGTTTTTAACCACTATCCGGGTATCTTCGTCTGCCAGTTCTTTCCGGTTGTTCAGGAGTTTCTTAATAACAGATATCGGTAGTCTATTGGGATGAACGATCATTTTCATATGGTTAAGGATACCGGTAAAATGCTCCATACCCCGCAGATTACCCGCCCTTCCGGTGGCGATGCCCGTCAAGAGGGCTTTCTTCCCATAAAAACATTCAGATACCCGGCACAAGTCAATAAATGCCTTGATTGCTCCCGGAAAGCTACCATTATATTCCGGTAGTATGAAAATAAATTTATCGGTAGGTATGAGTACATGCTCCTCTATTTCTTTCAGTTTGTCGGTACGCTTGTTCAGATCTATCCCTTCCAATAACAGAACGCCGGGATCCTCTCCCAATGCGCTCAGCATTTTTTCATAAAAAAGCACGATGACATGCGTAAGACTTTCAGGACGATTTGTACCTGAAACTATGGTGATCATAACTTTTGACTTTCCTAAAAAACGCAAAGTTAACTTTAAATGTTTGCAACCTGCGAATTTGCCCTCTACGTTAATAACTTATGTTTACTAATTCTTCAATTCATTGTATTTTTGTCCATCTCGAAAATAAAAGTTAATTTTCAGGATATGAAGCTTACTTATTATGGCCATGCCTGTTTTTCAGTATTGATAAAGGGAAAAAATCTGCTGTTCGATCCTTTTATCACGGGAAATGAGCTCGCCAAAGACATTGACGTGAACAGCATTCCCGCAGACTATATTTTGGTCTCTCACGGGCATCAGGATCATACGCTTGACCTGGTGAGTATAGCCGAAAGGACCGAGGCAAAAGTCATCTCCAATTTCGAGATCATCAATTGGTTGGGAGAGCAAGGCGTCTCCAACGGCCATCCCATGAACCATGGTGGAAAGTGGGATTTTGACTTTGGAACGGTGAAATTGGTGAATGCGATCCATTCCAGTAGTTTTGCAGACGGAACCTATGCCGGCAATCCGGGAGGTTTTGTGATTCAAAGCAAGGAAGGAACTTTTTATTACAGCGGAGATACGGCTTTAACCATGGACATGCAGCTTATTCCCCGTTTTTTCAAGCTGGATTTTGCCGTTTTACCCATAGGGGATGATTTCACGATGGGATATGAAGAAGGGCTGATGGCTGCACAAATGGTAGAATGTAAAAAAGCAGTTGGTATCCATTACAATACCTTTGATCTGGTAAAAATGGACAAGGGACAAGCCCAGGCTCATTTTAACAAGGGCGGTATAGAGCTGCTCCTGCCTGAAATTGGTGAAACAATTGATATATAGTAAGGGCAAGATAGCAGACGGCACAATGGTGTTGCCAAAGGCAACCCCATTCGCAAAAACGGTTATTAACGCCCTCAAATGATTTATAGACTAAAGATTTTACGATTAACAACAACCAATAATGGGACATACGATTGCAATAGCGAATCAAAAAGGAGGTGTAGGGAAAACGACCACTGCGATCAATCTGGCAGCCAGTCTGGCCACGTTGGAATATAAAACCCTTCTGATTGATGCAGATCCCCAGGCCAACAGCACCACCGGGATGGGCCTGAATCTGGCTCAAATGAAGGAATCCATCTATGATACTCTAGTGAATGACACGGAGATTCGCGGAATCGTTATGGACACGGAGATGGATTTCTTAAAAATACTCCCCTCTCACATAGACCTGGTAGGTGCAGAACTGGAGTTGATCAATCATCCCAATAGGGAAACCGTACTAAAAAAGGTTATAGCCCCCGTCCGGGACGAATATGATTTTGTTATTATTGATTGCTCTCCTTCTCTCGGGTTGATCACTGTAAATGCTCTCACGGCTGCCGATTCAGTCATCATACCTGTGCAATGTGAATTTTTTGCATTAGAAGGGCTGGGTAAATTGCTCAACACCATAAAAATCGTTCAAAATCACCTGAATACCGATCTGGAGATAGAAGGTATTCTAATGACCATGTATGATGGGAGACTGCGTCTCTGTAATCAAGTGGTCAATGAGGTCAAGCATCATTTTGATAATATGGTGTTCAATGCCTTGATATACAGGAATACGCGCCTCGGGGAAGCGCCCAGTTTTGGAAGACCCGTTATACTATACGATCCCTCCAGCAAGGGTGCGGAAAACTATCTGGAACTGGCCAGGGAGATTTTGCAAAAGAACAATGCTACAAAAATTAAGAAAGAGGATAAAATTTTAGCCGTAGAAAATGAGTCAACCAACGAATAAAAAACGTGCTGCCGGAAAAAAGGAAGCCCTGGGAAAAGGTATTCGCTCTTTATTGCAAAATATGGATAACGACATGGCTCGTCCGGTCGCCTCTTTGGGCAAACAGAAACCTCCTACAACGGCCATAGAAAGAATTCCCCTTCGGGATATTGAGATCAATCCGCTCCAACCCCGGCAAGATTTCAATAAAGAAGCATTAACAGAGCTCTCCGATTCCATTAAGTTACATGATGTGATCCAGCCGATCACCGTATCTCGCCAGTCGACCGGAAAATACCGCCTGATATCGGGAGAAAGAAGGCTGCGGGCTTCCAAAATGGCCGGACTGAAAGATATTCCCGCTTATATCAGGCAAACCAACGACGACGCCCTGCTGGAGCTGGCGCTCCTGGAAAATCTGCAAAGAGAGGATCTCAATGCCATTGAAATTGCGCTGAGCATGGAAAGACTAATGGACGAATGCAATTTAACCCAGGAAGAGCTGGCAAGGCGACTAAGCAAAAACCGGAGTACAGTCACCAACTACCTACGCCTGCTTAAATTGCCTCCCGACATCCAGATAGCCGTGAGAAACGGAGCAATAAGCATGGGACATGCCAAAACGCTTATCAGTATCCCCACGGTCGATAAACAACTTTTTGTTTTTAAGGAGATAATTAATCAGCGCCTCTCTGTAAGACAAGCGGAAGCTCTTGCCCGGAAGGTAATGATCCCCTCAAAAAAGAAGCCGGTTACCGAAACGCGCCTTCCCCAGGCATACAAGAAAATAGAGGACGACCTGGCTTCGCACTTCTCTACGCGGGTAAAGCTGAACCGAAACAGCAAAGGCAACGGAAGTATTGTTTTAGATTTTTATTCGGATGAAGAATTGAATCATATTCTGGATTTAATGATGCAATAGTTTGGGACTGCTCATAAACATCAAGTATACTTGTTTTTCCTGCCTGATGGCGGGGCTGCTTCTTGCTGCTTCCGGCGTGCGGGCTCAGGATAAAAAAGTAAAAGTTCAGGCGACCTCCTTTTCTACCCAAAAAGACACCCTTATAACAGATTCTACAATAAGGAAAGATACTGCCGCAATCCGAAAAGAACCTTTTGTTCCTTATTGGGACAGCCTGCGCAAAGTCCACAGTCCCCGCCGTGCGGCGCTCTATTCTGCCGTTTTCCCCGGCCTCGGCCAGATTTACAATCATCAATACATCAAGGTACCTCTCATGTGGGGAGGAATTGGCGTAGCCACAGGCGTATTTATTTTTAATTTTAACCATTATATCACCTACCGGGATGCATACAGACTCCGGCTTAACGGGAAATATACAGGTGATCGGCAGGTAGACATATACAGCCAACAAGATCTGAAATACTTACGAGACGGATATCGGCAATATGTAGACTATTCTGTTCTGGGATTTGCAGCGGTTTACCTTTATAATATAATAGATGCCGTGGTCTTTGGCTACCTTTATAACTTTGATGTAGCCAGTCCGTTAACCCGGGTCAGGTTCGGACCGGTTTTTCATCAAGAGAATGCCTATGTAGGCTTTGGTCTTACATATAATTTTTAAACATTATTGAATTACTGCTTATGAAAATTGCATTAATAGGATATGGAAAAATGGGAAAAGCCATTGAAGAGGTTGCACTTCAAAAAGGGCATGACATCCTTTTTAGGATTGACAAAGACAGTGTAGATCTCTTGCAAAGTGACCAGTTGAGAAATGCAGATGTTGCTATAGAATTTTCTACGCCGGATACGGCATTTGAAAATATCTCCAAATGTTTTGATGCCGGATTGCCCGTAGTTTGCGGGACTACGGGTTGGTTACAACACCTTCCCGAAGTAGAACGACGCGCAAAAAAGGAACAGCAATCATTCCTGCACGCATCTAATTTTAGTATCGGGGTAAACCTGTTTTTTGAAATCAACAAAAGGCTTGCCGCATTAATGGAAAACCAGCCACAGTATGAGGTCAGCATGGAAGAGATTCATCATACCCAGAAGAAAGATGCACCCAGCGGTACTGCTATTACCCTTGGCGAACAGATCCTTGAGAACCTTTCTCGAAAGAAAAGATGGATCAACGAAGTCACTTCTACCGCCGGCGATCTGGAGATTCTTTCCAAACGCATTGATCCGGCGCCGGGAACCCACATCATCCGCTACACTTCTGAAATCGATGATATTGAAATCCGGCACACCGCGCATTCCCGCAAAGGATTTGCACAGGGAGCCCTTGCAGCAGCCGAATACATCCGGGATAAGAAAGGTATTTTCTCCATGAAGGACGTACTCGGTTTATAAAAAATTTTGCCTGTAATGATGTCTCCCGAAAATCCCTTTCAACAGGGGCAGACGCTCCTGATAGATAAACCGCTCAACTGGACCTCTTTTGATGTAGTCAAAAAGATACGCAACCTGATTAAAACTAAAATCGGCCATGCGGGGACATTAGACCCGCTGGCGACCGGTCTGCTTATTTGTTGTACCGGAAAGTTCACAAAAAAAATAGCTGAATACCAGGCACAGGAAAAAGAATATACCGGGACCTTTCATCTGGGTGCCGTAACGCCCACCTTTGACCTCGAATCCGAACCTGTTGAATTCAAATCCATTGAACACCTGAACGCGAAAATACTGAAGGAAAATACCCGGTTGTTTACCGGCATCATTCAGCAGGTTCCGCCCATCCATTCGGCCGTAAAACAAAAAGGAAGACGGGCCTATGAGCTTGCCCGCAAGGGAAAAATTGTCAAACTGGAGCCCCGCACCATTGAAATAAAAACCTTCGAACTTACCCGTATAGCCCTCCCTGAAGTAGATTTCAAAGTAGTCTGCAGTACGGGAACTTATATCCGCGCTCTGGCAAATGACTTTGGAAAAGTATTGGAATGTGGCGCCTACCTGAGCGCTTTACGCCGCACCCGGATAGGGAGTTTCAGGGTAGAGGAGGCCAGAAGCATGGAAGATACGGTTGCTTTTTGCGAGGCTGAAATGGGCCGTAAAACATAAAAACCTGCCACTGCCTAAAAAGGATACCCTACTGCAAAATTGAAAACCAGGTTCTTTTTACGCCACCGGCGATCCCAAGGTTTAATGGTATGTAATATCCAGCCATAATTTTCAGATATGTAAGGTTCCTTTAAAGGAGTACCCACATCCAGACGTAAAACAGCATAAGAGAAATCCAGACGGATACCCACCCCGCTGCCCACGGCAATATCCTGATAAAAACGATCCGGCCGAAATTCAGAACCGGGCTTGTAAGGATTCTTCTGCAAATTCCAGATGTTGCCCGCATCCAGGAATACCGCTCCTTTGATCTTCATAAATCCGCTAAAAAGATTCATGATATCAAAACGGTATTCAATATTTCCCTCCAGTTTCATTTCTCCGGTCTGGTCCGGGAAAATATCGGGTTTGTTAATGTCGGGATTAAAATAAGAGCCCGGTCCTAAAGATCGTAAACGCCATGCGCGTAGGCTATTGGGGCCACCAGCGGTAAATTGCTTGATATAAGGCAAAACATTAGACTTGCCATAAGGGATCCCTATACCTCCATAGGCCCGCATAACGAGCGTGGAATGCCTGCGGTTAAAGTAATGCTTATATTCGGCATCCACCCTTACATATTGTGAATAATTGACCGAGGTCAACCGACCAAAGCTGCTTTTTCCTCCGGACAAGCCTCTTATAGTAGCATCAATGCCATTCAATAACAGCCCGGACTCCTCAAAGTTTATTCGTAAATAATTCACTCCCGACTGTGCAGCCGAGGCCTGATTATTAAAGATAAAGGAAGCATTTTCCCCCTCAATAAAAACAGATGAAAAGCTGTTTTTCAGAAAAGGATTGGTCTCCAGTTGCTGTTTGAAAGCAGAACTAATATTGGAAATATGGTTATAGTTCAGAGAAAAGGGATTTACGATCCATTTCTTAAATTCCGTCTCATTCCAGTTATAACCAAAAACGCCATTGAAGCTGGTGAGCGAAAAGAAATTCAAACGATTTAAATAATTAAATCCAAGTCCCAGATTGGTTTGTGGGTTGGAAAACCGTCCCACATTTTTAATCTTAAAAGGAGCAATAAAACGGGGGAACGAAAGACTGGCATTTCCACTGAATTCCCTGGCTTGTATAAAAAAGGCACGTGCAGAATCTGAATTCCATTCAATACCCGATTTAAGACCAACCTTCAATTGATTCGCAGCCCGGTGGGTATTGTTATTTTGATAAGTCAGGTTCAACGCACCGCCAATAATATAATCATTTCCCGAAGTGGTAGTCTCAATATTGGCGCCCAGCTCCTGCTTTTTCCCTGGGATAAGAAAGATATAGCAGTCCAGACTATCCGGTATGTTTTTCAGGGTATCCAACTCCACGTTAACAAATTTCCAGACCCCCAGGCTGTTAAGCCGACGAATGGTCTGAAACTGCCTGCTTTGAGAATATAATTTTCCTTCCTCCAGCTGTATTGCATTTTTTAAGACGCGGGGCCTGATGATGTCTTTATGATACCGGATTTGCAAGCCTTCGTAATTGCGATGCATAAAAAGTGTGCTATCCGGTACAGCATATGCAGAATAATCTGGGTAAACATAAATATTGCGAATATAATATGCCTGGTATTTTGTAGAGTCTGTAGGATTTAAAATCTGGATAGTCAGATCCAGCCGCGGTTGCTTATCCGGATTGGACTCATTTAATAAATCCTGAAAGCCTCCAAAAGGATCAAATATATTCTTAAAGATTGATTTATTTATGGTATCCACAACAAAGCGGACATCATCATCAGAGAACTGATAATATCCTGCATCTCTGACCACATCCGCTATACGGTTCCTTTCGGAAACCGCGGTTTCCGCCTTAAAGGGATCTCCTTTTTTCAGATAAGAATCTTTTGAAGCGGCTAATACGGCTTTGCGGATGCTGGTATCCGGGATATCATATCCAATACTGTCTATCTGAAAAACTTTTCCCGTATTCACATGATATGCTATGCCGGTCTTCCGATTTTTGGTTTTGTCGGTAAAGTCAGCAGTCGCATAAAAAAAACCCTGATTATTTAAAAAACCGACCATATTGGCTGCCGACTTTTGTGCTTTTGCAGAATCATAAAGCACGGGAGGCTCCATGTTTTTATTTATTAGCAGCCAGTTCCAGATCTTCCCGGTTTTCTTATCATTGTACTTCTTATTGTATAACCACAACTTCAGCCTTAACAAATTAAGAAACTTTGTATTGGGTTTTTGTAGCATGATCGAGGGGGATGTAAGGCTATTTCTTATATTTTCCCGCTCCGATTTTGAAAGGTTTCCCTTCAGGCTCAGCTTAGAGCTGACCAAAAGCGACTGATCCTTTGTCAGATATTTGGTATTGGAGCAGGCGGCCAGGAAAAACATGCCCGACAAAAGAAGCATATAACCGGTCAGGGGTGAGGCAAGGTATCTTTTTGTATGTTTTTTAAAAAAATAAGACAATTGGTTCATTTCACATTCTTCCTGACAGGGTCGTTTATTGCTTCTCCTTTATTTAAGGAAATTCATTTAGATTTGAGCCCATGCTTTCAAAGGTGCAAATTAAAACTATTCGTTCATTACAGCATAAGAAATACAGGCAAAAGTCCGGCTATTTTTTAGCAGAAGGAATTAAGGTCGTAAATGAACTGATACTGACCCGTACGATTGCGATGGAAAAGATCTACGTCGTCCACTCACGAATAGAGGAATATTCACATCTGGCAGAATCCGGCAAAACCACCGCCCGGATCATACCGGTAACCGATAAAGAATTAAAGAACATTTCCTGTCTAAATCATCCCCAGGAAGTGCTGGCCCTCTGTAAAGTTCCAGAGAAAGAAACCCCCGTTCTGAAGGGCAAAATAACCCTTTTATTAGAGGCCATCAGGGATCCGGGCAATTTGGGAACCATCATTCGTATAGCAGATTGGTTTGGCCTGGCCCAGATAATCTGTTCTCCCGATTGTGTAGATACCTACAATCCCAAGACTATTCAAGCCAGCATGGGCAGCATTGCAAGGGTAAAAGTATGGTACGGAGATGTATTTGAATTAATTCAGGAAAATCAAAAAGTACCGCTCTTTGCTACGGCTTTAAACGGCAAAACATTCAGCCGTTTTTCAAAAATGAGAGAGGGCATCATTGCGGTAGGGAATGAATCTGTAGGCCTCAGTAGTCGAATTATGCAAAAGGCAGATGAGTGCATCACTATCCCCCGGTTGGGAGGAGCAGAATCTCTTAATGCCGCCGTGGCAACAGGGATCGTATGCAGCAAACTGCTCCTTGGATAATTTTTTGAACTTTCTTTATGCCCCCACGGCCTGATTAACCTGGGCCGCTGCTTCACTCAATAAGGTAGCAGATTGTACTTTTAATCCGGATCTTTCGATCAACTCCTTAGCCTGTTCCGCGTTGGTACCCTGCAGGCGTACAATGATCGGGATATCTATATTACCAATCGATCTATATGCTTCAATAACCCCTTGGGCTACCCGGTCACAACGAACGATTCCTCCGAATATATTGATGAGGATAGCCTTTACTTTGGGATCTTTCAAAATAATACGGAATCCGGCTTCTACGGTTTCTGCATTCGCAGTACCGCCGACATCCAGAAAGTTTGCAGGCTCTCCACCACTTAATTTGATCATGTCCATGGTTGCCATAGCCAGGCCGGCGCCATTGACCATACATCCCACATTACCATCCAATTTTACAAAGTTCAGGTTGTAACGGCCGGCTTCTACTTCCGTGGGATCCTCTTCCGATATATCCCGTAGTCCCTCCAGATCGGGATGGCGAACCAGCGCATTGTCATCCAGTTTCATTTTGCAATCTACGGCCAGCACCTGATCATCGCTGGTTTTAAACAATGGGTTGATCTCCAGCATACTACAATCCAGGCCGATATAAGCATTATACAGATGGCTAACAAATCGGACCATATTCTTAAAAGCCGCTCCTTCCAGTCCCAGATTAAAAGCGATCTTTCTCGCCTGAAAGGGTTGCAGAGGCAAACCGGGATATACCCTCTCCTTGAAAATGCGATCCGGGCTTTTTTCAGCTACTTGTTCTATGTCCATTCCCCCTTCCGGCGAATACATAATGACATTACAAGCGTTCTCACGATCCAAAAGAATGGAAAGATAATATTCTTTAACAGGATGCTCCCCTTCATAATATACGTCGCGGGCAATCAATACTTTGGATACTTTTTTCCCAGCTTCTCCCGTCTGCACGGTCACCAGCGTACCTTTGAGGATATTGCCGGCAATTTTCTTAATCTCATCTGCTGTTTTACCCACGGCCACACCATGCTGTTCCGTATCCCTGATCTTACCTTTACCACGGCCTCCCGCATGAATTTGTGCTTTTACAACTGCAAAAGGATTACCATACTGCACCTTTAAATGTTTGTAAGCTTCTGCCGCAGCTTCAGGGGTTTCTACGGTAATACCGTCCTGAATAGGAACGCCGTATTTTTTTAGCAGCTCCTTGGCCTGATATTCGTGTAAGTCCATTGAATTAAAAATTTGTGCGAAAATAATTGATTTTTAGGGAACGAGAAAATAGAGCGGCTGACGAATTTGGTTTAAATTTGCTGATCTTGAAACTTGCTTATGGAAATGCTTTATGAGAAAATTAAAGAGGCCGCAGCGCATATCCGGAATTATGCCCCATTAAAACCGGCAATAGGTATTGTTCTCGGCAGCGGATTAGGCCCTCTGGCCAAAGCTATCAAAACGGACATAGCCCTGGATTATCAAAATATTCCCCACTTCCCTCGCTCAACGGTAAAAGGCCATAGTGGTAAATTGATCACAGGCATTCTGGGCAAGCAGCCGGTTATTGCCCTGTCAGGAAGATTTCATTACTATGAAGGCTATACAATGCAAGAAGTAACCTTCCCCATCAGAGTGATGCAAGCATTAGGCGTACATACCCTTTTTCTTTCCAATGCGGCCGGCGGATTAAATCCTACGTTCCAGATCGGAGATATTATGCTGCTGAAAGACCATATCAATCTCATGCCGGATAATCCGTTGATCGGGAAAAATGATGATCGGCTCGGCCGTCGCTTCCCGGACATGAGCGAACCGTACAGTCACCCCCTCTTAAAGACTGCCGGACAGGTAGCGGCAGAACACAACCTTCATATCCATACGGGGGTATATGCCGGGCTCCCCGGTCCTTGCTTCGAAACGAGAGCAGAATACAAATACCTTCACATTATAGGCGCCGATGCCGTAGGGATGAGTACCGTCCCTGAAACCATTGTAGCCATACACTCCGGTATGCGGGTAATGGCAGCAAGTGTGATAACGGACCTGGGCCTGCGAGAAGAAGAGAATGTGATTACCCATGAGGAAGTTTTGGAAGCGGCTGAAGCAGCCGCTCCCAAAATGAAGCTGCTTTTTAAGGAAACAATTGCCAGGTTACCCCTGTCGGAAAATACATGAAGATATTTTGGCTCATAACCGTAAGTTTGTGTTTACTTTCTGCTGGTATTCAGGCACAGGTTCTCAGAGGATTAAAGAATCGTATTCCCACCGGTGCAGGATCTCATGCGGCAGAAGGAGGAAACCGGGATTCCTTGGTGGTTCCTCAAAAGCGTAAGGTCATTCATAATAAAATTCATTACCGCTACCTTGATGATGTCATTGACCGGCGCCTCGACTCATCCATAAATGATTTCACGGACTACATTCCATTGCCCGCCGATTATATTTATCTGGGTAATCTGGGAACAGCTGCTCATTCACTAATATACCGGCCCGCACTTCGCTTGGGTTTTGATGCCGGATTCCACGTATTCGATCCTTATAAATTCGAAATCGACAGTACCCGTTATTATAATACCACTCATCCTTATACCGTATTACGTTATCTGATAGGACCCAAACAGGAGCAATTGATCGGCGTTCTACTCACCGAAAACCTTAAACCAAACCTCAACCTGGGTTTCCGCTTCAGGAAAATCAATGATCCCGGTTTCTTTAAAAATCAAAATACAGACGATAACAGCATTAACCTTTTTGGGCATTTCAATTCGAGAAACAAACGTTACAATGGGTATCTAAGTTTTGTTTCGAATAAATTACATTCCGGGGAAAATGGCGGTATCAAGTTCAACGAAGACTTAGAAGATCCGCAATACGACGATCGCCGCACCATTCCCGTGCATCTGGGGGGAGAAAGTCCCAGTTCCATAGGCTTTTTTTCTACTCCCATCGCCACTCAGTCCAACTTTAAGGAAAGTTCCTGGTTGTTACGGCAACAATACGATTGGGGATCCGGAGACAGCGTGCGGGTTAATGATACCACCATCCGATATGAGTATCATCCGGTATTACGGATCGAGCATACCCTTCGCCTATCCCACCTGAATGCCGGTTTTTCGGATACCATTGCCTCCTATGACCCGCAGTATTATTATAATCATTATGGCTTAGATACGCTGAATACCCATAAGATACTGGCCTCTCAGGACTGGAAAATCCTTTCAAATGATCTTTCTCTTATTCAGTTTCCAAGTAAAAAAAACCAGGCGCAATTCTTAAAACTGGGAGCCGCTTATAAACACATAAAAGGGCAGTTTTTACAAAACAGCATTGTGTTCAATAACATAAAAGGGCATGCAGAATATCACAATCTGACACGCAACAGAAAATGGAACATAGATGCCAGGGGGGAATTCGTTTTTGCAGGTCCCGACTTTGGAAACTATCTGGCTACAGGTTCTCTGAGCCGCTATCTGAATGAAAAACTGGGAAACGTAAAAGTTTCTTTCACTAACCTGAACCAGACCCCCTCTTTCGTTTATCGTTTCTTCGAATCCAACCTGTTCCTGAGTACCCATCCCGATTTAAATCCAACCAATATTACGCGCCTACAGTTTGCGGCAAGCAACGATCACCTGAAATACCACCTGGAGGTCAATTATTTTTTAATAACCAACTATACTTACTTTAAGAATTTTTATGAATCTGCTCAGGATGCTACCGCTTTTAACCTGCTGCAGATCATTCTTCACAAAAAGTTTACTCTGGGCCATTTTAATTGGTATTTGGACTTAGCACTCCAACAAACAACCGGCTCCAATCCCCTGAATGTTCCACTGCTCTGGACCAGAAATCGCTTTACTTATGAGAATACCTTATTCAAAAACCTGATCCTTTGCGCCGGACTCGAAGGACGCTATCATACCGTCTACCATTCTGATTATTATTCTCCTGTTATTCAGCAGTTTGTAACTCAGAACGAGGTAAACACCATCAATAAATACCCCGATGTAGCAGCTTTTATTCATTTCCGCATCAAATCGTTTGTAGCATATATCCGGGCAGAGGACCTTAATTCTTTCGTTTCCCCCAATCTTATAGAAGTTCCGCATTACCCCTATCCCGGCTTCTCGCTAAGAGTAGGAATCCAGTGGGCCTTCTTAAATTAAAAGGTACGATCTTCATACCTTTGTAAGATGGCAAAACAACATCTATACATCAAAAACATGGTTTGCCGCAGGTGTATCAAAGCCGTTACAACCTTGCTGGAGGCACAAAACATTCCTTATCAAAGTATCTCATTAGGAGAAGTAGTACTGGACTCCGCTCTTTCTAAAGGTCATAAGGGCCGCCTTGCCGAAGCGCTGGAGAGGGAAGGCTTTGAACTTATTGATGATAAACAATCACGCCTGGTATCCCAAATAAAAAGCTTGATCATTGACCTCATTCATCATCAGGACCTCACCGAACTCCATGAAAATATCTCCCGATATCTCTCCGATAAACTTCATAAAGATTACAACTACATAAGCAATCTTTTTTCTGAATCGCAAAACGTAACCATTGAACAATTTGTGATCTATCAAAAGATTGAAAAAGTGAAGGAGTTATTGATCTATGATGAAATTACCTTAAGCGAAATAGCTTACCGGCTGGGATACAGCAGCGTAGCACATCTTTCGAGCCAATTTAAAAAAGTAACCGGTTTTACTCCTTCACAGTTTAAGAAAATCAAACAGCATAAGCGAAGACCATTGGATGAGATCTAACGAGCGGCAGTATCAGCTCCTTCATTCAGGCCTTTTATCACGTCCCGGGTGATGTCATAAGCCCGGTCTTTATATAAAAGATCGGAGGCGGCGCTGGAATAGGAAAAGATAAAGATATATTTCTTGTCAGTATTATATCTTTCTAAGAATTTATTTAACCGTTCATGCAGGGATTGGTTAAATTCCTGCTGCTGTTGAAGGAATTCCTGCCTCAATTGTTGTTCCCTGTCTTGTAATTTTTGCCTTTTGTCCAGTATTTTTTTCTGGGCAGCTTCTCCCTGCGCCTGCGTAAGCGTAGGGGCATCTTTTTGTAACTTGGCAATATCGTTCTGAATGGCTTTTGCTTTAGCACTTAACTCTTTCTGAATATTTTCCTGCTTTTTATCAAGTTCTGCCTTTTTAGCCTGAAAGTAAGAATAGTGAGCTTCCAGAGAATCTATATTTACATAAGCCAGAGGTAGTGAGGATGGGGTATTCACTGCCGTATCGCCGACCGGTTCCTGCACTTTTTTCTGATCGGAAAAATGCAGGTAAAACAACACGCCAACTAAGATCAACAATACAATATTAAGGACTAACGATAACTTTTTCATTAAAAATCAGGATTTTCAATATCAAACTAAAAAACAGGAGGCTGCCGGTTTTTCAAGCAACCTCCTGATTTAAAAGGATCCATCGATCTACTCTTCCGGATCAAAGGCTTCCAACGCTTTTAGAGACTCCAGATGTTCGAAATCCTCTTTGGAGCCGACAATAAGATCGGTAAATTCGGGCAATCCCGTACCGGCCGGAATCTGATGACCGGTGATCACATTCTCTTTCAGTCCGATCATTTCATCACACTTGCCGGCAATGGTGGCCTTGGAAAGCACCTTCGTAGTTTCCTGGAAAGAAGCCGCAGAGATCCAGCTCCGGGTACCCAGAGAAGCCTTGGTAATACCCAATAGCAATGGGCTGGAAGTAGCCGGGCGGGCATCTCTGAATTCCACCAGCTTCTTGTCTGCCCGACGCAGCAAAGAGTTTTCTTCCCGTAATTGCCTGAGCGTAACAATCTGTCCGGCTTTCAGATTCGTGGAATCTCCCGGGTCGGTAACAAACTTCTTATCAAAGATCTGATCATTACCTTCAAGGAAATCAAATTTATCAACCACATCTACCTCAAGGAATTTGGTATCTCCCGGATCTTCGATCTTCACCTTGCGCATCATCTGGCGTACGATCACCTCAATATGTTTGTCATTCAGCTTCACACCCTGGAGGCGATATACCTCTTGTATTTCATTTACAAGATAAGCCTGTACGGCATGAGGTCCTTTAATCTTCAGAATATCCGCCGGAGCAATGGCTCCTTCAGAAAGGGAGCTACCGGCTTTAATAAAGTCGCCTTCCTGCACCAGAATATGGCGCGTCAACGGAACCATGTATTTCTTCTTCACCCCATCTCTGGCTTCAACAACAATCTGACGATTACCTCTTTTTATGTTACCGAAGCTTACCACACCATCTATTTCAGATACTACGGAAGGATTAGAAGGATTACGTGCTTCAAACAATTCCGTAACGCGGGGCAAACCGCCGGTAATATCTTTCAGCTTACCGAGAATCCGGGGGATTTTCACGATCACCTGTCCCTGGCGGACCTCATCCTCTTCATGTACGATCACATGAGCTCCCACGGGCAGGTTGTAAGCTTTTCCATTCTTTTTCGGATCACCGATGATAATGGTCGGTATCTTGGTCTTGTCTTTGGTTTCAATAACCACTTTTTCCCTGTGGCCGGTTTGTTCATCGGCTTCCTCCCGATACGTAATGCCTTCTGCCATCCCTTCAAAGGACACGGTACCGTTAACCTCAGAAACGATCACTGCATTATAAGGATCCCACGTACACAAGATGGTACCCTTTTCCACTTTTTGCCCGTCCTCCACCTTAAGAGTAGATCCATAAGGCACGTTGTAAGTGGTTAGCAACCGGTCATCTTCCGTCATCATTCTGATCTCGCCGGTACGTCCGATCACCATCTTTTCCACCTCTCCTTCCTGATTTTCAAAATCTATGGTCCGCAATCCGTCAAAATGGGCAATGCCGGTAAATTTGGTTGTCAGTTGGGAATTCACAGAAGCAGAACCCGCAATACCTCCCACATGGAAAGTACGCAGCGTGAGCTGTGTCCCCGGTTCACCTATGGATTGAGCGGCAATGATCCCGACAGAATCGCCTTTCTGGGCCATATAACCGGTAGCAAGGTTTTTACCATAACATTTCACACAAACACCATGACGGCTTTCACAAGTCAATACCGAACGAATCTCCACAGATTCTATACCGCAATCTTCAATCTTATGAGCCAACTCTTCTGTAATTTCTTCTCCTGATTCTACGATAAGACCATCTGTATTCGGATCATAAATATCATGCAGAGAGGTACGGCCGAGAATACGATCAAACAGAGGTTCTACCACATCCTCATTATCTTTCAATGCATTAATAGAGATTCCGCGAAGCGTGCCACAATCCTCTTCATTGATTACCACATCCTGGGCCACATCTACCAGACGCCTGGTCAGGTAACCGGCATCTGCCGTTTTCAATGCCGTATCGGCCAATCCTTTACGTGCACCATGTGTAGAAATAAAATATTCCAATACACTGAGCCCGTCTTTAAAGTTTGCCAAAATCGGATTCTCAATAATTTCGGAACCGGAAGAACCGCTTTTTCTGGGCTTGGCCATCAATCCCCTGATACCCGCCAGCTGTTTGATTTGTTGCTTGGAACCACGCGCACCCGAGTCCAGCATCATAAATACAGAATTGAAGCCTTGTTTATCCTCTGCCAGTTCGCGAATAAGCGTTTCTGTCACACGGGTATCCACACGAGACCATATATCCACGATCTGATTGTAACGTTCGTTGTTGGTGATCAGGCCCATGTTGTAGTTTTCCCATACCTCATCCACCTCATCCTGGGCAGACTGGATCAGATCCTCTTTCACTTCCGGTACGATCAGGTCATTAATACTGAAGGAAAGGCCGCCTTCATAAGCGCTCCTAAATCCTAAGGATTTAATATCGTCAAGGAACTGTACTGCAGTGGGCACATCAGTGATCTGCGTCACCTCTCCAATGATCTTTCGAAGGGACTTCTTGGTCAGCAATTCATTGACAAATCCTACTTTTTCAGGAACCACACGGTTGAAGTAGACACGCCCCACGGTGGTATCCACCAGTTTTTCAACCAGCGAGCCATCTTCCTGGCGCAATTTTACACGAACTTTTATCCAGGCGTGCAGATCTACCTTTTTCTCATCCAACGCGATCATCACCTCCTCTGGGGAATAGAAAATACCGCCTTCTCCCTTTATCGTCTCTTTCTCATTGGTTCGCCTGCCTTTTGTAATATAATACAGACCTAATACCATATCCTGCGAAGGAAGGGTGATCGGTGACCCGTTTTGCGGGTTTAGAATGTTATGGGAAGCCAGCATCAATAGCTGGGCCTCCAGAATCGCAGCATTGCTCAAAGGAACATGAACAGCCATCTGATCTCCATCAAAGTCGGCATTGAATGCACTACAAGCCAGCGGATGCAAACGAATGGCTTTCCCTTCTACAAGCTTGGGCTGAAAAGCCTGAATGGACAGACGGTGCAACGTGGGAGCACGGTTAAGGAGAATCGGATGGCCTTTCAATACATTTTCAAGGATATCCCATACGATGGCTTCCTTGCGGTCTACCAGCTTCTTGGCCGATTTTACGGTCTTCACGATGCCCCTCTCGATGAGCTTACGGATGATAAACGGCTTGAACAATTCAGCTGCCATATCTTTGGGCAGGCCGCATTCATTCAACTTCAATTCGGGACCTACCACAATTACAGAACGACCCGAATAGTCTACACGTTTACCCAATAGATTTTGACGAAAACGGCCCTGTTTTCCCTTTAGTATATCACTTAAGGATTTTAACGGGCGTCCACCTTCGGCCTTAACGGCATTAGACTTCCGCGAATTATCAAAGAGGGAATCAACTGATTCCTGCAACATCCTTTTTTCATTACGCAGGATAACCACGGGAGCTTTAATTTCCATCAGCCTTTTGAGGCGATTATTCCTGATAATTACCCTGCGGTACAGGTCATTCAAATCCGAGGAGGCAAAACGACCGCCATCTAACGGCACCAGGGGACGCAACTCCGGTGGAATAACCGGAATATATTGCATCACCATCCATTCGGGACGGTTTTCCAATCGTGTATTGGCATCTCGGAAAGCTTCAACCACGCTCAAACGTTTGAGAGCTTCTGCCTTACGTTGCTGGGAAGTCTCCGTGGCCGCCTGATTTCTCAGACTGTAAGAGAGCCCGTCAAGATCTATCCGGGCCAAAAGCATCTGCACGGCCTCTGCTCCCATCCTGGCCACAAACTTCTGTGGATCGTCATCCGGAAGCATTTGATTTTCAGGAGGCAATGTATCCAGAATATCCAGATATTCCTCTTCTGTCAATAAATCCAGGGTATTCAAACGGTCCTCACAAACTCCCGGCTGAACTACAGCATAGCGTTCATAGTATATAATAGATTCTAGCTTTTTGGAACTAAATCCCAGCAGATAACCGATCTTATTAGGCAGCGATTTAAAAAACCATATATGAACAACAGGGACAACCAGTTTGATGTGACCCATGCGCTCACGACGCACTTTTTTCTCCGTTACCTCAACTCCACAACGGTCACATACGATCCCCTTATAACGAATACGCTTATACTTTCCGCAATAACATTCGTAATCCTTTACAGGGCCAAATATCCGCTCACAAAATAAACCATCCCGTTCCGGTTTATAAGTTCGGTAGTTAATGGTTTCCGGTTTAAGCACTTCACCATACGACCGCTCCAGGATGCTATCCGGGGAGGAGAGGCCAATAGTGATCTTCTTGAAACTCGACTTAGGACGATTTTCTCTTTTAAGTGCCATATTTATCTTTTATGATTTAAAAATTATTCAAATTTTAAGTCCAGACCCAAACCTCTCAACTCGTGTATTAACACATTGAAGGATTCGGGTACGCCGGCCTTGGGAATATTTTCTCCCTTCACGATGGCCTCATACGCTTTTGCTCTTCCGTTGATATCGTCCGACTTAATGGTCAGCAACTCCTGGAGAATATTAGAAGCGCCGTAAGCTTCCAGCGCCCAAACCTCCATTTCCCCAAAACGCTGTCCCCCAAACTGGGCCTTACCGCCCAGAGGCTGCTGCGTGATCAGGGAATAAGGTCCGATAGAACGGGCATGCATTTTATCATCTACCAGGTGGTGTAATTTCAACATGTAAATAACGCCTACCGTAGCCTTTTGATCAAAACGTTCTCCGGTTTCTCCATCATGCAGATAGGTATGACCGAACTTCGGCAACTCCGCCTTATCAATGTATGCTGCTATTTCTTCTTTGGAAGCCCCGTCAAAAATAGGCGTGGCAAAATTGACCCCCAACTTCTCTCCTGCCCATCCCAGAATAGTTTCATAGATCTGTCCAATATTCATTCGGGAAGGCACGCCCAACGGGTTCAATACAATATCAACCGTAGTCCCGTCATCCATAAAAGGCATATCTTCTTCTCTTACGATCTTCGCAACAATCCCCTTATTACCATGGCGACCGGCCATCTTATCTCCCACTTTCAGCTTACGCTTTGAAGCCAGATAAACTTTGGCCAGCTTCAATACGCCTGCAGGAAGTTCATCTCCAATTGAGATATTAAACTTCTCTCTCTTATAACGGCCAAGCTCCTCATTATACTTGATGTGATAATTATGAAGCAAGGTATTGATGCGGCTATTTACAGCCTCATCATTGGTCCATCCCAGGGGATTGACATTCAGATAATCAATCTCCGCCAGATTTTTAGCAGTAAATTTGCCATCCTGAGGGATCAATACCTCACCGAAATTATTAGTTACTCCTGCGCTCTGGTTATCGCCCAGTAATTTCACCAATTTTTCCTGCAACACCTCAAGGAGCTCAATTTCATTCTTTTGATGAGCACGTTCCAGCTTCTCAAGAGCCGCTTTTTCATGTGCTTTGGTACTCTTATCCTTCTTGGCCCGGGAATACAATCGCTTATTCAATACCACCCCTTCCGTGGATGGAGGCGCTTTGAGAGAAGCATCTTTGGCATCTCCTGCCTTATCTCCAAAAATCGCCCGCAAAAGCTTTTCTTCGGGTGTAGGATCGCTTTCTCCTTTAGGAGTGATCTTTCCAATAAGGATATCTCCTTCCTTAACATGGGCGCCTACCCGGATCACGCCGTTTTCATCCAAATCCTTGGTAGCTTCTTCACTCACATTCGGAATATCGGCAGTGAGCTCTTCGGGACCCAGCTTGGTCTCGCGCACCTCCAACTCATATTGAGAGATATGCACCGAGGTAAACCAATCTTCACGAATCACCCGTTCCGATATAACGATGGCATCTTCAAAGTTGTAACCTTTCCACGGCATGAAAGCCACTTTCAAATTACGTCCCAGAGCCAGCTCCCCATTTTGAGTAGCATATCCTTCCGTCAGAAAGTCCCCCGCTTTCACCTTCTCCCCTTTTTCCACACAAGGCCTGAGGTTCATGCTGGTATTGTGATTGGTCTTTTTAAACTTCGTCAGTTGATATACTTTCAAGTCTCCTTCAAAAGATACCAAACGTTCCATTTCATCACGATCATATCGAACACGGATCTCATTGGCATCCACATATTCCACTATTCCGTCTCCTTCTGCAATCACCTGCAGCCTGGAATCCAAAGCGGCGCGGCCTTCCAAACCGGTACCTACAACGGGTACTTCAGGACGCAGGAGTGGAACCGCCTGACGTTGCATGTTTGAGCCCATCAGTGCGCGGTTTGCATCGTCATGCTCCAAAAATGGAATCAAAGAAGCGCTTAAACCTACAATCTGGTTGGGCGCCACATCCATAAATTGGACCTCGCTCTTTTCCAACACAGGGAAGTCACCCGTTTCACGGGATTTGATCCTGTCGCTCAGCAGGTTACCGTCATCATCAAGAGGAGCATTAGCCTGTGCTATACGGGCATTGTCTTCCTCTTCGGCACTCAGATAGCGATACCCGCCCAGATCTACCTTTCCATTCTTCACGGATCTGTAAGGCGTTTCAATAAAGCCCATGTTGTTGATCTTGGCGTGTACGCAAAGAGTGGAGATCAATCCGATATTAGGCCCTTCCGGCGTTTCGATGGTACATAAACGGCCATAGTGGGAATAGTGAACATCCCGCACCTCAAAACCGGCACGTTCACGGCTCAAGCCTCCGGGACCCAGCGCAGAAACACGGCGTTTGTGCGTGATCTCCGCCAATGGATTGGTCTGGTCCAGAAATTGAGATAGCTGGGAAGTACCAAAAAAAGAATTGATCACGGAAGACAAGGTTCTCGCATTAATCAGGTCTACCGGAGTAAATACTTCATTATCCCTGACATTCATACGCTCACGAATGGTACGGGCCATCCGGGCAAGTCCCACTCCAAATTGTGCATACAACTGCTCCCCCACCGTACGAACACGACGGTTGCTCAAGTGGTCTATATCATCAATTTCCGCTTTCCCGTTGCTTAATCGAACGAGGTATTTGATGATCGCGATAATATCGTTTCTCGTCAACACTTTCGAATCCAGATCGTCTCCAAGATCCAGTTTCCGGTTAATTTTATAGCGTCCTACTTCTCCAAGATCATAACGTTTGTTGGAGAAGAATAATTTATCAATAATGCCCCTTGCCGTTTCATTATCCGGTGCATCAGAGCCTCTCAACTGGCGGTAAATATGCTGAACGGCTTCAAGTTCGGAATTGGAAGTATCTTTATTGAGTGTATTATAAATAATGGCGTAATCCCCACTTACTTCCTCTTTCTGTACGAAGATCGTCTCAACCCCCAATTCGAGAATCATCTCTATATTTTCCTCATCCAGCACGCTGTCGCGTTCCAAAACGACCTCATTACGTTCAATGGAAACCACTTCGCCGGTATCTTCATCCACGAAATCTTCTACCCAGCTGCGCAATACCCGGGCAGCCAGCTTTTTACCTTCGTTGGCCTCAAGGGTCTTTTTATCCACCTTGATCTCATCGGCAATATCGAATAATTCGAGGATATCTTTATCAGTTTCATAACCGATGGAACGCAGCAAAGTGGTGACAGGAAATTTCTTCTTCCTGTCAATATAGGCATACATGACATTATTAATATCAGTGGCAAATTCCATCCACGCTCCTTTAAAAGGGATCACGCGGGCAGAATAGATCTTAGTACCATTTGGATGATACGACTGACCGAAGAACACGCCCGGAGAGCGATGTAATTGTGATACAACAACCCGCTCGGCGCCATTGATCACAAAAGTTCCCCGCGGGGTCATGTAAGGAATATTACCCAGAAATACATCCTGTATGATCGTCTGGAAATCCACATGCTCCTCATCATTACAGCTCAGCCGAAGCTTGGCCTTTAAAGGAACGGCATAGGTCAATCCGCGCTCAATACATTCTTCCAATGTATAACGGGGCGGATCCACAAAATAGTCCAGGAACTCCAGATTGAAGATATTTCTGGTGTCATTAATGGGAAAGTTCTCGTTAAACACCTTAAATAAACCTTCATCCGCACGTTTATCCGGAGTGGTTTCCAGTTGAAAAAAGTCTTTAAAAGATTGAATTTGGATCCCCAGCAGGTCCGGAGTATCAGCAATTTTACTGATCTTTCCGAAGTTTATCCTTTCACGGGGTTGAGCTGTTTTTTGAGACATATTTAGTTTTCAGTATTAAAACTCACATTTCCCTGTCACAAACAGGCAGGTAGCGGAAAAGGCCAAGGGCCACAAGACGGCCATTGACCTGTAATTTCATTTTACACGAACACCGGGTTTTGTTGTTTTTATAACACCCCTTATAGGCTTTCCCAAAAACCGGGAGTCCGGTTTCAGGCCGGTCTTACTGAATTTCAACTTCAGCGCCGGCTTCTTTCAGCTTTTCTGCAATTTCTTCGGCCTCAGCCTTGGAAACGCCTTCCTTAATTGCTTTAGGTGCATTATCTACCAATTCCTTAGCTTCTTTCAATCCGAGACCAGTTGCCTCTTTAGTAGCTTTCACTACTTTCAGTTTAGCAGCGCCTGCAGATTTCAGAACTACGTCAAAAGAAGTTTTCTCTTCAGCGGCAGCCCCTTCACCTCCAGTACCGCCGGCAACCATCACAGGTGCAGAAGCAGCCGGTTCAATACCGTATTCGTCTTTAAGAATTGCAGCAAGTTCATTTACTTCCTTAACTGATAAGGATACCAGTTGTTCAGCAAATTCTTTTAAATCAGCCATTTTAACAGTTGTTTTAATAAATGTTTACAAATTAAATTTTATATCGGGCTTGGAAGCCATTTTCAGTTGACCGTTTACTCCGGTCGATTGGTCTCTATCTTTTTATTATTATTAATATAGAGACAAATATTTTTACTCTGCTCTCTCTTCCAGGGATTTAAGAATACCAGCCAGTTTATTTCCTCCGGACTGTAGAGCACTTACCACATTCTTCGCAGGAGATTGCAGGAGTCCGATAATCTCTCCAATCAGCTCCTGGCGGGATTTTAATTTCTTCAATACGGCAAGTTGCTCATCTCCCAGGAAAAGGTTTTCCTCGATCATAGCCGCTTTTAGGACAGGCCGTTCTACGCCCTGTTCTTTACGAAAATCACTCAGAATAACCGCCGGTTCTTTTTGATTCTCTGAAAAAAAGATGGCCGTCTGGCCTTTCAGAGAATCGTAAATTCCCGTATAAGCTTCTTCATTTATAGAATCCAGCGCTCTGCGGATCAGGGTATTCTTTGCCACCCTCATCTCCACTTTCTTTTCAAAACATACCCTACGTAGTTGATTGATCTGCGCCACTGTGAGGGAAGAAGAATCAGTCAGGTAAAAATGTTCATATTGTGAGAACTTTTCTTTTAAAAGTTCAACAGCTTCGGTTTTCTGTGTCTTAGTCATAGCAGAATAAATCAGTTTGTTACGGATTTAGCATCAACAGATACTCCAGGACTCATGGTGGTAGCCATGGAAATTCCTTTCAGGTAAATACCTTTGGCCGTAGCCGGCTTTAACCGGATAATGGTTTGCAACAACTCCCTGGCATTTTCGGCCAGTTTTTCGGCAGAGAAGGAAACTCTTCCCACCGAAGTGTGAATAATTCCTGCCTTATCTACCTTAAAAGATATCTTACCGCCTTTGACATCATTCACAGCACCTGCTACATCCATAGTGACGGTTCCGGTTTTAGGATTGGGCATCAGGTTACGGGGACCAAGTATCCTACCGAGGCGTCCGATCTTGGGCATGACAGACGGCGTCGCTATAATCACATCCACATCCGTCCATCCTCCCTGGATCTTTTCGACATATTCATCCAGGCCTACATAGTCCGCACCGGCATTTTTCGCCTCTTCTTCCTTATCAGGGGTACAGAGTACCAAAACGGTTTTCGTTTTGCCGGTACCATGAGGCAAGGTAACTGATCCGCGAACATTCTGATCTGCCTTCCGCGGATCTACGCCCAGGCGCACGTGAAGGTCTACCGCACTATCAAATGCCGTACAGTTAATTTTATTGATCAATTCGGCTGCTTCAGCCAGCGTATATTGTTTATTTTTATCTACCAGCGCTTCGGCAGCCTTTCTTTTTTTTGATAATTTTGCCATTTCTCAGCTTTTTTGGCCTGAAATTCCGTATTTCAGGCGGGTCAAAAATTTATTTTGTCCAGGGAGCCTCCCCCGTTACGGTAATACCCATGCTTCTGGCAGTGCCGGCCACCATTCTCATGGCACTTTCCACTGTAAAAGCATTCAAGTCGGACATTTTGTCTTTAGCAATAGCTTCAACCTGTTCCCAGGTAACTTTTGCTACTTTGTTCCGATTGGGTTCTTTGGAGCCCGACTTCAATTTAGCTGTCTCCAACAACTGCACGGAGGCAGGTGGAGTTTTAATGACAAAATCAAAAGATTTGTCTGCATAAACAGTTAAGACTACCGGTAATACTTTTCCCATTTTGTCCTGGGTGCGGGCGTTAAATTGCTTGCAAAAGTCCATAATATTCACCCCCTTAGCGCCGAGAGCCGGTCCTATAGGAGGAGCTGGATTTGCCTGGCCGCCTTTTACCTGCAGTTTTACATAACCTGCGATTTCTTTTGCCATGCTTGATGTGTTTTTTTTGGTACCGGCGTCACGCTTTCGGCGCGACTCCCAAAAGATTAGATGTTTTTATAATAGTAAAAAGGAGTGCAAAGGTACACAAAATAATCTAAGTTAAAAAATGAGATTTTTATCAAGCCATCCGTTCCACCTGCATGTAATTGAGTTCCACGGGTGTAGCACGTCCAAATATTTTTACTGTTACCTTCAATTTTTTCTTTTCCTCGTTTACTTCTTCGATGACGCCGTTAAAATCATTAAAAGGCCCGTCAATGATCTTAATGGATTCTCCAACAATAAAGGGCTCGCTCATGGTAACCCCCTGATCAGCCATTTCATCGGCTTTACCAAGCATCTTATTGACTTCCGACTTACGAAGCGCAACAGGATTCTCCTTCCCCAGGAAATGAATAACATTGGTCGTTCCATTGATATGAGCTATCATTTCACCGGTAAGTTTTCCTTCGTATGCCTCCAGCATGATGTACCCCGGATAGTAATTCCGCTCTCTAACAACCTTTTTCCCTCCCTGAACTTTGTACACCTTTTCCATGGGAACAAATATCTGTACAATGGCATCGTCCCAACCCGAGTATTTGATCTCCGAGTCCAGAAATTCCTTAACCTTTTTTTCCTTGCCGCTAATCACACGAAGTACATACCACTTAGTATCTGCCTTTTCCTGATCTTTATGTTCTACAGCATCCATTATCTAAAGAGTTTATAGAAATTTTGCAAAACGGTGCTGGAAACCATGTCCATGATCCAAACCAATACAGTTACGATCACTGTAGCAATGAGCACCACCATTGTTGAAGACTGCAACTCATCCCAGGTAGGCCACGATACCTTATGAAGAAGCTCATGATAAGACTCCTGAATATATTGTTTTAATTTCTTCATCTGTGGTTATTGACTTTCATATTTCATGCATCCACCTCACTTATTAAAGGCATAAAAAATACATAAAGCACGGGAGGAGGGACTCGAACCCCCAACCCTCGGTTTTGGAGACCGGCACTCTACCAATTGAGCTACACCCGTATTGCCAAGCACCTTGTCATCTGCCATTGACCACTGGTCTATGAAAAATGACCGCTGCTCTTGTTTATTTTATAATCTCAGTAACCTGGCCGGCACCTACTGTACGTCCACCTTCACGTATAGCGAAATCCAGTCCCTTTTCCATTGCGATAGGAGCGATCAGCTTCACCGTTAGCGTTACATTGTCGCCCGGCATAACCATTTCCACGCCTTCGGGAAGACTTACTTCGCCGGTCACATCGGTGGTACGAAAGTAAAATTGTGGACGGTACTTGTTGAAGAAGGGAGTATGACGTCCGCCTTCATCTTTATTCAATACATACACTTCACATTTAAATTCTGTATGAGGAGTGATAGATCCGGGCTTACAAACCACCATACCTCTGCGGATGTCTTTCTTTTCGATACCCCGCAACAACAATCCTGCATTATCACCTGCCTGACCCTCATTAAGGATCTTCTTAAACATTTCCACACCTGTAACAGTAGACTTTAAAGGCTCTTCTACCAACCCCACGATCTCAACGGAATCGCCTACCTTAACCACGCCACGCTCAATACGTCCGGTAGCCACAGTCCCACGTCCGGTAATGGAGAACACATCTTCAACAGACATGAGGAAAGGTTTATCAATCGGACGCTCCGGCAACGGAATATATTCATCCACCGCGTTCATGAGTTCCTCCACCGCGGCCACTGCATCCTTATCGCCCTCCAGCGCCTTGATAGCAGATCCTTTGATAATAGGAGTATTATCACCATCAAAGTGGTTGGCTGTCAACAACTCACGGATTTCCATTTCTACGAGTTCCAACAATTCGGGATCATCTACCAGATCGCATTTGTTCATGAAAACAACCATACGGGGTACCCCCACCTGGTGAGCCAAAAGAATATGCTCACGGGTCTGAGGCATAGGTCCGTCAGTAGCAGCAACTACAAGAATTGCACCGTCCATCTGGGCCGCACCCGTAATCATGTTTTTAACATAGTCCGCGTGACCAGGGCAATCCACATGAGCATAATGACGTTTTTCAGTCTGATACTCAATGTGAGAAGTATTAATAGTAATACCTCTTTCTTTTTCTTCAGGGGCATTATCAATTGCATCATAATCTTTTTTTTCGCCCCATCCTTTTGAAGAAAGAATAGAAGAAATGGCTGCAGTCAGCGTTGTTTTACCATGATCCACGTGACCGATGGTACCAATGTTTACATGGGGTTTATCCCGATTGAAGGTTTCTTTTGCCATCGTTATTTGTTTTTAATATTTACGGTTTTACTTAGAATATACAAAAAATCTGCTCTGAGCTGTTGAGCAGGATTGAACTGCCGACCTCTTCCTTACCAAGGAAGTGCTCTACCGCTGAGCTACAACAGCTGAAATAAGAGCGGGAGACGAGGTTCGAACTCGCGACCTACAGCTTGGAAGGCTGTCGCTCTACCAACTGAGCTACTCCCGCTTTTTAGTTTACGCTTTATCCTTAAGAACCTTGCTATCTATACCTTGAGTCCGCCTGGGGCAGACTACCCACTGCGTTACTCCGCTTTTTTTTGTTTGTAATTCATAATCTACAGTTTACCGTTTCCTCATACTGCAAAATTTATAAACCGCAAACTGCCAGTTTCAAATTACCAGTGGGCAGAGCAGGATTCGAACCTGCGTACTCCGAAGAGAACAGATTTACAGTCT
>CAYZGR010000023.1:38401-42079 GCA_964478125.1 uncultured Chitinophagaceae bacterium | reverse complement strand
GAAGACGCTGGGCCGGAAAATTTAGTACCGTAGAGCAGGTTTATGATTTCTCTATGCGTACCTACCCTGTCGCTGAAGAATCTCCCCAGCTCATCCTGGGAATACAAGGGAATCTATGGACAGAAACCATAAAATCAAAAAAGCGCCTGGAATTTTTATTTTTCCCAAGGATGGCCGCCCTCGCTGAAGCTGCATGGGCCCCTTCACAGCATAGAAATTATCACTCCTTTTTATCACGCCTCAAAGATCAATTTAAAGGGTACCGGAAAGAGGGCATTTATTATTTTAATCCGATAAATCCAAAAAAGACACCGGAAGTGGTGGATTTGTAGGGGCTCATGAAAGGAAGCTAAATGTTGGGCTGATGGAATTATAATAGGTATTGTTATGAAAGGTGTATTTGGAATAAATACCGGTTAAAACCACCACCAGACTATTATCATAAGGGCCTCCCCCCAACGCGTCCGAATAAACTTCATCGCTTTCAACAGGTGATTCTTAACCGTGTTCGGAGAAATGTGAAGTTCTTCCGCTATCTCCTTACGGCTTCGCCCTTCTATCCTACTTAACTTGTAGATCATCTGTTGCTGCGAAGGTAATTGTTTTATGAGATTTTGCAACAATAACCGACTTTCCTTTTCTACCACAACTTCTTCTGTATAATTTTCATACTTTTCCATGCGCTTCCTCATCTCTACTTTCATAAGTCTCTCTGAAGCCCGCCTTTTAAAATGGCGTGATAGGGTATGATAGACAATAGAAAATAAATAAGATTCTGGCGCCTCTACATCCGCTAACGTATTGCGGTTAAGCCATAGTGCAAGAAAAACTTCCTGGACAACCTCTTCAGCCATATCCCGAGATCGCGTCATTTTCAGGGCAGCAGCATAGAACCGGTCTTTATAACGCTCAAAGATTTCCCTGAATGCTTTTTCATCATCCTTTGCAATCCGTTCTAATAAAATCTTGTCCTGTAGAGCCTTCACACCCATAGGCTATATGGTTTTTGTCTAGTGTAAATATACAAAAATATTTATTCTTGCTTTAAGCTCCTCCTGTTTTTACCAAGATTATTTTCCAAAAATAACAACCCTGTCTCTTCCACTCATTCTATGGGAACCGTTTGTTCCCTGATCCGTATAATTAGCAGTTAAAATAAATACACCTGTTTTACTGTTCTCTTTCCGTGCGATCCTAAAAGAGCCGTTAATTCCCGTATAAAAACTTATGGAAGTATCCGCTACACTTGTAAAGATCCATCTTACAATATTTTCCGTTTCCCTGTCAGTCAATTTTAAATGCGATGGCATAGGCTGGTTACCCCAATTACCCGAAGATCCGTTTTTTATTCGTTTTGCCAATAGCTCCAGGTTGACTTCTGTATGTTTGTAATGCATCCCGATTTCCCGAAAAGAAGGTCCGGTTGATTTTTTATTAAACTGATGACAATTAAAACAATTAGAGGATTCAATAACAGCCAATCCGGGGGGAATCTTAATATTTCTCTTAATGGAATCTACCTGTTTTTTTGATAAGTTTTTCCTATATTGAACTTCAAGCACGACCTCTTTAGACGAGATTTCTCCATATTTAGATGCTCCGTCTTCCGGATCGGATACGCTGATCTTATAACGTACGGACGTATTCCATGAGAATGAGCTCCTATCCCGTGGAGCTGTGATTTTAACAGTGGGAGGATGGTTCTGTGATAATGAAGATTTATCATTTTTAAATAAGAAGGCAGGGAGAAAAAGAATAAAAAAGAGCAGTATAATTTTCATATCTTATCTTTTATATACGGTCAATTTCATGAGCCACTCTTTGAGCCGAACGCAGGCACGATTCCATTCCTCTGCTCAAATTATCCGCATAAGTTCCTGCAAAATAGATCCGCCCTTCAGGTTTCATGATCTGAGGCCAAAACTTATGCATCTTCCCTATGGGGAAAGGCAACATTTCACAGTTCGGTGAATACGGATCAACCGTCCAGTCTTTGGTTAAAGACTGTGCAATGGTATCCTGCTTACCGGGATATACCTTCCTAAAAGCAGCCAAAACACGCCGGGGAGACAGGCCGCCGGGACCGAAAGCTTTTAAAATAACCCGGGAAGAATCTATTTCATTAGGTTCCTGCCATATAGAAGAAATATCGGGATGCTCAAATTCCATGTTGATACTTTTAAATCCCTCTTTTAACCAAAATTTTGATTCGGCTTCAAACACATAGAACGGATGTGATGTATAAGCCAGGTTATCGATCACATACTGTTTTTCAGCTGAAAAAGCCGGCGTAACGGAAATATTCCTGAAAACAGGGAGGGAAATACAATTGATCAGATAATCACCAACCATCTTTTCTTCTTTATCGTAATCATAAGCCGTATAGGTTACGGTCACCCGGGATCCGTCTTGCTCAATAGCCCTTACAGGATGCTTTAATTTCACCCTGGATCCCAGCCGTTGGGCAAAAGCATTAGGCAGTTCCTGATTCCCGCCTTGAAGCCGGAATGTGTCACCCTCAGAGAGCGGAATCTTTCGGGACTTCATCACCGCCATCCTCCAAAGCGCATACAATGCAGACGTATTTTTCCCTCCCAAAAAACGCAATGCAGCCGTCGAGGCGCCTTGCTTTTTATAAAAATCCGATAAAGAAATGTGATCCAGACCATCATAACCTACACCAAATGGTTGATACGGATCCTTGAATTTATCCAGGAAACTGTTTACATAAATAGATTTAAGAGCATACCAGGGATGCGAAGTAAGAAAGCTTACTTCATCACTGTTAAAACCGAAAGTTTCAAGCACAGCCGGGTCTGCAAGCATTTTATCACTGTAAAACTTTCCGTCGATCATTTTTAGCTGATGACCGCCCGGGGCAGCCTCTGAACCTTCAGCATTGGGGTATGGCAATACCGGAAGGTCAAATTCTGCCACATACTCGAAGAATTTTTCATACCCCGGCCTGGTAATGTGATCGGCTCCAAAGTCGGCATACAGCCCATCAGATAATCCGTCTCTGCCGGTAAACACATGTCCTCCATGCCTGCCGCCGGCCTCCAGAACAACGACATGATGACCTCTTTTCATCAATTCGTAAGCACAGCAAAGGCCCGTTATTCCCGCCCCGGCCACAATGATATTTTTTGGATTAGGCTTTAAAGAAGACGTTAAAGCATTTTCGGAACCAGTTATAAAATTCGCTCTTTTACGGGACAAAGGGCTTTTTCTAATTAATGAGGCGCCCACTCCTGTCATAAGTGCATTTTTTATAAATGATCTTCTTTCTATTCGCATTTTATGCCTGTTAATAAGTTGCGTTCCATTTTGTACTTCAGTAGATAAAGGTAATAAAAAAGCCTTAAAAAGGGTACATCCGTTTTCCGGTTTCTCCCTTCGATCAATCTATAAAATAGATATTTAAATGGAATATAAAACAAATCAAAGTGTAAGACCACTCTAATGGCAGCTATTGAAAAAGCACTCTCAAAAATAGCATCAAGCAAAATATGACAAAAAGTCAGTAAGAGGAAAAAATAAAGGAGTTTGGCATTTAAGTTGTTTTTACTATAGTATGTTCCATTGAAATATTAATTGTTAAACTTTAAAAAAGGAGGTTGTTATGGCACTTATCAGAAGAAGTAACGTAGGATTTCCTGCTTTATCCAATTGGTTTAA
>CAYZGR010000023.1:24019-38301 GCA_964478125.1 uncultured Chitinophagaceae bacterium | reverse complement strand
TGGCACTTATCAGAAGAAGTAACGTAGGATTTCCTGCTTTATCCAATTGGTTTAATGATTTTTTCAGTCCCGATTTTCTTGACAGCGGGTTACCCAATTTCTCATCAACCGAAACAACAATCCCGGCAGTCAATATTAAAGAGACCGCGGATAATTTTGAGGTAGAACTTGCTGCCCCGGGAATGTCAAAAGAGGATTTCCAGATAACACTGGATGGTAATCTTCTGACGATCCGATCTGAGAGATCCCGAAAGAATGAGGAAAAAGGTAACGAGAATTACAGCAGGCAAGAATTCAGTTATCAATCTTTTCAGCGCACTTTTCAGTTACCTAAGGATGTAGTTGACGGGGATCAGATTCAGGCTAAGTATGAAAGTGGTCTTTTGCTATTGACGATCCCAAAACGGGAAGAAGCAAAACAAAAGCCGCCGAGGCGAATTATGATCTCTTAAAAGCCTGATTACTAAAAAGCTTTATTAAAAAATCCTCAATGCTCTTTTGTATTAAGGATTTTTTACTTCCCGGATCTTTCCTATTTTAGGAGTTCTGTCTCTCTACAAAGGTTCATAATTCTGTGTCAAAGGTTACAGAAGATATGAGCATTTAATAAAACCTTACCTCCCCTGTAGCTATATCATACATGGCGCCGATAATGCGTATTTCACCGTTTTCTTCCATCGTCCGCAATATCTCGCTCCGGCCGCGGATTTCCGAAAGACTTAATTCTACATTCTTCTCCGATACCCGATTCTCAAATTCCTGCGGCGCTCCTCCCGGTTCGACCTGTTTCACAGCCGGTTTAATTTTTTCCAGCAGGCCGGTTAACTTTCCCAGCTTTGCATCATTACAGGCTCCTTTCACGGCCCCGCATCCAGTGTGCCCCATCACTACAATAAGCTTGGCTCCTGCCAATTTAGCACCAAACTCCATGCTGCCCAGGACATCATCATCCACTACATTTCCCGCTATTCGAATACTGAACAAATCTCCCAGGCCCTGATCAAAGATCATCTCAAGCGGTACCCGCGAATCAATGCAACTCAGGATAGTGGCAAAAGGGAACTGTCCCTCTCGAGTTACTTCTATTTGCCGATGGAAGTCCTGCTTTTCCTGTTTGCTCTGAACAAAGCGCCGGTTTCCTTCTTTCAGGAGTTGCAGCCCCCTCTCAGGAGTAATATCGGCCTGTGCCGATTGATTCGTTGCTTTCATTACTTATTTAGTTTTAGTATTTTGAGGCTTAAAGGGATCAATTGATGTCTTCAGAGCAAAAATAAGCAGAAATATTTTCAAATACTAAGATATTAATTTTTTTATACTTAATTATTGGTTTATATTTGTTAATCGTTATCTTTTATTGTTTAAAAATATTAAACCGGTATGAAGACATTAACGCGAGCAGAAGAAGAAGTTATGCAGGCCCTTTGGAAAGTAAAACAAGGGCTTGTAAAAGAAATTGTGGCCAAGATGAAAGCCCCCAGGCCTCATTACAATACAGTTTCAACCATTCTTTCTATACTGTACGACAAGGGGTTTGTAAGTTATGAACCACATGGGAGATCTTACGAATATTATCCCCTTATTTCAAAAGAAGAATATGCCAAAAAGCAGGTAAAGCAGCTGATAAGGAAATATTACAGCAATTCTTTTACCAAGCTGGCCGCTGCATTTTCCACCGAACGCGCTTTCAAAACTAATGAAATAGCACAAGTAGTGGAAGAAGCCAAAAAGGCAAAAAAATAATTATTTGTTAAGGAAGATCCTTTTCACCTCGTTATAGTTCTGTAAATCAACAGCCGGATGGAGTGCCAGTTTTTCTGCATCTATCAGAATAACTTTAGCTAATATTTTTACCTCCGGAGGAGAGATTTTATACCCCTCGATATCTCTCGTTTCTATATCTACCCCGCCGGAATAATGAATCGCATTATAACTAATGTAATTAAATACTTCCGGGACGGCTTCGTAATCTTTTCCATCATTAAAAGAAAGATACACCGCCACAGCGCCATGGTCGAGAATCGCATCATTAAGTTCCGGCACTTCAAGCGATGCAGTAAAAGCCGTGCTATCGTCATTGGCAGCCCAGCTGTCAGGCAAAATCGTGTAGACAGCGGATGATGCCTGTTTATCCGTATCATGAATAACCTTAGTGACCTCCTTTCTACAGGAAGCAAGAACAAAAAATAATACAGCCGACAGAATAAGATATTTTTTCATGTGGGTTCTTTTTAAAATTACAATGCCAAAAATATTGAGAAATCAAATTCCAGGCCAGAATTGGGTACATTAAAGTCCAGATTATCCTGAATACCATAAATAACAATCCTATTCATATATAAACCGGCCAAAAGGAGAATGAATTTCCAGCCTTTTCCGCGCTGCCGCTTCTACCCTGCCTACTATTCTTGCTTCCACTTTAAATGAACGGGAGATGGAAATGATCTCCTCTGCTATATCCCTGGAAACATATAGTTCCATACGATGGCCCATGTTAAAGACCTGGTACATCTCTTTCCAATCCGTGCCGGATTCTTCACGGATCAGACGAAATAACGGAGGTAATTCGAAAAGATGATCTTTAATCACCCGCACCTTATCCACAAAATGCATTACTTTCGTTTGCCCCCCCCCGCTACAATGCACGATCCCATGAATTTCTCCGGCAAAAGCATCCAATATTTTCCGAACAATCGGAGCATAAGTACGCGTGGGTGATAAGATCAGTTTCCCTACGGGAATGGCGCCAAAATCCGGGACATGGATAGGATCAGTTAATGTTTTTGAGCCGCAATAGGCTACTTCTTCCGGCAAAGCCGGATCAAAAGTTTCGGGATATCGCACTCCTACCCTTTTATTTAAAACATCATGACGGGCAGAAGTAAGCCCGTTGCTTCCCATACCACTGTTGTATGCCTTTTCATAAGAGGCCTGGCCAAAGGAGGCCAAACCCACTATGACATCTCCGGGTTGAATATGATCATTAGAGATCACATGGTTCCGCTTCATCCGGGCAGTAACGGTGGAATCTACAATAAGGGTACGGACCAGATCGCCTACATCAGCAGTTTCCCCCCCTGTTGAATAGATCGGCAACCCATAGCTTCGCAATTCTTCCAATACTTCCTCGGTTCCCTGAATAATAGCGGCGATCACCTCTCCGGGGATCTTGTTTTTATTCCGTCCAATAGTAGAAGAAAGCAGGATATTATCCAGAACGCCCACACAAAGCAGATCATCCGTATTCATTACGATGGCATCCTGCGCGATACCGCGCCAAACATCCGGGTCACCGGTCTCTTTCCAGTAGGCATATGCCAATGCGGATTTGGTACCCGCGCCATCCGCATGCATGATATTACAATAATCCGGATCCCCCCCAAGATAATCGGGAACGATCTTACAGAAAGCCTTTGGGAAAAGCCCCCTGTCTACCTGGCGGATAGCGCGATGAACTTCTTCTTTTGCCGCAGAAACGCCGCGTTTCTCATATCGTGAGCTGCTCAAAATTATTTTTTTAAGTAAAGAGTAAAGTGCAAAAATAGGGAAGATAAAACAATCATTTAAATTCCACTAACTTTGCGTCCTTGAAAATGATTTAATACCTACTATTTATGGAAATGACCGTAGATGCCGCCTTACAATTGGGACTGACCGCTGAAGAGTTTGAAAAGATCAAAGACATTCTGGGCCGCATCCCCAATTTCACGGAGCTCAGTATGTATTCTGTTATGTGGAGTGAACATTGCAGCTACAAAAACTCAATTGCCTGGTTGAAAACCCTTCCTCGTGAGGGCGGGCGGCTACTGGTAAAAGCCGGCGAAGAAAATGCCGGCCTGGTGGATATAGGAGACGGCATGGCCTGCGTCTTTAAGATTGAGTCACATAACCATCCCTCTGCCATCGAACCTTTTCAGGGAGCCGCAACCGGCGTAGGAGGCATCCATCGGGATATTTTCACCATGGGGGCCCGGCCCATCGCCGCTTTAAACAGCTTGCGGTTTGGCAAAGCATCTGATCCCAAAACCAAGCATCTGCTAAGGGGAATTGTAAAAGGAATTGGTCATTATGGCAACTGCTTTGGCGTACCTACAGTGGGTGGAGAAGTATACTTTGAAGATTGTTACAATACCAATCCGCTGGTGAACGCCATGAGTGTAGGCGTGGTAAAAGTGGGACAGACCGTTTCCGCCACTTCATACGGGACGGACAACCCTGTTTTTATCGTAGGCTCTGATACGGGCAAAGATGGTATGGGGGGAGCTTCCTTCGCCTCGGCCAATATTAATGAAGACAGTGCAGAAGATCTGCCTGCAGTTCAGGTAGGAGACCCATTCCAGGAAAAAAAATTGCTGGAAGCCTGCCTTGAAGTGATCCCGACAGGAGCCCTGATTGGGATGCAGGATATGGGTGCTGCCGGCATCACCTGTTCGTCGGCGGAAATGAGCGCGAAAGGAGAATCCGGTATGCGCATTGATCTGGAAAAAGTACCGACCCGCCAGCAAGGAATGAAGGCCTGGGAAATGTTGTTGAGCGAAAGTCAGGAACGTATGCTCATTGTTGTTAAAAAAGGCCGCGAGGCAGAAGTTCTGCGCATTTTTGAAAAATGGGATTTAAATTGTGTGCAGATCGGAACAGTGACCCGGGAACCCAACCTTCAATTTTATCTGAACGGAAAGCTTGAAGCAAACGTACCCGCATCCAGCCTGGTTTTGGGCGGAGGAGCTCCGGTTTATCAGCGTGAAACCGCCATACCTCAATATTTTGAAAGAATAAAGGCTTTTTCTCCCCGGCAAATAGCCATCCCCAAGAATTTAAAAGCAGTAGCCCGTAAATTGACCTCCTCCCTCAATATTGCTTCCAAAGAATGGATATATACTCAGTATGACAGCATGGTAGGCGCAGCCAATGCCTCTACAAACAGTCCCTCTGATGCCGCCGTCTCCCTGATAAAAGGAGAAAAGAAAGCCCTGGCCATGACAACGGACTGTAACGGGCGCTATGTATTTGCAGATCCCTATAAAGGGGCAATGATAGCAGTAGCCGAGGCTGCACGAAATATTGTATGCACCGGCGGAGAACCGGTAGCCATAACCAATTGTCTGAACTTCGGTAATCCATATAATCCGGAAGTTTACTATCAGTTTACGGAAGCAGTGAAGGGAATGGGCGAGGCTTGTAAACGGTTTAATACGCCCGTAACGGGAGGGAACGTAAGCTTTTACAATCAATCCCCAAGCGGACCCATATATCCCACTCCCGTGATCGGGATGGTGGGCATTCTCGATGATCCTTCAAAAAAGATGACCCTTAATTTCAAAGAGGAAGGAGATACCATCTATCTCATCGGACAGAGCCGTGCGGATATAGCCTGTTCCGAATATTTAAGTAAAATTCAGGGCATAACTTACAGCCCCGCTCCACATTTCAATATGGAAGAAGAATTCGCCTTGCAGGAAATACTGAAAACCCTTATAAAAGGCGAGGTGATCCGCTCTGCACATGACCTGAGCGATGGCGGTCTGTTTATTACCCTTCTGGAAAGCGCCATGCCGGATAACCTCGGATTCCGGATCCAAACGGATAAATCGATCCGCAAAGACGCTTTCCTGTTCGGCGAAGCACAAAGCCGTGTGGCGGTTTCCGTGGAAAGCGGAAAATGTGCAATGTTTGAAAAATTACTGAGCGGAATGGTTTACGAGCGATTGGGAGAAGTAACCGCCGGGATCATAGAAATTGATAAAGAAAACTGGGGAAATATTGAAGAATGGAAAGTTCCGTACGATACGGCCCTGGATAAACTGATGGATGAAGAATAAGAATTGGAATAATGGGCGTACCGTTTAATCCTTTAGATCAGGCGGTGCGTTTGTTTGATAATGCCCATGATAAAAGTACTTTGAACATGTTCAATATTTTCAATACGGCTCAAACGATTTACATGAAAATCGTAATAAGCTTCCATATCTCTTTCAACTACTTTTAGCATAAAATCAAATTGACCGGAAATACTATAACATTCTGTCACCTCCTCCATTTGATCAATAGCCGCGATAAAACGGGATCCCGCCGTTCTGCTGTGCTCTTTTAAGGAAACATAACAGATGACCATCAACCCTTTTCCTATAGCGACCGGATCAAGCAACGCCACATATTGCCGGATCACTCCGGCGGCTTCCATCCGCCGAATGCGCTCATGCACAGGGGTCGGGCTCAGATGGGCCGCCCTACCGATCTCCTTTATCGTGGTTTTGGCATTCTTCTGCAACAACTGCAAAATGGTTTTATCCTTATCATCCAAAACGATTTTCAACTCTTTTTCTTTGGCCATATCTTCTTTTTTAATACAAATTCTCAAGTATTATCTACATATATCTCTATGGTAGAACCATTTTTTAGAATAAAATCCTAAATATAATCTATTTACTGGTAAATCATCCCATAATTTGTAATTTTGTTCGTCATTCATTACGATAAATAATTTATAAAAATAGAATTATGTCCGCAACCACACTTTCAAAAATTGATTTCAGTCTTCCTTACAAAGTAAAAGATATTGAATTAGCCAAATGGGGACGTCTGGAGATCGAACTGGCCGAAGCAGAGATGCCGGGGCTGATGTCATTGAGAGAAGAATTTGGAGAACGTAAGCCCTTAAAAGGCGCCCGTATTGCCGGTTGCCTGCACATGACCATTCAAACGGCGGTGCTGATCGAGACTTTGACGGCGCTGGGCGCAGAGGTACGCTGGAGTTCCTGTAATATCTTTTCCACCCAGGATCATGCCGCTGCCGCTATTGCAGCTACCGGCGTCCCTGTTTTTGCCTGGAAAGGAGAAACGGCGGAGGAATTCGACTGGTGTATTGAACAAACCCTATTTTTTGGCAATGAAGACCGGCCCCTGAACATGATCTTGGACGATGGCGGCGACCTGACCAATATGGTATTGGATAAATATCCTGAACTGGTCAAAGGGATCAAAGGATTGAGCGAAGAGACAACTACGGGCGTACATCGTTTATATGAAAGAGAGCGTAAAGGAACGCTTGCCTTACCGGCTATCAACATCAACGATTCTGTAACCAAATCGAAGTTCGACAACAAATATGGCTGCCGTGAAAGCCTGGTAGATGCCATTCGCCGGGCTACCGACGTGATGCTTGCAGGGAAAGTTGCCGTAGTGGGAGGCTATGGAGACGTGGGCAAAGGTTCTGCCCAATCTCTGCGTGGTGCGGGCGCCCGCGTCATTGTGACCGAAATTGATCCCATTTGCGCCTTGCAGGCCGCGATGGAAGGTTTTGAAGTAAAAAAGATGGAGAATGCCGTCCGGGAAGCCGACATCGTGGTAACCACCACCGGCTGTCGCGATATTCTTACGGAAAAGCATTTTCGCCTGATGAAAGACAAAACCATTGTATGCAATATCGGTCATTTTGATATCGAAATTGATGTGGACTGGCTGAATAAAAACTATGGAGATACCAAGGTAGAGATCAAGCCTCAGGTAGATAAATACACCATTGACGGAAAGGACATCCTTCTGCTGGCGGAAGGCCGCCTGGTCAACCTGGGTTGTGCTACAGGGCATCCTTCTTTTGTGATGAGTAACTCCTTTACTAATCAGGTACTGGCCCAGATCGAGCTTTGGAATCATTCGGACCAATATGAAAACAAGGTATATACCCTGCCCAAACATCTGGATGAAAAGGTAGCACGGCTGCATCTGAAAAAAATCGGCGTAGAGCTGGACGAATTGAATGATGCTCAGGCCGAATATCTGGGCATACCCAAAGAAGGGCCTTATAAGCCGGAATATTACAGGTATTAATTAAGAATTTTTTATGTCAGCTACCACCAAGCTTTCAGTAAATATCAATAAGATCGCCACCCTGCGTAATGCACGTGGGGGCAATCTTCCCGATCTGGTCCAAGTGGCAGAGGATTGCGTACGTTTTGGCGCCGATGGAATTACCGTCCATCCCAGGCCCGATGAACGACATATTCGCTATCAGGATGTGTATGACCTGAAATCCGTGCTTGCCACAGAGTTTAATATAGAAGGATACCCCTCTGCCAACTTTCTGGAATTGGTCATGCAGATCCGGCCCGACCAATGTACCTTGGTACCCGATCCGCCGGATACCCTCACTTCAAATACCGGCTGGGACACGATTAAACACAGGGATTTTCTTACAGAAATTGTTCAAAGGCTCCATTCCCGGGCCATTCGTGTAAGCCTCTTCCTAAATGCCGACCCCCATCTGGTGGAAAGTGCGAGAGCGACAGAAGCAGATCGTATTGAACTTTATACCGGTCCTTATGCCGCCCATTTTGAACAAATCCGGGAGGATGCGGCTTACAGAAACACGCATTTTGAGGCTACCTACGTCGCCACAGCCCGGGCCGCTACGGAAGCAGGACTTGACATCAATGCAGGTCACGACCTGAATCTGGACAACTTGCATTTTCTTAAAGAAGCTATTCCTCAGATCAAAGAGACTTCCATAGGGCATGCGCTGATCTGTGACGCACTTTACTATGGTCTGGAAAATACCATTCAGCTTTACAAAAGGCAATTAGCAGCTCATCCCTGACTCCGCATCAAGTCAGGACCGGCTGATCCTGAACAGCCATACCTGCAAACTGCCAACTGATCCCTATATTTGCACAATGGGAGTTTTGTTCAAAAAGGAAGTCAGCCAGTTTTTTAGCAGTGCAACAGGCTACCTGAGTATTTTGTTGTTCCTTGCCATAAATGGCCTATTTCTTTTTATTTTTCCCGACAGCAATATTTTCAACAACGGTTATGCCACGTTACAGCCTCTTTTTAATATAGCTCCCTGGGTATTCCTGTTGCTTATTCCGGCCATCACCATGCGTTTGTTTTCAGATGAATGGCGGGGAGGTTCCATGGAGATCCTGTTAACGGTTCCGGTGACCGAATACCAGATCATCATCGGAAAATATCTCTCGGGTATCTTTTTATTATTATTTTCTCTTATTCCCACCCTTACCTATTATTTTACGATCCGTGCATTGGCTGTCTCCCCTACAGATGTGGATACAGGGGCAATAGCAGGTTCTTACATCGGATTGTTTTTCCTGGGGTGTATATTCACTGCCATAGGTACATGGTGTTCTTCCTTAAGTAAAAACACGGTAGTCACTTTCCTGCTCAGTGTGTTCCTTTGCTTTATGTTTTACAACGGATTTAGCGCGCTGAGCCGGATATCCGTCTTCAGCGGAGGGGCAGATTACTATTTACAACTACTGGGTATTCAATATCATTATCTTTCTATGGCAAGGGGCGTGATAGATATCCGGGATCTCATTTATTTTTTAAGTATGAGCGGGTTGTTTTTATATCTAACAAAGATATCTCTGGATAAAAGGAAATGGGAATACTGAATGAATAAAGGGGCTATTATAAAAAGAAAACAGATCCGGAATCTACTTTTGTTTATCATTGCATTAGTAGTTGTTAATATCTTTTTCTCAGGGATCACGTATCGGATTGATCTGACTCAGGACCGTCGTTTTACACTTACCGCCCCTACCAGGAAGCTTTTAAAGGAACTGAAAGGCCCCGTTAAAGTGAAAGTATATTTAAGGGGAGACCATTTGCCGGCGGGATTCAGACATTTTGCCGCCGCAATTAAAGGCCTTTTAGAGGATTTTCGCCGGTATTCGGGCGGACGGTTGCAGTACGAATTTATCAATCCTTTAGCTGGTATCCCGGATTCTGCCAAAGCGAAGGTACTGGATTCGCTGGCCGCTATGGGCATCCGGCCGTACAATGTTCAGGCGCAACAGAATGCGTCGGAAGGACTGTCCTTGCAACTTCTCTTCCCCGCGGCTTTAATGGACTATAATGGACATAAGCTGGGGATCAATTTATTACAACCGCAACCCGGCAGCAGCCCGGAGCAATCCCTCAATCATTCTACTGCATTATTGGAATACAACTTTGCACATGCCATTACCTTACTTGCACAAGAGAAGCCGCCGCAAATAGCCTACCTCCTCGGGAATGGAGAAGCCCTGGATCCTTCCGTATATGATGCATTGACGCTAATGGATCAAAACTATCGATTTGATACGCTAAATCTAAAAGCCGCAAGGTCCATCCCGCTTTCTTTCGAGGCCATTGTCCTTCTGGACCCCTCTATCCCATTTACCAAAGAAGAAAAACTCAAACTGGATCAATATCTCATGCAGGGCGGCAAAATATTATGGGTGTTACATTCGGTTCAGGCCTCTATGGACAGCCTCCAACAACAAACTTCTTTTCTCGCCTTCGATAAAGGACTCAATCTTGACAACCTTTTATTTACCTACGGACTGCGAATAAATTCAAATATTTTGCAGGATTTACAATGTTTCTCTATCCCCGTTACCGTGGGACATATTGGAAATAAGCCACAGATCCAACGATTGCCCTGGATATACGAACCTTTGTTAACGCCTGCTACGGGAAATCCGGTCACCAACAACCTGGATCTGGTTCTAAGCGCCTTTCCGGGCTCTATTGATACGATAAAATCACCAGGTATAAAGAAGAGTATCCTGCTGGCCACCTCTGCTCACAGCCGTTCGATAGCCACTCCTTCCCGTATCTCACTGGAAGATGTAAAAATAAAACCCCGGCCCGAAGCCTTTAAAGAACGTCACCTTGCGGTGGCAGTCCTCCTGGAGGGAAGATTCCCCTCCGCATTCAAAAACAGGCTCAATGCTACGGAACAAATGAAAATCAAATTAAATTCAGGGAAAAGCTTTCGTGCGGAAAGTAAAACTACTAAAATGATCGCGGTATCGGATCCCAATATTTTAAAAAATAAGGTATCTAAAAAAGATGGGCCCCTCCCCATGGGGATGGATCCTTATACACGTCAGCTCTTTGCCAACAGGCAGTTTTTTGAAAACTGTCTGACTTATCTGACGGATACTACAGGAATCATGCAAGCCCGGGACAAAGATTTCTCGCTACGATTGCTGGATAAAGCCAAAGTAGAAGAACAAAAAGACACCTGGACCGTATTAAACTTCCTTATTCCTTCCTTGTTGGTATTATTTTTTGGAATGATCTTCCAGTACGTCCGTAAACGAAAATATACAGCGTAAGATCTTAATCTTCGTAATGAAGGCTCTTCAAATAAACATCATACAACACCCGTTCATCAAACGGCCTCAGCTCCGGGGTAATATTTGTTTGTATATAATGGCGCTTAAAAGCAACCACCGCCGCAATGCTGTCCCGGATATCATAACCTATCAATCGTAAAGCAGCCATGGGATTAAAGCCCTTGGGGACAGCCGGAAGCATACGATCCACCTGATATCCAAAACCATGGCGTGCCAGTGTTTCCCATGGGAAATAAACACTGGGATCCACCTTACGCCTGGGAGCAATGTCTGCATGGCCGACAAAATTCCCGGTAGGAATATGATATCTGGACTGAATGGACTTGAGCAAGATCAAAAGCGAATGAATAAGCGGTCCTGAAAAAGGTTCATGACCATTATTGTCCAGTTCAATGCCCAGGGATAAAGAATTGATATTCCTCATATTTCCCCATCTGGAAACGCCTGCCTGCCAGGCACGATAAGATTCGTTTACGAGGCGATAAACCGACCCGTCTTTGCAAATTAGGTAATGGGCGCTTACCCTGCCTTTCCTATCCGGATCCGTCAGGGTTCTCAAAGATTGCCGGCAGCTTTCTTCCGCCGTATGGTGAATGACTACCAAATTAGGAGTTCGTATATCAAAATTGGGAGAGGGGGCCGTCCATTGTTTTGCATGAAGGGAATCAACCGGCAGCTTTACGGCGACAAAATCTGAATATTCTTTCTTCATCTCCCTGAGGTTGTCTTTGTAAGAGCGCCTGGCTATTTTACCAAGCGGGTAAAGATAATGTGAGCAGGAAGTACAGACCGCGATTAAGATAAACCCAATGAGATAAAGAAGCCTTTTCATAGGTTAAAAATACCAAATTTAATCGGAATCCAGCCTGTTCAGGTTAATAGGAATGCCCAAAAGGGAACTGACAGCAGAAATTATAAAAAACAAAAGACTGATAGCAATGGATTCCGTCGATATGACTCCCAGAAGGGGAGCGCCGGCTAAAAAAACGATCTCTCTGGCTCCAGCTCCCCCAACTGTAAAAGGAATGATTGCCGCGACTGAGCTGAGCAGAAATAATAAAAAATAAGCCAACAGATCACCCTGTATATGCAGGGCATTCATAATGCACCATACACAAATCAATTGCAATACCTGTATACCGAAAGACAGCCGGCCGGCCTTGAAAATTATGGACCCATAGACCGGAAAGAACTTGTTGGAAATCAAGACCCCTAAAAAGAGTAATAAGAAATAAGCAATGATAAGCCACCAGGAGGGGAAAGGCAAAACCTTTGCGGGAAGCATGCCGCCGCCTGCCAATATGACGATCAAAAAAACCAACACAACCAACCCGTTAAGGCGATCCATCAGTGTAGCCGTTACCAGCTTTTTTACAGGAGTATGAAAAGACTTATATAAAAAATGAATCTTATAGCCGTCTCCCCCTATACCGCCCGGTAGAAATAAGTTATAAAACATCCCCTTGTAATATAACCTCAGGTTTAACCAATAGTGCAACGGAACATGGAGGGCGTCATAAAAATACAAGAGCCTGCGGGCGCTCAAAAATTGTGATGCATTAAAAAATAGAAACGCAAGAAGCAGCCACCCGATATTGGAAGAAAGCAAAAGTTTCGACGTCTGTTGCCAGCTTACTTTATTAAAAATAAAATATAAAGCAAGGCCGGAAAGGCCGATCCGAAGTATCCATTTTAGCCATGTTTTCATCGGGATGAAAAATAATCACCATCAAAAATCCGCTTGATCTTATAATTTCGCTTAGATTGCGATTCGTAATATATCCGCATCAGGATCTCCGCCAAAAATCCAAACAGGATAATCTGAAGTCCTCCGAGCAACAGAATTAATCCCAATATAAGCAACGGCCGGTCGCCTATTCGTTCTCCGCCAAGCTTTACGATCAGCAAATAAATATTAATCATCACGCCTGCCAAAAAAAAGACGATTCCCGGAGGGCCCAGAAGATGCATGGGGCGTTGAAAGTATTTTTGAAAAAAGACAATAAACAACAGATCGCTGACCACCTTAAGCGTACGGCCGAGGCCATATTTGGATTCCCCGTGCACACGGGCATGATGATGGACGCCTACCTCGGTCATCCTGGCCCCCTGCATGGCAGCCAATACAGGTATAAAACGATGCAGTTCGCCATAGAGACCCAGATCTTTTGCAATGTCTTGCCGAAATATTTTCAACGTACAGCCGTAATCATGAAGCCGCACATTCGTCATGACCCGAATAAGCGCGTTTGCAATACGGCTTGGAATTTTTCGCAAAAGGAAGCCATCCTGCCTGTTCAGACGCTGACCGGCAACCACATCCCATTCCTCCGCTTCAGCTTTCTCCAAAAGACCGGGAATATCCTGTGGATCATTTTGCAGGTCCCCGTCCATAGTTACAATATATTCACCCTTTGCCTCCCGTATACCGGCCGCCATTGCCGTAGTTTGCCCATAGTTTTTATTTAGCACGATCAGCTTTACCTTATCATAAGCATTTTTCTTCACTTGGGAGACCGTGTGATCGCCGGAACCATCATCGACAAGCACCAGTTCATAATCATACCCCTCCATGGCTCCTCTTATCCTGCCTAATAAAGGCGCTATATTTTCCTCTTCATTATATAAAGTAATGACAATGGATAATTTCATTTGCAGGATATTTAATATTTCTCTTTTATCGGGCGTTCAACTGCTTTTTGCCGGTATATTCTTGATGTATGAGAATTAAAGATCTCACGGTCCTTTCTGATCAGTTCCAGATCATCTCTGTTTTTAAGTAATTCTTGATTTTTAGTATCACTGATCACCAGAACATCCCGGTGTTCTCTTAAAAATAGATCCAAAGCTGCAGTATCATTCAATACGGGGATGGGATGTCTTGCATAAAACACGAAGGCATCATTAAATTTCTTCCAGACAACAATAGGCCTGTCTTTATACAATAAAGGCTGTGCCTTTCTCATTGGTGTTTGTGCATCGAGTAAAGGGTAAGGATATGCAAAAATCAGTAAGGTGCTTAAAATAAAGCTCCCCGCGACCAGGTATACACTTTTGGTATATTGTTTTCGGTAAAAGAAATAAAAAGCCGATAGAGCACCCATAGGAAAAAAGATAAAAAACCAGGCAATCCATCCCAACTGT
>CAYZGR010000023.1:12089-23919 GCA_964478125.1 uncultured Chitinophagaceae bacterium | reverse complement strand
GTATAATTAATCAGTTTGGTCCTTGAAGCCGCATAAAACGTCACAATGCATACGAAAGAGATAAAAGACAACAACAATAGGTCATTTTGTTTCATTCGCTTCCAGGTATGTTTTAAAGCTTGTATTATAAAAACAGAAAAAGGCAACATTCCAACAAAAACAAATAAAAAAGTCAGCAGAAAAATCCCCCCATGTCCGCCCATTTCACCACTAAAGCGATCTATATTATGTTTCAAAAAGAAACCTCTGGTCCATTCTCCGTCCGTTTTAATATGCACTAAAACATACCAGGGAACCGAGAATGCCAATACCAGCAAAATACCCCACCAGGGGCGTAACTCTCGTATCGTTTTCCAATTAAAACTCCTTTTCAGGATCAAAAACGCCAATATGATCAGTCCCGGTAAAAGCAACCCTACAGGACCTTTTGCTAATATAGCCAAGCCCAACAGGACATACATAAGAGCCCACCACTTCCATTTTCCGGTGGTCCATCCTTTGACAAAACAATATAAGGCAAGGGTATCGCTCAAAATCAGATAAGGATCGGGGGTGGCCAGTCGAAACTGAACAATAAAATGCACAGAGGCCAGCAAAGCAAGAGCCGCCCACCAGGCAGCTCTACGGCCCAAATAAGATCCCGCAATCAGAAATGTGAAAATGATCAATAAAACCCCGCAGACAGCGGAAAAAAAGCGGGCACTTGCCTCGTTTACACCGCCTATAACATAGGCCGATATCATGGCAAAATACTCCAAAGCGGGTTTATCCGTCCGTAATTTTCCATTGAAAACCGGTACGATCCAGTCTTTTCGTTCCAGCATTTCCCTTGCACATTCTGCATTCCGGGCCTCCGCAACCTGATACACGCTGATGCTTCCCAATCTCAGGAAGAGAAGCAGGATACCCAGTAGGATCAGGATCAGCATATAACGATTTGATGACTTGATAGCGCCAGGTTTTATTAGTATTCAATTCCTCAGATCCACCTCAGACCAGGCAAAAATATTTATATAATAGGGCAGAATCAAATAAAATTGTAAAGTTCGCCAACAGCTTGTTCTTTCCGAACGATCCTGGCCTTATAAACAGGCCGGCTCGCTTCTCTTTTTTGACAATTTAATTACCTTCTTTTACGAAGGGATATCCGTTTTTTCTTTTCCTTTGCACGATTACGGTTTACGAGCGGTTTAAAAACTTCCCTCTCAAAGAAAAGGGTAGTTTAAAAGGGTCTATAAGAATGTCTTTACATAAAGGGGGTGCTTTTCTACTCATCATTTTATTTACCATGTGCTTCGGTGTAAAAGCACAACAAGTTACCAAGGATTCCCTCCTTCAGGCAGATGATCTTTCTGAAGTGGTGGTTACCGCCACACGCAGCGACCGCAAAATGGCCGACGTCCCTATTCCGGTTCATATTATCGGACAGGAACAGATTCATTCTTCCGGCGCCAGCCGGCTGGATGAAGTATTGTCGGAGCAAACCGGTATGGCCATCGTCAATAATCATGGCTTCGGCGTTCAAATGCAGGGTATGGATCCTGAATATACGCTTATTCTCATCAATGGCGAACCGGTAATTGGCCGCACTGCAGGTACGCTGGACCTCACCCGTATCTCCGTGAATGACATACAACGCATCGAAATCATTAAAGGGCCCTCTTCAAGTCTCTACGGTTCCGATGCATTGGCAGGGGTGATCAATATCATTACCAAACAAAAGGAAAGTACGAATGAACTGCGGCTGCATTCTCAGTATGGTTCAAACCAAACTCTGGACCAGACCGTCGCCGGGACCATAGGCCTTCATAAAAAGGGAGCTGTTTCTCTCTCGGCCAATCGTTATCACACAGCCGGATACGACCTCATGTCTGACACTTATGGGCAAACAGTCGACCCTTACACAGACTATACCTTTAGAGGAAATCTTCACTACCAGCTTACCCCCGGGCTAAAAGTGGAATTCAATGGTCATTACTTTTCCGAAACACAAAAAAATAATTATCAGGCCAACAGCACGGCAGGGTACATTATCGTAAAAGGCAAAGGGAAAGTAGAGGACAAACGGATAAGTCCCGTATTTACCTATAAATTTTCTCCAAAATGGAAACTAAAGCTCCGGAGCTATTGGTCACAATATAAAACACAAAGTGACCTCTACGATTCAAAGATGGATACGGCTTATGACGCCACTTTTTTTCTTCAGAATATCTGGAAAGAAGAATTGCAATCAGAAAGTATCTTAAATTCAAACCAGATCCTGACCATTGGCGCGGGCTTTAGATATCAAAATCTGAATGCCTCCCGTTACACTTCCGGAGAACATCAAAACAATTATTTTTTATATGCCCAGCATGAGTGGCATCCGACAGCCAAATGGAATGTGCTTAGCGGTATGCGTCTGGATGTGCCTTCGGATTATCATTCCCAACTAAGCCCTAAAATTGCAGCTCAATACCTTTTGAACCGCCACTGGAAATTACGGGCATCCATAGGCATGGGATATAAGGCTCCGGATTTCAGACAGCTGTACCTGGCCTTTTCAAACGCTATAGTAGGTTATACCGTATTAGGAACTAAAGCTATACAGGAAGGCCTTCTCAAAATGCAGAAAGAAGGGCAGATAGCCAAGGTCTTTGTAGCTTCCGATAAACACAGCGGAGCGCTTAAACCTGAAAGCTCGATTGCTTACAATGCGGGAGCATCCTACAATGCGACCGGAGGCTGGCAGATGAATGTCAACTTTTTCAGAAATGACATCAAAGATCTGATTGATACCCGCGTAGTGGCTATGAAGATCAACGGATTACCTCTGTTTAGCTACTATAACGTTCATCGGGTGTTTACCGAAGGAGCGGAACTAAACGGGAACTTTCCGCTCTTCAACGACAAACTGAATATTGGAGCGGGATACCAGTTTCTGATCGCCAGAGATAAAGACGTGGTAAACGAAATCAAAAAAGGTAAAAGATTCATCCGTGATCCTCAAACCCTGGAAACGACCCGGTTAACCCTGTCAGAATATGGCGGCTTGTTTAACAGATCGCGCCATTCTTTCAATTTAAAGATAAACTACCATCTTCGTTCGTGGTCATTCAACACGCGGCTTATATACCGCGGTCGTTTTGGATTTGCTGATCGAAATGGAGATCTGGTCTTAGACGACAAAAGTGAATATGCAAAAGGCTATGCACTGGTTCATCTAAATGCTGAAAAAACTTTCTGGTCGGACCGGTTTAAAGTACAGGCAGGAGTAAAAGACCTGTTTAATTATACGGATCCGGAACATCTGCCCTACGTACCCGGAAGAACATGGTACGCAGGTATATCCTTATACCTTTCCAAAAGGAATCACTCATTCAATAAATATTAAAATCTACCAAAATGAAAATTAAAAATGTAACCCTTTTCATAATGATCTCGGCCGGTATCCTCTTTACCGCGTCCTGCTCAAAAGATAAAGATAGCAACCCCACTCCTGCAAATACCCTGGATACCGTATTGATTAAAGATTTAAAAGCCGGACCGGTCCAATTTGATACCACTACCGGGCGCCTGATCACCGATAGTACGAATAAATATATCCTTTTCAGGTTCAGTGACAGTACCATCATACCCCATGAAGATTCCGCTACTTCAAAGTGGGATATCGGATTCTATTGTTCTAATATATTTGGTAAAACCGATATCATTTTAAATAGCAGCATCCACGGTCCGGGAAAAGCAGAAGGACAGCTGCTAAATAATCCATTTGAGGATGTTGCGGCAGCTCCCGAAAGTGGTTATAAAAAGGATGAAGAATCCGGAGATGTATTTACTAACTTCCAGGATTATGACTTCCAGGGAGGCACACACCTGATCATTCCAAAAGATAACGAAACGCTCATCATTCATACAAATGACGGAAAATACGTGAAGATGAAGATTATAAGCCTTTATAAAGGAATGCCGGAGAACGAAGATCTTAATTATAAAACTTCGGAGCTGGGTTACTACTCCTTTAAATATGTTATCCAGCAGAATGGTAACAGAGATTTTAGCAATCAGTAAAAAAGCAAATTTAAATCCCTATAAAATGAAAACTAAAAATATCATCTTGGCCACTGTAGCGGTAGCAATGGTAATTTTTGCAGCCTCTTGCTCTAAAAACAGCAAAGATAAACCTGAGCCCAAAGAGCCTTTAAAGGTCGTGCTTATCAAAGACCTGCCTGCGGACCCGGTAACACGCGATGTGCATGATGGCCACATTATCGGAAATCCAACCCATCAGTATACTTTCTTCAGGTTTAGCGACAGTAGCATTGTACCCCATGAAGATTCTGCCACCGCCAAATGGGATATTGGATTTCATAGTACAGATATTATCCTGAATAGTGGCGTGAGCGGTCCGGGAAAGGTGGAAGGACAGGTTGTGCTAAGCACGCTTCCTGATATTACAAAGGCGCCTGCAAAGGGTTACAAACAGGATACGGAAAATGGAAATGTCTTTTCAGATTGGTTCAATTACAATCCACAGACCCATATCATCACTTCTAAACCGGGACACATCTTTATCATCCATACCAATGACGGGAAATATGTAAAAATGGAAATACTCAGCTATTATAAGGGGATGCCTGCTGATCCGGAATTCCAAACAGCTCATCAGCGCTATTACACCTTTCGATATGTAATTCAACAGGACGGAAGCCGGAATTTATGAATGTATAAAAGACTTCCTCTAATGTCGTGTAATACACAAGAGATCTAACAAATAAGTAAGGAGCATAACACCGGTCTCTTTTTAATTTTTCACCAAAAACATGAAATACACCGCTCCCAGAATACATACGAAAGAAGCAAGATAGTTCCATCTTACCGGCTCTTTCAGGTACACAACGGCGAATATGGTAAATACCGTCAGAGTGATCACCTCCTGGATCATTTTGAGCTGATAACCATTGAACCCTTCTTCAAAGCCAATCCGATTGGCAGGCACCTGAAAACAGTACTCAAAAAAGGCAATGCCCCAACTAATGACGATCACTTTCCACAAAGGTACATTCTCGAATTTTAAATGGCCATACCATGCAATGATCATAAAAATATTAGAGCAACATAATAACAAGATGGTCCGCATAAAACAGGATTTAATTCAATATATTCGGTAAAGAAAAGTAAAGATAACTATTTCAGAAACAGGGTTATCAGAAAATACCGGTATCTGTCAGGTCCGTGGAGGGTTTATCCGATAGGATAAAGAAAAGAACCGGCTAAACCCCAAATATATTTTAGTAGAAGTAGCGTTCCCGAAGATCCTATATATATAAACCTAAGCCTTTTATTGTTTAAAAGTGAAAGACAAGTAATATAGGAAGATCTCTAACTTTTTGAGCCCTTTTGATTTGATTATCAGCTGTAAGTATATTCACAATTAAGGTTTCTAAAACTGCTTTTTCTTTTATTCCTCCGGGACCACAAGATCGTGGTTATCCGGCTCTATTTTACCAATCTTTGGCTCCTGACGGGGCCGGGCTTTCATCGGATCTTTGCCATGACTTTTTTCCGTCAGTGAAAAGTGGCTTTTCTTTTACCCTCCTTTGGGACAAGAAACCGGTAAAGTCTCCGAATACTGTCTTTGGGTGTTCCGTAAGAACAAGAGAGGATAGATTATAAGCTTACGGATCAAGGGATTTTATTCTTATCCCTTGATCAGCTGAACGAGACCTGATTTTTAACTTACGGGAGAAAGATAAGGAAGAAAAGTATCCTCAATATTTCTTAAATACGGGCCCTTTTTTAAATGGAGATATGATAATTCGATTATTGCCTTGTCCGGTAACATCTAAATGTGTAGGTTTGTGGGGTGTATCAAAAACTCTTGAAGCCATATCTTATCCTTGTTACGGGGATTATCCTGGCAGCCTGTTCCTGTCATTCTGATCCGGGGTCCAATCATACCCAAACAGCGAAAAGTACGGAAGACACCCCTTCTTATTGCAGTCCGGGAAGTAAATCTTCTTTTATCTTACAGGCCTCCAGAAAGGTTAAAGAGATTCATCAGGGTAAGGTATCTCATAAAGGCATGGTCCATATCAAAGGCGGAACTTTTCTGATGGGCGCCACAGATGAAGAAGGCCGGCCGGATGAATATCCGGCACATGAAGTAAAAGTAAATAGTTTCTGGATCGACGCGCATGAAGTTACGAATGCCCAGTTTAAAAGATTTATTGAAGCCACAGGCTATGTAACCGTGGCCGAACGTAAACCCGACTGGAACGAAATGAGAAAACAATTGCCGGCAGGAACGCCAAAGCCCCCGGACAGCCTCTTGGTTCCCGGCGCCCTGGTATTTTCCCCTCCTGATCACGCCGTACCGCTAAACAATCCGGCGCGCTGGTGGAAATGGACGCCGGGGGCAGACTGGCGCCATCCCAAGGGACCCGGTAGTTCCATCCAGGGAAAAGACCAATATCCTGTCGTACAGATATCGTGGGAGGATGCCAATGCCTATGCCAAATGGGCCGGTAAAAGATTGCCGACGGAAGCCGAGTGGGAGTACGCAGCCCGCGGTGGTCTAAAGGCAAAGAAGTATCCCTGGGGAGATGAAAATCCGGAAGCGGGAAAACCAAAGGCCAATACCTGGCAAGGACATTTTCCCAACACAAATACGGATTGGGATGGTTACAATACGTTGGCACCCGTGATGTCTTTTACACCTAACGGATATCATTTATATGACATGGCCGGGAACGTTTGGGAATGGTGTAGCGACTGGTATGATGCCGCCTATTATAAAACATTGGCTGGCCACCTAACTGAAAATCCGAAAGGGCCCTCACGCAGCAATGACCCCATGTCTCCAACAGTTCCTATGCGGGTCATCCGGGGCGGGTCTTTCATGTGCAATAAATCCTATTGTAAAGGTTATCGGGTTACTTCCCGCATGATGAGTTCACCTGATTCCGGCCTGGAGAACCTGGGATTCCGTTGTGTATCAAGCGAATAAACAGGGATTATTCCTGTTTTTTCCCAATCCTATATAATTTACCACTATCTGTTACAGTATACAAAGCACCGTCTTTACCTTCGGTGATTGCACGAAAACGTTCATTTTTATCTCCTAATAACCATTCTTCTCCTACTACTTTATCGTCTTTTATAGCCAGCCGGATGATCTTGGAACCACTCAGGCACCCCAGGAATAAATTGCCATTCCATTCAGGTATCTCATCACTATTGTAAAAGGTAATGCCTGACGGCGATACACTGGGATCCCAATAATAAACAGGTTGTTCCATCCCCTTCTTTTGCTGAATCCCCGCCCCTACCTTATCTCCGTTATATTCCTCACCATAAGTTATAACGGGCCAACCGTAATTCTTTCCGGCACGAATAATGTTCACTTCATCTCCCCCATGGGGGCCGAATTCTGCTTCCCAAAGTACTCCAGTCTGCGGATTCAGGGCCAGCCCTTCCGGGTTACGCAAACCATAGGCAAAAATCTCCGGTCGCGCATCAGGTACCTGAGCAAAAGGCCCTCCCGCAACCGGTTTTCCTTCTGTTGTAATATGGATAATCTTTCCCAATGCGGAATTTAATTCCTGCGCCTGTACCCGGATCTCCTTTGCCGATCGTTCTCCGGTACTGACAAACAAATTTCCATCCCTGTCAAATACAATTCGGGAGCCGTACTGCAAATTTCCCGAATAAGCAGGAGTAGCCCGGTAAATGACTTGTACGTTCTCAATTTTTGTTTCATCAGCAGAAAGCTTGCCTTTTGCTACGGCCAGTAATTTACCCTTTGAAGTTGGCTCAGAATAATCCCAATAGATCATTCTGTTCTTTGTAAACCGGGGATCTATGGTTACATCCAGCATTCCCCCCTGGCCTGCAGGAACCACCTTTGGGAACCCGGTAATATCTTTCTCAAGTTTTCCTTCCTGGTTCACGATACACATCCCTCCCTTATTTTTGGTGATCAAAAACCGGCCGTCGGGTAAGGTGCAAATGGCCCACGGATTTTCGAGCGTGCTATTGATTACCGTAACAGACAAAGGGGTTTTTGTCCTTATCCCATGAATTCTGGTTTGCCCGGGAAAGGCAGCCGGATATCCTCTGTTAGGTTTTTGGGTCTCCATTGGCGGCAATGTATCCTTGATATTATTCTGGTGAGCGGTGCCGGCGGAATTGCTACAACCCGCTTCTCCCTGCAGGGCCAAAAAGCTTACTGCACATATTAAGATTACCCTGGTGCGCATTATCATTTTTTAAAGAGCAAAATAGACAAAAATTGAATAAAAACTCATTTTTTTCTACCTTGGGGCCGTTTTACGTCTTGTATTCGTCATCTTTTATTCAAAGGAGTTATTTATGAAATCCATTTGGACTTTTCTTCTGGCTTTATCTATAGCCTCCATGTTATTCGGTTGTCAAAATAATAACAATGGGAATAACCACACTTCCGCTAATAGTATTTCTACCGAAGGTCTCCCAAGACCCGACCATATTGTTGTCGTGATAGAAGAAAACCACAGCTTTGATCAGATCGTTCATTCCAGTCTTGCACCTTATATTGACACCCTTGCAAACCAGGGCGCCTTGTTTACCGATTCACATGGAGTTACCCATCCCAGTCAGCCCAATTATATTGCGCTGTTCTCAGGCGACTTGCAGGGCGTAAAAGGAGACGAGTGCCTTGCCAAAGAAACCAGACAATTTACCAGTCCAAACCTCGGCGCCGCCCTTCTGGATAAGGGCCTTACATTTGCAGGTTATGCTCAAACGCTACCTGCGGATACCTTTATGGATTGTTATTATAAAAAAAGTGAGCTGAATGGTTCTTCCTTGTATGGCAGAAAACATTGTCCCTGGATAAACTGGATTGGCAACCAGGTAAATCAATTGCCTGTTTCGGTTAATCATCCTATGTCCGACTTCCCTGCCGATTTCAATCAATTGCCCACCGTATCTTTCGTGATCCCTGATATGGATCACGATATGCACAACAATTCCTCGGATTCCACTATGATCACAAGGGCAGATACCTGGTTAAAAAATAACCTGGGAGAATATATCGAATGGGCAAAGACGCACAACAGCCTGTTCATTTTCACCTTTGATGAAGATGATTTTACCCCGAAAAACAGGATACCCACTATTTTTGTAGGTCAGATGGTACAACCCGGCGAATACAGCGATTCCATTAATCATTATAATGTATTACGCACAATAGAAGGAATGTATGACCTGGCAAAATCCGGCTCCATAGCGGCCAGCCCCATCACCAATGTCTGGAAAAAATAAATATACTTATCCGGCATTGGGATATTCCCTGGCGCCAAATAACAAACTTCCTACGCGGATGAGCGTGCTCCCTTCTTCCAACGCCAGCTTGTAGTCACTGCTCATGCCCATGGATAAAGCAGAAAAGTCTTTAAGCTCTTTCTTAAATTCTGCATTCACTTTTTCTAAAAGTTCTTTCAGGGTATGAAATTCTTTTCTCACCTGCTGCCGATCCGGAGTATTTGTCGCCATTCCCATGAGACCGCACAAGCGGACATGGGTGAAGGCATCCGGTTGTTCTATCACGCTTTTTAATAAAGTAAAGAGTTCTTGCTCATCCAGACCAAATTTAGTTTCTTCATGGGCGATATGAACCTGAAGTAGGCAGTCAATCACGCGTCTTGTTTTCGTTGCCTGTTTATTAATTTCTTTTAACAACTTGAGTTTGTCCACCCCATGGATCATATTCACAAAAGGAGCAATATATTTCACTTTATTCCGCTGCAAATGACCAATAAAGTGCCATTGTATGTCTTTTGGCAGGTCTTCCTGTTTCCGCACCAATTCCTGAACATAGTTTTCACCAAAAGCCCGCTGTCCCGCCTTATATAAAGCCATAATATCTTCTGCCGGCTTCGTCTTTGATACCGCCACCAAGTGAGCATTATATGAGGAGAGCTCCTGTTTTATCTTTTTATAATTGTCAATATAAATGGACATGGGATTTGAAGGTTAATAGTCAATGGTTAATGGTCAATGGGATAATATCCTTTTTTATTGCCTCCGGATTTGTAAAGGAGGGTTTTATATCTGTATTTGAGTTTCTAAATTAAAGTGTTTAGTCCACTGCCTACTGCTACTGCCTCAAAACGCTTCTGCTGATCACCAGGCGTTGAATTTCACTGGTGCCTTCATATATCTGCGTTATCTTGGCATCGCGCATCAGCCTTTCCACATGATATTCCTTAACGTATCCATACCCTCCATGTATCTGAACAGCTTCTGTTGTTACCCACATAGCCGTTTCAGATGCAAAAAGCTTAGCCATGGAGCTATATAAACTATAATCCATCCCCTGATCTTTACGCCATGCGGCTTTCCATACCAGCATACGTGTCGCATCTATACGTGTTGCCATATCGGCCAATTTAAATTGTATGGCCTGAAGATGGCAAATTTCCTTCCCAAAAGCCTTTCTTTCTTTAGAATAATTTAAGGCGCGCTCATAGGCGCCTGCAGCAATACCCAGCGCCTGGGCGGCAATGCCGATCCGCCCTCCATCCAGGGTTTTCATGGCAAAGGTAAACCCGAAACCATCTGCACCAATGCGGTTCTTCTTCGGAACTTTTACATCTTGAAATTGTATACTGCATGTATCGCTTGCCCGGATGCCCATCTTATTTTCTTTAGGTCCCACGGTTACCCCGGGCCAAGATTTTTCCACGATAAGTGTATTGATTCCATGACTGCCTTTCTTGGGATGTGTCTGGGCCATAACGAGATAAATGGAAGCAGAACTACCATTTGTAATCCAGTTCTTTGTCCCGTTTAACAGATAATAGTCGCCCTTGTCTTCTGCCGTTGTATGTTGGGAAGTAGCATCCGACCCGGCTTCGGGTTCACTCAATAAGAAAGCCCCCAGCGTTTTTCCCGTAGCCAGTCCCGAAAGATATTTCTGTTTTTGTTCTTCTGAACCATATTTCTGGACTCCCCAACAGACCAACGAATTATTGACGCTCATGGAGACGGAACAGGAGGCATCTATTTTTGATATTTCTTCCATGGCAAGCACGTAGGATATATTGTCAAGGCCCGCACCTCCATATTTCTCATCCACCATAATTCCCATAAAGCCCAGATCGCCCAATTTATCAATCTGCTCCCTGGGAAATTGTTTTTTCTCATCACGTTCAATCACCCCGGGAAGTAACTCCTTCTCGGCAAACTCCCGGGCAGCCTGACGAATCATTTTCTGCTCTTCAGACAATTGAAAATTCATACCAAAAGGTTTTTTATGATCTTTTACAAACGTACATATAATAAGAGTAGCAAAGGTATATATTTAATAAATTCTAAAAAATACATCTTTTATTTAATTTATTCAATTATCCATACCTATAATATCTATTTATTAAATAAACTCTAATAAAGGTAGGAATTATTCCTATTTTCAGGAATAAGGCAACTTTTGGGTACATTTTTAAAATCATTAGGTTTGCTCCCCTATTAAAATCTTATATATGGGAGAAATAAAGATTTTAGAGATCAGGTCGGAAATAGGAGCAGGGACCAGAGGAGCCAGTCTGGGAATAGAGGCTTTAAAAACGGCTGCTCTAAATGTCGGGAACCTTTTTTTCTATCATCATGAAACGGAAGAAATTCCCAATGAAAACAAATTGTTATATCATCCGGTAAAATTTAATCATGCCCGATATATAGAAGGTATGGTAAAAATATACAACCGTTTAAGCAGGAAAGTTACCGAAACATTAAAAAAAGGCCAGTATCCGCTCATCTTATCCGGTGACCATGCCAGCGCAGGGGCAACCATTGCGGGAATAAAATC
>CAYZGR010000023.1:0-11989 GCA_964478125.1 uncultured Chitinophagaceae bacterium | reverse complement strand
CATACAATAACGGTCAAAGAAGTACGTAAAAAAGGAGCCCCATCCATAGCCAGACAAACGCTTGAAAAGCTCGGGACCTGTGATCTGATTTACCTGTCCTTTGACGTGGACAGTCTCGATCCTAATTTATCCACCGGAACGGGAACCCCGGTTAAAGAGGGGTTATGGAAAGAGGAGGCGGAACAATTGATCGTTACACTACTACAGGATCCGAGAGTATGTTGTTTTGAATTAACTGAAATCAATCCCACCCTGGATACAAAAAACAAGATGGCCGAAATGGCCTTCGACATTTTAGCTAAAGGAGCAGAGAAAATCAAACAACAGGGCGCTCCACAGCTATGATCTATTCTTATTCTCCGATACTTATACTCCTTTAACCGCATTTTCAAAGGCATCCAGGAAACGGTCCGCTTCCTGCTTCTTTAAATTCAAAGCAGGCAGCAGACGAATGGTGGTCTGTCCGGCAGCGCCGGTAAATATCTTATGTTTATATAACAGGTCTTTTCTTAAAGAAGATAACGTTTCAGGTATATCTAAACCTATCATTAGACCTATACCCCGCACTTCCTCAACTTGCGGAAACCGTTGCAAATGCTCTATCAAATAGGTCCCGATTGCTTCCGCATTTTGTATCAGGCTTTCTTCTTCAATCACTTCCAAAACAGCAAGGCCGGCGGCACATGCCAGATAATTACCGCCAAAGGTAGTCCCCAATTGTCCTGCCCAGGGCCGGATAGAAGGGTGAATCAAGACGCCTCCTATCGGGAATCCATTACCCATTCCCTTAGCGGTAGTGATCAAATCGGGTCGGATTCCTGCATACTGGTGTGCAAAGAATTTCCCGCTTCTTCCATAACCAGACTGCACCTCGTCCAGTATCAATCTGGCCCCTGTTTCCTCACACTTTTTCTTTAAAAAGCGGAGGAAAGGGACTCCCGGAACCTGGATACCGCCTACGCCCTGAATGCCTTCTATAATGACAGCCGCCACCTGCTCATCAACAGCATTTTCTACAGCTTCAATATCATTTAACGGTAAAAAGATGACCTCATGTCCGGAATTAAACGGAGATACGATTTTAGGATTATCGGTAGCGGCAACCGCGCCGGAGGTTCTGCCATGAAATGCCTTTTTAAACGCAATCACCTTTTTCCTGCCTGTTACAAAAGAGGCCAGTTTAAGGGCATTTTCATTGGCCTCGGCCCCCGAGTTGCATAGAAATAACTGGTAATCCCGATATCCGCTCAACGTTCCCAGTTTCCTGCTCAGGGTACTTTGCAGCGGGTTCTGCACCGAGTTGGAATAAAATCCGATCTTATGTAGCTGGTCAGAAATCCTTTCAACATAATGTGGATGAGTGTGCCCGATAGAGATCACGGCATGGCCGCCGTACAGATCCAAATATCTGACTCCCTCCGCATCCCATAAATAACTCCCTTCTCCCTTCACGGGAGTAATATCAAACAACGGATACACATTGTATAGATTCATGGTTCAGATTTTAGATTTAAAAAACCACTCCCTTCAGCTTCAATCCCGCGGTTTCCTCCAATCCCATCATGAGATTCATATTTTGCACCGCCTGACCGGAAGCACCCTTAATAAGGTTGTCTTCCACGGAATGGACAACGAGCTTGTTTTCCACTTTCTCCAAATGTATAAAACACTTATTGGTATTGACGATCTGTTTGACATCAATCATTTCTTCGCTGACATGTGTAAAGGGATGCTCCTTATAGAAATCATGATACAGCCTATACGCTTCTCCCAGTTCCCAATCACATTCCAGATAGGAGGTAATAAAGATCCCCCGGGTAAAATCACCGCGCCAGGGAACAAAATTAAAGGGTGCATCAAAGTCTGGTTGGAGGGCTTTGAATGTTTGCTTAATTTCTTTCTGATGCTGATGTGTTAAGGTTTTATAAGCGTTTATATTTCCCTGCCTCCAACTGTGTTGTGTAGTAGCTCTCAATTTCTGACCCGCCCCCGTCGAACCGGTAATACCCGTTGTATGGATCTCTTTTAATAACCCTTTCTGCGCCAGCGGTAACAACCCCAGCTGGATAGCTGTTGCAAAGCATCCCGGGTTGGCGATGTCATGCGCCTGTTTAATATCTGCTCTTTTCCATTCCGGTAATCCATAGACAAAATGCCGTCCCTGTGCGCTTTCTCCCAATCTGAAATCCTGGCTCAAATCCACGATATGGACGTGATCAGGTATATCCTGCTCTTGCATGAGTTGAGTAGATGCACCATGCCCCATGCAAAAGAATACAACATCCAGATCCCAATCAAAGATATCCGTAAATTTTAGTTCCGTGTCGCCCAGCAAATCGGTATGCACTTCAGATAACAGACGTCCTGCATTACTACGGCTGTGTACATACGCTAGTTCTACATTGGGATGATTTAGCAATATTCGTATCATTTCTCCGCCCGCATAACCGGATCCGCCTATTATTGCCGCCTTAATTATTTTATCCTTCATTACTCTGCTGTTTATTTACTTTATGCCATATTACCGACTGGTTGGCAAATATTTTTGAAAATCCCCGTACATCCTCACCGGTCCAACCCATGTTCATTTCTCCATATTGGGCGACCTCATTGTTCATTAGGTCATGATCAGACTGGATACCCCGGACCTGAAAATGATAAGGATAAAGCGAAACGAATACCTTTCCGGTGACCTGTTGCTGCGAGCTTTCCAGAAATGCTTCTATATCTCGCATGACCGGATCAAGGGTTTGACCTTCATGAAGCCAGTTCCCATAAAAATTACTTAACTGATCTTTCCACATCAATTGCCATTTGGTAAGAACATGCTTTTCCAATGCATGATGTGCTTTAATGATGACCACTGGGGCCGCTGCTTCAAATCCCACTCTTCCTTTTATACCTATAATCGTATCTCCTACATGAATATCTCTTCCTATCCCAAAGGGCCCCGCTATCTCCTGCAAGTATTTTATTGCTTCAACCGGATGTGCAAAATGCTGTTCATTAACAGCTTTTAATTCTCCTTTTTCAAAGGATAAATTTATTCTTTCCTCTGCATTTTTAGTAACCCGGGTGGGAAAAGCCTCATCAGGAAGAAACTCGGCGGAAGTAAGCGTCTCTTTCCCGCCTACCGAAGTACCCCATATTCCCTTATTGATAGAATATTGGGCCTTGGCAAAATCCATTTCCACATCTTTAGACCGGAGATAGTTTATTTCTTCTTCACGGCTCAATTGCATATCCCGAATGGGGGTAATGATTTCCAGATCAGGGCAAAGGATGTGAAAGGTCATGTCAAAACGAACCTGATCGTTGCCCGCCCCCGTACTGCCATGGGCTACCGCATCTGCTTTAATTTCCTGTGCATACTTTGCGATTTCCTTTGCCTGCACCATTCTTTCCGAACTCACGCTGAGCGGATAGGTACCGTTTTTTAAAATATTGCCATAGACCAGATATCGGATGGTTTGATCATAATATACTTCTGAAGCATCTATTTCTTTATGTGCTTTAGCGCCCAATTGTAAGGCCTTTTCTCTTAAACTATTTAATTCGTTTTTACTAAACCCTCCCGTATTTATAATAATAGTATATACTTCATACCCTTTTTCTTCCGTCAGGTATTTTACACAATAAGAGGTATCTAATCCTCCGCTAAATCCCAAAACAACTTTCTTACTCATTTCCCAAATAATTTTAATCTTTATAATTAAAAAAATAAATATTTCTTCTTTTTGTCCGTCGGGTCGTTGGAAAGGTTCTCTGTCTTTCGCCTGTTCTTTAACAACACGTAACGTTTGTAACGCATCCAGCGCTCATATAATTTAAAATTCCCTTTAAATCGTCGTCGGGATTTTTCTTTCTTATCCTTTGTCGAAGGGGCCGGCTGTTGTAGCTTTTGCCTTGCCGCCTGTTTTTCTATATCGGCAGGATCGTATAACATAGCCGTACATAAACAATTCTTCCGCCCCTTGCTCATCAGTATATCATAATTGACACAGCTCTTGCACCCCTCCCAAAATACATCATCATTGGTCAACTCAGAATAGGTAACCGGTTTATAACCCAGGTCCGAATTGATCCGCATCACCGCCAAACCGGTAGTCAGTCCAAATATTTTGGCATCGGGATATTTTTGTCTTGACAATTCAAAAATTTTAGTTTTTATTTCCCTGGCCACCCCCATCCCGCGATACTCCGGTGAAACGATCAGTCCCGAATTGGCCACATACTTTTCATGTTGCCAGGCTTCAATATAACAAAAGCCTACCCATTCTGCATTGTCCGGGTTAACGGCAATCACAGACTTGCCTTCATTCATCTTCCGCATGACATATTCCGGCGTGCGCCGGGCAATTCCTGTACCGCGTTTTTCTGCAGAGGAAGCCATCTCGTCGGTGATGATCCTGGCATACTTATGGTCGTCGGAAGTAGCTATCCTAACGATATATCTCAATTGTGAATCCAAAATGTCAAAAAATAAAAAGTGAAAAATAGTTTTTACGGTACATGACGAAGGAGGTTCCCTATTAAGCAAACCATTTCCTCCTGCCGGAGCAGGTATCTGATTTTAAAAACAAGGTCGTCGGGCAGAAAAACGCCGGATGGGGTTAACCCTGAGAGGTGATCCATTGGCCATAAGCATGAAGTGGCGGTGAATATTTGTAATATGGGTTAAATGATTTTTCAACTTTAGCTCGTATTAATGATGAACAATAATCTTCATCTATAGGTTACAAAGGTATAAGAATTTTTTAACAACCTTAAAAATTTTAGATTTTTTTAACCGGTAAACCGGTTATAGTGTTTTATTTTAAAAAAATAGCCTTTTATCTTCTCATTATTCCTGTTTACCTATTATAACATATTGTAATTTTCAAAATACAATACTCACAGAACGGCGCCTACAACAGGAGCCACTTTACTTTTTCTTACCTTCTTCAACCGGTTCATAAAACGTCTGTTCCCCCACTGATTAACCGCTCTTTTTATGTCGTATTGAGGGTTAAAGGTCATCGCTACATATCGGGAGCCGTTCATTTCATTACACATCAGATCCATATAATTGACCCAACTATGGCAGCCGTTCAAGAACAGCGGATCAGACATCAGTTCTGAATAAGAAGTTATTTTATACCCCAATAAATTATTTACATGTATCACAGCAGGGCTGGTTGTCAGGCTAAAGAGTTTTGCATCAGGAAACATCGTCCTGGATTGTTCAAATATCCTGATCTTTATCGCTTTAGAGACTCCCTGTCCTCTATATCCGCGTGAAACTATCAGACCCGAATTGGCCACATACTTTCCATGCTGCCAGACTTCAATATAACAAAAGCCTGCCCACGCTCCGTTTTCAGGATTTAAAGCAATGACTGCGAGGCCCTTATCCATCTTTTCCATAATAAATGCAGAGGTACGGGGCGCCACGCTGACTCCACGTTTAGCAGCAGAAAGCGTCATTTCATCCGTAATTTCTGTTACGTATTTATGGTCATCGGATGTAGCTATCCTAACGATAAACCTTAATTGAGATTCCAAAATGTTAAAAAATAAAAAAGTGAAAAATAACGGTTATAACAATCTACGAACGAGGTACGGCAGCTGAGTGCCTGTCCTCAGCACATGAGTATGTGCATCCCTATCAGATACGAGGTCGTCGGGAATAGCGTCGGACCGGATTAACCCAATGAGGAGTTACATTGCCTCTTAATATGCAATGTCTTGCAAAGGTTGCAATATGGGTTAAATAATTTTTCAACTTCTGTTCAGTTTTAAAAAGAATTTCTAAAAACGTCTGATTCACTTGAACACCCTGCAAAGGTATCAGAAAAATTCAAAAGAACTCAAAATTCTCAGAAAAATTTTCCCTTTTTAGTAAACTACTCCAAAACAATACGCTGTAAGCCTCACAGAAATACGCATTGGAAACATGTTCTACTAACAAAAACCATGCTCAAATAGAGTCTTCAAAAAGGGGCTGTCTAAAAAGGCACCATTATTAATGCAGTGAAATAATCTTAATATATAATTATATGTCTATTATGAGATAGCTTCAGTCATTCCTTCTTCGCTTATGATGTTGGGATTCCTTTTTGGACAGCTCCACAATCGTTTAACCTTTTCTTAAATAAAAGATTTATACCAGCATGGTGGCCGGGTGTTCAATAAGCTGTTTCAGAGTTTGCAGAAAACGGGCTCCCACAGCACCGTCTACCACCCGATGATCACAACTCATCGTGAGTTTCATAATGTGCGCTGATTTAAACTCGCCATCCTTCACCACTACGGTCTCCTTAATCCCGCCCACCGCAAGTATACAGGCATCCGGAGGATTGATAATAGCGGTGAATTCATCTATTCCCATCATCCCCAGGTTGGAAACGGTAAAGGTGTTCCCGCTAAATTCAGCAGGTTGTAATTTTTTATTATTGGCTTTTGCATAGAGCTCTTTAGCTTCACCCGCGATCTGACTAAGTGACTTCTGATCGGCAAATTTAATAACCGGTACGATCAATCCTTCTTCCATTGCCAACGCGGAGCCCACATGGATATGCTTATAAGTTCGAATGGCCCCCTCCGCTTCCAGCCAGGAGCTGTTCACTTCCGGATGCCGGCGCAGCGCCATGGCCGCAGCCTTAATAATAATGTCATTAAAGGAGATCTTAACAGGACTCATGGCATTCATGGCTTTACGCACTTCCATAGTCTCATTCATGTTCACCTCAATGGTTAGGTAAAAATGAGGAGCGGCAAACTTGCTTTCACTTAATCGGCGTGCGATGGTTTTACGCATCTGTGAAAGAGGAGTATCAAAATAACCTTCCGCAGCTGCCGGTTCAAATGCCGGTATTTGTGCAGCTTTCCCCTTTTCCCGGGGCTTAAAGTCATCAATATCCCGTTTGATAATCCTTCCACCGTCGCCTGTACCGATTACCTGTTCCAGGTCAATGCCTTTTTCTTTCGCAAGCTTTCGGGCAAGCGGAGAAACCTTTATCCGCCCACCGGAAGTTTTAGAGCTTTGGGAAGTCGGTTTTCCCTTTGGAGCTGCGGATTCTTGTTTTTCTTCAGAAGCGGCCTTTGTTTCTGTTTTTTCTTCTTTCTCTTCCCCTTTATCGGAAGCGCCCTCTTCCTGCTCTCTGCTGCTTTCCGCATCCAGAATAGGCTGAATATCGGTTCCCTCTTTACCAACAATAGCAATAATATCATTCACCCTGGCGGCTTCTCCCTCTTTCACTCCTACATATAATAACGTTCCTTCCACATAACCGATTACTTCCATGGTAGCCTTATCGGTTTCAACTTCTGCCAGGACATCATCTGCTCCTACCTGTTCCCCTTCTTTTTTATTCCATGAAACAATTTTTCCTTCTTTCATGGTATCACTCAAAAGCGGCATGCGAATAGCCGTTGCGTTCTTTTCAGCTTCCTCAAGCGCCCCTTTATCTACTCTTTTTTCTGATTTCGCTCCCTTTTCTGTCTTATTTGCCTCCCCTTCTTTTTCCTCCTTTTTCTCGCCTTCTTTTTCAGATTTTTCCGTTTCTTTCTTTTCTTCGGAATCACCGGAAGTCTTTTCTTCTTTCAGAAGATCTTCATACGATTCTCCTTCTTCCCCTACGATAGCAATCACCTCGTTTACCTTAGCCGCTTCTCCTTTTTTTGGGCCGATATAAAGTACGGTTCCTTCTACATACGGAATCACTTCCATGGTAGCCTTATCGGTTTCTACCTCTGCTATTGGATCATCCGCGGATATCTTATCACCCACTTTTACATTCCAATCTGCTATAACCCCCTCTTTCATGGTATCGCTTAAAAGAGGCATACGAATAACTTCTGCCATAAATTTCTACTTTCTATAAAACCTCAAAATTTTTTCAAAATTAATAAAAAACTCTTTAAAAATAAGTTCCCGGAGGGGATATATAGTTCTTTCTGCTTTTTTATCCCAGGTCTAAATTCAATCCCTCCTTCAGCTCCCGGACCAAGGGATATTTTTCCATCATCTTTTCCAATTTTTGCCGCTGGGTCAGAACTTCTTTTTCATCTGATCTTCTTCGCAGGGAATCATCTATTTTCACAGTCACCTGTAAGACATTGTTCCTAAAGAAAGCCTTTAGTTCGTCCGCCAGTTCAAATTTTTGATCATCAATAAAGGACTTTTGTACGGGATTACGACAAACAATTTCTACTTCCTCATCGCTCACAATACGGATAGTTGCCAGATTCATAATGCCTGCCGCCTGATTCTTATCTCTCTTTTTCAGCTTAACTATATGTTGCTTCCATATTTCCTGTAAAGGAGCATCTTCCAGCGGACGGACGGGCGCTTCATTATGCCGGCCGGTCTTTTCTTTTTCCCGCTCTACTTTTGACCGGAAGGACCTCAAATCCAACTTTTTTGTTTTGTTAAAAAGATCGGTATGTGCAGACTCCGCTGTATGACTTTTCTCCCCGGGAGGATTCTCTGTTCCCTTTATAGGCATGTTTGGTTTATCCGGACTGGAGGACCGTTTAGGTTGAGAAGGGGTCACCAAAACCTTTTCAGTCTCTTTTTTTTCTGTTATCCCTTTACGGCCGGAATGCAACGCCTTTTGACGAAATGGGTTTCGAAGTGGAGCAGGCCTGGCATTACGATCTGTTACTTTTTTTTTTGAAACGGCTCCCGTTCTTTCATCACTAATTAACGCTACCGCCTGCTGAAGATAACTCAGCCTTATCAGGCACATTTCCATAGCCAGTCGTTTATTACGGGCCTGTTTGTATTGAATTCCCGTTTCATTCAGGATGTTCAAGGCCGATATTAAGAAGCCGGTCTCCATTTTGGTCGAAAGCTCTTTATAACGCTCTTTCAGGTTTTCCGATACCTCCATCAGATGAACCACCCGATGATCTTTACTCACCAACAGGTCCCGTAAAAAAGCACAATATCCGTCAATGAAATCATCTCCCTCAAAACCCTTTTGCAGAATTTCGTCATAGATCAATAGAGCGGCTCCTGCATCCTGCTGCAAAATGGATTCGCATATTTTGAAAAAATAATCATAATCCAGAATATTCAGATGTTCTAAGGTATTCTTGTAAGTAAGCCTTCCGCCCGTAAAGCTAATGATCTTATCCAGGATACTCAATGCATCTCGCATACAGCCGTCACTTTTCTGCGCAATCAGATGCAGCGCATCGCTATCCGTGTCTACCTTTTCTTTTTTACAAATATCTTTAAGGTGATCCACTGTTTCGGCAGCCGACATACGTTTAAAATCAAAAACCTGGCAACGGCTCAGAATTGTGGGCAGTATCTTATGCTTTTCGGTAGTTGCCAATATGAAAATAGCATAAGGCGGCGGTTCTTCCAGTGTTTTGAGAAAAGCGTTAAAAGCAGCAGCGCTGAGCATATGCACCTCATCAATGATATAAACTTTATATTTACCGGCCTGCGGAGCAAATCTCACCTGGTCGGTCAGTTCCCGGATATTGTCCACCGAATTATTAGAAGCTGCATCCAGCTCATGTATATTCAACGATCTTCCATCCTGAAAATCTTTACAAGAAGTACATTCGTTACAGGCTTCTCCTTCCGCAGTCTGGTTTTCACAATTAATGGTCTTGGCCAGAATACGGGCACAAGTAGTTTTACCCACCCCGCGCGGACCGCAAAACAGGAAAGCATGAGCCAGTTGTTTATTCTTAATGGCATTCTTTAAGGTAGTCGTAATGTGCGACTGCCCGATAACCGCATCAAAATTTTTTGGCCTGTATTTCCTGGCAGAAACAACAAAGTTTTCCATACTGCCGCTAAGATAGGCAAAAGCAATTAAAGTTTGTGAGCAAAGATTTTTTTTATACTTTTGGAATTAGAATCCTAAAATTACTACAGGCAGTTGATAATCAGGCCATAAGGCTGCCTTTACGGATGTTCAATCTGTATTTCTCCGTATTGGCTCTTCCCCCGGACACCATATTCCTCCGAGGATCATCAAAAGACTCGTCATGGCCAAAACGAAAACCCCTTCACATACCTTAAAAGGAAAACTGCGCCGTGAAATCGGCATTATTGGGTTATTATTTACCGCCATTGGTTCTATCATTGGCTCCGGTTGGTTATTTGGGGCCCTATTTGCTGCCGAGGAAGCCGGTCCGGCCTCCATTTTTGCCTGGTTTATAGGGGGAATCCTGATTATCTTTATAGGTTTATGTTATGCCGAACTTGGAACCATGTTCCCGGTTTCGGGAGGCGTTATCCGGTTTCCACAATTTTCCTTTGGCTCTTTCGCCAGTTATACCCTGGGTTGGATCACCTGGCTGGCTGCAGCATCCACTACCGCCATTGAAGTGATGGCCGCCCTGCAATATGCAAAAAACTATTTTCCCTGGTTACAACATCTGGATAAGGGGGTCCCGGTACTTACAGATGCCGGCCTGGCCGTAGCTATAGCATTGCTGGCTCTATTTAGTGTAGTAAATGTATTCGGCATCCGCTGGTTTTCGAGACTTAATAACGTATTGGTATGGTGGAAGATCGGGATCATTTCATTAGTTATTGTAGCTTTCCTGATAACGGTTTTCCATGGCGCACATTTTACGAATGCCCAGGCAGGGGGATTTTTCCCTTATGGCTGGAAAGGAGTTTTTTCCGCCATTGCCACTGCGGGCGTGGTCTTTTCATTTTTGGGATTCCGCCAAGGCGTGGAACTTGCCGGAGAGACAAAAAATCCCAGGCGCAATGTACCGATTGCCATTATCGGCTCCGTTCTGGTAACCATTGTCTTATACGTCTTGCTACAAATTGCCTTTATTGGCGCTATGCCCCTGGATGCACTCAGAAACGGCTGGGCAAATATTGGTACCAGCTTTGCCGGAGAATTGAACGATGTAGCAGCGGCTTTTGGCCCCTTGGCCGCCATCGCCGGCGCCATGGGCTTAACCTGGCTGGCCGTCATCTTATATATTGATGCTTTTATTTCACCGGCTGATACTGCTCTTATTTACACCACCGTCACGTCAAGATTGTCTTATGCCATGGGTAAGAATGGAAATTCACCACAGGTCTTGGCAAAAGTAAACAGGCATGGGGTGCCATGGGTTAGTGTTATCGTCACTTTCATTGCAGGAAGTATCTTTTTCCTTCCCTTCCCGGGATGGCAAAAACTAGTGGGATTCGTTACTTCCGCTACTGTTTTATCTTTTGGATCCGGGCCTCTCGTGCTTTTGGCCATGCGCAAACAGTTACCGGATCACAAGCGCCCGTTTAAACTTCCTGTAGTTTACCTGCTCGCTTACCTGGGTTTTTTGGCGGCCAACCTGATCATCTATTGGGCGGGTTGGAACATCATCTGGCAAATGATGATTGCGGTACTGATCGGCTATGCCATCCTAATCGTGCATGAAATGGTGAACCGGGGAAAAACGCCAAAACTTGAATTTCGTTCCGGTGCCTGGGTGGTGGCATGGCTTATAGGATTAACAGTAGTCAGCTATCTGGGCTCCTTTCCCGATGTCTCCAAAGGAGCAGGGAATCTGGGAATAATAGGCATTGGCTGGGGGATTCTTGTACTGGCGATCCTTTCGGTATTTATTACCTGGATGGCCATTGCCTTACGCCTGCCCATTGAAAAAGTAAAAACCCATTTAGAAGATCCGCTATTATAAACTATCCCCGGTTCCAGTGGTATTATGGCACGGAATAAATCAATCAAATCCGCCGGTAAATAATCGGCCGGAGCTTCACTTCAATACAGGATGTCTTTTAAAAGTTTTCTCCCTGTCAAAAAGATATCTATAGGTTGCCAATATCCGGCTTCTATGAGTGCCAAGCGATTCTGCAATATTGATCATCTTGGGGTTAAAATCTCCTATCCATTGCATTTCGTATTCTTCGTAAAGCATTTTTTTCTGAATAACTTTTGCCCCCTCAATAATGACATAAGCATCTGCTCCGGTGCCCTGAAATTCAGGTACGACTCCAAAGACCAATCCCACAAAACGG
>CAYZGR010000022.1:0-43975 GCA_964478125.1 uncultured Chitinophagaceae bacterium | reverse complement strand
CCTTGTTTTTGCTGCACTACATGCCAAGCTTCATGCGGCAAGTGCCTTTCCTGACCGGGAGCGATGTGGATATTGCTTCCCTTTGCATAAGCCAGGGCATTAAGTTGGACTGGTTGAGAAGAATTGTAATGCACATTTACATCATCCATAGAGAAGCCGGAAAGGGTTTCGATGCCAGATTTCAACCAGTCGGGCATGCCGGTATTATTAATGGTTGGCGGTGAAACTTTTTTTTGGGACAAAGGAGTTTCTCCTTCATGGCGTTTCCGTCGTATTGGAACCTGAGGTGGGAAAGTATTCCGTTTTGAACCTTCTTTTTGTAAAGTAGGTATTGAAAATTGAGTTGCAGTTTTACGTGTTGCTTGTGCGGAAACAGCCTGGCAGGGAGGGTTGCTAATCTCTATGTGTTGATAAGCATTCGTCATAGAATAATCGATTGATAAAATTACCTCGAAAACACTCTTTTTACTTTCTTTATGTTTTTTCAAGTTTTAACCAGACTTTATAAATCCTGGTTGGTTTATCAAATTCAAACCTGGTTATAACGGGTGGTTTGCCTTCTTCAGTATCATGATATGCATTTCCCAGTGCTTCTAAGCGTGCTACCAATTCATCAGCAATATCTTGTGCAGATTTCCCCGGGCCAATCTTTTTATAATCTAATATTAATTTTAATGGGTCTCGATTCGTAAGTTGGTCCGCCGCGCTTTTACTATCTTCAATTTTATCATCCCAGGGTACCAAGATTTCTGTCACGGCCTGTTCTTGTTCACGCACATGATGCAGTTCATGTTTTCGAATATTTTCTTTCAAATTACCGTCCTCTAATACAATCAAACCACATTTCATTTTCTCTTCCTCTGCAGTCCTCTCAGGGGACTTTAAGCCATAAACTCTGATAAAAGCATCAATTTCCTCAACGGGGATATCGGGTAATACCCAGGGGCCATCCGTTGGAAGTTCGAGCCTGTAACTGACTTCCTGAATAGGTATAAGAAGTTCTAAGTGGAATCTATTCTCTTCATCTTCAGGGGCTTTATCGATAAAATTGTACCCAACTTCTTTTATTAATCCAATTTTATTTGAAGTTGGAGGAATTCGTTTACTATTTATAACCGATGGTGTTACTGCGTAGTCTCCTCCTCCCTTCCAGGACTTTGCCACGTTAAGGTCCTCCGTGATAACGGGGTCAGAGTACCTTATTCTTCTTTGTATGATCAAATTATTATTAGCTCCAAATTTCCTAATAACGGGTCTCCTGTGTATCTTGTCTTCCCCATTTTCTATCTTTTTCAGAACAGGTACCGCAGGAAAGGCTACAGCATTTGACCCAGTCCGTTCTGAAATAGCTCTTTGTATCAGGGTATCCCTTTCAACAAGTTGATTAGTATTGGTCATGGGAATTATTGTTTAATCAATAATATCTTGTAGAATGGGGATGACTTTGGATGACGCTCTGGCCAATTGTTGCCTACAAACATTTTTGATTTTTGGATGGGCCTTAATATTAGATTTTAGTGACCACAGCGCGCTATTTCCAATCAGTTGCTTTAATTCATCATTCTGTGTATCAATATATGTCAAGGTGGATATTATACGGATTAGATATTTTTCTTCTCCAGTTGCCATAAAAGCGGCCCACAAAACATCTAAAACACCTGGGCGATCAATGAGAATGCTTTCCAGATTTGGTAAGTACCTTGATGTCAGAGAATTTATGTACTTCCTTACTTCCTGCGTTGTGGCAGCTAAATCCAGAAGATAATCTTTGGCATTTTGAGTATCAGATAACCATAATGAAGTAATCAACATCTCTTTCTCCCTCTTTGGTAAATTTGAAATATAAGGGGATATCCATTCTTCAACTTTATCAGGATGGGCTTGAAAGATAAAGCTCAAAAAGAAAATGAACGGTTCTGCAGAATAGTCATCTAAAAACGATTCTTTTTTACCTAAATTTTCTACCGCCAGCCTGGTAAATTCAGGATGGGGATTTTTATAATAAAAACGCATCCAGTGTTCCAGTTCGTTCCGATCCATTGGTATAAAGATTTATTTGTGCCTCTACAGTACCCTTTCCCTTTTAAATCCTTTTGTATCCATCATATACATTAAGTACTCTTTCCACGTAAGCCTGACAATTGTTACCCAATAAGCTATAGGTGCCGGGATCTCCTACATCCCGAACGGCCTGACGCATAATAGCGTCATCTAAATTTACTTTTATTTGTTGATACATGCCGCGCATGTTAGCTGCATCCTCGAATAAACTAGGACTTCCATTGTGAAATCCGATATCACCCGGTACAACTCCATCTTGAAAGAAAATGTGCTCATGAAATACTCCTTTGTTGTGAAACCAACGACTTTTCAATCCAAAACTAACTTTACCTCCCAAGGGCCTTCTTGCGGTATATGCTCTTTGTACAGTCATATTATTTATTGAGGACCCTTTAAGTTTCGCCTGAATAGCCCCACCCAAATCTTCAAGTTTTTTCTTCTCTTCGGGGATGATCTCCTGAGTACCGCTTATATCATCCCCCTCTTTTCGTTGAATTACATTGCGTCTCTGCAAAGCTCTACCTCCCATCACATCCGCCTCCCGCTCTAAACCTTTATCATCATTAATCGCTACATCTTTCATTTGCATGGTGGGCCTTACTCTCCCCTGTTTTTGCTGCACCACATGCCAGGCTTCATGCGGCAGATGTCTTTCCTGACCGGGGGCAATGTGGATATTTGTTCCCTGTGCGTAAGCGAGGGCATTGAGCTGAGCAGGTTGAGAAGAATTATAATGCACTTTTACATCATCCATCGAAAAACCGGAAAGATTCTCAATGCCGGATTTCAGTTGATCCGGCATGCCGGTTCGGTTAATTCGTGGAGGAGCAACCTGTTCTTTCCTCTGGCTTACATCGTCTGTTATGCTTGACGCTTTCATCTGTAGCTCTTCCTCCTCCGGACTCTTTTTTTGTACGGCAGGAACCGCAGGATAAACTGCCCCATGTGATATCAATTGATTCGCAGCAGCCTTGTTTACAGAACCGACTTTCTCACTCTGTTGATAAGAACCTTCCATATCTATTAGCTTTAGATTATTTTCCTATTTTTATATCTAAATTAACATCCTGATCATCTCCTAACAATTCAATTTCCGTAATTGACTTCCCTTCTAATTCATCTACATGGTCGGCGAGCAAAAAGGCGGCCCCACTGCAATTGGGCGTTCCTAACATAGCCTTAAATTCTTCACCGGCTGCCCGCCACGCGTGTGCCGCTTTGAAATCGTCTTTACCATCCGGAAGGGCAAACAGAATCGTCTGCAAAGTAGAAGGATTTTGTACCTGTCTCCTTTTTACCGTACTTAAGCCTTTAATTAAATCTTCCGCCTTTGATTCTTTGTGGATTTTCGACTGTTCTTTTGCTCCTGTTTTGTATTGTTGCCAAAGGATTTCAGAATTAGGAAGTCCACGGGGTTTATATCGCTTCTTTCCCTTATTCTCCTCATCCTTTTGCCTGGCCCTATCCTGAGTTGCATAATTATGACTGGCAGTAATGCTGTTGTCCTCAAAATTAACAGAGTTGGAATAAGGCGTTGCTTTCCCAACGTATCCCTTGTCTCCTTTTTTGGCCAGGCCGGTGGAGCTTACCTCTATATCTTCAGAATCCGGCACTCTCTCTAGCTTATTGATATAATTTTTTTTGAATTTTTTGTCGTAATCACTATGCTGTTTCTTTTGGGTCTTTAAGAATCCCTTGTTATCATCTGCATTATAATGATCAATCGTATTATTTAGGTTATTCCAATAACGGGTTCCCCTGTCTAAGTTCCGGTTATAGGCGGTTTCTAATTTTTTGAAAATGAAGCCCTGGTATTCCTCATCATCCATATTTTTATAATCTCCATAGTTTATCCCCATCCGTCCCGGATAATTTTTTTCGAGAAAAAAAGGGGTTGTTTTTTTTGCCTGAATGACATCCGGGGCGATAGGGATGCTTTGCAAGGCAGTACGCTTTTCCCGGCCTTCTTTCTGAAGCGCCGGCACCGCCGGATAAGCCTTTGCCCTGGAAAAAACATTTTCCGCTACCGCCTGATGAGAAGGCACGGTAGCTTGATCAAATTGCGAGATAGGACTCATGGAAATAAAAGATTAAAGCGTTTGTAAGATACAACCTTTTTCTAACTTCTCAAAAATAAAATCAACAGGCTGGCCAACACGTAAAAAAGGATCAATACCGTAAAGGAAATGCGATCAAAACCTTTGGTGCGTTTTTTCTTTTTATACCTCCCGTACGAAACCCCAAAAATCACCAGGGTGACAAAAACGGTTAATATGGCTATGTAATTCAATAGCTCTATCAGGGTAAACCTGGCCAGGTCGGGGAGGTTTTGTTGTATCAGGATCAGGGAGGATATCACCCCAAAAATAGAGGCCACCCCCAAACCAAAGCGGGTATCTACCTTCTCTGCCGGAAAAAGGAAGCCGATCATCAGGATGAGCATGGAAATAAAACTGGGAAAAAACAATTTCAACAAAAAGACCCACTTGTGGGTGCGTTCTATAACAATGGAAACAGTAATCCTCGAATACCGGTGTTTGCTGAGGGAATCTCCGTAATTGAAATGGGTGTAGGTATGAACAGCGGTTTGGGTGACCATGGTGTCTATCTTCCAACCGGTCAGGTGTTGCCGGTCAATGATATTATTTTCTTTATCAGAAGTATAAAGCAGGGTTTTAGCGGTATCTTCCCCCGCCTCAATCACAATATTCAAGAATTGCTTATCCAGCGGATAATCTTTAAAATTCATGTCCGTGCGAAATTTCCCCTCGTTCCATGATTCAAAATAACGCTTTCTCAGGGTATCGTCATATTTAAAGGTCATTTCCCCATTGAGATACTGCAATTGGGAAGCGTCCCTTCCATTGGATTTCATCACGGTATAAAAGTTAGCGCAGAAGGTACCCTCTTTGAGATCAAGTCCCCAAAGGTCCTGAAAATTGAGATAAATATTGATGCTGTCTTTCTTTCCTGTAATCGGGTTGCCCCTGCCCAGCAAACCCGGATTAAGACCTTGGCGGAAAGGAGGCCTCAGGACGGTGTCTTTATTTTGAGTTTGAGGTTTCGGGGTTCCTCTTCCCCACAAACTCTGTCCGTTGGTTGCAACAGTAATCAAAGCATACAGCAAAAAGACAGGAAAGAAACGCATTTAGGTACAAATTTAGATTAAAAACAGGTTAAAATAAAGCGGTTTTAAAGTTACAATATATTATGAAACTTACTCTCATTATCAGTACTTTTTTAGGATAAAAGGTCGTTCACATGAGCATTAAGGCACTTAAAATGAGAAGTCTTTTCATCTCTATTATATTTTAGTTAATCATTAAGAAGTTAAGGATCATCAAGAAAATAATCTGAACCCATTACCTCTTACTATGATCCCATATTCACTATAATATTCTTTACCTTCAACTTTACTTCCTTGCTATTTCCCTCAATAGAAAACGGGAATAGCACTCCATCTACTTTTTTGTAATCTCTATAAATAACCGTCCCTCCCAGGGCAGCGCTTTCTCCTGTTGATTTGAGCTTGAGACCCGATTTTACATCATAATAATTGGTGGTAGAAAATCCATCCGGACCTGAAATGACCACTTTATACGTCAATCTGCCCTCCACCAGGGCATAACCCTTTAATTCTAATTGATATGCATTATTTAAATAATGCAATTCGGGAAAAATACGAAGATAGCCGGAATAGAAAGTTTTCATTTGCGGACTAAGCTGAACTTTTCCTCCCGTATTTTCGAGAGAAAGGGAATCCCCATTAATCAAAAGCTTTTGAACCACTTGATTATCCATCCCCGGCAGGATCACCTCAAAAAGCAAATGAGACGGCGCTTTATATTCTTTTTTTATAACTACTTTAAAACCTTCCGGAGTAGCTGTGCCCACGCCTGTGAAAGACAGGTCCTTTATCGACTTCAACTCTGATACACCCCCTATCGCCCGCAGATACCTGTTCATGATGCCATCGGCGGTGACGCCTTCGGGAAGCGCCTGATATAACCGGGCATCCCAGATATTATTGTCCGGATCCTCATCCGGCAGGCGATGTTCAGGATCCAGAATTACGGATTGTATTTCGGAGGTGGAAGGATAAGAAAAAGCCCATTTAGCGCCTCTTTGCCATATCTCCACCGGCAGTTTGAAAGTACTGTCTTTCCCATTTTTTTCTTTTACTTCTATCCATGCCGGTAGAGCCATTTTATCCTTATTTTCAATAGTAATAAGCGCCCCTTTGTCCGGATCGTTATCTTTATAGGTAACCGCATCTATGGCCTGATCCAGTTCGTCATTGGTCAAAAACCATTCGCGCCAAAACCAATCCAGATTTTCCCCTGCTGCATTTTCGATCGTATGAAAAAAATCCCAGGGCGTGGGATGTTTATAAGCCCAATGTTTGATATAAGTATTAAAAGCATAGTTGAAACGATCTTTCCCCAGGATCGCGTTTTGTAACAATTGCAATCCCAATGCCGGCTTATCATAAGCGGAAGGGTTAAGGTTATTGATTTGTAACGCATCCGAAACGGTCATAATCGGGTCGGCGCCTTTGTAAAATAAACTTGGTGCATTTTTATGCTGGTCAGTTTTACGATAAAATTCCCCGTGATTAAACCAACGGCTGCACTCTCCATTAATAAAAGTATTCAAACCTTCATCCATCCACATGTATCTCCTCTCGTTGCTACCGACGATCATGGGGAACCAGGTATGACCAAATTCATGGATCGTAAGGCCCCACAGGGGGCGTCCGCCTATATTTAACGCGTCAAACACGATGCCCGGGTACTCCATCCCGCCACTCCATCCTGCCGCCACAGCGGTGGCTACGGGGTAGGGAAACGAATAATTTAGTTTTTGGGAATAAAATTCCAAACATGCTTTGATAAATTCGGTAGAGCGTTTCCATGGACTCTCTACCGGATACAGGGATTGCGCAAGGGCCGTTTTGCCGTCGGGTAAATTTATTCGTGCCGCATCCCATACGAAAGCTTTCGAGGCCGTCCAGGCGACATCTCTTGTCTGTTTACAGCTGAAATGCCAGGTAAGTAAGCCCTTTGGCGTACGGGTGTCCGGATCATTTATTTCATCTGCCGTGCGGATAAAAACAGTAGAATCACTCTCATACGCCTTTTTTAATCTTTTTTGCTCCAATGGCGTAAGTACCTCCCTGGGATTTACCAGCTTACCCGATCCCGCTACCATCATATTGGAAGGCACAGTTACCGAATAATCTATATCGCCATATTCCAGATAAAACTCCCCCAGACCCAGGTATGGAAGCGTATTCCATCCCTTCACATCATCATAAACCGCCATCCGGGGATACCATTGTGCGATGTCATAAATAATACCATTTTTCGTCGGCAACCATCCCATGCGCGTTCCAAACTTCGGAATTTTAAAAGCATAGGTTATTTCGATCCTGATCCTTCCTCCATTGCCTCTCAAAGGTCTTTTGAGTCTGATTTGCATACGTGTATCATTGACCATGTATGGAGGTTGCTCGGCTTTACCCTTTCGTTCCGTAATTACCGAACTTAATTCATATCCTTTGGTATACACGCTATCAACGATAAACTGAAGGCCTGCCGGCGCGGTAAGCGTACTGCGTGAATCGTTCTTACCGGCATTCTGATCCATTTGCAACCATAAAAAAGAAAGATCATCGGGGCTGTTATTGGTATAAAGGATGGTCACTTTTCCGCTAATGCGATCGTGTACGGTATCCAATGTACAGACAATTTTATAATCGGCCCGGTTTTGCCAGTATGCCGGTCCGGGCGCTCCGTTGGCGCTTCGGTACGGATTCCCATAATGGGGATAGAACAAAGGATCCCACAGTGCATGGCTGTCAAAAACAGAAGAATCCGTCTGACCCTGTACATAGGAGCGCATACCCAAAAATATAATCGTGAATAAAATAAACCTTTTCATGATATTTATCTTTATTTATCCAAAGAACTGATCCAACTCAGGGCATTGATCATCATGGGCTCCACACTTGTTTGATGATTGCCTCCCTGAATAGGATAAAATTCAACATTCGTGGCGCCTGCATCTTTGAATCGGTTATAGGTCGCTTGCGAAGTTTCGAACGGTACGGTTACGTCTGCCGTACCATGAAAAAGCCGAGTCGGGCTCTTGGGCGTCCATGCCAGGAAACTGTTTTTGATTAATTGCCTTTTCAGGGGCGTCTCTTTGGTCGTATCCTTCAGGTCGGCGTAAAAGGAAGGAGTGAATAAAAGAGAAAGGGAGTCCGGCAACGCCGCGTCTATTTCTTCGCGGGCTTTGCTGCCATCAAGCAGATTGGGCATCTCAGAAGCATAGGGCTCCTGAAAATAATAACTATACGGCTCTGACCAATCGTAAGTATCCGTATACGCCTTTATAATAAAGGCCAGAAAAGAAGGAGCGGTATAAGTAGGAGTATCGGTTATGAAGGAAAGGAAAACACCCAGATCGTAACCGCCGGCCCCTTCCGCGGCAGCCGTCACGTTGAGTTTATAAGAAGGATTTGTTTCAATTTCCTTTTGCGCAGCCATCGTCACATAGGCCCCTTCCGAATAGCCTAATAAGAACAAACGGTCGCTAATGGAAAACTTTTGTTCCTGCAGAAAGAATTTAACAGCTTCAATCATATCCGCCACAGTAGTGCCGGCCGATTCTTTATCATAATACGGATGTGTAATCTTTTGAGAAATCCCATATCCGATATAATCCGGAAGAAGCGTTACGAAGCCGAGCGAAGCCAATAATTCAAATCCGGTGGAACCGGCAGGGAAGTTGGAGGGCGCATCCGTCCATCGAAACAGCGTGCCGTGCTGCGCACTGAGTAAAGAAGGGGAATCCGCATCTCCCTGTGGAATACCCAGCAATCCCGAAACAGAAATCGTATCCCCTTTAAAAGTCGTTTTATAAATAATTTTATAAAATTCCACCTCATATTTAATCAGGAAAGCCAGGCTTCCAAATCCGTCTTCATTCGCCAGCTTCTTTAGATCAGCGGTCGAATAAGTTCCCAGCGAGGTGGCCGACACGAAATATTTATGCTCCGGCTGTGAAGGCTTTTGAACTTTATCTCCCTTCTGACAGCCGGTCCATGCCAGTATTAGTAACAACAGCATGCCGGTGAGTACTCCCTTCTTTTTCATAGTTTTTGTCTTTTTATTCACCCATAAAATTAAAAAACCTGCGGAAAGATAACAATCATAACTTTCCTTAGCTGCTTAAAAAGTTTTATTTATGTGCTCTTTGAATCTCTTCTTTTGTCGCAATGGTATGCTGCTTTACCCTTATTTTTTGATTGCCAAACTTCCAGGAAAAATTTATTTGCAGCCGTCGGCCGCCGGAGGCAAAAAAGGGATATTCATGGGAATAATGCTTTGTTCCGTTGGACTGATGATATACTTTCAAACGATGGGACTTTAATATATCCTTTACACTTACAGATAGGCTTGTCCTGCCTTTCCCAAAATCTTTTTTAACTCCTCCATCAACATATCCTCTGGGAAAAATAAAAAATACGCCATAAACGGTTTTGGAGGTATAAGAACCCGATAGTTCAGCAGAAAATCCTTTGGGCAGTGTAAATTCATTACTTATATTCATCTGAAACGTGGCCTTTCCCAAATTTAGATGCTCCCCCACATACCATCCTTTTACCTCCTTATAATATCCATTTAAAAACACATTAACCGACCACCATTTAAAGGGCTGCCGGCTTATATTTACTGAAAGAGCGTAATAATTTTGCATATTCAAATTATCGAAGCCCGTTACGGCCACATGGCCGGGAAGTATTTTTTCTGTCACAATCTGAAGATTATGGGTATGATTATAAGATAACGAAGCATTCAGCCAATCACCATAAGAATAGGAAAACTGAAAATCCTGGCTTAGCTGCGGCTGCAGATAAGGGTTCCCCATCTGATATTGGTAAGGGTCTCCAAAAGTATGAAAAGGATTAAGCTGTGCATAATACGGCCGGTCAATACGGCGGCCGTAAGAAAAACTGACGGATGCTTTTTTCAGCTTTTTTTGCAGAGAGAGGGTAGGAAACAATTGGAGGTAGCTTCTTTTTACGATAGAATCCAATTGTATCTGATCCCCCTTTGAAAGCGTCTGTTCGGCCCGCAATCCCACCTGGAATGAGCAGGTCTTGAATGTGCGCTCATAGCTTAAATAGACTGCATTCACCTGTTCATTATAAATAAAATGATCAGAATATTGTGGATCTATTTTCCAATTCCCCAAATTACGATTGTAGAGGTGAGATTGATTTTCTGTCTTTACATGATCCATTTTAAAACCAGCGGATAAGGTTGCTTTTTGTTTCTTATATCTTTTAGCATAATCTAATTTAAATGATTCTATGGTAATATCAGTGGGTAGCGGTTGCCACTGATGAATTTTTGTAGTAGGGTTTTTCAAAGAATCGTAGTTTTGAGTCTTGTAATAGGAAGAAGCCTTTTCTTTAAACGATGAATAATCAACTTCAGCTGAAAGACTATTTCCCAGCGTATCTAAGACGCTATGATAATTTAGTGCATAGGTGATATTTCGGTCAGAATAAGGATTGGAGGTAAGTGCATGATAAAAAGAAGTGGGTTCTAATTGCGCATTCTTCAGAATTACATTTTTGTTGCTATGAAAATTGCCTTTCGGTAAAACCCCTTGCACCTGGAAGGTGAGCGTATTGTTTTGATTTATGTTATAATCTAAACCAGCAGTAAACTGGTTGCTTTGAGAAGGGATTTTCCAGTAAGTGTGGTATTCATCCAGCATACGCTCCATCGTTTTATAAGTATCATCTGTATAATAGTATAGTTCTGCATGCCAAAGGGCCCAATTAGTTACTCTTGAATAACTATAGTTTCCGAATAAATTCAATTTATCTGTACGATAGTTTAATTGAATGCTTCCGTTTTCCCGATCATATCTATCCTGTCCATACCCTACCTCCAGGCTTCCGTTAAAGCCGGATTTAAGATTCTTTTTTAATTGAATGTTTATCATACCGCCGCTGCCGGAGGCAGCATATTTGGCAGGAGGAATATCCATGAGCTGCACGATGGAAACTTGATCGGCACTTATTCCTTTAAGCAGCACGCTCAGCTCTGAGGCCGAAAGATGGGTCGGCCTCCCATTAATCAATATCTCTACCCCCTTTTTCCCTTTCAGGGAGACGTTCCCATTTTGATCAATAGTCACCCCGGGAAGCTTTTGCAACATTTCCAGCACATTATTACCCGAAGCAATGATGCTGTTTTTCACATTAATAACCATCATACCCGGCTTTTGAACAATAATGGGTTTGTGCGCCCGGATGACAATGGATGCCAATGCTTCCGGCAAAGGGAACAATCTAATCTCCGGTAAGAAAATTTTGAGATGATTACTATCTATAATAAAGGGACTGCTATAAGCTTTCTTATATCCGAGCAGGCTCACTCTTATAAAATATTTCCCTGTATGCACTTGTCCTATATGATATTCTCCAGCGGAGCTGCAAATTGTGCCTGTAACCATAGCAGAATCTGAAGACCGGAACAAGGCTATCGTGGCATAATGGATTGGCGCGCCACTGCTATCGACCACCATGCCCGACACCCTCCCCATACCTCCTTGCTGCGCCTGCAAAGCGCTCGAAAATAAGCCGCACAGGAAGACCAGTAATAATGTGCTTTTGAAAAAGCATGCAGGTGAAAGAAAAATAAAAGAATGATTTTTTTTGCATAACATAGCATTAGGATTAGGGTTATAAATTTTTCAAAATAATCCGTCATACGGGTAAACAATTGTAAAGTGGCGTTCCCTCCGGAAATGCTGTGATCGTTGTTGGGGTAACAAGCCTGTAATTGGTCTTTCCAGGAATGATGGTTTGATTTTGATTGTTCATTTTGGAACTGTCTAAAAAGTCCTTCCAACATCATAGCGAAGGAGGAACGACTGAAGCTATCTCATAATAAACATATAATTATATTAATATTGCTTCACTGCATTCGTATTCTAGATTTCTGATTCTACCAAATGGCGATCTTTTCAGGCAGCCCTTCTTATTCTTTATTCCTTTTCTCCGTGGGCTTCACCCACGGTTATTTGAAGCCTTTCAGGCTTCCCGGGGAACCAGCGATCCGGAAGTACCAAATTATACAAAGGGGTGCGCCATTTCCCTGCACAGGACAAAAGACGATGGCTATAGAGATCCCCTATCCCTTCCTTCAATACTGCTCCCTATATAACTCACCACTCCCTCAAGCGCCTGCATCATTTGCTCATTCAGCTGCTTAATTTGTTCTATCGAATGCAAATGTGGGGGAATTTTAACGATCTCGTTTACGAGATACCCGATCTCTGCAAGCGTATAGGGAGGACCATGCTTAGGCGGCATCCCGGGCGGGACATCCCTTCTTTGCTGGTTTACATTATCGTATCTTTTCATATTTTTCATCTTTATCATTCACTTCTTCAACTGAAACTGTGGATTCCCGGTCTGCCATAAGGCAAAAGAAAACATATTGGCAAAGTTTTTAAAGGTGACGGATTTATCCTGGGTAAAATGACCGTTGTCATAGTTCACATCCAACAGCACAGGCTTATCCGAAGCGGTGGCCCATTGGAGTTTGGCCGCGAACTTGGCCGGCTGCCAAAGCATTACTCTTGGATCATGCATTCCACCAACACAAATGACTGCGGGATATTTCACGCCTTTCTTTACATGATGCAAAGCATCCATTTCATATAAAGCCCGGCTTTCTACCGAATCTTTTACTGTACCAAATTCTGCTATGTTAGCTGGTCCGGTTGGTGTAGTCTCAGACCGCAGCATATTGGTACAACCAACATTATCAATAGCTGCTCCAAACAAATCAGGTCGGGCAGTAATGGCTCTGCCTATGGTAATCCCACCGGCGCTGGTACCCATGCCAATTAACTTTTGAGGAGAAGTATAATGGTGTTGAATAAGGTATTCCGCACAGGCAATGAAATCTTTCCAGGTATTGGGCTTGGTGGTTTTATAGCCGCCTTTGTACCAGGCTTCCCCTTTTTCACCACCGCCTCTGACATGAGCTTGTGCCAGGACCATTCCCTTATTCAGCAAAGCTAAATTCATTGTACTAAAATAAGGAGTGATTGAGATCCCGTAGGCTCCGTATCCTCTCAACAGACAATTTGCCTGACCATTCAACTTTACATTCTTTTTATAAACAATGGAAAGCGGTACCATCGTCCCATCATAACTCCTCACTTCCGTTTCTATCACTACCAGATCATTAATGCCCGGGTAACTTACATTTACATTAAATGTGTTTCTTTTTGTTGACTTTGTATCTGCATTATAATCATAAAAAGTAACCGGTTGCTTCCAGGAGGTAAGTGTGATCAGTCCCTCATTGGAATGAATATCATAAGGCAGGAAAATTCCATTTGCAGTCATAGGGAATTTGACAGGAGACAATTTTCCAGTGTACAGGTTGTATAATTTTGCCGTACTATTGATTCCATCACTATAGGTGACAAACAAGTAATCCCTGGACCTGGCCATGCCAATGATTTTCTTATTCTCTTCGGGAATAACAACTTTAGCATGAGCCAGATCAGGGCTCTTTAAGCTGGTTTTAATGATCTTATACTTAGGTGCATTATCATGACTGAGCAGGTATATTTCATCTCCGATAATATTGGCAGCGGTAATATGATTTTTTGAGTCAGCAAGCTTTTCCCAGGGAATATGAGTATTTAATAAATCAGATGCAGGTGCATAAAAGATATTGTAATCATGGCTAACATTAGCAGGCAGACTGAGGAGATATTTATAATCTGCACTAAAAAAAGTAACATAAATTTGTGAAGAATCAAACCCGAGATCCGGGTATCTCTTGTAAGAGAAAATTACCCGGTCTTTCGAAGGGTCCGTGCCCAAAACATGATACATGGATCGAGAATTCATCAAGGCACTCATGGATTTGGTATCGTAACCATTGAGTAATTCATAAATAAACCCTTTGCTATCTTTCAACCAGGAAAATACGCCATCCCAGGTTGAACCTATCTTTTCAAGAAACAATTTTTTCGTATCTACATTAATGATATAAATTTTACCTACTTCGCCCCCTCCCTTACTCACCGCCATGAGAGGCAGCCATGCAAGTAGCAGGAAGAAGGTTAAATGTTTCATGATTGATCTTTTTTAATTTTATCCATATTTTCGATTGACTACGGCAACCCGTCTACCGTCATGACTTCTGTAATAAAAGTGAGCAGCCGCACAATAGAATAAACCAATCCTCCTGCACAGATCACCCTGAGCAGGAGGAAAACCAGTGTTTCTATCATAAAAGCCTTATCCCCCGGAAGAGGAGCGCCTGAATTCGATTCCTGTTTATTTCTTAATACCATGAGATTCAGATTTTATAGGTTTCTTATGCTTCCCAAGGATTTTACCAGATATCGACCCGCAAACTATCCGGCCGGTACATCTTATCACCGGGTTTTACATTAAAAGCTTTATAAAACGCAGAGAGATTAGAAACCGGACCGTTGACCCGAAATTGAGCCGGGGAATGAAAGTCCGTATTCACCTGTAACAGAAGAAACTTCGGCCGGACTTTCATCCGCCATATTTGAGCAAGAGACAAGAAGAAGCGCTGATCGGGAGTCAATCCATTTATAAGTGTGTCGCTTTGGCCTTCTTTGGTCCTTTTAAATGCGGCATAAGCAATCTTTAAGCCGCCATTGTCGGCAATGTTTTCTCCCTCTGTTCGTTTTCCGTTGAGGTGAATGCTGTCTTGAATCGTATAATGATGATATTGCTGTACGATCCGCTCTGCCCGTTTTTCAAATTTTTCCCGGTCGGCTTTGGTCCACCAGGCTTTCAGGTTGCCGTCTTTATCGTATTGGCTGCCCTGATCATCGAATCCGTGTGTCATTTCATGGCTGATCACCATCCCTATACCCCCATAATTCAAAGCATCGTCGCCATTTTTAAAATAAAAAGGAGCTACCAATATGCCGGCCGGAAAATTGATGTCGTTGGAAGTCGGGTTATAATAAGCATTCACGGTTGTTGGCGTCATGAACCATTCCGAACGATCTACCGGTTCATGCAGTTTATCCATATCATATTTAAAATACCATTGCCCTATACGCTTCAGATCGGCGATCAAGGCACCCCGATCAATTTTTACCGAAGAATAATCTTTCCACTTATCGGGATAACCGATTTTTTTAACGATGGCGCTCAATTTATCCAACGCTTTATCTTTGGTAGCATCGCTCATCCAGGTCAGATTTTGGATTTGCTCCCGATAAGCCGCTTTTAAATTATCTACCAATCCCATCATGTATTTCTTGGAAGACGGTGGGAAATATTTTTTTACATACAGTTGTCCCAAGGCATCTCCCAAGGTCTCGTTTATTAAAGCTACTGTTCGTTTCCAGCGTGGTTTTTGTTTTTTCAGACCGGCCAGCGTCTTACCATAAAAATCAAAAGCGGCATCTGCAAAAGGTCGGCTCAACCAGGCAGCATAACGGTTGATCAAATGAAAAGCCAGATAATTTCTCCATACATTTATCGGCATTGCGGTCAATAATCCGGAGAGCGCCTCATAATACTTGGGCTGTTTTATTAATAACGTGTCTGTTTGTACGCCCAGTTTATTCAATACCTCGTTCCAATGAATAAAAGGAGTGTGTTTATTGACTTCTGCGACAGACATGAGGTGATAATTGGCCTCCGGGTCTCTCAGTTCTACCGGAGATTTGGAGGCTGCCGCCAGCCTTTTCTCCAGGGCATAAATATGGGCTGCGTCCTGATCGGCGGTTGCACTATCGCCATGAAGACTGAGCACCGTGGCGATATAAGCCGTATATGCCCGGACAATATTTTGGCCGGTGGAATCTGTTTTAAAATAATAATTTTTATTGGGCAATCCCAGTCCTCCCTGCATACATTGGAATCTGTTGATGTTGCTGTTTTTATCGTCCGTATATACCATCATAGAGAGCAGCGGACCGGGACCTCCAAAAGAATACCAATCCCAGAGCCAGTCGCCGTTCTTATACTCCTGTATGATCTCATCGACAATATCCTCCGGGCTGTTGATCGCTGCTATCCGGTCTAAACTTGTCTGTAGAGGATGCAGTCCGGCTCTGTCAATAGCGGCGCTATCCATTGCAGCCAGGTACAGGGCTCCGATCTGCTGTGCGGGGGCTCCTGCCTTGGGATTCTTTAGATCGACACAGGAATCGAGAATGCCTTTGATATGGCCGTTCAGCAATTCATCCACATCAAAAAAGGAGCCGGCACCCACCTTATCAGCGGGAATTTTGGCATTTTTCAGCCACGCGCCATTCGCATATTCAAAAAAATTATCCTGTGGACGAACTGTTGTATCTCTGGCAGAAAGATCGAGCAGGGGCGCTTCCTTTTCCCTCTGGCCGGATTGGCAACTCAATAAAAGCAAGAGGGGCAGAAACCAAAAAAAAGAAAGGATGTTTCTCATGATATCTTTTAGTTACGAAGTACGGTCAAAAAGCAACCTGACAGTAGAGCAAATCACGCTTTTTATAGAACAAATCGTGCATTTCGGGAGCTTATTAGGGGAAAACTTCCAAAGGAATAAAGATTGGCAATTGTCAACACGTAATATTGCAAACGTTACGTAAATTTGTCTTTAAATAGGTTTTCAATTCAATTCCCGAAAGGCCAAATAGTGGTAAAACTGCTATGGAACGAATTGAAGAAAGGATGGCGCCCTATAAGGATAAAATGAAGTTACCGGAGAATCTGGATTTTAGAGAATTAGCCAGAGAATGGAAATACGCAGATTTTCTAAAGCAAAAAGGGCAAGTTTAGCTATATTTATATGGCACAATAGATTCTATTTTTAGACACTAATGTCGATAGTTGACCTGCCTGTTCTTTCACCCAGGGGTTTTATTAATTTAAATAACAGATAAATAGCCGATCACTCCGGAAACTCCTCTTTCTCCGATGGCAAGCACCCAAACTGTTTTTTAAATACTTTGGTAAAATAAGAAGGATTTTCAAAGCCGGTTTGGAAAGCCACTTCGGACACCGTGCCGGTATTCTTTTTCAGCAATTCCATAGCTCTTTCCAGCCGTACCGACCGGATAAATTGGGAGGCAGGTTGATTGATCAGCGCTTTGAGTTTGCGGTTGATCTGCGACACGCTCATGTTGACTTCTTTACCCAGCGCTTCCACGGAAAACTCCGCATCATCCATATGTGCCTCCACCGTTTCCAGTAATTTTTGCATGAACTTCCGGTCCTGGGAAGTAACGGTTATTTCCGTTGGTTTCACAACAAGCCGGCCGCTGAATTTGGCCCGCATCTTATTTCTTAAACCGATCAGGTTTTTTACTCTGATCAGTAATTCCCGTGAATTAAAGGGTTTGATCAGATACGCATCGGCGCCGGTTTCCAGACCCGCTATCTTGTCCCGGTCTTCGGCTCTCGCCGTAAGCAGAATAACGGGAATGTGACTGGTCCGTTTATCTGTTTTTAACGCGGCACATAACTCAAAGCCGTTCATTTCCGGCATCATCACGTCGCTGATCACCAGGTCGGGGATATGATCCATAGCCGTTTTTAATCCGTCTGTCCCGTCAGTCACTTCTATTGTTTTATATTGGCCTTTTAAATTGGAACAAATATATTTACGTACATCCCGCTGGTCTTCTGCTACCAAAACCAACGGCAACTCTTTATGCTCATTTTCGGCCGGTTGGCTATCCTGGTCTTCCACCGTTTGCGCCACATCATTGGGAGCGGTTACCGCCTGATTATCTGCACTTTTGTCCTGCTCAGAAGCGATCCTTTTGTTCAGGGGCAATAAACAGCTGAAACAACTCCCTTTTCCCTGCTCGCTGCTTACGGATATTTTTCCGCCATGCAATTCTATCAGTTCTTTGATAAGGGCAAGACCGATTCCACTTCCGGCCACCCGCTTCCCGCTGTTTTCCGCCTGATAAAACCGGTCAAAGATATAGGGCAACTTATCCGCAGGGATACCTTCTCCATTGTCTTCTACTCTTAGCGCCATAAAGCCGGTCTCTTCTTCCGGCAGACCAAGTGTGACAATAATATGGCCTCCCGGCGACGTAAATTTAAACGCATTGGAAAGCAGGTTGGTCAGGATTTTTTCTACAATATCCCTGTCGAAATAAAAGGTAAGGCTTCCCTGATCCAGGTCGCGCCGGAGGTCGGGATCCACGTCCGTTTCCAGGTCTATATCTTTGGCATCCGCCAAAGAAGAAAAGGAATGAACGATCTGCTTGACGAATGGAATAACAGGTTCACTCACGGTATGGATCCGGTATTTGCCGGCATCCAGCCTTGAAAGATCCAGCAATTGATTGATCAACTGCAACAACCGTTGGGAGTTGCGATACATATCGGGTAAAATATCCTTAAAAGCTTCCACGCTGCCTCCCTTCATCAGGTCTTCCAAAGGACCGATAAGCAAAGTAAGCGGGGTACGAAATTCGTGAGAGATGTTGGCAAAAAAACGGGATTTCAGATGGTCCATCTCCTTTAATTTATGCTCGGACTGGAGAAGCTTCCTTTGGGCAGCCTGCAAATTTTGATTGGTTTGTTGTTTGCGGCGGTTGTTATTGTATAGCAAGACCGCAATAAGCAGGATGACCAATACTATTGCAATAAGTGCATACACCTTTACCCGGTTTTGATAAGCGGTTCTTTCCTTCTCTATTTGCAGCATCTTCATCTGCTGTTCAAGTTGTGCCCGCTGAACGGCTCTTATCTTTTCTGCGGCATAAATGCTGTCCTTCAGTTGGAGGGTGAGGGCGGTATATTTATATGCGCTGTCGGGATTATTTCTAATTTTATATAAATCCATCAACAGCCGATAGGTTTGCGCCTGCTGGTCGGGAAAAGTATTGAACCCCGCCGAATGCAGCGCCGCCTCGCTATAATACAGAGAGGAATCATAGTTTTTCATAGCAAAGAAAGTCTGTGCCAGGCTCACATTGGCAACAATAATGTCGGATCTGATATTATCCATATGGGCCCTATATAAGGCCTTATGCAACTCCTGCAAAGCTAAATCGAATGCTCCTTTTATACGGTAGCTGTTTCCCAAAACGCGGGGAAGGGCATTCCATTCATAATGCTGTTTTTTATAAAAGCGGATCGCTTTTTTAATGTATTTAATGGCGGAGTCGGGCTTGTTATACTTGTAATACACTTCTGCAATAACCTCATTTACGCCGCCAAAAGGGCCTCCGTATAAAGAGGTGTCGGCCAGTAAAATATCCAGGCTTTTTTGGTACTCCTTTAGTTGAAGATACAGGATACCGGCATAAATGGTAAGGAAGGTTTTTAGCGTGTCTTCCTGAATGTCTTGAGCTAGTTCCTTTGTATAAAAGTAGGTCTTAATGGCCTGGGTGTCTTGTCTTTTTAATCCCTCCGCGGTAAATTTCCAGATCCCTCCCCAGGCTTCTTCTATTTTGTTATCCAGTTTGTTTGCCAAATGCATGGTTTTTTTGGAAAAATAGAGGGCGCTGTCATTATCCGTCCACAGGTAGGCATGCGCAAGCGCTTCGGAAACCATCAGTCTGCTGCTGTCTGATAAATCAGTAGAAAGTTTTTGGCTTAAAGAATCAATGTCCCCGGGAAATTGAGACTGCGCTAAGGAACCCTCAGCGATAAAAAGGAACAGGAAGGCAAGGTATATATATTTCATAGTGATTCATTAAGACTCCTTTCCAGGAATTTACCAGTGATCCTTTTACCCCTTCTGGCAAAAATTCCAAAATACAAATAGCAATAACCAAATAATAACCAATTTACAATTCTCAAAGCAATCCTTGCAGAAGAAGGTAAAAATTCCAAAATACAAATAGCAACAATCAAATAATAACCAATTTACAATTCTCAAAGCAATCCTTGCAGAGGAAGGTAAAAATTCCAAAATACAAATAGCAACAATCAAATAATAACCAATCTCCAAGTCTCACCCCCCCAACCCGTCCGTCTGAAATAAATAGTCCTCGGAAGCAGTTTGTTATTTGAAATTTCAATCATTGGGATTTATTTGGAATTTGGCCTTTGCTATTTGTTATTTCAATCCTTTGATCCCTGGCAGAAATGGACCATCTAAAAAGCGGCCGGCCGGCTAAGTACCGGCCGGCCGCTCGAACTGTTCCATTTAGGTAAAACAGGTTACTGGTAAATCGATGGGCTTATCGCCTGTGATCATTCCGGTATTCCATAATATTCACAGGTAGCTATGTAGTCTTTCGGATCAGGTGGAGGAGAAGAATGACGAGCATTTGCATTTGCAGGAATGACCACTATTTTCCATTTTAAAGAAGGCAAATAATGCGTTTGCATGTAGCTTTGCTTCCCAAAAGGCGTCATCAGATCCCATTCGCCCTTTTTTAAAGCTATAACCGGAATGACATAAAAATTTTCGTCCGATTCGGATTGAGGTTTTGCAATTACATAACGAAAAGCCAGTTCGCTCTTTACAGACCCTAAATAATCAGAATTATACTTTATTTCAGCCTGAAAAGGAACAAAATGAATACCTGCTCCATTATCCACATAAGCAAGAATAGCTGCATTTGCATTATTCTTATTTATTGTAAAAGGATAATCATAATATACTGCAACGTCTAAATCTCCCGGCTCTGAGAAAGTTACACCCATTCCTGTTTCATCGTTGTCCCAAATATGCCAGGTAATAATCCAACCCGAAGAAATGACATTGGCATTCCCCGGATCCCCTTTGTCTCCTTTTGGCCCGCGAAGTACGACTCCGTTTCCCCATCCGGAGACCGTTTTTGGCCCGTATAGCGTATAGGTCGACAGGTCCCAATAATAATCCCCCACTTTTCCAACAGAAGCAGCCGGCTTTGACTTGCCACTCAACATCTGGCTACCATCTTTTCCATTCTGGCCGTCTTTGCCATCCTTCCCCTTTTGTCCCGGATCGCCTTTCTCTCCCTTCTCTCCTTTTGCACCGGTATCCCCCTTCTCTCCTTTTAAACGGAACGACGTTCCCCAACCCTCTGCTGTCTTTGGTCCGTAAATCGCGCTGTTGCTTTTGTCCAGGTAATAATCTCCATTTTTCCCTAAATCTTCTGCCGGCGCTCCTTTTCCGCTAAAGATGGTGCTGCCGTCAGCTCCCGGAATGCCTTGCGCCCCTGGATCGCCTTTCGGTCCTTGTGGTCCCTGTTCTCCCTGCGGCCCGGCAGGGCCCGTTTTGCTGCAACTGTTAAAGCATAAAGCGGCCACTAAGCATACAATGCCTGCTAATTTTAAGTTTGCCATGATGATGTATTTATTTTTCATAATCTATAATTATAATCTTTTAAGGCTTGCCTTAATTGATCATTAAGCTGATTTATATGGTGGAGAGAACAGATGCGATGCGGCGCCTTTCTGATCTCATCCAACAATTGTGCAATTTCAGCAGCCGTAAATACTTTTTCTTTCAACGCTGCTTCCAGGGTCGGTTCAGTCACAGGTATCCGATGGATACCCCTGTTGTTCTTTTGTCTAATCTGGCTATTCATTATTCAGGTCTTTAGATAGTAAAGTTATCTTATCGACCCATGCAAATGGACTAAATGTATGTGAACAGCAGATTGGTGTATGTGAACAACAGAATAGTGTATGTGGACAACAATCTACCCTTCCGCCAGCAGATTATCTACAATGGTTTTAAACTCCTGTTTAAATTCTGTATAATATTTACCGGTAGCAGGGCCATTGAATCCCTTGTGGATTTTGCGTACAAAACCGGCTTTGTCGATAAAAATGGTGGTGGGGAAGGCCCGGATGGGCTCGGGCAAGCCCGGGAATACCTTTTCTGTCAGTTGGGGATCGGAAGAAGCCACTCCTGAAAAAAGAATAGGATAATTGATATCAAAATGGCTAAAAAAAGATTGTAAGGCCTGTTTAGACTTTTCATAATCGGCAGTACGCTCAAAATCCACCCCCAGCACTTCTACCCCCCTTTGACGGTTCTCATTATAGTATTTTGTCAAAAAAGGCGTTTCATCCATACAATTGGGACACCAGGAGCCCAATATAGAAATGATGACCACTTTATTCTTAAAGGTGCTGTCTTCCAAAGAAACTATTTTTCCGGTCCGCATATCCCTGAGTTTAAAATGGAGCCTGACCTCTCCGGGCTGAAGGGTATTCACTGCATAAGCGGCAGGCAATGAGTCGTAATCCTTTCTTTCGGCATGCCAGGGCCCCGCGGGACTATTGATGGAATAGATCTTCCCCTTTCTAAGCATATTACTGTCTACCAAAGCCGTAAACAAGAGTGCATGACACCCATCAAAACCCGACATTCTCAGGGAATCTCCGCTCACCACTCCTTGTAGATAGCGATAATCTCCTGTAGGCGTCAGGAAAGTCCCGGTTACCCGTGAACCTTCCTGCTTAAATTCCCCTATAGCTTTAGAAACCGATCCGTCTCTTCTGACAAAAGATGCATCCCAGCTCCCGGAAACATTATATTTCGCCGGTTCGTATACAGGCAGTCTCGTAGAATCGCCAGGAACCGCTCTAAAAGGCATTTGAGCCACACGACTCCCATAATTTTTTGTCCATATACCCTGCAGGCTGCCATCTTTCTTTATTTTGGCATTAAAATGGGAACCAAAAAACGGCATGTGAATATAAACAGAATCATCCCCATAAAAAGTAATGCTGTCTACCCGCATGCGGTCATTGGCATTAAAGACATACATCACCGGCCGGTTCAGGCTATCTCCTACCTCAAAGTTAAAAACCACCTGCTGTCCATCTGCCCTATCTAAAGTCGCCCTCCACACTCCCTCCTTTAACGGGAACGGATCACTTTTACATTGCGGTAAAAATAAAAGCATGCTAAAGAGCGCGAATCCGCTCACGAGATAATCAAAAATTTTATTCCCTTTTATCATTTTTAATTCGGTTTTTTAATGTACATCAAACCATAATTTCGTCGTAAGCAAATCCGCCCCCTGATGGTCAATTGCTTTTTGATAACTCTCTTTATTAAGAGATTGTTCGGTACCCGGATAAATAAAACGTAAAGGCATTTTTCCATTCAGTACACCGGCCACGGCGGGCCGTAACTTCGGATAATCCAGCCTTCTCCATTCGGCAAAAGCCTCCGGACCTTGTCCGAAAAGTGCGATCCATTTTTGCACACCGATAGATCTCTTATAGTTGTCAGGATCAAACTGGACACCCGGTTGGGCAAGATAGTTATTTATCGCGTCTTTGTCAATTCCATATTGCTGTAAAGATGCCGCAATGGCTTTTTTATATAAAGCAGCCGCATCTTCATCCGTAAATCCTCTTGCGGCGGCTTCTGCCCGGTCAAACAGCACCTCGGCATAACTCATGATAACCGCGGGGGCATTGGAAGCCAAAAAATAATCGCCGGGCTTTGAGGTTTTGGAAATTCCCCATTCGCTGGCATCTCCAACCAAGAGTCCGTTGGGTATCCCTACATAGGTAGCCGGCGTGGGATCCTGCGTAGGAGCGACATACACGGGCAAACGCGGATCATGCAGTTCGAACAGCTTATCCACTATCGTCTTACTGATGCGGTAGTCATCCCGGGTAAGGAAAGCTTCATAGAGCGGATTGTCGTTGGGCGCATCTTCATAAATTAATTGGGCATTTTCTTCATTACTGCTAATATAATGGTTACCTGCACGCGCCATATCCCGTATCACTGACCGGGCTTCCTCGGGTTCCCGGTCAGCTAAACGCAGCGCTATTCGCAAGCGTAATGCATTATCAAATTTCTTCCATCGATCAATAGCACCTCCGTAAATAACATCCCCTTCTACGGGTCCGGCATTCGGATCCAAAAGTTCCTGTGCGGCTGCCAGATCTTTCAATAGCCCTTCATAAACCTCTTTTTGGGGATCATATTTCGGACTTATATTTTCCTGAATATTTATAGATTGCGAATAGGGGATGTCTCCGTAAGCATCTGTCAATAAACAATAATTCCAGGAACGCAATACCAGGGCAATTCCTTTGTAATTCGGCTGATCCGATTTTTCAGCAAGACTGATAATTTTATCCAGGTTCACAATGCTTCCCTGATAAAGCGTCGTCCAAAAGCTCTGGAAACTATTGCTGGTAAAAATATACCGGTCCTCATCCGTATATTGAATAGCAGCCCAATATTGTATAAACAGGTCAGATGGATTAGAACCGCCCACATTCCAGTAAGCATCTACGGAAGTTTTAGTAGCGCCGGTCAATAAATAGGCCGGTTGAGGGTCTTCAACGGCATTTGGATTTTGATTGATCTTTCCCAATTCTTTTTTACAGGAAACGATAGAAAAAAGGAACAGCGTGCCTGTCAGGAGGATATATACCTTATAGTTCTTCATTATAATATAATTATATTTTTCTAAAATTTAAGATTTATATTAACACCAAAGCTACGTATGGTAGGCAACGTGAGATCTTCCAATCCCTGTCCATTTCCCGTATTAAAAGCGGTTTCGGGATCAATGTTGGGAACGTGTTTGCTTATGATCCAGAGGTTCCGTCCTACTAAAGAAATAGTTGCGCTTTGTAAACCAATGGATTGAATAAACTGAAAAGGCAGCTGATATCCCAATCTAACTTCACGCAGTTTAACATACGAGGCATTGTATACAAAAGCTTCGTCAATATTGCTGAGCGTCTTATAATAATCCTGCGCGGGTATGATGATATCGTTATCTTTACCGTTTTCATTCACCCCTTTAAAGATCATTCCGTCCTCATGTACCGTGGCGCCTCCGGGAGCCGAGGTGGCATCCTGAGGAAGGGCTACCGCCCGCCTGTTTTTGTCATTTTCCGGATAATAGTAAAGCAGTCCGCCATGCGCTGCATCTCTGCCTGGTAAAGTAGAGGCTAAAACACCGGTATAGACTCCTGTACTATTGGTTCCTGAATAAATGGATCCCCCAATATTGGCATCTACCAGAAAACTCAAGTCAAAATGATGCCAGGTGAGGCGGTTGTTAATGCTCCCCAACCAATCCGGCGTATATTTTCCCAAATATTGTTTATCGGGATCGGTTATGGGTCTTCCACTTTGATCAATCATGATCTGCCCTTTTTCATTTCGCTGAAAAGCCGTGCCAAACAAAGTACCGTATGGCCGATCAATTGCAGCCAATACCTGTACCGTCCCGTCTGATCCTAAAATATAACTTTTAAGCCGGCCCTCTTTGTCCAATCTGATGACTTTACTATGGTTTGTCGAATAATTGATCATGGCTTTCCAGGTAAAATTTTCTGTTTTTACAGGCACCAGATCTAATTCTACCTCCAGGCCTTTGTTGTTTATCTTTCCCCCATTGATCATCTTCTGCCGGTATCCGGTGGCTGATGACACATCTACCGCAAGTATCTGATTGAAGCTGTTCATGTTATAAACGCTTACATCCAAGTGCACGCGATCCCTGAAAAAGCCTGCTTCCACCCCGGCTTCCACAGAAGTTGTTTCTTCCGGCTTTAAATCGGAATCCAGATCTATTGGTCCCGCATGTAATTGTGGATTTAAACCAAAAGGTGTGGTAAAATTGTAAACATTAATCAACTGATAAGCGCTTGTCGCCTTACCTACTTCCGACCAGCCTCCCCGAAGCTTAATGTAGTTCACGCGGTCACTGTTCATATGCAACGCCTCGCTTAAAATAAAGCTCCCGTTTACAGAAGGATAAAAGTAGGATGGATGCTCCAAGGGAAGCGACGACGACCAATCATTGCGGGCTGTCAAATTCAGATAAGCATAATGCCGAAAACCCACTTGTGCAGAACCGAATAAACTATACGTTTTAAGCTTGGTATAATAATTATTGGAAATAGGAGAAACCCGGGAGTTATTTAAAGTATACACGCCCGCTACCGCCAGCTGAGGCGCCCGCTGATCGTTGTCTTCTGTAATATTGGTCCGGATATTTCCACCTCCCATTACATCAAGATTGAAATCCGTACTGAGTTGATGGTTATAGTCTATTCTGGCTTCTGTATTATTTTCATTAATGATATAGGTATCTTCTCCATAAGACCCATAAGGCGATCCTTTGGTGCCAAAAGCTATTTTCATTTTTCGCCGGTCCGTGTAATGATCATTGCCGGTACGAAAAGACGCCGTCAATCCCTTGATAATGTCATACTTCAGATTTATACTTCCGATCAGCCTGTCCCTGTTTTGCGATACCGTATTATTGTAAGCGATAAAATAGCGATTGCTGTAATAGAGATTATTCCAATTCGTCGGATCGCCTTCTTTATAAAGCTGATACAATTTATGCATATCCACCTGCCTGCCAAACCATGTAAACTGCAACATGGTGCTTGTTTCTCTCAAGCCGCTTGCACCCGGAAGATTAGGGGCGTCCCTCTTTATATAATTGGCCATCACATCCAGCGATAATTTCGGAAGGATCTGATACCCCGCATTGACAGAAAAGGAATTTCTTTGCTGAAAAGTGTTGGGATTCACGCCATGCTGCAACATGTTATTATAGGAAAAGCGGAAATGGTATTTATCTCCAGAACCGGCAACAGAAATTCCGTTATTCAATTTAATTCCCGTTTGAAAATAATTTTTCACATTATCGGGATGCGGAACAAAAGGCACCGGTTTCCCTTTCGAATAAAATTGTGGTATGAGCTGCCCCTCCATTTTTGGGCCCCAGCTTTCATCTACCGCATCATTTATACCTCCTCCTTTTCCATCCACATATTTAAATTGTCCGTTAGAACCCTGACCAAATACATTTTGATAAGAAGGTAAAACAAGTAAATCAGAAATGGTTGTATTGGAATTAACAGTCACCCCCAGACCTTTTACTCCTTTACCATTTTTGGTCCGGATGAGAATGACGCCCGCGGCAGCCCTGGAACCATATAACGCCGCTGCATTTGGTCCTTTTAAAACGGAAATGGAAGCAATATCATCGGGATTAAGATCTGCAATGGCATTTGAAAAATCCCGCGAAGCCTCCGGGTCTCTGCTCCCGCCGGGGCCGCCTGAAAATTGGGTATTATCCACGGGAACCCCGTCTATAACGAATAATGGCTGGTTGTTGCCTGAGATCGACGTCTCCCCGCGGATCACGATGCGGGAAGAACCCATGTCTCCCTGGGAATTCGTTATCCGTACTCCGGCCACTTTTCCGGATAAAGCATTCACGAGATTCGGTTCTTTGGCTTCGCCGATATCTTTTGAAGTTAACTCCTGAACAGAATATCCCAAAGATTTTTTTTCTTTAGAAATATTCAGCGCGGTCACTACCAGTTCATTTAAAGCATTGGTAGCTTTTTCCAACCGGACCAAAAGTGCGGAAGCGGCCTTGGTAACCTTTACCTCCTTAGTTTTAAAACCTAAATCAGAAAAATGTAGTATTTCGTTTCTTTCTACCTGTATGGAAAAACGGCCGTGCCCGTCGGTAATGGTTCCCCTGGTGGATCCTTTTACTACAACACTCACTCCGGGCAAAGGCACTCCCCGGGCCTCATCCTGCACTACACCGCTGACCTTGAAAGATTGAGCCGAACTCCATGTTGCTCCAAATAAAAGGAACAAAGCAATACAGCTTCCATATATTTTTGACATTATGATAAGATTAAAATAAATAATAGATTTAAGAATAAATACCGATTAAAACATGCACAGCAGACCTCGCACGCGCATAATAATTACCGCTTGCTATTGACCTGACCGCTTCCGCGGACCAGAAAAAATATCCCTAAGATTGATTATAGTGCGATCCTGAAGAGAGTCAGGGACAGAGATCTATACAAAACAAATTCCTGCACATTCGAGAATTGCATTTCTTTCGTTGTAATACATGACCGGACAATACAGACCTATGAGAACAAGCGCTGTAAGGGCTAAAATGGCGTAGATGCGTTTCCACTTTTGAAAGGATTTTTTAATTAATTGAATAAACAAATGCAAAGATAAAATAAAAGTCTATAAAACCAATAGACTTTACATATTTTAAAAAATAAGAGTAAAAGACATAAATAACTTATGAAGTTAAAAACAATATGAATACAAGGGGAGGTTATCTTTCCAGAATTATTTTATTTAACAAAAACTTTGTCATACCTTAGTCCCTTGAAGCTGATTTCAGCTGAAAAATTCATTTTCTTTTTGCTTAGTTCATCTTTTTTATTAAATCTTATAAGAATGGAGCCTGGTACCGGATCTACATTACTATGGCCGTTCCTGGTATATGGTATTGCCGTATTGCTGTTGGTAAGCGGTATGTTGCTGCTTTCCCATTTTCTTGGAGAACGACATAAAGAACCTGCCACCAATAAAGTATTTGAATCCGGTGTTAAAGCAACGGGAAGTGCACGCCTGCTTTTTCCGATTCACTTTTATATTATTGCCATGTTCTTTGTCATATTTGACTTAGAAGCCGTGTTCGTTTTATCCTGGGCCATTTCTGTCAGATCCGTAGGATGGGCAGGGTATATCAGTATTTTGATTTTTATTCTGGAACTGGTGGCAGTCCTTATATATATATGGCGTATAGGTGCGCTTGACTTTGGTCCTAACGGCAAAAAGATTCTGAAAGCATATTATAAAAAGATAAATAAAACAAATCATCATGAAGTGGTGGACAACGGGGGTGAATGATCCCACGACCGTAAAGAAAGGCAACAGTTCTTTTGAAGAGACCGTACAACAATCCGTGGTTCTGACCAGAATGGATGATCTGATTGCATGGGGAAGGAAGAATTCTATCTGGCCTTTTAATTTTGGCTTGTCCTGCTGCTATGTGGAAATGGCCACCAGTATCACCAGTAAATATGATGTGGCCCGGTTCGGGGCCGAAGTGATACGGGGTACGCCCCGCGAGGCCGATATGATGATCGTAGCCGGTACTGTATTTATAAAAATGGCTCCCGTGATCAAGCGTTTATATCAACAAATGATGGAACCCCGATGGGTTATTTCCATGGGCTCCTGTGCCAATTCCGGAGGAATGTACGATATTTACAGCGTGGTGCAGGGGGTGGATAAGTTTATGCCCGTTGATGTATATGTTCCGGGCTGTCCGCCGCGCCCGGATGCCTTCCTGGAAGGGATCGTCCTTTTGAGAGACCGGGTGGCCAAAGAGAAAAGACCTCTTAACTGGGTAATAGGCCCACAGGGAGTCGTCAGGCCCGATAAGCCTTCCATCAAGGAAGCCAAGCGGGCGGAACGAATGAAGATGACCGAGATCCGTTCCCCTGATGAGTTATAAGAACAACCGCAAAAGAGCAGCTTTTATAAATAAGACTATTTAACCTCGTTAACGCTATATGTCCGAAATCGTTTCCATACTACAGGAAAAACTCCCGGAAGCTATTCTCTCTGTTCAACAAACAAAAGACGCGTTCCCCACGCTTTGGATAGCTGCTGATAAAATTGTTTCGGTTTTGCAATTTTTAAAAAGTAAGATTGACCAACCTTACAAAATGCTGTATGATCTTACAGCTATTGATGAGCAGGCAAGGACGAATCGTGCAGGACAACCCGAGAGTAAACTAACCCTTGTATATGTATTGCTTTCCTTCGATCGCAATGATTTCATTCGGCTTAAGGTTCCCTTAACAAGTGAAAAACCTGTGGCGCCAACAGCAACAAAAGTTTGGCCTTCAGCCAACTGGTATGAACGGGAAGTTTACGATCTTTTCGGGGTTCGTTTTGAAGGACATCCCGATTTAAGGCGTATCCTGATGCCCCCGACATGGGAAGGACATCCGTTACTAAAAAGCCACCCGGCCAGGGCAACCGAAATGGGTCCCTTTCAATTACCGGAAGATAAGCAAAACCGCGAACAGAATGCTTTGCAATTCAAGCCGGAGGAATGGGGGCTGGACCAGGCGGTTGAAGATGAAGACCTGATGTTCCTCAATCTGGGTCCGCAACATCCGGGAACCCATGGCGTCTTAAGACTTGTATTACAACTGGATGGAGAAGAAATTGTAAAAGTGGTTCCCGATATCGGATTTCATCATCGCGGGGCCGAGAAGATGGCCGAGCGCCAATCATGGCATACTTTCATCCCTTACACCGACCGGGTAGAATATCTGGGCGGTGTAATGAACAACTTTCCTTACGTGATGGCCATGGAGAAACTGGGAGATATAGAAGTTCCCGACCGGGCAAAGGTCATTCGTATCATGATGAGCGAATTTTTCCGGATTTCCAGTCACCTGGTGTGGTATGGAACTTTCGCTCAGGACCTGGGAATGATGACTCCGGTATTTTTGACGTTCAACGACAGGGAAAGGGTATTGGATATTGTGGCGGCTATATGCGGAGACCGCATGCATCCCAACTGGTTCCGTATCGGCGGTGTAGCCCAGGATCTTCCCAAAGGATGGGAAAAGATCGTACGGGATTTTCTAAACTATTTTCCGAAACGGTTGAAGGAGCTTGATAAAATGGTGATGAAAAACCGGATTTTCAAAGCAAGAACCAAGGGAATTGGCGTTTATACTACGGAAGAAGCGATAGAATGGGGGGTTACAGGAGCCGGGTTAAGAGCAACCGGATTTGAATGGGATTTCAGAAAAAAACAGCCCTATTCCGGATTTGAACAGTTTGAATTTGATATCCCCACGGGTAAAAATGGAGACTGTTATGATCGCGCCCTGGTACGGATAGAAGAAATACGCCAGAGCCTGCGTATCATAGAACAATGCCTGAACAATATGCCGGAAGGGCCATACAAGTCGCACCACCCGCTTACCACCCCCCCGGATAAGAAATATACCATGCAACATATCGAGACCCTGATCAATCATTTTCTGAATACCACCTGGGGACCGGTATTCCCTGCAGGAGAAGCCTTTTTTGGTATAGAAGCAACTAAAGGACATAATAGTTATTATGTGGTCAGCGACAACAACACCACTTCTTACCGGACACGGATAAGAACCCCTTCTTTTCCTCACCTACAGTTTGTACCTGAGATCAGTCAGGGGTATACCATTGCTGATTTAATGGCTATTTTAGGAAGTGTGGATTATGTTTTATCAGATGTGGATAGGTAAAAAACAGTAATCATGGCAGAAACCAAAATATTAACAGAGGAACAGATAACTGATATCAAAAAATTGTATGCGCATTTTCCCGTAAAAAGTGCCGCCTGTATTGAAGGGTTAAAATATATCCAGGACCATCACCGCTGGGTTTCCGATGATGCAGTAAAAGAATTGGGAGAGATACTGGACATGTCCCCGGATGCCATAGACAGTGTAGCTACTTTCTATAATCTGATCTTCCGTCAGCCCGTCGGAAGGCATGTCATTCTGGTTTGTGACAGTGTAAGCTGTTGGGTGATGGGGTATGAAGAGATCATCCATCATTTAAAAGAGAAACTCGGAATAGATTATGGACAAACGACAGAAGACGACCGGTTTACCCTGTTGCCTATCTGCTGCCTGGGCACCTGTGATCATGCGCCGGCACTGATGATAGATGAAGATCTGCATCAAGATTTAACGATAGACAAGTTGGATGAGATACTTGAGAGGTATAAATAGTTATTTCGTTATTTGTCTCTCTGGTTGTTTTATTTATTGAGAGCTATATAAAGAAAATAGAAGAGAAGGAATGAATTTCAACGGGGCTTTTCAAAAAATATGATTATATTAGAATGACTACATAAAAAACCTAGTGCATATATCAAAAGTATCGGTCAAAAAGCAACTAACGGCAATTGACCAATGACCCATAACCAGTGACCAACCAGACATGGAAAAACCACTAACTGAATATATTAAAGACGACGGCACCTGGCTTAACTTAAAAGAATATGAACAGGTGGGAGGTTACCAGGCGCTTCGGAAAGCATTGAAAATGAGCCCCAAAGAAGTGACTGAATTGGTAAAAGATTCCGGACTGCGGGGACGTGGAGGCGCCGGATTTCCCACCGGATTGAAGTGGAGCCTGGTACCGATGGGAGACGATGTACCACAACCCAAGTATATCGTTGCAAACGGAGACGAAATGGAACCGGGAACCTTCAAAGACCGGCTACTCCTGGAAGGGAAACCCCATCAATTAATAGAGGGCATGATCATAGCGTCTTATGCAATAGGCGCCAGCTTCAGTTATGTATTTTTACGCTGGGCCTACCATACTGCAGCCAAAGCGATAACCCAATCTATTCAGGAAGCTTACGATGCCGGATATCTGGGTGAAAACATTTTAGGAAGCGGGTTTAAGCTGGATATGTCTTTACACACGAGTGTAGGCCGATATATGTGTGGAGAAGAAACAGCCTTGCTAAACGCACTGGAAGGGAAACGGGCCAACCCGAGATCAAAACCTCCTTTCCCAACGGTAAGCGGTCTATTTGGCAAACCTACTATTGTAAATAATATTGAGACTTATAGCAATGTACCTCATATCTTAAATAAAGGTGCGGAGTGGTATAAACAACTTAGCGCCGATGGAATAGATGATGGTGGAACAAAACTTTACGGCGCCAGCGGAAAAGTAAAAAAACCGGGCTTATGGGAGTTGCCTTTGGGAACATCTTTCCGGGAGATCCTGGAAGAATATGCAGGCGGAATGCAGGACGGCCACGAATTTAAAGCCGCGCTCCCGGGCGGAGGTTCCACGGATTTTATTACGGCCGACCACCTGGATACCCCCATGGACTATAATAACATGGCAAAGATAGGCACCCGCATGGGAACGGGGACCATCATCGTACTGGATAATAAAACCTGTATCGTGGGAATGGTAAAAAACCTGGAGCACTTTTTCGCCCAGGAATCTTGTGGATGGTGTACGCCTTGTCGGGAAGGATTGCCCTGGACCGAAAAAATGTTGATGGCCATAGAAGAAGGCAAAGGGAAAATGGAAGATCTGGATGTTTTATCCGGTCAGACAAAATATATGGGTCCCGGTCGTACGTTCTGTGCACTGGCGCCGGGTGCCATGGAACCTTTACAAAGTGCGCTAAAATATTTTAGAGAAGACTTTGAGAAACATATTACCGAACATCAATGTCCTTATAATTAGGGACTTTATAATACATTGAATTATGGCTAAGATTTTCATAGACGATAAAGAATATGAAGTAGATGGCAGCCAAAATCTGTTGGCGGCAGTACTGTCCCTCGGGCTGAATCTCCCCTATTTTTGCTGGCATCCCGCCATGCACTCTGTGGGCGCCTGCCGGCAATGCGGTATCATAAAATATAAAGATGAGAACGATAACAGGGGCCGATTGGTAATGGCCTGTATGGAACCCGCTTCCGAAGGCACACGCATTTCAATTGAAAATCCCGAAGCTCGCAAATTCAGAGCAGAAAATATTGAATCGCTCATGATCAACCACCCTCATGATTGTCCGGTTTGTGACGAGGGGGGAGAATGCCATCTTCAGGATATGACTGTCATGTCAGGCCATAACTACCGCAGGTTTCGTTTCAAAAAACGCACGCACTGGAATCAGGATCTGGGACCATTCATCAATCATGAGATGAATCGTTGCATACAATGTTACAGATGCGTACGATTTTACAACGATTATGCCGGCGGTAAAGATTTCAGTGTATTTGCGGCGCATGACAATGTCTATTTCGGGAGATTTGAACCGGGTACGCTGGAGAACGAATTCAGCGGCAACCTGGTAGAAGTATGTCCGACGGGAGTATTTACCGACAAACCCTTAAAAAAACACTATACTCGTAAATGGGATCTGACCAATGCCCCCTCCATCTGTCAACAATGCGGACTGGGTTGCAATACCATAGCAAGCGAACGTTACGGGATGCTTCGCAGAATCCTTACCCGGTATAATGGAGACGTAAATGGATATTTCCTGTGCGACCGGGGCCGATTTGGTTATGAGTATGTGAACAGCGAAAAAAGGATCCTTCATCCCTTAAAAAAAGAAAACGGCGTCTTTAAGGGGGTAAATGCAGAAACGGCCGTTAAAGATCTCAAAGAACTTACGACCCAGGATAAAAAGCTGATCGGTATTGGCTCTCCCAGGGCTTCCCTGGAATCCAATTTTGTTCTAAAAAAGTTGGTAGGAAGCGATAACTTTTATGCCGGAGTGCCGAAGCAGGAAGGGAAATTATATAAGGAGATTGTTAAAATCCTGAAGAACGGTAAAGTACGAACTCCTTCTCTGAAAGAAACCGAGTCCTACGATGCGGTGCTGGTACTGGGGGAAGATGTAACCAATACGGCGCCCATGCTTGCTTTGGCTTTGCGACAAGCAGCCAAAAACAAGCCCAACGAAAAAGCTTTTGCCTTAAAGATCGCACATTGGAACGATGCGGGTATCCGGGAAATCGTACAGGGAGAAACCGGCCCCGTATACATTGCAGGGATCCGGGATACAAAATTAGAAGAAATAGCCACAAAGAGCTATCATGCTCATCCCGATAATATAGCCCGCCTTGGAAACGTGATAGCGCAGAAAATCAACAATTCTCTGCCTGGTATAGAGGTAGATCCGGACACCGATGCACTTGCAACAGAAGCCGCAGAAGCCCTTCTAAACGCCAAAAAGCCATTGATCGTATCCGGTACGGGGATTTGCAGCGAATCTGTCATTCATGCGGCCGCTAATGTGGCTTATGCACTGAAAGACAAGGACAAAGACGCCGGCCTCGTCTATACTGTACCCGAAGTAAATTCCATGGGCCTGGCCTTCCTGAGTGATCAGTACCTGGAAGATGCTTTTGAACGGGCCCAAAAGGAAACATCCGATACTACCCTTATCTTAGAAAACGATCTGTACAAACGAACGGAGCGCCAATCAATTGATGAATTATATCAAAACAGTAAAAACGTAATTGTTCTGGAATCGCTGGCCAATCGGACCGGTGAAAAAGCTACGTATGTGCTTCCCGCGGGAACCTTTGCAGAAGCGGATGGTACAGTAGTCAATAATGAAGGCCGGGCCCAGCGCTTTTATCAGGTACATGCACCTAAGAATGACGCGCAAAGCAGTTGGAAATGGTTGGATCGCATCCTTCAGAATCAGGGACATCGCAAACTGGAGGAAGTGGTTGCGGAAATGATAGCCAACTTCCCCGAATTGGAGAACATCAAAGGTGTTGCACCCTCCGCGGATTACAGGAAGGGCACCCAAAAAATACCACGGGAACCCCATCGGTACAGCGGCAGAACTTCCATGTACGCCAATGTAAAAGTGAGCGAGGATAAACCGCCTGTAGATGAAGATTCTCCGCTCTCTTATACAATGGAAGGATACCATGGAATACCCCCCTCTTCCATTGTTCCTTTCAACTGGTCGCCGGGATGGAATTCAGTACAGTCTATAAATAAATACCAGATAGAAGTGGGCGGCCCTTTACATGGCGGTAACCCGGGTAAAAGATTACTGGAGCCTTCAGCGCATGCAGAAACAGATTATTTTACCGATATCCCGGATGCTTTCTCACCGAAGGAAGGGAAATGGCAGGCGCTGCCTTTGTACCATATTTATGGATCCGAAGAATTGAGTGCAGAAAGTCCGGCTATCAAAGAAAGAATTCCCAAGCCTTATATCGTATTAAACACCCAGGATGCGGAGGCCCAAAATCTCAGCGAAGGAAACACCATAGAAATATTTTATAACGGAGCTTCCCATCAGCTGCCGGTTACCGTAAACTCAGCGTTACCGCAAGGAACGGTGGGTTTACCCAAAGGCCTGGAGGAAACCAATGGTATTCATTTCCCATTTTGGACAAAATTAAACGGTTCAAAAAATGAGTGAGACTTTAAAATTTATTATCATCGTTGTAGGCGTATTGCTGGTACTATTAACGATAGCCGCAGGATTGATTTACGTGGAGCGCAGGCTTTTAGCGCTCTGGCAGGACCGCTATGGGCCCAACCGGACCGGACCATTCGGGCTGCTCCAGGTGCTGGCCGATATGATCAAAATATTTTTTAAGGAAGACTGGATACCTCCATTTGTAGACAAGAAAGTTTTCATCGTTGCCCCTACTATCATCATGCTGGCTATACTCATGAGTTTTGCCGTTGTTCCATTCACTCCTGTAATAGAGGTGGTCAACCTGAATATCGGTTTGCTGTTCTTCCTGGCCATGTCTTCTTTAGGAGCCTATAGCATCGTATTGGCCGGGTGGTCTTCTAATAATAAATATTCACTATTGGGAGGCATAAGGGGCTCTGCCCAGATGATTTCTTATGAAGTCTTTATGGGGCTATCCCTGATGGGCGTGGTAATTATGGCCGGATCATTTAACCTGCGGGATATTGTGCTGGCCCAACAAAAAATATGGTTTTTCATCCCGCAGTTTGTGGGGTTCGTGATCTTTTTTATAGCCGGTATTGCAGAAACCCACCGTCTTCCTTTTGATATCCCCGAGGCTGAAAGTGAATTGATCGCCGGTTTCCATTCAGAATATTCCGGTATGAAATTCGGGATGTTCTTCGTAGGGGAATATCTGGGAATTACCTTAATTTCGGCACTGACGGTCACCCTGTTTTTTGGGGGGTGGCTGGGACCCGATTTCCTGCCGCCCGTCGTTTGGTTTTTGATTAAAATGTTCTTTTTCATCATGATATTTATCCTGCTGCGGGCCTCCCTGCCGCGGCCGAGATATGATCAGTTGATGTCTTATGGATGGAAGATCCTGTTGCCATTGTCTTTATTAAATTTGCTGGTGACAGGAGCTCTCGTATTATATTACGCGCATTAAAACTAACAGATATGTTCAGCAATTTGAGGTCCATGTGGTTGACTTTTCTCCACATGTTTCATAAAAGAGAAACCGTTCAATATCCTGAGGAGAAACCCGATTTGCCGCCACGCTGGCGCGGGAGAATTGTACTTACCCGGGATCCGGATGGTCAGGAGCGTTGCGTGGCTTGCCATCTTTGTTCCTCGGTATGTCCTGTAGATTGCATTTCATTACAAAACGCAGAAGATGAAAATGGAAGGCGTTATCCCGAGTTCTTCAGGATCAATTTTTCCCGCTGTATCTTTTGCGGACTATGTGAGGAGGCCTGTCCTACTTATTCTATACAACTTATCCCCGATTTTGAAATGGGTGAATATGACCGGCAAAACCTGGTCTATGAGAAGGAGGACCTGTTAATTGACGGACAGGGAAAATATCACGGATACAACTTTTACAGAGTGGCCGGGCTTGATGCAGGCGTAAAAGGAAAAGGCGAAGGCGAAAATGAATCTAAGCCTGTAGATATAAGAAGCCTTATTCCGTAGAGGTAGTTAAAGCAGCCCATTTGCAGTTGGTAGTTTTTTATAAATTTGTAATCGTTTAGTAAGGGTATTAAAATATGGTCTTCCCCTTTATGAAGGTGACTATTGATTAAAAAGTGTATGAACGTAATATTTTATATAGCATCCATCATTGCCATTGTGGCAACCCTGCTGGTCATCACCAGTAAAAATACCGTACATGCTTTATTGTATTTTATTGTATCGTTATTGGCCGTTTCCGTTATCTTCTATCTCCTGGGAGCGCCCTTCATGGCCGCTCTCGAAGTTATCATTTATGCGGGCGCCATCATGGTTTTATTTGTTTTTGTAATCATGATGCTGAACCTGGGTAAAGAGATCGAGAAAAGAGAAAAAGAATGGCTTCGGCCTCGCGCGTGGATCGGCCCGTCTGTACTGTGTCTTATTCTGCTGGCAGAATTGATCTATACGCTTTATAGCCAGGGTATTCCCGGGGGACACACCGGTGTGATCAGCCCGAAACAAGTGGGAGAAGCCTTGTTTGGTCCCTATGTTTTAGGGGTTGAGTTAACTGCAATGCTCCTGATGTCAGGCATCATCGGCGCCTATCATATCGGTAAAGAAAAGAAGAGAGTGTATCACCGCTATTTAAGAGGATCCAAAGAAGAGAAAAAAGAAAAGGAGGTTGCAGCATGATCGATATACCCATGAACATAGAACTATTATTGGCCGCTATTTTATTTTTATTGGGATTAATAGGAGTACTGGTACGCCGTAACATCGTTTTTGTGTTGATGTCTGCAGAGATCATGCTCAATGCCGCCGGACTGGCTTTCGTTATTGCCGGAGCACATTGGATGCAGGCACAGGGACAGGTGATGTTCATCTTCATCCTGGCCATGGCGGCCGCCGAGGTTTCAGTGGGTCTTGCACTGATCTTACAAATGCATCGTATGCACAAGACCGTGGATTCTGCGGTGCTGAACGAATTGAAAGATGCAAAAAACGAGGATAAAGACCTTTATTAAACAGCAGATACAAATAAGAATAGAAAATAATTAATCATAAAATTCCTTTTGGAAGTCAAGCTTATGGCAGTTTTTAATCTTCTCTGGCTCATACCTGCTTTGCCACTATTCAGCTTTATAATCCTGGCCATTTTCGGATTAAATATGAACAGGAAACTTATTGCTTTCCTTGGCTGTGCCACAGTTGGTTTATCTGCATTGTTAACAATCTGGATGGGGATCACCTTTATCAACAATCCCCCCGCGGGCCACTTCTACGAACAAACATTATGGACCTGGCTGAGTGTAGGCGGCTTCTCTCCCTCTATCGCGCTATACCTGGATCCTCTTTCGCTTATCTTTACTTTTGTAATCACCTTTGTCAGTTTCCTTATTCACTGGTATTCTACGGAATTCATGGAAGGAGATGAAGGGTACCCGCGCTTTTTTGCTTACATGAACCTGTTTGTATTCTCCATGCTGATGCTGGTACTGGGCAACAACCTCCTGCTTCTTTATCTCGGCTGGGAAGGCGTAGGTTTGTGCAGCTTCCTGCTGATCGGCTTTTGGTATAAAGACAGAGAAAATTGCTATGCGGCCCGCAAGGCATTTATTGTTACCCGTATCGGGGATACCGCCATGATCATCGGGCTTTTCCTGTTGGTAAAGAACTTTAATACCTTAAACATTCGTGAAATATTAACCCAGGCACCAGATCTATGGTCGCCCGGAGCTTCGGGCGCTTTTTGGGCCTCTATTCTGCTACTTGGAGGCGCCTGTGGGAAATCTGCACAACTTCCATTACAAACCTGGCTCCCTGATGCCATGGCAGGCCCCACTCCCGTGAGTGCACTCATACACGCCGCCACCATGGTAACAGCCGGTGTTTATCTGATCGCGAGAACCCATGTACTGTATGAGCTGGCTCCGGTTGTTCAACTTCTGGTAGCCATCATCGGTGCGGCCACCCTGTTAATCGCAGGTTGTAGCGCCCTGGTACAAAGGGATATCAAAAGAGTGTTGGCTTATTCTACTATCAGCCAGATCGGTTATATGTTTCTGGCCCTGGGCGTGGGAGCCTGGTCCGCAGCCGTCTTCCACTTCATGATCCATGCCTTCTTCAAAGCATTGCTCTTCCTTGCCGCCGGCGCGGTTATCCTGGCCATGCATCACGAACATGATATGTTTAAAATGGGCGGCCTTCGAAAAAAGATGCCGGTTACTTTCTGGACTTTCCTTTTTGGGGCAGGGGCACTGGCCGCGATCCCACTGGTCACTGCCGGGTTTTACAGTAAAGACCAGATCTTGTTTTTTGCCATGGCCTCTACCAAAGGAAGCCTCTGGCTCTGGCTGGCAGGTTTTATAGGTGCCTTTTTAACGGCGGTCTACACTTTCAGGATGGTATTTGTTACCTTCTTTGGAACGCAAAAGATGGAAATACACTATCACGTCAGAAACAATATTAAGATCCCTCTGATTATTCTGGGCATATTATCCCTAATTGCCGGTTTTGTTGAAATACCCCATTCCTGGGGTCATTTCACCCCTTTCTCCGATCTCCTGGATACGGCCTTACCGCAAGTGCAAATAGCAGCCGGCATGGAAAGTACTGAAATGATACTACAAATTATAACAGCCATTATTGCTTTATCAGGCGTATATCTCGCCTGGCATTTCTTCCTCAAGAAACCGGAGGCTGCCTATCGTTTCAAAACTTCCGGTTTCGGAAAAAGGCTTTATCGTTTCTTATTCCTGGGCTGGATGTTTGATCAGCTCTATGATACCCTTTTGGTACGTCCCACGGTTTGGCTTTCAAAGATTGATAAACACGACTTTGTGGACAGAATATATGGAGGTATCGGTAATTTGAACTTGTTATTAAATAAATCGTTTAGTCGTACACAGAATGGCTTCCTTCGCTGGTATTTGTTTGGGATAGCCTTTGGTGCGGTATTGGCGTTTACAATTATTTTATTCTTATGATTTTGATTGATCTCATCATCATTCTCCTGCTGGGAGGCTTCCTCTCCTGGATAATAAGTAAGTGGAGTGAAGCGGCCGGAAGGTGGATAGCCTTTCTGGCGGTGCTTGTCGATTTTATTATTTCCATAGGTATCTGGTTTGGGAAAGGCAATAGCGTGAACATATTGAACAAGGGACAATGGATCGAAAACATCAACATCCCCTGGATCCCACAGCTGGGTATTCATTTTCATCTGGCTATGGATGGTCTCAGCCTGATCATGATCGTTCTTACCCTGTTCGTGGGGGGGCTGTCCATACTGGCTTCCTGGAAAGAGATCAAGGAAAGGGCAGGTTTTTTTCATTTCAATACTTTATGGTTGCTTGCAGGTATCGTAGGGGTTTTTCTTTCACTGGATATGCTGCTGTTTTACTTTTTCTGGGAAGTCATGCTGATCCCCATGTTCTTTCTTCTGGGTATATGGGGTTATGAGAGACGAAAATATGCCAGCGTTAAGTTCTTTATATTTACCCAGTTAAGCGGACTGCTCATGTTGCTCGCCATACTGGGTCTGTATTTCGTTCATGGCAGCAATACGGGGACCTATACCTTTGATTATTTTGAATTACTGGGAACATCCATGTCCTCCGGTTTGGCTTTCTGGCTAATGTGTGGATTCCTTATCGCCTTCGTAGTAAAATTACCCGCCTTGCCTTTCCACAGCTGGTTACCCGATGCCTACACCCAGTCTCCTACTGCCGGAAGTGTGATTCTTGCCGGATTAATGACCAAAACAGCCGCCTACGGGATGTTGCGATTTGTGCTGCCTTTGTTTCCCGATGCTGCAAGATCCATTGCGCCGCTGGCCATCATATTGGGTGTGGCCGGAATTTTATACGGAGCTAAAATGGCTTATGCCCAAACCGATCTGAAACGCCTGATAGCCTTTTCCAGCCTAAGCCATATGGGATTCATTATGATCGGGATTTTCTCATTTGAAACGCTGGCCTATCAGGGTACCGTTATGGAGATGGTTACGCATGGCATCAGTATAAGCGCCTTATTTATTATTGCCGGGGCTCTTCAAGCCCGGATGAATAATAACAGGGAATTGTCGGCCGGCGGCGGATTCTGGGAACTCATGCCACGCATGGGCGCCATTACCATGATCTTTGTACTGGCGACTCTCGGCTTACCCGGACTGGGCAATTTCATAGCTGAATTCCTGATCCTTGCAGGTGTGTTCCAGGCAAGCACCTTCTGGGCAATTTTGGCTACGCTGGGCTTAATTGGCTCCATGATCTATTCTCTGGTCATACTGCAGCGGGTCTTCCAGGGAGAAACCCAAAAAGCAGAAAAGGCGACCGATTTTTCTCCAAGAGAAATAGTGGTAATGGCTTGTTTCATCATTGTAATATTCTGGTTGGGCCTCTTCCCCCAAAAAGTGATCAAAACAGTAGAACCGGTGGTGAATCAATTAGAACAGAAAATGAATGGGGATCTCTCGGACAAGCAGGAAGCACATGCTTCCCCCATTACCATGAATTTTGTTAACATCCTACATGGCCCGTATAATGCGCATCATGATGAAGCGATTAAAATTATGGATCAAAAATATAAAAGAAAAGGAGGTACACAATGATTAAGTTTGAAGAACTGCACCTGTTGTTACCTCAGATCATTCTGGTCGTGGCAGCTATATTGGTTATGCTTTCTATAGCCGTAAAGCGGAATCATACTTTTGTTCAGATAGTTTCCCTGATTGCCCTTGTGCTTTCCTTTGCCTCCCTGTCGTATATTCCCGCCGAGAGTACAAAAGTTACCTCTTTATTCATCGTTGACGGATTCAGTATTTTTTTCACAGGGTTAATCCTGGCAGCGGTCTTTTTTATTACCCTCATTTCCTATCCCTACTTCAAAGGGAGAGATCTTGAAAAAGAAGAATATTACGTTCTGTTGCTGCTGTCTACCCTGGGAGCCATTACCATGGTAATCAGTAACAACTTTATTTCCTTTTTCCTTTCATTAGAAGTTTTGAGTGTATCGTTGTATGCACTGATCGCCTATTTAAAAAATAAAAGTTCAGGAATAGAGGCCAGTATAAAGTATCTGGTTCTTGCTGCCGCTTCCGCCGGTATTCTCTTGTTTGGCGTTGCCTTGGTATATGCACAAACCGGACAATTAGAGCTTGATGGTATCGCTTCGGCCATTCAGGGCGGTTCTGCTACCAGCCCCTTATTCATTGCAGGCATGGCTCTGATCATTGCAGGCCTCGGATTCAAGTTGGCGCTGGTCCCTTTTCATCTCTGGACGCCCGACGTATATGCCGGAGCGCCGGCCCCCGTTTCAGCCTTTGTAGCCACTGTTTCTAAGGGGAGTGTTTATGCTTTCTTACTTCGCTTATTTATAGATATTAATGGCTCCGCACATAATTCGGTCTGGATTGTATTTGCCGTTATCTCAATCGCCTCCATGCTGATCGGCAACTGGCTGGCCCTGCGGCAGCATAATGTAAAAAGATTATTGGCATACTCCTCCATCGGTCATCTGGGCTATCTGATAGTAGCACTTCTGGCGGCCAGTGCTGCAGGCATGCGGGCGGCCATTTTCTACCTGGTTACTTACTTTATCAGTATGCTGGCTGCCTTCGGGATCGTCAGCTATCTTTCCGGTAAAGAGAAAGACGCTTTTGACCTGGAAGATTATCGCGGGCTGTATTGGAGGAAGCCCTGGCTGGCAGTTTTATTCACGGCAGTATTGCTTTCTCTGGCCGGCATCCCCCTGACAGCAGGGTTCATCGGCAAATTCTACTTGCTACTTTCCGGCGTAGGCTCCGCCCTTTGGCTACTTGTTATTGTGTTAGTGGTGTCCAGCAGTATCGGCTTGTTTTATTACCTGCGGGTCGTCATTGTCATGTTTTCCAGAAAAGAACAAACATACAGGATCAGTACCGGAAGCAAATCCATCCCCTCCGGTATTGCCCTGGCGGTATTGTTTGTCCTGCTCCTGTGGTTCGGTATTTTTCCAAATGGCCTGATACAATATATCCACCAGTTGGTACACCTCGTATATTGATCCGGTTTGCATTTTTTGGATCAGCCGGCGATTCCGGTTCAATTTATGTCACCCATTTCGGCCACACCATGCCCCCTTGGTGTGGAAATAAAAACAGCCGCTCATTCCCTTCTTGAAAATGATGAGGTCCTGTATTTGTAACCCATAGGCTCTCCCTTGTAATGAAAATTATAATTTTCTAAAGATATCAATGTTGACTTAAATAACTGGAAACGAACCGCCCTATGCTGTCTGGTTTTATATTTTTTTGAACAATTTTTCCTTTATTATTAATAAAATAGTTTTGGGGGATATAATCAATGAGAAATGATTTTGTATTCTCTTTATTTTTTGCTTCATTGGGGTTATAAACATTATACCATAATAGTCCGAGCTTCTGAACCGTTTTTATCCATTTATCTTTTTCATTATCAAACGAGACGCCGACGATGGCAAACCCGCCTCTATGATATTTGCTATAAATATCTTTTAATTTGGGGATTTGAGCCATACATGGAGGACACCATGAGGCCCAGAAATCAATCATAGTAAGTTTATACTTCGAGTAATCAAATTTAAATTTATTTCCATATAGAGAGGACTAAATAAATATTTTAAGCGGCTAACATTTAAATGATATTCTTCATTCCTT
>CAYZGR010000021.1:0-46564 GCA_964478125.1 uncultured Chitinophagaceae bacterium | reverse complement strand
GAAAAGAAGGGGAGCGGGCCGTTATTCAGGCCTATCGAAATGCGGATGATTTTCTGTAAGAAAAGAAAGCGTTATTCTGTGAATTTATATCCTACTCCGCGTATAGAATGGAAATAAACCGGGTTGCGGGTGTCTTCTTCAAAATATTTCCGCAGATTGAGCATAAAATTATCAATCGTTCGCGTATTGGGATAAACGTTATATCCCCAAACCGCTTGCAAGATCTTTTCGCGGGGAACCACTCGTCCCTTGTTCTCAATCAGGAGGCGCAGGAGCATGGTTTCCTTCTTACTGAGCGGATATGTTTTACCGCCGGTTCCGATACATTCCTGTGCGGCAAAATCAATTACATTAGGCCCGAAAGTATATTGATCGGGAAAGTCCTTTCCTTCATGGATTTTACGGTTTTTTGTAATTAATATCTTGACCCGGAGAAGCAGCTCCTCGAGGTCAAAAGGTTTTGTAATGTAATCGTCGCCTCCTTTTTTAAGACCCATAATACGGTCGTCGGTAGAACTTTTGGCACTTAAGAATAAAATGGGAACATCATTACTTTGCAGCCGGATATTCTCGCAAACAGCGATACCATCCATCCCGGGCAACATCACATCCAGGATGACCAGGTCAAAAAATTCTCTTTCAATGGCTTTTAGAGCATCTAGTCCGTTAGAGACGGCTTCTACTTCATAATTCTCTAATTCCAAATTGAGCTTTAAGGATTCCTGAAGATTTTCTTCATCTTCCACTAACAAAATAGAGGCATCCTTTCTGGTACCGTTCATCATGACCTTTTTTATGAGCTGCTAATGGTGTTTTCTTATCTTACCTCCCGATTGAGGTAAGATGACCTCAAATATACTGCCTTTCGGACTATTATCCATAACAATGATCCGTCCGCCATGCTGACCCACTATTTTTTTGGTGAGGAAAAGGCCCAATCCGGTTCCTTTTGATCGCCGCGTATTTTCATTGCCGATCCGGTAGAACCGGTTAAATATTTTTTTCTTTTCCTCCTCTTCAATGCCTTCTCCTTCATCGCTGAATCGCAAAATAGCTTGTTGATTTTTTGATTTCAGATTAATATGGATGCTGCTTCCCGCCGGAGCGTATTTTTGCGCATTCTCTATTAAATTACTACAAACGATCTGTAACATCAGCGGATCTCCTTCTACCATGATATTGTTTTGAACGTCAAAAGTAAGATGATGATGTCTGATCCTTTCTTTCGAATCGATGATCATTTTTTCAACAAGCTCGGAAAGGTTGAGCGGTTCTTTTATCAGGTGATATTGCCTGTTCTCAAATTGTGAAGCCAGCAACATGTTGTTTGAGAGTTGATTGAGGCGTTTGGTCTCTGCAAGGGTTTTGGTTAGCAGGTCTCTTTGCGTTTCTTCGGGAAGCTTCCTTTTTAATAATGTTTCCAGATTGAGACGAAGAACAGCAATGGGAGATTTCAATTCATGTGTAACGGCCATCATAAAATTTTGCTGTTGTCTTGAAAAGCGTATTTGTCGACGCATGGATCGGAAAACAAAGCCCGCACTTAATAAAATGATAATCAAAAAGGCGCCTCCTTCTCCTATGTATTGCAGATTGCGTAACCGGCTTTGTTCCTGAATAGCTTCTTCTTTTTGTTCGTATATAATATTGGAAAGCGTCTTGTTTTTTTGCAATTCCAGGTTTTCTATTTTTAAGGTGTTTATTTCCTGGTTTTGCTTATATAAAAGTACTCCCCACCAAACCAACGCGGCTATAGTATAGATAAGCAGGAAGAAATAAAAGAACGTTATTGTCTTTGTGTTATCTGTCTTGAAGATCCTTTCCGGCATTTTTTAAGGTGCTTTTTTTTCGATCCTGAGCCCCACGCTCATAATATCCGGCAAGGGGTTAATGCGCATGTTCTGTTCAAATGAGAAATGATATACTCCGGTTTGGTTAAATCGTGCATTTTCCTGTATCGGTATCCGGTGTTCATAAATATCGCCCATTCCCGTGCCCAGCCATTTGCCTTCTCTATCGGCAAGCGGCAGCTCTACCCGTTTGGATTTGGGTTTTACTCCTGTATAGTTGGAATAGATCAACAACCATAAATTACTGTATGGATAATCGCTGGTGTGTCGCACTGTTACATATATGTTGTAATATGCCGTAGTATCAGTGATCTTTACCTGGAAGGAGGGGTGAAAACCATAGTCCCATGCATACCCGGGCACCGGTATATTTTTCTGATATACATTCAATTGTGTATCATGTATGCAGCCAGAATGAAACAAGATACAACCTATCAAAAGGACAAACAGCTTGTTTTTTAATGTGAAACTTGGAATAAAATAAGTGATCCGTTTTTTCATTTACAATACATTCATAATTTGTTCTTTGGCTTTTTCAAGCTCATCTTTCATTTTCACCACATACCTCTGGAGATCCGCATCATTTGCCTTTGCTCCCGTAGTATTAATTTCCCTGCCGGTTTCCTGCAGGATAAAATTAAGCTTTTTACCTTTTGCCGCTTCTTCTTCCTTTAATATTTCCCTAAAATAACGACAATGGTTGAGAAGGCGTACCTGTTCCTCCGTGATGTCCATTTTTTCAATATAAATGATCAATTCCTGCTCCAGGCGGTTTTGGTCTATCTGCTTTTTATTCATCCATTCGGTAAGTGCTTCTTCAAGTTTTTTCCTGATTTTATCTTTTCGTAGCGGTTCTTTTTCTTTGATACTGGCTTGGTAATCTTCAATATTCTGTATGCGCATCATCAAATCTTTTTCCAAAGCTTTACCTTCTGATATCCGATGGGCGTCAAGTTTTTGGATAGCCTCTTCCAACACGCTTTTAACTTGTTCCCATTCTGATTTAGACATCTCCTCAGCAGAAGGTGCTACTACTTCCGGCAGCTGCAGTATAGCGCTCATAAGACCGTCTTGGGGTATTTGAAATTCGGAGGTCAACATTTTGATACTTGCAAAATAACGGCGTGCCAAGTCCATGTTGATCTCCATTGGACGGCTGGCTCCGCTTTTTATTACCTGAATAAGAACATCCAGAGAACCGCGTAAAAGATTTTTCTTCAGTATATTTCTAATCTCAAATTCATAGGGCTTTAATAGAGGAGCTATTTTTAGATTGAGGTCGAGCATCTTGCCATTTAAAGAACGAATTTCAACACGGATCGTAGTATCAGAAAAAGTATGTTCTGCTTTTCCGAAACCGGTCATTGATCGAATCATAATATCTTTTTTAGAATAAAGTTAGAAAAAAAGCCCGGCAGGTACCGAGCTTTCTTGTCAATTTAATGGGTTAGTAAGTAAAGAAACGTCGTTTCTCTTCACAATATTAAAAAGAAATTTAAGACAAATAAAAAAAATCTTTGTTTTTTTTTGCACATTTTGTTATTTATGGTGAATAACTTTTGATTTCGAGACGCAAAACCGGTTATAATTTATGCTTGTATATTCACTAATAAACAAAAAAATAAAATATTTTTAATGCTACATTTGCACCGTTAAATCTAATGTTATGAAATTTGAAAATCCTGTTCCGGTATCCTGGATTGCTGATTTTATTCAGGCGCGTACGATAGGCGATCCTGATTTTAAAGCGACCGGAATCAATGAAATTCATAAGGTGGAACCAGGCGATATAACCTTTGTGGACCTTGAAAAGTATTATGATAAAAGTTTGAATTCCAGCGCTACGGTAATTATTATTGATAAAGAAGTGGCTTGTCCCGAGGATAAAATTTTGCTTGTTACAGCAGATCCGTTTAGCAGCTATGTTAGCCTGGTTAAACATTTCCATCCCTTTACGCCTTCAGAAAAAATGATTGCCGATACGGCTGTAATAGGAGAAAACACGATAATTCAACCCCATGTATATATCGGAGATCAGGTACGGATTGGGGCTCATTGTATAATCCATCCCAATGTGACTATCTATGATCATACTGTTATTGGCGACCACGTAATTATCCATTCGGGAACGGTGATAGGTGCGGATGCTTTTTATTTTAAAAAGAGAGGAGACCGGGAATGGGTTCATGATAAATTAGAAAGTTGTGGCAGGGTAATTGTAAAAGATCATGTAGAATTCGGAGCGGGTTGTACCATTGATCGCGGCGTAAGTGGAGATACGATCATCGGGGGGGGATCTAAATTGGATAATATGGTTCATGTAGGCCATGATACCGTTATTGGAAAGAATTGCCTTTTTGCAGCACAGGTAGGTATCGGAGGCGCCGCAATCATTGAAGATAATGTTACCCTATGGGGGCAGGTGGGCGTATCGAAAGACCTGGTTATCGGCTCCAATGCCGTAGTACTTGCGCAGACAGGAGTTCCCTCCTCTCTCAAGGGAGGGAAGGTTTATTTTGGTTATCCTGCAGAAGAAGCCCGTTATAAACGCAGAGAACTGGCTTGGGTAAAACGCATTCCGGAGATCTGGGAGAAAGTAAAGAACCTGTAAATAAAAATACGTCTATGAAAAAGATAAGCTATGTTATGGCCGCTGTTTTATTTTTGTCTTTTGCATCATGCGGCACCCTCAAAAAAAATGCTGTTGATACTTTATACAATAAACATAACCGGGAAAAAGTAAAAGTGAAGAAAGGATTATTTTCATCGTCCCGGGCTGTTTTTGGAGATTTTACTACTAATAGTATGAAGGATGGAGTGGATAAGCGTATTATTTCATTCAGCAAACGGGAACAGCCTTTCCATTTTACACTTTCTGAAAAAGAAACGCCTCTGGTAAAGGTACAGGCGCTCTATACCGATAAGGCGTCTTTAAGCGGTAAAGAATTGCCTTCTTCTTTTTATGATGCGGGTATAACAAAAGTGTTTTATGCGTGGATAAGCGGCAGTACTGCTAACAATCTGAATAATTGGGAGTTGCTTTTAAAAAATCCCTCTTATGAAGAGTTATCAAAAGATGCCGTGATAGGGGCATTGCGTTCCTCCAACGATATTATTGATGTACATGCCAATGACCGGTCGGGTCACCATAGTTATGATGAGCTTACTTATGAATTCCAGCTAAGAGGCATTCCTGTAGCGGCAGTTCAAGTCAACGGCAGGCGAAAATATGTTTGGATGGAGCCGGGGCTTAGCCCGGAGGTGAAATATGCGATAGCCGGCGCTATTTCAGCCTTGCTTCTGAAATAAGTTATCTGTTCTTTTGCATTAAAAAAGCATGGGTGGCATCAGCGATGGCGGTCTCCAAAGGGATAAAACAAAAATCCGGGAATTGTTGTAATATTTTATTATTGCTGTAATATACTTTTTGTGAGGCTGTTTTTGCCGTCTCTTTAGTGATAAGTTGCTTTTGTCCCGTAACCTCGGATTTTAGCCATGCGGCCCTCCAGACCAACCCGCTGAGGAACGGGCCTGCATGTTTAAAAGAAGTGTTCATTCCTAATTTATCCTTAATGGTGAGAAATAGTTTCTCATAAGACCAGTTATCTGTATTTATTATGAAACGCTCGTTGTAAACGGAGGAGTTCATTAGCCTTATCATGAGGGAAGCCACATCCCTGACGTCTGTAAATCCGTTAACTCCGGAGGTATAGTAATTAAACCCGTCTGCAATATTTTTGATCAGTTTGGGCGCTCCTTCTTTCCAATATAAAGAAGGCCCCAGGAAGATTGTGGGGTTCACGATTACCATGGGAAGTCCTTCTCCGGCTCCTCTCCACACTTCCATTTCCGCCTGATATTTGCTCCTGGCATAAGCCGTATTGTTAGGGTGCTCATCCCAGTCGGTATTTTCATCAATGGCCTTATTTAATTTGGATCTTCCTAATGCGGCGACGGAGCTGACATGTATCAGTTTTTTTACATGATGATCAATACAGGAGTTGACTACATTGGCAGTCCCTTCCACGTTGATTTTATATAAGGCTTCTTTTTCTTTTGGATCAAAGGAGACGTTTCCGGCACAATGATATACATATGTGATACCCTGCATGGCCTGATCCAGGGATACGACATCCAGTATATCGCCCTTTACCCATTCTATCCGGGAAATTAATTTTTGATGCAGGTATTTAAAAGGCCGGCCCCGATGGATACAGCGGACATCCTCTCCTGATTGCAGCAGTCTTTCTAAAAGATGGGCGCCTAAGAATCCTGTACCACCGGTAACAAGAACCATAACAATTGTTTTATTGACTAAAGATCCGCTCCCGCAAATTGTTTGAGGAAGCGAATGTCATTTTCCGAAAACAGCCGGAGGTCTTTGATCTGATATTTCAACATGGCAATACGTTCAATACCCATTCCAAATGCAAAACCGGTATACTTATCGGGATCAATTTTACAATTTTGCAATACGTGGGGATGTACCATTCCACAGCCGAGAATCTCTACCCATCCGGTATGTTTGCATACTGCACAACCTTTTCCTCCACAGATCAGACAGCTGATGTCCATTTCGGCGCTGGGTTCCGTAAACGGGAAATAAGAGGGCCGGAAACGAATACCGGTATGGCTTCCAAACATTTCTTTTACAAAGTAATAAAGCGTTTGTTTGAGATCGGCAAAGGATACCTGATCATCAATATATAAGCCTTCCACCTGATGGAAAAAGCAATGTGCGCGGGCAGAAATGGTCTCGTTACGAAATACACGGCCCGGGCAGATAATGCGGATGGGTAATTTTCCTTCTTCCATAACGCGAACCTGTACGGAGGAGGTATGGGTACGCAATACTTTATCGGGATTGCGCTTCAGATAAAAAGTGTCCTGCATGTCGCGGGCGGGATGGTCCGGCGGCAGATTTAAAGCAGTGAAATTATGCCAGTCGTCTTCCATCTCGGGGCCTTCTGCAATGCTGAATCCCACTTTCTCAAAAATGCTGATAATTTGTTTCCGTACAATGCTTATGGGATGGCGGCTGCCAAGGAGATGAGGCGCTGCCGGCAGGGTAAGATCTGTAAATTGCGCTTCTCCGGCCTCTGATTCGGAAAGACTTTCTTTGGCCTCTTCAAATTTTTTTTCGGTAAAATTTTTGAAATCGTTCAGTGTTTTCCCTAACTGCTTTTTTTGTTCGTTGGGCACCTGACGCATTTCTGTAAATAAAGATCTTATAAGGCCTTTACTTCCCAGGAACCGGATCCTGAAGGCCTCCAGTTCTTCCCGGTTTTTGGGCGAGAAGGCGCGCACTTCCTCCCGAAAGGTGCCGAGTTGCTGTATTATATCCTCCATATGTTGCAAAGGTAACCAATGAAATCCATTTAAGAGATTTGGCATGGATTATGTAAATGCTCCGGTATGATGATCAAAGTACAAGAGAATGAAAAATACGATCTTATCTTTACTAACGCTTCTTATCGTGATGGGGCTTGCTTCCTGTGGACCTTCTTCGAAAGCTACTAAAAGTGTGGTAAGAGACGGCCATAGCAGTCAAAATTCGTTGGACTGGAAGGGCGCTTACAGAGGGATATTGCCCTGTGCAGATTGTGAGGGAATGCAAACTACACTACAGTTATTAGACGATAGTGATTATCTTCTCCAAACAAGATATCTGGGCGCCAATGAACAAAATACTTTCCTGGATTCGGGGAAATTTACCTGGGATAAAAAAGGACAGGTCATTACACTGGAGAATGGGAATAAATATTTTGTAGGCGAAAATCAACTTACCCAACTGGACCGGGACGGAAATAAAATAACAGGGAGTCTTGCCAAACATTATCTCTTGAATAAAATGGAAGGGCGCCTAAAAGAAACCTACTGGAAACTGGTGTCTTTAAGTGGTGAAAAGGTAACTGTAGACAGCAGCTTTCATAAAGAACCCCATCTGGTTTTAAAAGATAAAGACTCTCGTTTTTTTGGTAATGCAGGCTGCAATAATATTATGGGTTCTTACAAGCTGGAAGACGGCAATGGTATTAAATTTTCAAAAATTGCCGGCACCCTGATGGCCTGTCCCGATCTGAAGTTGGAAGACGCATTTAAAAAAGTGTTGGGGAAGACCGATCATTATTCGGTGGTGGGAGAGGAGATGACCTTGTTTTCCGGTAAAACTCCCCTTGCAAAATTTGAGGCCGTTTACTTCCATTAAGATTATAGTCTTATGGAAATCCCTTCTTCATTAAGATATTCCTTCAGCAAAGGAATCTCTATCTCTTTAAAGTGAAAAATGCTGGCAGCAAGAGCGGCATCGGCATGCGCTTCTTTAAATACTTCTGAGAAATGTTTCATGTTACCGGCGCCACCGGAAGCAATAACCGGAATAGGCAGCTCATCGGCAAATTGCTTTGTGATATCCAGGGCAAAGCCATTTTTGGTGCCATCATTGTTCATGGATGTAAGCAGTATCTCTCCAGCCCCTTTTTCAACGGCATCTTTTCCCCAGTCTATCGCCCTGCTCCCGGTCTTTACTCGTCCGCCATTTAAATAAACGTACCAATCCCCGTTTTCAAACTTGGTATCAATGGCCACAACTACACATTGACTTCCGAAGGCATCTGCCAGTTCTTTAACCAATTCCGGTCTTTTAAAGGCCGAGGTGTTAACAGAAATTTTATCAGCTCCTGCATCCAGCAGGACCTGGACATCTGCCACAGAGCTGATCCCACCGCCGACGGTAAAAGGTATATTGATGTTGCGTGCAATGCGGTTCACCAGTTCTGATAAAGTTTTTCGCTTTTCATGGGTAGCGGTAATATCCAGAAATACGAGTTCATCGGCACCCTGTTGTGCATATAAGGCTCCCAGTTCTACCGGGTCGCCGGCATCCCGTATATTTTCAAAATTAATGCCTTTGACCGTACGGCCGTTTTTGATGTCAAGGCAGGGAATGATGCGTTTGGTCAACATGTATTTCTTGTTTTTAATCTCGAATTTTCAGAAAAGACATGAGAAATCACAGTCGTTAAATTTTGCAGTCCTCTGTAAAGCTTCTGTGACGCTCCATATTTAATTTTTTGTAAAATAATGAAATCAAAGTCCGGAAATCTTAATTCTACCCTCATATAAAGCCTTCCCCACAATGGCCCCGCGGCACCCGATGGCTTCCAATGTTTTTAAATCTTCATTAGAACTTACTCCGCCGCTTGCAATAAAATGTAGTTGCGGAAAGCGGGAAAGGATATGTTTGTACAATTCGATTGAGGGCCCGGCTAAAAGCCCGTCCTTGGAGATGTCGGTACAAAAGACTTGTTTTAAACCGTGCCGGATATTTTCTTCCAGGAAATCGTAAATAGTAATTGCAGTTTGTTCCATCCAGCCATGAATTGCTATTTTCCCATTTTTGACATCTGCCCCCAATAAAATTTTTTCACCGCCATACCGGGCTATCCAGTTGTAAAATATTTGTGGTTTTTTAACGGCCATACTTCCGATAGTTGCAATGGAAGCGCCGGCGTTAAAAACGCGTTCTATATCCTGATCCGTTTTTATTCCGCCGCCAAAGTCAATGGTGAGACGGGTACGGGCAGCCAGGGTCTCTAATACTTTTTGATTTACTACTTTACCGGCTTTAGCGCCATCCAGATCCACCAGATGTAAGCGGGTTAATCCCGCGTCTTCAAATTTTTTAGCCACCTCCAGCGGGTTTGCATTGTAGATCTTTTTTCGGGCATAGTCGCCTTGCGTGAGCCGAACGCATTTGCCGTCTATGAGATCTATGGCGGGAATGAGGATCATATGGGTTTAAGATAAAAGTAAAAAGTAAAAAATAAAAGTAAAAAAGAGGGTGATGGAGCATCATAAAGCGGCTCTCATTGATTTAAATAATTTCTATAAAGTTCTTAATGATCTGTTGCCCTGCTGTCGCCGATTTCTCCGGATGGAACTGCACGGCATAAAAATTATCTTTATGAATGGCAGCGCTGTATTCCAATCCGTAATCTGCAGTGGCAATGGTATCCGCACCTTTCCCCACAAAATAACTATGTACAAAATAAACAAAGGAATTTTCTCCGACATTCTTAAACAAGGAAGAGGTTAAGTGATAAATATTATTCCAGCCTATTTGAGGGATCTTGAGCGGCTTCCTAACCTTTTCAAGGGAGGAAGGAACGTTTTGTCCTTTGGGAAAGGGCGGAGTAGGGCTGGAACCAAATCGCTTTACCTCCAGGTCAAATATGCCTAAACAGTCTGCATCATTTTCTTTTGAATGTTTGCACATCAACTGCATTCCCAGACAAATGCCCAGTACCGGTTGTTTTAGGTTTATAATGACTTTGTCTAACTTATGTATTCTTAAATATTTCATTGCAGAAGAAGCTTCTCCCACGCCGGGGAAGATAACTTTATCCGCCTTCTGTATCTGTTCTATATCATCGGTTACGGTTGCCGCGATCTCCAATCGCTCTAAGGCATACAAAACGGAACGAATGTTCCCAGCGTTATATTTGATAAGTGCTATGTTCACTGTTTTTTCTTAAGAAATAATACCATTTATAAAGTTTTGGATATGGTCTTCCAGAGGCTGATCTCCTTTTAGTGCTTTAATAAATGCAGTTCCTATTATGGCTCCGTTGGTATATTTGCAGGCGGATTGAAAAGATTCCCTGTCTTTTACACCGAAACCCGCCAGTACGGGATTGGTTAACCGGCTTTCCTTCAATCGTTTAAAATAACTTTCCTGCCGGTTCCAGTCTTTGTCTTTTCCTGTTGTGGAGGAGGAGGATACCGCATAAATAAAACCGTTACTTAAAGCGTCAATTTGTTTTAGCCTTTCACTACTTGTTTCGGGGGTTACAAGAAAAATAAAGGAGATTCCATATTGCTCGAAGAGGGGCTTATAATGTGCCTCAAATTCATCTACCGGGAGATCGGGTAAGATGACGCCTGCCACACCTGCAGATTTGCATTCTTTCAAAAATGGCTCCAATCCGAATTGCATCACGGGATTCAGATACCCCATCAGGATGATCGGAATATGAATATCTTCCCGGTTGTTTTTCAATTGTTCAAAAAGGAGCGCGAGCGACATACCGTTTTTTAAAGCCTGTTGACTGCTGGCCTGTATAACGGGACCGTCTGCCAGGGGATCGGAAAAAGGCATTCCTATCTCTACCATATCGGCATGGGCCTCCTGAAGCGTTTTTAAAATGGCGGTCGTATCCTGTAAATGGGGATAACCAGCCGTAAAGTATATACTCAGAATGGCCCTTTCTTTTTGTCTGAATAATTTATTTATCTGGTTCATGCGGTAAAGTATATTGAATGAGGGGGGTTATAGATCTTCTTCCCTTTCCAGCATCAGAATGGCATTATGAGGTACGATATAATATTTTTCACCTTCATATTTGATCTCTGTGGCAGCGTTGACCAGAAAGAGCGCCAGGTCGCCTTCGGAAGCCTGTAATGGCACATACTTTATCTTTTCTTCATCGGGCTTCCAGGACTCTTCGTTTTCAACCGGAAGAGGGATTACAAAACCGGGTCCGGTTTTAATGACATAACCTTTTTGTACTTTTTCTTTTTCCTGTACGCCGGGGGGGAGGTAAAGACCGCCGTTACTCCGTTCACTCGGCTTGGCAGGCTTGATCAAGACACGATCCCCAATGATAATAATTTTTTTGAGTTTGTTATCTGATGTTAACTGTGTATCCATAGTTTTAAATTAGAATCCCAATTTTTTGATGTATGTATCCATATCTTTATCTCCTCTGCCACTAAGGCAAACTACCACTATATCTTCTTTCTCAAAGTGTATATCTTTTAATTTAGCCAGGGCGTGAGCGCTTTCCAAAGCTGGTATGATACCTTCTAATTGAGTGAGCTCCAGGGCGGCTTGCAGCGCTTCTTTATCGGTGGCATTCAGGTATTGGGCGCGCCCGCTCTTGAATAAATGGGCGTGAAGCGGTCCGATCCCGGGATAATCAAGTCCGGCGGATATGGAATATGCTTCTTCAATTTGCCCGTCCCCGGTTTGCATCAGCAAGGTCTTGCTCCCATGTATAATACCCGTCTTTCCGACAGCAGTGGTAGCGGCCGTGTGACCGCTTCCTATGCCTTCACCGGAAGCCTCTACTGCAATGAGACGTACGGTATCCTCTTCCAAAAAATGATAAAACATTCCGGCGGCATTGCTGCCGCCGCCCACACAGGCTATGGCATAGTCCGGTAACTCGCTTCCGGTTTTTTCTTTTAATTGCTTCCTTACCTCCTTGCTGATCACAGATTGGAAACGGGCTACCATATCGGGGTAGGGATGAGGGCCGACCACCGACCCGATAATGTAATGGGTATCTTCCGGATGGTTGATCCAATCTCTTATGGCTTCATTGGTAGCATCTTTCAATGTTCGACTGCCGCTTTGGGCTGGACGAACTTCTGCCCCAAGCATTTTCATACGGGCCACGTTGGGAGCCTGCCGTTGCATGTCAATTTCTCCCATGTAAATCACACACGGTAACCCTGTTAAAGCACACACGGTTGCAGTAGCCACACCATGTTGCCCGGCACCCGTCTCGGCAATAATGCGATTTTTACCCAGTCGCCTGGCTAACAATATCTGTCCGATGGTGTTGTTGATCTTATGGGCGCCCGTATGATTCAGATCCTCTCGTTTCAGATAGATTCGGGTTTGATATTTTTCCGACAATCTTTTGGCAAAATACAAGGGAGAAGGCCTTCCTACATAGTCCTTTAGCAAGGATTCAAATTCTCTTTTAAAGGACTCCTCCTGTACAATATCCAGGTATTTGTCTTGTAATTCCTGCACATTGGGATATAACATTTCCGGTATAAAAGCACCACCGAATACTCCGTAATATCCCTTTCGGGTTATCTTAAATTTCCCCGCTTTTAAGAAATCTACTGTGGTTTTTCGTTGAGCAGAAGGATTCAACTGATATTCAAGTCCCATAAAAATTGTTTTATAGCTTTAATATTTTTTATTCCCGGCGCGGTCTCAAACCGGCTATTGATATCAACGGCTTTCCAGGCAGGATGTTTAAAATCTTTTATGCTGTTTACCTCACCCGGTCCGATCCCGCCGCTCAGAAAAAAGGGATTATCCCCTTTGTAATGCCTTAACAGCGACCAGTCAAAGGTTATTCCATTTCCCCCGTACAACCGTCCGGGCGTATCAAAGAGGAAATAATCGCAGGAATTTTCATAAGTGGCCACCTTTTGAAAGTCGGCTTTGCTCCGAATCCGGAAGGCTTTCATGACGGGCAGTTTTTTCCTCAGTGTGCTGCATAGTTCGGGGGATTCATCTCCATGTAGCTGCAATAGATCCAAACCATATTGTTTTGCCCGGGTCAGGATATAATTTTCCTTGGCATTTACAAAAACGCCGGTTTTGATCAGTCCTTTTTGTTTTTTTACTTCTTTAGGATCTAATTGGTCCTTTACGAAACGCGGCGAGCCCTCATAAAATATAAAACCGGCATAAGTAATAGACATCCCGCTTAAAGCGCGTATATCGGCCGCTCTTGTAAGGCCGCATACTTTTATTTCTATGTCGTTGAACGGTTCGATGGTTAATATGGTTAGTCGTTGATACTCAAAAGAATAGAACGTTGCTCTTTAGGGTCTTTTAATATTGATAATAACTTTAGTATCCTAAGATACGGATTAAAACGATCAAAGATCCTCATTGTTTGTCTTCTATATCCACTTTTCTTGCAAAGTTACGAAATGCAGCGGCCGGATTGGCTTCTTTCATAAAACATTCTCCCATCAGGAAGCCGTCAAATCCCGCTTTCTTCATTTTATGGATTACGGCAGGATCGTTGATCCCGCTTTCTGCTATTTTAATCATCTCATCCGGCAATTTTCGGGAGAGGGTGATCGAACGGTCAATATTTACCTTAAAAGTGGCCAGATCCCGGTTGTTAATTCCGACCAGCGTTATAGGAGGAACGATCTTGTCCAATTGCTCCTCGCTGTGCATCTCCAGTAATATCTCCATTCCCAGGGAGGCCGCCCGTTGGGCCAGTTCCTTTATTTCTTTTTTGGAAAGACATTCTGATATTAATAAGACGACATCGGCTCCGATGGCTTTAGCTTCTATGATCTGGTAGGCGTCAATGATAAACTCTTTTCTCAGAACCGGAATTTGAACAATTTTCCGTATTTCCTCCAGATCGGCATTGCTTCCTCCAAAAAAAAGGGAGTCTGTTAATACAGAAACACCGGATGCCCCGTTTTCAGCATAGCCCCCGGCTACTTCTGCAGGTAGTACTTTATCATTGATGATTCCTTTTGATGGCGATCTTCTTTTGAATTCGGCTATGATCCCGGTCTTGTTCCTGTCTTTTATACTTTCTTTCAGAGAGATACAATTACGTGAAAAGAAGGAGCGCCTTTCCAGTTCCTTTAGGGAGACCCGCTTCTTCCTTTTCGCTACTTCCAGTTTTTTGTGCGCGACTATTTTTTCTAAGATATTCATTGTAGGGCGATCAGTTGGTTTAATACTGCATAAGCTTTGCCTGCTTCAAGCGAATTTACCGCGGCCTGATAACAGTCTTCGTAATTGTCGTATAGGCCTGCACATTTAATGGCTGTAGCTGCATTGGCCAGTACGACTGCTGTTTGTGCCCAGGTGCCTTCTCCCCTGATTATTTTCACAAATAATTTGCTGGCTTTTTTGACGGTGGTGCCCCCGTAGAGGTCTTCCTGATGAACCATTCTTTTACCCAGTTCTTCAGGGGTACAATTTCTTTCTCCCTCGTTGTCTATTATACGGGTGTCGCTGGTTAGGGATATTTCATCATAGCCATCCAGGCTATAAACAATGGAAAATTGTTTATCGGTTTGCTGGAATAAATAATTGTAGGCCCTTGCAATTTCAAGGCTGTATACTCCAAGCATTTGTGATTTGGGGAAGGCCGGGTTGATCAAAGGCCCCATTACGTTAAAAAAAGTACGTACGCCCAGTTGCTTACGAATGGGAGCTGCGGTTTTAAGCGCCGGATGAAACAGAGGCGCATGCAGAAAACAAATACCGGCTTTTTCAATTTCTTCCTGTAATTTCTTTTCATCCCGCTTGAATTTATATCCCAACGTTTCCATTACATTGCTGGCGCCGCTTACCGAAGACACGCCGTAGTTTCCATGTTTAGAAACTTTTACACCCGCTCCGGCTACAATAAAGCAAGAGGCCGTTGAGATATTAAAAGTGTTTTTACCATCTCCTCCTGTGCCGACGATGTCCAGCGTATTATATCCCTCCAGGTCCACCCGAAGACAAAGATCCAGCAAAGCCTGCCGAAAGCCGCTTAATTCCTGCACGGTGATGCTGCGCATGAGATAAACGGTCATAAAAGCGGCCATTTCACTTTCATTATAAACTCCTTTGGAGATATTGAGCAACACTTCGTATGCCATCTCTTTAGAAAGTGTCTTGTATTCAAAAAGGTAGTTGAGTATTTCTTTCATGTTAAATGGTTAAATGGTTCTATGGTTAATGTTGTAGCCAATTGGATAATATTTTTGCCCCATCCGGAGTTAAAACGCTCTCGGGGTGAAATTGTACGCCGCATACATCGTATTCTTTATGTTGTAAAGCCATGATATAATCATTGTCATCCTTTGCTGTTATTTCTAAGCAGTCCGGAAAATCGTCATTGGAAACCACCCAGGAATGGTATCTTCCGGCTTTGATGGTTTGGGGAAGACCCCGAAACAGGAAATGATCCCGGTTCAATAACCTTACAGGGGTGGATACGCCATGATAGACCTCCTTCAAATTGATAAGCTTGCCTCCAAAGGTCTCGCCTATGGCCTGCTGACCCAGGCATACGCCCAAAATTGATTTGGTGGAAGCGTATTCTTTAATTAAGGGCATAAGCAACCCCGACTCGCAGGGTAACCCCGGTCCCGGTGAGATAATAATCTTATCATATTTTTTTATTTTATCCAGTTCAATTTCATCGTTTCTATAAACCTCTATAGGAGCATTTACCAGTTGTTCAACCAGTTGAACAAGATTGTAGGTAAAAGAATCATAATTATCAAAAACCAGTATTTTCATTTCTTTAACTAAAAAGTTCGTTAATTGTATAATTTTACAGATCTTCGGCCAGGACCAGAGCTTGTTTTAAGGCATTGAGTTTGTTGTTAACTTCCTGTAATTCCGACTCGGGAATGGAACGGGATACGATTCCCGCACCGGCCTGATAGCGTAATGTATTTTCCTGGCTCAGGAAGGAACGGATCATGATGGCATGGTTAAAATCTCCATTAATGCCGACATGTCCTATGCATCCGGCATAAAAACCTCTCGGATCAGATTCATAATCATGGATGAGTTCCATCGCCCTGAACTTGGGAGCGCCGGATAAGGTCCCGGCGGGGAAGCTTGCAGCCATGAGTGCAAAAGGATTGGCGCCTTCCGGCAGGTCCCCAGTTACTTCGCTTACCAGATGGATCACATGTGAATAAGAATGTACCTTGCGATATTCAGACACGTGTACCTCTTTCGCAAACCGGCTCATATCGTTGCGTGCCAGATCTACCAGCATGACATGTTCCGCATTTTCTTTGGGATCCTCAAGCAATTTTTTGATGGCTGCACGGTCGGTACGGTCATCACCGGTCCGTTTTACCGTACCTGCAATGGGATGGATGACCGCTTTCCCTTTTTTGACAATTAATTGGGACTCCGGCGAGGACCCCATTAGTTTATAATCACCATAATCAAAATAAAAGAGATAAGGGGAGGGGTTAATGGAACGCAAAGCCCGGTATACATTGAATTCGTCTCCGGTAAAATTTTGTTGAAAACTCCTTGATAACACGATCTGAAATACATCCCCGCGATGGCAATGTGCAATGCCTTTTTTGACCATCTGCCGGTAATCTTCATTGCTCATGTTGCTTTTTTCGCCGCCGGAAGCTTTAAAAGGATAAACCGGGCAGTCTTTAATGCGAATGAGCGTTTCTACTTCTTCAAATTCGCTCTCCACTCCCGCCACCTGATTTTCACACAGGTATAATTCATTTCTAAAATGATCGATGGCAATAACGTATTGATACAGGCGATAACGGAGTAAAGGAATTTCCGGCTTTTCTTCCTGTTTCCCATTGAGGTCAAGCGTTTCAAAAAAGCGGATCGCCTCATATGCCGTATACCCGAAAAAGCTTTCTGACACGGATATAGGAGTGTGTCCCTCAATTTTGAAGCTGCGAATGAAACTCATGAGTCTTTCGGGCACATCCTGTTCTTTCCCAATGGGCTCTTTAACCTCTTTATTTCCGGGATATTTATATTCCAGCTGATTTTTATTTATTTCCATGCCGGCGATCGGCTTGATGGCAATGTATGAAAAGCTGTTTTCTGCAGAGTTGCTGTCGGAGCTCTCCAGGAGAACAGATCCCGGAAACCGATCCCTGATCCGGAGATAAATGCTAACCGGCGTATAGAGGTCCGATAGCATCTTTTTGCAACGTGTTTTTACCTTGGTTTCAATCATCCGTATTTGATTTAATATAAATAGGCCTTAAGTTTTTATGGAATAAAAAAAGCTCGTTCCGCTGCCTGCGGGACGAGCCTATTAAAATGAATTTATTGGTTGATACATACGTGGCTACCCTAAACAGCTTTCCCTAAAAGGAATCCGTGCCACCACCACTGATTGTATGTATGTATGGATTGCATGAGGTGCAAATTTTAGAAATAAAAATGAAAGCACAAAATTTTTTAGAAAATTTCTAATACTGCTTTGACTTTTCTTTTTCCAGAATGGTCCATTTTGATAATATATGGGGGCTTTATCAGAAGCGATCCCATTTATAAAATACCTTTTGTAGTGGGGAGCTGAGTGCTGTTGGCGTCTCTTCTTACAGCCATTTTAATGGCCCGCGCGAAGGCCTTGAAAATAGCTTCTATCTTATGATGTTCATTTTCCCCTTCTGCTTTGATGTTCAGGTTGCATTTGGCGCCGTCTGAAAAAGATTTGAAAAAGTGTTTGAACATTTCGGTTGGCATTTCTCCCACTTTTTCCCGCTTAAATTCGGTTTCCCATACGAGCCAGCTTCTTCCGCCAAAGTCTATGGATACCTGTGCCAGGCAATCATCCATTGGCAGTGTGAATCCGTAGCGTTCGATGCCCAGTTTTTTACCTAACGCCTCATGCAGGGCTTCGCCAAATGTGAGCCCCGTATCTTCAATGGTATGATGTTCATCTACATGGAGGTCGCCCTTCGCTTCTATTTTGAGATCCATGCTGCCATGACGTGCTACTTGTTCCAACATGTGATCAAAGAAGCCGATACCGGTATGAATAGCCGCCTGTCCGGAGCCGTCCAGATCAAGTTGTATGGCTACCTGCGTTTCTCTGGTATTGCGATGATATGCAACAGTGCGATTCTGCATCTTGAGGAATTGGTAGATGGCGTTCCAGTCGGTGGTTTCCAACGCAATATATGGAGCCATTTCTTCTTCTGTTTCTGTCACATCATCGAAACCCCTTCCATGTCCGGTATTGATCCAGATTCCTTTTCCTCCAAGATTTTGTGCCAGTTTTACATCGCTAATGCGATCGCCAATGACAAACGAATGCTTTAGGTCGTATTCAGGATTGTTTATATATTGGGTTAGCAGGGCTGTTCCGGGCTTCCGGGTAGGTCTGTTTTCTTTTTTGAAAGTCCGGTCTATAAAGACTTCTTTAAAGTGGATCCCTTCATTTTCGAAGGCTTCCATCATCTTGTTGTGTGCAGGCCAAAAGGTTTCCTCCGGGAAATAGTCTGTTCCCAGACCGTCTTGGTTGGTGATCATGACCAGCTCGTAATCCAGATGTGCTATCTTGGCCATAGCCTGGAAAACCCTGGGATAGAATTGTAATTTTTCCAGGCTGTCTATTTGGCGATCTTCGGGTTCGTGTATGAGCGTTCCGTCTCTGTCAATGAATAATACGCGTTTGGGCATTGAGTTAAATTAATAATTTAAAGTAAAGGTTTATTGGATTGGGCAGGAAATTATCCTGAATTTTCTTTCCATTTTTTAAAAGTTCTTTTTTGCGTTGAGAGAGCTCACTTTGTTATCGTTATAAATCTTCTACCATCATTTAAAAAATATCTCTATTCTTTAATTTGAAAAGAGGGATTGAGCTGGATATATTGTCTTCATAATGCAGTTGCAATGTGTAAGATCCGACCCCTGAACCGATACTAAAACCGGGAATTTCATTTTTATCTCTTTGGGTCAAATTTACAAATTATTTGTTATTCCCCCGAGTGCTTCTAAAAGCTCTTTATCCTCCTGCGGCGTACCTATTGTGATACGCAGGCAATCTTCACAAAGTATGACGCGGCTCCGGTCGCGTACAACGATTCCCCTTGCTATAAGCGCATTATAAATAGCGGAAGCTTTCTTCATTTTCACCAGGAGGAAATTGGCTTCACTCGGATAAACCATCTGTACAAATGGCAGGCGTTCAAGATCCATTTTCAGCTTTTCCCGCTCCGTAACCAGTTGCCTGACCCGTTCATTTACCTTGTTTATATTTGTTAAAGCTTCCAGAGCCATTTCCTGGGTCGCCTGATTGATGTTGTAGGGCGGTTTTATTTTATTTAAAATACGGATGATTTCCAAGCTGCCAAATAAGAGTCCCAGCCGCAATGCAGCCAGTCCCCATGCTTTGGAGAAAGTTTGTAACACCACGAGATTGGGATAAGTCATGAGTTTGGGGGTGAAGGAAGGATATCTTGAAAAATTAACATAAGCTTCGTCTATGATTACCAGGCCTTCAAAATCGGTTAGCAAATGTTCAATGTCGTCATGATAAATAATATTTCCTGTCGGGTTATTCGGAGAACAGATGAAGATCATCTTTGTATGCTCATCTATCTTCGAAGCAAGAATACCCATTTGCAATTGAAAATCCTCATCCAATCTCGCTTCTCTTACTTCAATATCGTTGATGTGAGCACTCACTTCATACATCCCGTAGGTAGGAGGGCAAATGATCACATTATCTTTGCCGGGGTTGCAGAAAGCGCGGTATAAAAGATCAATACATTCGTCGCTGCCATTTCCTAACAACATATTCAGTGCGGGTACGCCTTTTACTTTGGATATTTCTTCTTTCAGTTTCCACTGGAAGGGATCGGGATAGCGATGATAATTTTTATTTAAGGGGGAGCCCAGGCTGTTTTCATTGGCATCCAGATAAATGGAAGCTTCTCCGCTAAATTCATTTCGCGCGGAAGAATAAGGCTTCAATTTTTTAATGTTTTCCCTGACTATATAATTAATATCGAACATAGAGCTCTATTCTTTTCTTATCGAAACTGCATTTTTGTGTGCATCCAGGCCTTCCGCAGCCGCCATCTCTTCTACTATCGGAGCGATATTTTGCAATCCTTCTTTACTTAATTTCTGGAAAGTGATGTTTTTAATAAAACTGTCTACCGATACCCCGCTGTAAGCTCTTGCATAGCCGTGGGTCGGTAAGGTATGATTGGTCCCCGAGGCATAATCTCCCACACTCTCAGGAGAGAAATTTCCCAGAAAAACGGAACCTGCATTTATAATTTTTTCGGCTGCTTTTTCATTTTCTTTACAAGATAAAATTAAATGTTCGGGAGCATAATCATTGATCAGGTCTAGCGCTTCTCTTAAATTTCTGACCAGGATGATTTTACTGTTTTCCAAAGCTTGTTCGGCGATTCTTTCTCTTGGGAGGGCTTTCAGTTGAAGCAGGACCTCCTTCTGTATGGGTTCGATGATTTCTTCACTAAGCGCGACCAGGAGGACTTGACTGTCTTTGCCGTGTTCTGCCTGAGAAAGGAGATCTGCAGCTACATATGCGGGAATGCAGCTTTCGTCGGCTAACACGGCCACTTCCGATGGGCCGGCGGGCATATCGATGGCCATACCCTGTTGAGCGATGAGCTGCTTGGCGCAGGTAACATATTGATTCCCCGGTCCAAAAATTTTGTTTGTTTTAGGGATGCTTTGAGTGCCGTAGGCCATGGCGGCAATGGCCTGAACCCCGCCGGCCTTAAAGATCGTGGTAATGCCCGTTAAAGAAGCGGCATATAAGATAGCGGGGTGCAATACTCCTTTTGACGAGGGCGGGCTGCATAAGATAATTTCCCTGCAACCTGCCAGCTTGGCCGGAATACCCAACATGAGGACGGTGGAAAACAGCGGAGCGCTTCCTCCGGGAATGTAAAGCCCCACTTTTTCAATGGCTCTTGTTTCTCTCCAGCAGGTTACGCCGGGCATTGTTTCCATTTTGGAGACCGGCCTTTTTTGTATGGCATGAAAAGCCTCAATGTTTGCCGCTGCCTGCCGGATGGCTTCTTTGAGCTCTTTTGAAAGCATCCTTTCCGCTTCGGCTATTTCTTTCTTATCGACCGGGAGCTCCTGGATAACGGCCTTGTCAAATTGTAAAGTATATTTATTGACCGCCTGATCTCCATTTATCCTGACCTCTGCTAAAATGGCCCTCACCGTATTTTCTAAAGTAGCGATATTTAAAGCGGGCCTTTTTAATAACCGGGGCCATTCGCTCGGCGCCGGATATCGTATGATTTCCATGCATGAATGTTTTTTACAGGACCATTTTTTCAATAGGGGATACCAATATCCCTTCCGCCCCATTGGCTTTCAGGTTTTCAATAATACCCCAAAAATCATTTTCATTAACAACGGAGTGTACCGAACTCCAGCCTTTATCTGCCAGGGGCATGATGGTAGGACTCTTCATGCCGGGTAACAGGCGGCAGATAATATCCAGCTTGTCGTTGGGGGCATTCAGTAAAATATATTTGTTATTCTTGGCCTTTTTAACACACTGAATGCGGAAGCGAAGTTTCTCTAACAATGCTTTTTGTTCCGTACCCAGACTTTTTCCCGCTATCAGCTCCGCCTCGGAACGAAGGATGATCTCTACCTCTTTTAAACCGTTCATGAACAAGGTAGAGCCGCTGCTTACCAAATCACAGATGCAATCTGAAAGGCCGATACCGGGCGCTATTTCTACCGATCCGCTTATCTCATGGATCTCTGCATGAATATTGTTTTTATTCAGGAATTTTTTCACAATGGCCGGATAACTGGTTGCAATACGCTTGCCATTTAGATCCTGAGAGGTATTGTAATTTTTTTCTTTATTAATGGCGATGGACAAACGGCATTTTCCAAATCCCAGTTTTTCTATTTCTCTGACTTTCTTTTCTTTTTCCAATACCACGTTTTCTCCTACGATACCTACATCTGCTACGCCGTCTTCTACATATTGGGGAATGTCGTCATCTCTTAGAAAAAACACCTCCAGCGGAAAATTTCCCGCTTCCGTCTTTAGTCGGTTGACCCCATTGTGGATGTCAATACCACATTCTTTTAATAATTTCATGGAATCTTCATGCAACCTTCCCGACTTCTGAATGGCCAGTTTTAGTTTAGTCATACTCCTGTTTTTACTTAAAAATAAAGGCTTACCGATTGTAAGGTAAGCCTTTGATTCTTTGAATGATTTATTGAAAAACACACAAAACCACCCGCTTACCTTGAACAGGTATGATGATGAGGGTTCAGGTGTGTGTAAATGTTCATATATGAGCGCAAAGGTAAGCTATGATTTTTAAAAATGGAAAGTATTTTGGGAAAATCTAAGAGAATAGGGGAAATCCTGTTTAAAAGGTAGGACAATATGTTTTTTCTTTGAATAGGCTTTTAATGACCAATGCCACATAAGCCCCTCCGCCTCTTTTATGATCAAACAGCCAGCCGAAGTCGTGTATACCTGCCACCAGAGGACCCAGTCGAATAGCAGCGCCTACCATAAAGGATCCGTATTCATTAAGATAAAGGGGGGTATATACTCCGGCTCTTTTATTTTCCCATCGGGGCGTCACTGTCAGGTAACTGACCGTACGCGTCTTAAAATCGGCCCCGACATTCAGAAAAGCGGCATCCAAGACCATATGGGCATTGATAAAAAAATGATCATTCAGGTTTTTGTCGAAGCTGATCCGCAATGCAGTAGGCAACGTGATAGAAACAGCGCCTTCCCACGGTTGTATATTAACCAGCAGGGCCAGAGAATCATTAAATTCATTTAAAGTGGAGGTCTTTTGTATGCGCTGTTCAATGCTATTGAGATCAATGTTATCTTTTACGCCGTTTACCACGCGACTCTCGCTTCCCAAGGGGTATTTTAACCGGCCTATATCCGTTATAGACACGGCCAGCTTCCATTTATAATCCGTCGGTTTGTCATTGGTGAATCCGGCAATGTAAACCGGTCTTTTACGGGTGTAAGTAAAGCCGATATCCAATCCCAGGGAGAAGGGACTGCCGTTCATAAGGGTTTTTACCTGCTCATCTGTACTGCTATTTTTACCCAGCTCTTCCAGGTTTTTGGAATAGCCATAGCGGCCGGCCAGATAATTGATGGATACATGCCCCTGATCGTTTTTTTGCCTGTCAATTTCCAACCCTTCTATGTCTATTACCACTCCGCTCATGCCCTTTAGCAGCTTCAAATTTGCTCCTACAGCCACTTTCTCAAATTTATTTTCTCTTAATAATGTGGAAGCATTTACAAACCATTCGGTCCATTGTTGGTCTGCCATTCTTCCTTTCTGAAGTTGACCTACGGCATTGGCTTCCAGAAAAGGGGCAAATGTGGTCATGCTGTCTTCATAATCATAATTGAGTTTATCAAAAAAAGTGCGGCCTCTGATGTTCCATCCGGCTCCTACCACCCATTTTTCATGCCGCGGCAGGTGAAAAAGGAAATGAAGCAGGTGGATATCTGCCTGTACGGTTCCCCAACGCTTTCCCTTACCTTCAAGAAGATATTTGTTTACATCAATAGTATCCTGTTTCCAATTGAATTTTGCAGGGCTGACGGAGACCATATTGTTGTTCCAAAAAGAATGGATGCCTGCAAGCTCCACTCCCCAGCGATAGGGCATATCTGCGCCAGAGGAAGGTTGGGTAGCCATGTTAATTATGGGGCTGTAAGCGCTTCCCATAAGACTGTTAAATTGCTGGGCCTGTATATGTTGGTGAAAGCTTAATATCAGAAATATTATAATAAAAGGGACGCTTTGTCCCGGGTATTTGATCATTTTTAACGTAGCGCACTTTATAGGCCTCAAAATAAGGACAATTTTATGAGATTGATATTTTTGTTTTTATCTTTAACGTCTGGTAAGTTGAAAAATTCTTTAAAAGAACAAAATGTTTATAAATGAGCAGGGTATATGTGTGCTTTATTTTTCTTTTTTTCTCTTTGCCGTTTTTTCTTTCTTCCTGTAACCATCAGGGGAAAGAAAATACCGATGATGAAAAAGATACCGTTATAAATGGCCAGAGGTGGAATCTGGTTTGGTCTGACGAGTTTAATAAAGACGGAATGCCGGACACCGGCAAATGGAGCTACGAGCACGGATATATACGCAATCATGAGAAACAGTATTATACGGTAGCCAGAAAAGAAAACGCAAGCGTAACGGACGGCCATCTTGTTATTGAAGCCCGGGATGACTCGGCTGTTTTGGATGATGAAGCTCGACCCATTACTTCCGCGGCCCTGGAGACTAAAAATAAAGCAGACTGGACCTATGGCAGAATTGCGGTCCGTGCAAAACTTCCGAAGGGTAGGGGTACCTGGCCGGCCATTTGGATGCTGGGAAGTAATATCGACACGGTAGGCTGGCCTGAGTGTGGAGAAATTGACATTATGGAACATGTAGGATATGACCCGGGCGTCATTCATTCTACCATTCATACCAAAGCATACAACTGGATGAAAGGAACAGATAAAACAGCCGATACCCTTATTGCCGATTGTATGGATGCCTATCATGTTTATGCGATTAACTGGACACCGGAGAAAATAGATTTTTATATTGACAGCAACCGATTATTTACCTTTAGAAATGAGCACAAGACCACTGCGGAATGGCCGTTTAACAGCCCGCACTATTTGATATTGAACCTTGCGGTAGGAGGAGACTGGGGCGGACAAAAAGGCATTGATCCTGCCATCTTCCCCACGAAGATGCTGGTAGATTATGTGAGGGTATATAAAATGGATAAAAAATAATCCCATATGAGAACGCTTTTATTTTCGTTTTTCAAGCCAATAACCTTCATGAGTTCTGTCATTTCTTTTCTAAAAGCCGGTCTGCTCCCGGTGCTTCTTTTACTATTTACTTCCCCGGGAATATTTGCACAAAGCGCGCGTTTTGGGTATGCAAAATATACGCAGGGCGGTGATACGCTTCTTTATAGAATTTTACACCCGGATTATGATACAACGACCACCTATCCGCTGGTCCTTTTCCTGCATGGTTCCGGAGAAAGGGGAAATGATAATAAAGCGCAATTGAAGTGGGGCGTACGGAACTTTGCCACTGATGAGATGATGGTGTTACATCCTGCCATAATTGTGGCGCCTCAATGTCCAAAAGGAGCGCGATGGGCTCATTTTACGGGATTTTCTTCAGGAGAGGGCTTAAGGCTTCAGTCTCAGCCTACTCCACAAATGAGGCTGGTTATCGGACTTATTCATCGTTTGATAAAAACAGACCGGGTAGATACCAACCGGATCTATATTACCGGACTTTCTATGGGCGGCCTGGGTACTTATGATGCGATCGAACGTTATCCCAACGTATTTGCGGCTGCTATTCCCGTAGCGGGAGGAGGAGATCCTACACTTGCGAACCGAATTGTTGATCTTCCCCTTTGGGATTTTCATGGGGCGAAGGATGCCGCGGTGGATCCGAAATATTCGAGAGCCATGATCGAGGCTTTATGGAAATTGGGAGGCCATCCCGGTTATACGGAGTATCCGGATGTCGGTCATTTTTCCTGGTTGGGCGCCTATAGCGATCCTACCGTGTTGGCGTGGCTGTTTAAGCAGCATAAGTTCTAATTATCAGGACCATTCATTCAGTATAAATAGGGTTTCAGCGGCAAAAATAAATTTGTACCTTGTGATCGTAAAAATTACGATATAGATACTAAAATGTATATTTATGAAAAGAGTCTTTTCCTCTATCTTGTTAATACTGTTGTCCGTTATTTTTGTGAATGCTCAAAACTATCAATTGGCTTCGCCCGACGGGCAAATCCGGGTAAATATTGAGAATAATGCCGCTCTTCGTTTTTCTGTTCAGAAAAAGGGACAAAATTTGATTTTACCAACCGAGATTTCCCTGGCTTTGGAAGAAGAGAAAGTGCCGGACCAGAATAGTAAAGTGCGTCGCGCCAGACAAACGAGCGTCAACACAGTTATTCAGCCGGCCGTGGCCATAAAAAATGCATCCATAAAGGATCAATATAATCAGCTTACGCTCCAGTATAAGGGAAAATACAGTGTGGTTTTTCGGGCTTACAATGATGCGGTGGCCTATCGTTTTGTTACAGATTTTAAAGATAGCATTATTATAAAGGATGAAACTTTTGATCTTCATTTCCCGGAAGGCGCTTCCGCATGGTTTTCCTTATTGACCGGAAAGGATAATGTGCAGGATCGTTGGATGAATGCCTATGAGCATCTATATGATAAAAAATCTTTGGGTTCGTTGTCTCCCGGAAGAACCGAGCTTCCCCTGTTGGTTGATTTACACGATAAAGGAAAAGTGCTGGTTACGGAAAGCGATCTTTATGATTATCCGGGACTGTACTTCACGGAAGGGAAGGCCGGCAGCCTGAAAGCCGTATTTCCGCCCCGCGTGAAAGCCAACCGGAAGAATATCAAGGGAGAAGGAGGTTGGGACCGTGTTTTACATCCGGAGGCCGTATACCCTTATATTGCTAAAACGAGTGGGAAACGTGCTTTTCCCTGGCGTATTATGGCTATTGCCGATAAAGATATCCAGCTTTTGAATAATGAAATTGTATATAAGCTCGGTGAACCAAACCGTATTGAAAATACCGGTTGGATCAAGCCGGGGCAGGTCGCCTGGGACTGGTGGAATCATTGGAATATCACCGGAGTGGATTTCAAGGCCGGTATCAATAATCAGACGTATGAGTATTATATTGATTTTGCTGCAAGAAATCATATCCCTTATATCATTATGGATGACGGTTGGTACGTGTTGGGAGACTTGACAAAGGAAAGTCCGGATATTGATGTGGCTCATCTTTGTCAATATGCAAAAAGCAAAGGAGTCGGAGTGATTTTATGGTGTTCCTGGCTCACGCTAAGTCACCAGATGGAAGAGGCTCTGGACTTGTTTCAACATTGGGGGGTCAGAGGTATAAAAGTGGATTTCATGAACCGCGATGATCAGGCCATGGTGGATTTCTACTGGCATTGTGCCGCGGAGGCCGCCCAACGACACCTGTTGGTAGATTTTCATGGCGCTCATAAGCCGGCTGGATTGCAGCGTACTTATCCGAACGTAGTAAATTATGAAGGGGTCGCGGGTATGGAAAACGACAAATGGACCGACAAGATGGCCACTCCGGATATGGCCGTTACCCTCCCTTATATTCGCATGTTTGCCGGACCGATGGACTATACGCCGGGGGCGATGCGCAATGCACAGAAGAAGGATTTTAAGGCTATCGGAGATTACCCGATGAGCCAGGGAACCCGTTGTCAGCAATTGGCTATGTATGTTTTGTATGATGCGCCTCTCCAAATGCTGAGCGACAATCCTACCCTTTATGAAAAAAACAAGAAATGTCTTGATTTTATCACATCCATACCTACTACATGGGATGAGACCATTCCCCTTGCAGGTAAGGTAGGAGCGTACGTGGCTATGGCCAGAAAGCATGGAGCGGAATACTTCGTCGGGGCGATGACCGGTTGGCAGGAACGTGACATTACCCTGGACTTTTCTTTTTTGCCCGAGGGAGACTGGAACATGGAGTTATTTCAGGATGGTATAAATGCAGACAGAAATGGCATTGACTTCAAAAGGATTGTCAAAGCCGTAAGCAATAAAGATCAGTTGACCATTCATATGGCTCCCGGCGGAGGCTGGGCTGCAAGAATCTATAAATAACGTTTAGACTAGATTACCGGAATTTCTTCTACGTTGTATTTTCCGGCATCCAGTTTTTTCTTGGCTTCGGAAAACCCATGCAGGGTGTCGGCTATATCTTCATCCGTATGTGCGGCAGTAGGGATCAGGCGGTAAATGATCTGCCCTTTGGGAATTACAGGATACACTACAATAGAGCAGAAAATGTTGTAATTTTCTCTCAGATCTGCATTCATGGCCGTGGCTTCAGGGATGGAGCCGTTTAAGTAAACCGGGGTTACGCAAGAGTTGGTGTGCCCGATATTAAAACCATATTCTTTGAGTCCGTTTTGCAATTTATACACGACTTCCCATAGGCGTTTTTTATGCTCGGGCTGTGTGCGCAAAAGTTCCAACCGTTTGAGATTGCCGATGACGATCGGCATGGGTAGTGATTTGGCAAAGATCTGGGAGCGCACATTGTATTTCAGATAGGTAATGATGGATTTTTCGGCACTCATAAAAGCGCCTATGGATGCCATGGACTTGGCAAAAGTGGAAAAATACAGATCTATTTGGTCCTGGACACCCTGTTCTTCTCCTGTGCCTGCACCGGTCTTCCCCAATGTACCAAAACCATGTGCATCATCTACCATCAGGCGAAATTCGTATTTTTCTTTCAAAGCCGTAATTTCCTTCAGCTTACCCTGGTCTCCGGCCATTCCGAATACTCCTTCCGTGATCACCAACAGACCTCCCTTTGTTTTTTCAGCCAGCGCCGTAGCCCGTTGAAGCTGTTTTTCAAGATCATTCACATCATTATGTTTATAAACATAACGGTGGCCGGGGTGGAGACGTACCCCGTCTATAATGCAGGCATGGCTTTCACTATCGTATACAATCACATCCCGGCGATCGCAAACTGCGTCGATTGCACTCATAATCCCCTGGTAACCATAATTGAAAAGAATGGTATCCTCTTTATGAACGAATTCGGAAAGTTCTTTTTCCAATTGCACATGTTTTGATGTATTGCCACTCATCATACGGGCTCCCATAGGGTAGGCGAGACCGTATTTTTCACTCGCCTCGGTATCTGTTTTCCGGACTGCGGGATGGTTGGCTAAACCCAGATAGTTATTGAGGCTCCACACAATTTTCTCTTTCCCGCGAAACATCATCCGATTTCCGATTTCCCCTTCCAGTTTTGGAAAGGTAAAGTAACCATGTGCACGATCAGAATGTTGCCCGATGTTTCCCAGGTTTTTGTGTAATTTATCAAATATATCCATATAGGTTTTATTTTTATAGCGTTACCCCTTCAGTAACCTTTGCAAAAGTAGCGAAAAAAGCGATTTAGAGAGAAAATAGATTGTTTATATTGGATATATCGCTCTTTTTTCTATCCCTGGTGCCGGGCAAAATAAAACAGGGTCGGAAACGTTATTTTTCCCTAACCAGGGTTCCTACTTTTTCTCCGTTAATAACTTTTAAAAGATTGCCTGATTTGTTCATATCAAAAACGATGATCGGTAGTTTGTTTTCATGACAGAGTGTAAAGGCAGTCATATCCATCACATGCAGGTTATTTTTATATACTTCTTCAAAATTGAGTATGTTATATCGTTTGGCGGTTTTATCTTTTTCGGGATCAGCAGTATATATCCCGTCTACGCGTGTACCTTTCAGGATCACATCCGCATTTATTTCAATCGCTCTTAAAGAAGCAGCGGTATCTGTCGTAAAATAGGGGTTACCGGTTCCGGCCCCGAAAATGACGACCCGCCCTTTTTCAAGATGACGTATAGCACGGCGGCGGATATAGGGTTCTGCAAGTTGTTCCATTTTTATGGCAGATTGCAGGCGGGTGTAAAGGCCTACTCTTTCCAGGCCGCTTTGCAGGGCCATACCGTTGATCACGGTTGCGAGCATACCCATGTAATCTCCTGTTGCGCGCTCAATCCCGGTTTCTTTTTCTTCCATTCCCCGGTAGATATTGCCCCCGCCAATGACGATGGCCAGTTGTACTCCTACTTCCATCACCTCTTTTATATCATGCGCATATTGTGAGATCATGGCGGGAGAAATACCATAATTCTTATCTCCCATCAGAGATTCTCCGCTTAATTTGAGTAAAATTCTTTTGTATTTTGGCAGCATAAGGGATAAAATTATAAAATTAAAGTTTATTGCAAAAAAAAGGAGAGTTTCTAAAAACTCTCCTTTTTTTCATTCATAGAAAATTATCCTAAAGTGATTCGTTTAAATGCAGTTACCTTTGCTTCCGCGTCAACGCTTTTCAGAAAATCTGATACGCTGAGTTTGTTGTCTTTCACGTAGGCTTGAGATAATAGGGTGTGTTCCTTAAAGAACTTGTTCACTTTACCTTTCGATATTTTGTCGGCCAGGTCTGCAGGTTTCCCTTCCGCAATGATCTGGGCTTTGGCGATTTCTTTTTCCCGGTCTACCATGTCCCGGGGAACACCGGCTGCATCCACGGCTACGGGGTTCATTGCTGCCACCTGCATGGCAATATCACGGGCTGCATCCTTATCTATTTCTTTGGAAAACCCTACCAAAACCCCCATGGCGTAATTACCATGAATATATGAAACGACGTAAGCCGCATGCACCTTCTCAAAGTGGTTAAAACTTAATTTTTCTCCGATCTTTCCGATCAGTTCCGTTAATCTTTCCGATACGCTGAGGCCATCTATCTCGGCGGCATTAATTTCTTCCAGGGAGGAAAGATCCTTTTCCAGGGCCAGCGTCGTTACATTTTGTGCAAAGTGGATAAAATCTTCATTTTTGGCTACGAAGTCCGTTTCACAATTCAGGGAAAGCACCACCCCTCTGGTATGGTCGCCGGTTGTGCGGGCTATTACTACTCCTTCTTTGGTTTCTCTTCCGGAGCGCATAGCCGCTACTTTTTGTCCTTTTTTACGTAAAAACTCAATTGCTTTTTCAAAGTCTCCATCACATGCTATCAGTGCTTTTCGGCAGTCCATCATACCGGCGCCGGTTTGTTTGCGCAGTTTATTTACATCTGCTGCTGTTACAGTTGCCATAATTGAATATTCTGTATTTTATTTTTTATCAGGAATTTTTCTGTGCCGGTTTTCTGCCCCCTCGTCCCGGGGTCGCAGCCCGGCGTTTGGGATGTGCGGCATCCTTGTTACGGCGGCGCCCGCTTTCTTTTCCGCTGTCGTCTTCATCGTTTCCTGCTTCAAAGCGGCTTATTTCTTTTTCCCTTTCGTCATTTTCTTCATCTGCTTCCTGCTGTTCTTTATCATGCACCCTTTCCTGTAATCCTTCCGCAATAGCTGCAGTCAGATAGTTGGTAATAAGGGAGATGGATTTAGTGGCATCGTCATTGGCAGGGATCACAAAATCTACCTTCCGGGGATCGGAATTGGTATCTACTACTCCAAAGGTGGTGATGTCCAACTTTCGTGCTTCGGCCAGGGCGATGTGTTCAAAGGTAATATCCACAATAAACAGCGCGGCAGGAAGGCGTCCCAATTGTGCAATTCCTCCCAGCACCTTTTCCATCTTATCATGATCGCGCTGTAGGGTGAGGCGTTCCTTTTTGGTTACATTTTCCAGGGTGCCGTCGTTTAGCATCTTCTCGATGCTTTGCATTTTCTTGACACTTTTCCGGATGGTCGAAAAGTTGGTCAGCATCCCTCCGAGCCATCTTTCGGTTACATAAGGCATGTTTACTTTTTTTGCAGCTTCGGCTACAATGTCTTTTGCCTGTTTTTTCGTGGCAACAAAGAGGATCTTTTTGCCGCTGCGGGCAATGGAACGCATGGCTGCAGCAGTTTCCTGAAGACCTTCTACCGTGCGATTCAGGTCAATGATATGAATGCCTTTCTTCTCGGTGAAGATATAAGGCAACATTTTGGGATTCCACTTTTTCTTCAGATGGCCAAAGTGTACTCCTGCTTCGAGCAATTGTTGCTGTAAAGAAGTTTGTTTATCTTCCATAATACTTATGATAAAAAAAGTTGTGTAAAACCAATAATTTGATCAACCGGCACTCCGTCCGGATTTTTGGATGAACATTAGCGTTTGGAGAACTGGAAGCTCTTTCTTGCTTTTTTCTGTCCGGGCTTCTTCCGTTCTACCACGCGCGGGTCGCGCATAAGCAATCCCTCGTGCTTCAGGGTGGGACGCCAGTCTTCATTAAGGTTGCATAGCGCACGGGCGATACCCAATTTTACGGCTTCTGCCTGTCCTTTAATGCCCCCGCCTTTGACGGTAATGTTTAAATCAAAAGCTTCTGTAGCCTCAATGGTCTTTAAAGGAAGCTCTACCTGATTTTGCAGGTAATCCAGTGAAAAATAGCTCTTGTAATCCTTGTTGTTGATCGTGATCTTGCCGGATCCCTTTTTGATAAATATGCGGGCAGTAGCTTCTTTTCTTCTGCCGATTGCTTTTTTTTGCTTTTCCATGTACTTATGAGTCAATTAAAAAGTTAATGGCTGAGGTTTTTGTGCAGCATGGGGATGGTCGGTTCCCGCATATACAAACAGCTTTTTGTACATTTGGCGGCCCAATTTATTTTTAGGGAGCATTCCCTTTACGGCATGTTCAATAACGGCTTCGGGACGGCGTTTTAGCAAATGGCCTGCCCGTTCTCTTTTTTGCCCGCCGGGATAGCCTGAAAAAGTGATATATTCCTTTTGATCGAGCTTGTTTCCCGAAAATGCGATCTTATCCGCGTTAATGACAATAACATAATCGCCACAATCTACATGCGGCGTGTAATAAGGTTTGTTCTTGCCTCTCAATACGGCGGCGATATGGGCGCCGATCCGGCCCGGGGCCTGATTGGCGGCATCCACTATGTACCAGTCGTGGCGAACAGATGCCTTATTGGCCGATTGGGTTTTAAAACTTAACGTGTTCATAATTTTATTAATAAACGCTTGTTAGAATGTTGTTTTTTCAACAGTTTTTTAAGGAGTGCAAAGGTAGATGGTTCTGTCCTTTCTGCAAAGTTTTTTATTAAAAAATATTTAATGCTTCTGTAACTTACTGATTATCAGTTTAAATATCGCACAGCAAATTTATTGCAGATATAGGGACGTATGCAGTTCCGTAAATTCAGGCCTGTTGAAATTGTATCCCTGCGGACCTGTAACCGTCTATTTAAATTCAAACCGATAGGTTACCGAGGGAATCACAGAAAACAGGCTGAACTGTTTTAGCTGAAGATGTTTGTTCATTTTTTCCGGCCGGTTATATAAATAAGGATACTGCGCCTCCACTTCATAATAATAAAAATAAGGATTCTGCCGGGCGTATGCGTTATAAATGCTGATATTCCAGATGCGGTTCCCTTTCTTTTTCTCTTTTATAAAATCAACGCTCAGGTCGAGGCGGTGATAAGGCCGCATGCGAAAATTGTTGCGGGAAGGCACATATTCTACCGGTAAGATCTCCTTTGTATCCCAATCAGTGTAATAAGTAACTCCATTATAGGGCGCATTGTATTTTAGAACAGGAAGAGTTACGGTATTTCCTGAAGCAAACACCCAGCCGGCGGAAGCCCGGATATGTTTAGAAAATTGATGAAGAAATACCAGTTTGAGATCATGCCGGCGATCGAATTTATAAGGAAATCTTTTTCCATTATTAATAGCGGGGAATTGTCTCTGGTTCCAGGCCAGCGTATAACTGATCCATCCTGTAGTATTACCCGACTTCTTTTTGACAGAAAGCTCTAAACCATGCGCATAGCCGCGACCTACATCTATTTTATCCTGCCAGCTTTTTGAAGTATTGGTAAAATCAGCTCCATCCTTATAAGCAATAACGTTGTTCATTGTTTTGTAATACGCTTCGGCAGTAAGTTCATATTGATGTTGGAAGGTTTTGGCAAACCCCAGCGTATATTGATTGCTGGCGGCAGGAGGAGCTTTACGCGTGGCGGGAACCCACAGATCCACGGGGAATCCTGCTCCGCTATTGACTAACAGATGAAGCGGCTGAAACATTCGGGCATAGCCCGCTTTTATGGACCATTGTCTTCCCAACAGATACCTTCCCGAAAAGCGGGGCTGCAGCGCATAATAATTTTTGTTATTCGCATTGTAAATGGCCAATCGCAAACCAAAGTCGGCTTTCAGGTGGTCGTTAAAAGTGATTTCATCTTCTCCGTAAAAGTTAAGGTTTCTACTGTAAACGGGATCGCTCCCCTGCCTTATTTCTGAAGTGGGCCCGTTCAGAAGGCTGTCGCCCGCATTTTTGCTTATTTTAATGCCGGGTTGAAAACGATGAAGGATAAGACCTCCGCCAAATTTAATGGCATGAGCAGGCGATGGGGCATAGTCAAAGTCCAGCCTGGCTGACCAATCCCGGATATGGGATAAATAATTGAATTGGGAAAACGAAGCTTGTCGGTTTTGATCTTCTTTATCCGTTAAGACCTGGCTGTTTGAACCTTTTAAAAAATACCTGAACCGGGTGTAACTCAACGTAAGGTTGGAAAATAATTTTGGGCCGATCGTCCTGTTCCACCTTAAAGCGCCTGTAATATTTCCCCAACCCAGGCGGGCCTTTGTTGTAGAAGTATTGGCATAATCTTCGTTGTTCCCGCTTTCTTTAAATTTTCCATAAAATTGATCATTACCTCCATAAAAGCTCAGGTATACCCTGTTCTTATCATTTATAATATCATTAAATTTTGCAGTATAATCCTGAAAATAGTAGCCAAACTTTTTATGACTGTCTTTTGAACGGGCAAATGCGGCAATAAATGGTTTAGCTAACAAATCTAAATAGGTTCGTCGGGCGGAAATAATAAAAGAAGATTTGTTTTTCTTGATCGGTCCCTGTAAGGAAAGTTTAGCGGATAATAAACCGACGGAAACATCTCCTTTGAGCTTTTTCATGTCGCCGTCCTTCATCCTGATGTCCAGCACAGAAGATAATCTGCCGCCATAGCGGGCCGGAAAGCCGCCTTTATAAAGGTCTACGCTTTGAATGGCTTCAGGAGTAAAAACGGAAAAAAAGCCAAATAAATGAGATATGTTATATACCGGAACGCCATCCAATAGGATAAGATTCTGGCCGGGGCCGCCTCCGCGAATATAGAGGCCCGTACTGCCGTCATTTCCGGTTTGAACTCCAGGCAGCCATTGAATGGCCTTTATGATGTCTTTTTCTCCCATGAATGAAGGGATGGCGGCCAGTTCTTTAACAGGTATGGAAATATGGCTGATATCGCTCTGTTGCTCTATGGGGACGCGGCTGTTCACGGTAATTTCCTTTAACATAGAAACGGAAGAAAGCTGGAAATTAATGGCCGTATCTTTTTTTAAATAAAAATGAATGGTATCCGTTTGATAACCGACAAAAGAGCAGGCTAACGTAACTTCTCCGGTTGTCATCGTAAAGCTGTAAAAGCCATAGTTATTGCTGAAAGCGCCTTTTTGAGACGCCGGCAAAAGCCGGATGTTGGCGCCCATTAATCTTTCTGAATTGGAACTGTCTGAAACATATCCGCTAACGGTGTAACGGTCCTGGCCCACGACCTGTAAGGTAAACGGGGTTAGAAAAATAGTGAGTAATAAATAATTCCGTATGGTTCTCATGAATAAGGTAATTCATTTATTCTGGATTTCATCATTGCGGAAGAGGCACGACTGATGTCATCTCAACAAGTCTACTTATAATAAGATCCGCTTCGCTCACAATGACGAGTAACCCGTCTGCTTCCCGGATATTTAGTCATTACAAACCGGCTTGTATAAATCCATTCATTAGATATTTTTTAGTCTCCTACATTTTATCGTATATATTTCTGGGTATATGCTTAAGTATGGATGCAACAAGCCTTCAACGCTTCGTGATATGCCATCTTTTTTCTTTTGTTAATAGCGTTAAAAATTTGCAGGGCAGCCTTATCAACCGGTGATACCCAAAACAATCCTTCTCCTTTAGCCATATCGGTATCCATCAAGCCGGTCTTATATCGGTTATACAAATTCCTGTTTTTGATTTCCATACTTTTTGTCTTAAACCTTCCAAGTAATTCTTACAATGACTCGTTCCCTGTTAATATATATTGGCCCTTCTTACTTTTTAATTAATATATTCTCACTCTTTGTTTCTGATAACCTGCAAAAATCCCATATCCTCCTCTGATGTTGTTATAGACCTGTACCGGTTCAGAAAAAGGATCATCCGCGCCTGCCTGGTTTTTGATATAAGTTGTTTTAAATTGGAATGCCGCCCGGCTCAGGCTGAATAAATCCATCCACACCTCCAATGCGGTCTTATCTCCACCCTTTATGGGATCATTCCACCAGGTATCCGGACTAAAATACCAATAAGACGAATATAATAAGATATGGCCCTGCTTAAGTCCATTCATTCCCTTCGCGAAGGCAGAACCGGCATCGTCTTTAAGGTTATAAAACGGAGGTTGTGTGGCATAAATCTCATTGAGTTTAAAAAGGGATTCTATATGATTTGATGCAGGGGTTCTTTTAGTGTAATGAATTAAAGTATCATAAATAAACGTGTATCCCGCACCGGTGATGGAAGTGACCTTTTTCCTCAGCTTTGTCTGGGAAAGTATGGGTTCATCTTTTAACATCTGAAGCTTTGAAATGATAGAGTCAATAACTTTAAGAGAAGGATAAGGTCGCGATGGATTGTTTATGTTGGGATTACTTTTCAAGCCATCCCATGTTTTTTCTAACGTACCATTAGTGATGATATAGTCAAATAATTCATTTTTATTATAAACCATTCCTTTTATCTGTGCATAACTATTCTTGTTCCATCCGTCTAAGGATAAAGTCAACTTGTTTACTTTTTCCTTATCGAAAGAAATCAATTCATCGGGTGGGGTGATGATAATGGGCAGGGTGTCAAAATCAAATGATGTAATAGATAATTTAGCAGGGATCCGATCCGATGCCTCCGCTGATGGGAATCCCGCTGCGGATACTTTAATGGTGTATGAAGTGCCCACTTTAGGTTTCAGACGAGATACATAATATCCCTTATTTAAATAATTCAGATGGATGATCTGATTACCTCCTTCTATGGCCACTTTTGCATTTTTAACGATGGATGTGGATAAAGTGTCGCCGATAGGCATAGTTGTCCCAACAAATACTTTCCAGACGCTATCGGGATTGAAAAGACAGTTAACTACCAGTTTCTGCTTTTGTGGAGGAACATGAATGTGCACATCTTTGGTACAAGATGACATGCTGTAAAGCGCCAGATAAAAAAGGAATGTTTTTTCTACCCACTGATTCATTTCTTTAGGTTGCGGTTAAAATTGTATCTTTTTATCGGGTTTAAGGTTTAACGTCATTTTCAATATGTTTATTGTAAGGCCCGGATTTTATCATTATTGGCTGCCCCGATATCGCATGTTAATTATTTGTCCCGGTCTTCTTAAAACCGGTAGCCGAGCGATACTCCCCAGGATTTGTTTTTTATCGAGCTTTCCGGCTTATAGTCGGCCCATTGGGGTTGCAGGTCGGCTATTCCCTGTTGCATCTCAAATGATATGGAATAATGGTCGAAAAGCATATAGCCGATCCTGAAATGCATCCCGTAATCCCAGGGCTTTGCATAAACATAGGTACCCAGCTCGCCATAGGACTCATCCTTCTGGAAAGCCACGGCCCCCTTTTCATCTATTATGATATCGCCTATCGCTACCGGGCCGTCTGCCGTCCATCTGCCGCCGGTTCCGTAGCCGATGTAAGGACCGGCAGCGAGTAAAAGATTACCCGGCCCGATCTTCGGACGGTAAAGAAAATCTACAGGCAGCTCAATATAAGAGGCCCTTGCTTCAAAATTTTTGCCCCACCCTATATGCGTTGCCGCCCCTTTCTGCTCAAAACCCCGCTTCGCGTAAACCAGCGTTGGGTTAATGGCGAACCGGTCTGTTAGCGGGATGATTGCGCTCAAGCCCAGGCAGATTCCCGGTATTGCAGATGTCTGCACTTTATTTCCGTCACGATCCCGCGCTGTAATATTGGAGTAATGCAGCCCGGTTTTGACACTCCATTTTACCTGTGCGAAAGAAATTCCTGAGAAGCAGATAAGGGCCGCCCCCAAAAGTAGTTTTTTAATCATTCGGTATTGTAATTATCTTTTTATATAGGATATAAGAATATCATTTCATTAATATATGGACAGGATAAATTACTCAAACGTTGCATCATGAGGAAAATGAGCCCTATTAACGCTATCCGCGGCTTCATCTTTATTCCTTTCCGGAAGGAATATCCCGAAGGCGCAGGTCTGGAGACGAGTAGAGATAAAGAATAATGCAGCTAATTCCCATTAAAAAAGGAAACATCTTGATAGTAGACGTCAAATTTACCCTGAAAAAGATGCGTTTGGCTGTCTCCATATCTTTCAGCCCTTTTTAAATGTATATAAAATGTTCCTGCGATACGCTTTTTTATATTATCGTTAGCGAGTATCCGGAGTCGATTGGATTTTGTAGAATCAAGCTGATAAGAATCGGAAATAGCAGCAGCGTACGGAAAGGGAGCGACATGGAAATATGCCTGAAAGGAACCGAGCCTTTCATTAATAACCGGCATTTTAAACCTTATGGTGAACGTTTCCACACCTTCAGTTCCTGAGATGGAAACCATGCTGTCTTTTGTGTTGAAAGAGCCCGCTGCTGCAAGCCCTGTCCATGGCTCGCTATCCCTGATTACTTTAATCGACGAAGCTAAGGGCTTATGATCCGCCCCTTGTTTTTCACAGCTTGTAAGTAACAAAATAAAGATACAGGTGGTCGCAACTAAGAATTTCATACACAAATGCTTTTTGAGGTCGAAGATCACCTTCGAAAGGTGCCCGAGAATCAATCTTTTAAACAGGTCTCGATCCGTTTTTTCAATGTAGCAAAATAATGTTAGATTAACTTTTGGCCTGCTCTTGTAGCTTTGATTATATTTACAGTATTTAGGCCGGTATGGTCTTTCTTTGTCCGGTGAACGGCTGCCTGCGATAAAGGCAAATTAAGAATAACGGGAGTAGGTATTTCATTTTCATAAGGGTTTTTGTAAAAATCTGATAAAAGAGTTGACAAACTTAACCAATTTACTTTAAAAGTTAAAAAATTAATCTTTATTTAACCTGGAACTGTATATTTTTATAGGAATTTCCACGAAAAACTGCAATTGGTGTTTGGCGCCATAAAGACTAAAGCGATCCTTATTCCCTTCATAGGAAAGGGTCATGAGATATTCCACATGAGGATGGGGAATGTAATGATACCATACTCCAAATTTCAGGTATTTTTTCTCTTTATAAATAAATTGTGCATTTAAGCCGGCCAGTATTCCACCGGCCCCGTTCCTGTTTTGTTTTTCCAAACCTTTGACTGTTACAAATCCCGGGGAAACCGGATGAAAATTCCATAACGAATCTCTTCTAAATCGCTTAAGCAGAAAGCTGTAATCCAATCCCAAACCGGCATTTAGATTTATTCCAAAGTCAGTCAGAAAGCCTCTCTTAAAACGCAACTTATAGAAGTTATATTCCTCCGTAACAGCAATTCTGTGAAATATCTGCCACCATCCGGTCGTAATGACGCCTTTGGTATTATGCCGGGCTTTTTGCCGGCTCCAAATGGCGCCATTACCGGATACTCCTTCAGTGTGTGGAGTTGGAATATCCTGATATCTGAAGGCGCTCCCCATCCCTGAAAAGCCGAATTTTACCGAAAATTGGAATCTGTTCAACAGATGCAACTGTAAACCTGCATAGGCATCCCAGGCGTTAACAGAGGCCGGCCGCAGGAAGTAATAAAAGCCCTGATGCCTGCTTCCGGTCGTTAAAGTACCTTTGTTTCGATCAATCCCCCCACCGAATGTTGCATACAAATCCATTTTTCCTGATTGGCCGTAAGCCGTACAGCTTATACCCAAAAATATGACCATTAGGAGTTTTTGCATGCGTTTGTAGATATCTACAGCTTGTTTGTTTATATAAGCGTTAAGCTATTTTTATTTCTTAAAAGTTATTTGTATGTCTAAAGTTTATCTTCCAAAGATAATACAATGTTCCGGTTCTTATATTCTGTATTCCATGAAAAATGTCGTGTGAGGCGAAGATTTTTCGCGGATAAAAGATCCGGTTTCGCAATAACCTGTTCGGATCTGTCTTAAAGCCCCACACTCAGGCGCAGACCGGGAGTGACTCCTTTGAAAAGGTCGTGAAAATACATAACGGGTTGCAACGTAATCTTATTCTGGCTGAAACTGAGTCCTCCCAGGCCCAGCATGAAGCTGTTTTTTTCAAAGAAATCTCCCTTTCTTCTGATCAAATAGCCAAGGGAGAAGGTGCCGGAGAATGCCATCTTCTTCTTAAGCGAATATATGCTATAACTGGCTACCAGCCAATCATTACGGTATGTTTTTAGGACATTATCTTTATCTTTCTGAAACAGGAACATCGGTTCCCAGCTTAATTGTAGTTCATGTACCACATCCTTTTTGACAGGGAATCCGAATCCTACTCCCACTTTCCCGGAGGGCGCTAAATTATGATACACGTTTTGGAGGCCGGCAGACAGGTGAAGGGTTAAATAGTCGGTTCCGTAAGAGCGCGGATGGACCGATGCTTTCTTGTTTGCAAGTGCATCCGCGAGGGAATAGTTCCCCGCAAGGCTCATTTTTAGATTTTTCCGGGAGGACCATCGCGTTTGTGTCCTCGCAGCATCATATAGTTTGGCCAGTGTGTGGCCTAAATGTTTATTTTCATATGCGAATAGTTGATCAAAATTATTTAAATAAAAAGTCATAACAACATATCTCTTATACGGTAGGACCTGTCGATCTGAAGAAGCTGTCATCCCTTTAGGAATGATCTTTATTATTTTCACGGTATCCTGAACTGTTTTCATAGCGGCCCGGACGTCACCTGTTATCAGATAATTTTTTCCTTTCGGGCTCCGTTGTTGCAAATGAATATAAGTTTTCCCCGAAGTATCGGTCAGATAAATGATCTTCTTTATACTCAGTGGATCAGATAAAGAATCTTCAAGGGTATGGATATCTTTTCTGAACTTCTTAATAATAGAATCGGTATGGATTAATGTTTTGAGATCATCCAAATAAGTTAATTCTATTTGGAGGCTGTTTCCTTTGTCAAGCTGTATATGAAAGCTGTCTTTTATCTCATTTTCCGGAACATAAAACGGCCGGTTGCCGTTCCCTGAAAGGTCTTGTGCATAAAGGTTTCCCATGATGCCCGAGGTGGCGAGCATCAGCATAATGAAGGCTTTTTTCATTTGTTTAGTTTTTAGATGAAATATGAATTTTTAGTCTCCCTCCAAAATAGGTTTGATTGGCTACCAACTCTTTTTGAATGTGCTTTTTATTGCTTAATTTAAAATATAGGTTAGAAGCAGGTTTTACATGCTTTCCCGCCTCCGCCGACGGTGTCGTAATCTCCTTATAATATACAACAGGAAGTGATGTTGTGCCTTCCGGTTTTGCCCGGACAAAGGTACGGTGTGGAATTTTGGAAGAAATATTTATTGAATCATGGACCGTAACTTTTACATAATCTGTTGTTTTTCTTTCTATAATATTAATTGAATCTGCTCTTGTGGCTTCTTGCTTTACATTTGTTACAAGCGTTTTCCTAATTTTCTTTTTAGAAATTTTTCTCTTGTTTATAGCGGTTATCTTCTTTTTTGTACTCTGGCCTTTACCTTTTGTATGGTCCGTAGTTTCTATATCTCGGGTTGGATCATGCATTACTACATCTTTCGTTGCCAGTTTAATTTTTACATTATTATCAGACGGCAACGGTTGAATAAGCAGAAAATAGGCGCCTGTAATTAATAGCAACAGAGCAGCTGCATATTTCCACCATCTGTATTTTATAATGGAAGGGCCTGTCAGCCTGTTTTCCATTTTTTCCCAGTATCGCTGTTCGTCAAAAGTGACGGGCGCATCAGACTTATTAAGCATTTCTATCCTTTCTCTGATGATCTGGTCTGATCTTTTGTTGGTCATGTTATTATTTGAATTTATAGCTTAGTTCATTTTTTATTATCATTGTTTGCAATATGCTTCTGGCTCTGTTTAATTGAGATTTGGAGGTCCCTTCTGTTATATGAAGTGCTTTTGCTATTTCCCGGTGTGTCATTCCATCTATTACATATAAATTAAATACGGTTCTATACCCCGGAGGTAATTCGGTAATAAGCTGATAAATATTTTCCGCGGATATTCCCGAAATGATCTCCTCCCGAATGCATACCTCAGTTTCTTCGTTCAAAGGAACTATCCTGAGTTCTTTTTTCTTTCTTAGAAACATCAGACATTCATTTATCATCACTTTTTTAAGCCATGGAAGTACCGAACTTTCTCCCCGGTATTGGAATTTCCGTATGTTCTTATAGAACTTATAAAATCCGTTTAACATCAATTCTTCTGCATCTTCTTTCTTTTTTACGTACCGGTAGCATAAAAGGAACATTTGCCTGGCATACTGATCAAATAAAAATTTTTGTCCGAGCGGATCCTTATGTTTGCATGCTTGTATCGCTTCTGATAAGTTCATTTAAGTTCATTCGGGTAAGTGTGCCATTTTTTTTGTCTTGATAGCTCTATAGATAAATATGCGTATTTGGCCAAAAGGGTTGCATGAAGGAAACAAATTTTAGGTAAAATAAAAATTTTCTTTTTCTGAGGGAGGGGGGAATGGCCCGAGTAATTATCAAGATCGTGTGAAGATAATAGGGCTTTCAAAACTCCCGTTCATTTTGAAGTAGACTTTGGTTAATATGGTTGCCCATTTGAAAGAGGCAAGGTAAGAATAAGATAAGTGTGTGGTTGTTTTTTTACTATTTAGCGCCGGGTTTGAATTTGAAACGGATACGTTTGCGGAGATAGGGATTCAAAAATATTTTATGAATCTGATATAATAAAATATGTATCTTGTGGCGAAATTGACTTCATTTCAATGAAAACACTCCATGTTGAAGACCTGAAAATCGTAACGGAATTTCAGCATGTCCCCGATGAGCAACTACAATGGCTGATCAGCCAGGGAGAAACTGTAGAATTGGAGAAAGGCGAATTGTTGTTCAATGCCGGAGACCCCGTCATTACTTCTTATCTGGTGTTAGATGGGAAAATGTGTATTTGTGCAATGCAATCTGGTAAACGTAAGGAGTTACGTATTCTTGATCCCGGACAACCGACCGGCTATCTTCCTTATTCAAGAGCCACCATAACCCCTGCATTTTGCGAGGCCCTGAAAAGATCATGGATATTTAAATGTCCCGCTGAGAGACTGAAAGCAGGTTTTACAGACAATTATGAATTGATTGAGGCGATGGTACATATGATGCTGAGCCGCGTGCGGGAATTTACCGCTATACAACAGCAGAACGAAAAAATGTTTGCCCTTGGAAAACTTTCGGCCGGCCTGGCGCACGAACTTAATAACCCGGCAGCTGCTATCGCACGTGCTGCATCTTTATTGCAGGTAAAGATAGGACGATTGCCCCATTTATACAGGTCAATTGCAGATTTAAGGATTCCCCCGGGAAAAGCAGAGAAGATCAGCAATCTGATTATTCATAAAATAAATTCAGAGCCTGCCGCATTAACCATGATGCAAAAAGCAGCGCTCGAAGATGAGATTGCTGATTGGCTTTTGGATAACCATCTCGAAGAGATAGATTACGAAGGATTGGTAGAAAGGCGATTTACCATCGGTGAACTGGAAATATTGAAGGATAGCGTATTGGTGGAAGAATTGCCGGTATTGCTTGAATGGATAACTAATTACCTGATTACTAATAGAATGACTAATGACATCTATACTTCTTCAGAGCGCATATCAAATCTTGTTGGCGCGGTAAAGAATTTTACCTTTATGGATAAAGATTCTGGTAGGCAGTTGACCGATGTTCATGTTGGCATCCGTAATACCTTAACGATACTGGATTTTAAGCTGGCAAAAGGGAATATTCATGTAATTGAACATTATGACATGTCCATTCCGAAGATAAGAGCTTTGCCCGGTGGACTGAACCAGGTTTGGCTGAATATTATAGACAATGCCGTTGAGGCTATGCAAATGAATGGTAAAGGTAAGCTTACCATTACTTCAACACATGATGAAAGATTTGTGAAAGTGTCTATTAAGGATGATGGCCCCGGAATTCCGGAGGATATCAAAAAAGATATTTTTACCCCCTTTTTTACAACTAAAGAGATAGGCAAAGGTACCGGATTAGGTCTTGACGTGGTAAGCCGTATCATGACCCAGCACAATGGCCGGGTAGAAGTGAGATCAGTGCCCGGAGCAACGGAGTTTGAGGTGTATCTTCCTATTTAGAGAAAATGAAAAGACATTAAAATGTATCAATCAATCATATTTGTAATAGATGATGATCTGCAGGTACTCCGGGCCATTACCAGAGATTTGAGAATGAAGTACAGGCAGGATTACCGCATCCTCAGCACTTCATCTGCACAAGAAGCGCTGGATAGCTTACTCGAACTAAAAAATCGGGGAGAAGCGGTTGCCATGTTCATATCCGATCAGCGGATGCCGGAGATGGAAGGTATTGATTTTTTATCCCAGACTATTGGGTATTACGATAAGGCCAAAAAGGTATTGCTTACGGCTTATTCTGATACCGATGCGGCGATCAAAGCGATTAACAAAGTGGGACTTGACTATTATTTAACGAAACCGTGGGATCCGCCGGAAGAAAGATTATATCCTGTTATCAATGATTTGTTAGATGACTGGCAGAATAATTTTCATCCCGATTTCAGAGGCATTAAGTTATTGGGTTATCAGTTCTCGCCAAAGAGCCATGAGATCAAGGAGTTTTTATCGGGTAATCTGGTCCCTTATCATTGGACGGATGCGGAGGATGAAGAGGGTAAACAATTGATGCAATTGAATAAGGTGGAGACGAAAGATCTGCCTATAATATTCTTCGAGGATGGAACGATGCTGTTAAGTCCGTGTATCATAGATGTGGCCAGGAGAATAGGCTTGAATCCTGAAGTAAAGAATGAAATGTATGATGTGGTGATAATTGGAGCAGGACCTGCCGGACTGGCCGCTTCCGTTTATGGTTCTTCAGAAGGCCTTAAAACATTATTGATAGAAAGAAAAGCACCGGGCGGACAAGCGGGCACCAGTTCCCGTATTGAAAACTATCTAGGCTTTCCGACCGGTTTGAGCGGTGCAGATCTGACGAGGAGGGCCCTTACCCAATCGGTAAGGTTCGGCACTAATTTCCTTTCTCCCCAATCTGTGAGAGCTATAGAGGTACAGGATAATTACAAAAAGATCATCCTGGATAATGATAAGGAGATAGTGGCCAAAGCCGTGGTGATCACAACGGGTGTTGATTATCGGAAATTGACCACGCCGGGCCTTTCGCAATTTATTGGCGCGGGAGTATACTACGGCGCGGCAAGTACAGAAGCGGCGGCCTGTAAGGGCAAAACGGTTTATATAGTGGGAGGGGGTAATTCTGCAGGACAGGCTACTATGTATCTTTCAAAATTTGCAAAGGAGGTAAAAATTCTTATTAGAAGAGAAAAATTATCTTACAGCATGTCTTCTTACTTGATTGATCAGATCAGGGGGGTAAGTAATATAACCGTTTGCGAATCTAGCGAAGTGGTAAGAGCAAGCGGCAGAGACAGGTTAGAAAAATTAACGATCAGGAATGTCAGTACCGGTGAAGAATATACCGATGATGCCGTGGCGTTGCACATTTTCATTGGAGCAAAGCCTTCCACGGATTGGTTGGATCATACCATTATTACGGATGACAAAGGGTTTATTGCAACGGGCAGGGATCTACAGTATTATGATGAGTTTAAAAAGGTCTGGAAATTGGAGCGCGATCCTTATTTATTGGAAACGAGCTATGCCGGAATTTTTGCGGCCGGCGATGTGCGTGCCGGTGCAATGAATCGTGTAGCGTCTGCCGTAGGCGAAGGGTCCATGGCTATTAGTTTTGTACATAAATATCTTACAGAAATATAATCCGATAATATAATTGTTGATGTTGGGCGGATAGGTTTAGGGACAGAGATAAAATAATATTTACTATTTATCACTATCCGCTTATCTTAGCCATTCCAATATGACGAGGGATAAATCAAGTAAAATTTTGGCAACTATAATGAAGTCAAAATATCTGCTTCCTGATTCGATCTTGTACCTTCAGAATAAACGACCCACCCCTGAAAATATCACAACAAGTGCAAAGAAATAAATAATGCATCCCAAGGTGCCTACACTAAATGCAACGCAAACAAAGAGGAATACCTGAATCTGAATAAATCCCGTTTAAAAATCAAACTAAATCATCCAAAACTAACCGTGGTGGGGTTTCTTTGGATAAACAAACAGCCTCTCTTGAACATAGCATGCATTCCTCCTGGAAAACAGATTAGTGCAATAAGCCCTAATGAAATGCCAAGTACTATTATTATGGAAAGTGATTATTCATTGAATATCTTTTCAATTTACGCTTTACTTCTGCCCATTGGTAAATATCATTTATTATTTTGAATACGGAGGTTTCAAAAGTAGTAAAAACTATGCATTTTAGTACATAGTACATTTAATCTTTTGCTTCTCTGAAAGAGACCCAAAAATGACCCGCTATAACACCCGTCTCCTTTCTAAAATCTTTTTCCTGCAGCAGGTCT
>CAYZGR010000020.1:0-47487 GCA_964478125.1 uncultured Chitinophagaceae bacterium | reverse complement strand
TAAAAATAGAGGGATTAGTGACATTATCTCAAAAGTTACAGCATATCTCGGATGGAGACGAAGAAGCATTCAGGCAATTGGTTACCCAATTTAGCGATCGTCTTTTTCAATTTGCTTTACAAATCGTAAAGAATCGGGAAGATGCTGAAGAGGTTATTTCGGATGTATTTTTAAAAGTATGGTTGTTGCGGGCCCGGCTCCCACATGCGGACCGACTTATTTTTTATTTATATAAAGCGGTTAAAAATACCGGCTTAAATTATTTAAAGAAAAGCAACCGTAAGAGGATACTGGAAGAAGATTTGTATTATGTCAGGACTTCCGCTCAGGTAACACATACCCCTGAAAATCATATCATCAGTGAAGAAAACGTGGCCTGTATTCGCGAAGCGATCAATCAATTACCTCCCCGCTGCCGTCAAATATTTATTCTTATAAAAGTGGACCGCCTGAGTTACAAGCAGACGGCAGAACTATTGGATATTTCCGAGGCTACCATTAATGTGCAAATGTCCATTGCGTTCAAAAAGCTAAACGCTTCCCTGACATCTGTTCTTCCGGAAATTTTTTCCTGATCTTTTTTAAAACCCTTAATTGATTTTCGATTCCGGCTTGTCTTATTGATAATGAAAGATCGTTTAGACGAGCTTATTACGAAATATTGGTCGGGTTTGCTGACGCCCTCCGAGCAGGAAGAGATGGAACGCCTCCTGATTACCTTTCCCGAGGAATGGATAAAGATAGGTTTGTTGCATAAAACGAGAATGGAATTGCGGCCCATTCTCTCCGAGGCGGATTCGAAAAGAATCGCCGATAAGGTATTACATCAGGAGAAAAGAACTGCAGGGAAACTTCAGGGGGGAAATAAGAAGCGATTCTCTGTATATAAAAGTGGTAAATGGGCCGGTCTGTTTATAATAGCGGTGTTCCTGGTCTTTTTGGGCAAAAAGTTGTTGTTTCCGGCTCGCCAGACTATAAACCAGCAACAAGTGAAGACGATGGATGGAATGAAAACCAATTTACACCTGGCTGATGGTACCGAGGTATGGTTGAATGCCGGAAGTGTTTTAAAATATCCGGAGTCTTTTCACAATGGGATTCGGGAAGTCTTTTTGACGGGAGAAGCCTATTTTAAGGTAAAACATGATCCGGGAAGACCTTTTGTGATCCATACTGCGAGAATAGATGCCCATGTCTTGGGTACGGAACTGGATATCAGAGCCTATCCGAATGAAGATTTTACAGAAGCCGCTCTCATTTCAGGCGCTGTTAAAGTGGTGCTGAAAGATAAGGAACACAGCAAGAGTATCAATCTGAAACCGCATCAGAAAATCATTGTACGGGGGCGATCCGGAGATATAGCATTTCAAAAGGAGCACCAAAATAAGTTAAAGCCTTTGCCAGATAAAAAAATAAAAGATCTATCGAAAGGCATTTCACAAGATATTATTGTACTTCCTGTAACAGAGATAGATAAGGAGACTATACGGGAAACCGCCTGGAGGCAAAATGTATTGATTTACGAAGACGAACCGCTGGAGATGCTGGCGAAGCGGTTAAATCGCTGGTATGGCGTACACATTATAATAAAGGATTCTGCTTTGGCCAGGCAACGTTTTACAGGCAGGGCCGACAATATTTCGTTGGAAAGACTGTTGCAGATATTGAAAATGCTAAAACCTTTTACTTATACGATTAAAGAAAATCAGGTTATTATTCAATAAAATAATATATGGAAAAGAAATATGCGCTTAAAAGGGCTCATGCCCCTCCGGAAAATGGAAAACTTCTTTGTTATTAAATAATAGAAGCGGAGAATAATGCCCTATTCCCCGCTTTGAAAAGAAAACACCAAAAAGTATTTCCTCATTCTTCCGCATAGCGGAAGGTTAAAAAAAAAGCAATGCAAATTAAAGAAAAACTACTCACAAAGGGTAAAGGAAGATTTACGTTTACCCAAACGATGTTGCTTATGTCAAAGATGACCCTGATCCTGCTCCTGGGGTTCATGCAGGTATCGGCTGCCGGGTATTCGCAGAAAAAGATATCCATAGATTTTAAAAATACACCGGTAAAGAAAGTGTTTCACAAGCTTTCAAAATTGTCAGGCTATGTATTTTATTACAATAATAATGCGTTTGAAAACAGTCCAGGTATCAGCCTTTCTTTAAAGAATGCATCCCTTGCCGATGCGTTGGATTCCCTGAAAGGCCTGATGGATATTCGCTACAAAATGTTACCGGATGATCTGATTGTGGTGAACCCGGCCAATAAAGCTATTTTGTTTCAGCAGGTTAGCGGTAAAGTGACTGATCAGCAGGGCCATCCCCTGGTGGGTGTGACCGTCAAGGTAAAAGGAACCCATACCGGTACGGTTACCGATGCGGAGGGCCGGTTTAGCCTGGACATCCCTGAAGAGGCCACTCTGATCATTTCTTATATTGGTTATGATACCAAGGAAGTGGCTGTAAATGGACAGGAACAGCTTAACATTACGTTGGCAGCCTCGGCAAAGAGTTTAAATGAGATCGTGGTAGTAGGTTATGGTACGCAAAAGAAGTCGGACCTGACCGGATCGGTATCCTCAGTCAGTTCCGAAGATCTGCAGAAACGGCCTGCCATTAATGTGAATCAAGAACTTGAAGGTAAGGCTGCAGGTGTTAAAGTATCAACCAATTCGGGGCAACCTGGTGGAAATACCAATGTGCGCATCCGCGGATATGGTTCTATTAATGCAAGTAACAGTCCCTTATATGTTGTAGATGGGATCGTAATGACAGAAGGTATTGGAATGTTGAATCCCAATGATATTGCCTCTATTGAAGTATTAAAAGATGCATCTGCTACTGCCATTTACGGGACTCGCGGTTCTAATGGGGTGATACTAATTACGACTAAACGGGGCAAAAAAGGGAGTAATGTCAGCTATAATGGTTACGTTAGTGTGGGAGAAATGGCTCGTAAGCTTCCCGTGTTAAACGCTAAACAATTTTTAAAGACGCAGGATATAGCATACCAGAATATTAAGAAATTTGATCCAGAAGGATGGGCTGCGGGAAAATACAAAGATAAAAACCCTGAAATCCAAAGGAAAGCCTTAATCGGGAAACTGTTTGATGAAGACCTGAATCCTTTGTACGATGTAGATTGGCAGGATGAAGCTACCCGTACGGCCGTAAGTCAGAGTCATAACTTATCTTTTACCGGAGGGGCGAATAAAGCAACTTATGGTTTGTTCCTTAATTATACTGATGCAAATGGAATTTTAAGAAATACGTTTCAAAAACGATATAGCGCCCGGTTAGCAGTGGATGATCAGGTAAAAAACTGGCTAAAAGTGGGGGCCACTTTTGCTTATAGCAATATGAATGAGCGTTTGGGAAATGCATCGCAGGGAGGTAATAATTTACCTCGTATGATGATTGAAATGATCCCGATCATTCCTATAAGATATCCTGATGGTACGTATGGGAAAAGAACGGATTACCCTGATATGGAAGCGGGAGATAATCCCGTGGCTATCGAGAATGAAGATGTACGTTTGTTAAAAACCTCTTTATTTACCGGAAATGTATATGCGGATATTACCTTTTTCCCGGGGCTGGATTTTAAATCTAATCTTGGCGTCAATATGGGGAGTCAATATAACCCTTATTGGGAAAGCGATAAGATCTCGCTTACCGCGAACAACCACAATTATGCAGAAATACATACCTACCAGCGGATGTTCTGGCAATGGGATAACTATCTGACCTACAATAAACAGATTAATGCAGATAATTCCATAAAGGTATTGTTAGGGGCAGAAACCCAGAAGTTTACCTATTTACATTATTTTGTAGGTACAGAAGATATGCCGGATAATTATTATAGATGGTATAACTTAGGTACAGGTTCATTACCCAGTACGCCTTCCTCGGATGCTTACGATTGGGAGATGACCTCCTTCTTCGGGAGAGTAAACTATAATTATAAGGATAAAATATTGTTGACCGCCACAGGCCGTACCGACGGCTCTTCACGTTTCGGAGCGGATAATAAATATGCGTTTTTCCCGTCGGGAGCCATTGCTTATCGGTTGTCACAGGAGAATTTTTTGAAAAACAGCCGAAGCATTTCCAATTTAAAGCTAAGGGTGAGCTATGGTTTGACGGGTAATTCGGAAATAGGTGAGTATCAATCTTTAGCAAACCTTCAGGGAAATACTTATGTTTTTGATGGTGAAAGGGCTTCCGGTACAGTGATTAATACATTAGCTAATCCGGAATTGGAATGGGAAAAAGCAGCCGAATTTGATGTCGGATTTTCCTTGGGTATGTTCAATGACCGGATAGATATTGAAGCCGATGCTTATGTAAGAAATACTAAAAACCTTTTGCTCAATGCCCCCATACCCACCTCCAGTGGATATTCAAGTATATACAAAAATATCGGAAGCATGCGCAATAAGGGAATAGAACTGACATTGAATACGGTAAATATCCAATCCCAAAAGTTCAGGTGGACTACAGGATTTAATATTTCGTTATTGAAAAATAAAGTGACGGCATTAGGCCCTGCCGGAGATGATATTTTCCCCAACCCTTATTTTCTGAATAATACCAATATCCTTAGGATAGGCGAATCTGTAGGTTCTTTTTACGGATTGAAGTTATTAGGTACCTGGGGAACGGATGAAAAGGCTGAAGCTGCTAAATTTGGAAAGCTTCCCGGAGATCTGAAATTTTGGGATAAAAATGGGGATGGACAAATTAATGATGATGATCGTGTGATTATGGGCAAAGGGATTCCCACCGGTTATGGAACCTTTACCAATACCTTCAGCTACAAAGGGTTTGATTTCACTGTTGAACTCCAATATGAATATGGTAATGACGTTTTGCAGCTTAGTAAACATTCTGGACAGGATCGTACCGGTCAGGCCAATAGTTTTGAGCAGGCTTTGACAGATGCCTGGACCCCTGATCATCAAAATACCAATATCGAACAGGTCCGTCCATCTTATATGGGAGGAGACAGTTACAGAACCGGAATATTTTCCTCCAAGGTTGAAGACGGTTCTTTCATCAGAGGGAAAAATGCCGTATTAGGGTATACCTTTCCTAAAAGATTAACTGAGAAATTACATCTTAGTAATCTGAGAGTATATCTGGCAGCCCAGAACTTCTTCCTGATTACGGATTATTTTGGTTATGATCCGGAGGTAAGTACTTATGGAGATGCTTTTGCACAGGGGATTACCTTTTATGATTATCCCAAGGCAAGGACTTTCCTGTTTGGATTAAATGTAAGTTTTTAATCTCTAAATCTGTTTATGATGAATAATAGAATAAAAAATATAGGATTAGCTGCTCTTCTTGGCCTTTTTTTGCTGGGAGGGTATAGCTGTAAAAAGTTCCTAACAGAGCGAAATAAATCGAACTTTACGCAGGAGAGTTATTTTACTACTGCCAAGCAGGCCGAGTCTGCAGTGGATGGTATTTATGCATCCCTGGAAACTTTTACTTCTTCTGTAGGATATGGAGAAAGGCCGTGGGTTGCCCTGGAGCTTATCGTGGGGCATGCCACTACGCTCGGGCAGAGTTACTACAATAAACAAATGATCAGCCATACCGCCGACGCTTCAAATCCTTTCTTTTCGAAGATCTGGGATGATTGTTATTATGGAATTGCAAATGCTAATTTATGTATTAAAAGGATTCCGGATATCAAAATGGATGAAGCACAAAAGAGCAATTTGCTGGGTCAGGCCCATTTCCTCAGGGCATTTTTCTATTTCTGGCTGGTCCGGCTTTATGGAGATGTCCCTTTGATTACAGAACCCATTAATGCTACCAGTCCTCAATTATACCCCGAGCGATCTTCTCAGGACTCCGTCTATGAGCTTATCGTTTCTGATCTTAAAATGGCAGAGCAATCCAGCCTTCCTAATATAGATGAAACAGGAAGAGTCTCTTTAGGGGCTGTGAAGTCTCTTCTTGCAGAGGTATACTTAAGAATGGCCGGATATCCCCTGCAGAAAAAAGAGTATTATGAGAAAGCGGCCGAAGAAGCAAAAGCGGTATTGGATAACCATTGGTATACTTTGTTCTCAAGCTATGATGATCTGCACGATAACGCGCATAAAAATCAAGGAGAACTTATCTTCCAGGTACAATTTAAAACAGGCATCTCTACTAATCACCTCTGTGCAGATATAATCCCCTATATGGTTGGTATCAGTAAATTCCACGATGAATTTGGAGCACTGATTCCAACAGCCAGTTATTATAACTCCTACGAACCCGGAGATCTGCGTACAAAAGAGCAGGAATTTTATTTCTCTAAATATCCTTCTATCAGTAACCCTTCAAAGATTGTAAACTTTGGCGCTCATGCCCTTTATAAATATTTTCATAAGGAAAGTGCTTTAAATACGGCCAGTTGTGATGAAAATTGGACCTTACTTCGTTTACCCGAGGTAATGCTCATTTATGCAGAAGCCTCCAACGAAGTGAGTAGCCAACCCTCTTCTTATGCTTATGAGCAGATCAATGCTATACGCAAGAGAGCGGATTTGTCGCCTTTATCAGGGCTTTCAAAGGAGCAGTTTCGCATAGCGGTATGGAAGGCGCGTTATCATGAATTATGTTATGAGAACAAAGCTTATTTTGATATACAACGCACACATAAATATTATGATGTAAAGAACAATAAGTTCGTAGACGTTATTGGTTTTAAAGATGAAGGCGGCGCTACCTGGAATAAGAAATATCTGCTCTGGGGTATTCCTCAAAGGGAAATAGATAATAATGATAAGTTAACCCAAAATCCCGGATGGTGAGTTCTTATCTCTTCTCTTAAAGTTAAAAAACACCCGATCGTTTTACGCTTCGGGTGTTTTTTTGATGGAGGAAGAAAGGCGTCTTTTTCATTTGTTCTGGATATCGTATGCAATGAATGGATACGTATGAGAAAACATAGTGGCTGGTCCGGCAAAACAATTATAGAATTCGTGAGATTATAATTTTAGTTGCGGTTTTAAAAACAGGCTATATCCTTATCCGCCTTTTCATTAATTTTGTAATCTAAAATTCAAAGACTTGCAGAAGAGGCTATCTTTTAACAAACTTGCAGATGCACTGGCCGTCTATTATGAGCATAGAGACAGCCTCTTCCTAAATCAGGCTTTATCCGAAAAAACAGGAATAGGAGAGGAGATCATTCGCCGGGAAGTGATAGAATGGTCGGGAGCCACACCCGAGGAACTGGTTCGGTATCTTGAACCTGAGCGGATCAAGAAACGTATTTCAAAAACGGTGCAAAACATCAAAAGAAGCCCTTCCGGCTATTCCGGAATACATATAGATGCGATGACGGAGGAAGAGCATAAAGAGGGAGGCCGTAATTTATGCATCCGTTACAGCTTTTATGCTACCGGATTCGGACCTGTAATTATTGCTTCAACGGAGAAGGGGGTTTGTTACCTGGCTTTTTCTGATGAGGGAGCAGCGGAGGCGCTTGAAAAATTGCGATCGCGATTTCCGCATGCCCTATTTCAGGAAACACAAGATGATTCTCAACACAGGGCCTTCTCATTTATTGAAGGGAAGAGCGATACGAATGTTTCTTTAAGATTGCATCTGAAAGGTACCTCCTTTCAGGTAAATACCTGGAGAAGATTGTTGCAGATTCCGGCCGGGGGGCTGATGTCCTATTCCGCACTTGCAGGCAATCTCAAAGATGCCCATGCGCTGGGAGCGGCTGTTGGCAGCAATCCCATTGCATACCTTATCCCCTGTCACAGAGCTGTTCAGGCGTCAGGCATATTTGGAAAATATCATTGGGGAGCAAATAGAAAGGCCGCGTTAATCTGCCTGGAAGCGATTCGCTCCTGAGGCCGGATCGCATGCTCCCTGGATCATCTTGAACGATCATCGGCCGCAAAGATCGTCCAGTCGTCATGGGCGTGCCCTTCGTCAATCCACCGGTCCATTTCGGCGGCAATAGCAGATATGATTTCCAGACGGTTTCCGTTATGGCCCGCTTCTTCCATCATCAGGCGTGCATCTTTGCGCGCCATAGTTAATTCCCAGGACGGAGGCTGAAAACGGCCTTCTGTTATTTTGTTTAACCTTCCGGTAATGGATCCGGGATCCCATGAAGAAAAGAGGGTTTGCAGATCTTCCGTGGGAATATTCAGCGACCGGGCCAGGTTCAAAGCATCGGATATCCCGGAGGTGAAAACCAGCAGGAAAAGATTGGCAATTAATTTCATTCCTGCAGCCTTTCCCGCATCGGCTCCGAAATTGAGAACCTTTCCCGTCATCTTTGATAATTCGGGATCCAGTTTCTTGATAACCGGCTGATCCCCGGAGACGAGCATGAATCCGGTGCCCTCCAATGCGTTTTTGGGTCCCATGAGCACGGGGGCATGCTGATAGGTAAAGCCCTTTGTGCTCCAGTCTTTCGTCCTTCGAATGGCCCCGTTCACCGAGGTCGTCGTATGATCTACAATGATCGCACCGGGTTTGAAGCTTTTCGACGCTTCTGCAAGAACCTCATCCACAGAAGCATCATCCCGCAGGGTAACATGGAGAATGTCTGCGTCCGCTACGGCGTCGCGTACTTCTTTAAAAACTTCTGCACCAAAGGATTCCAGTTTTTGCGCTTTGGCAGGAGTTCGGTTCCATACCCGGACCTTTTCTCCTCTCTGGAGCATGGCTTTGACAAAGTTTGAACCCAAGAGCCCCATTCCTATAAATGCTTGCATCATTTTTTATTTTTCTTCTAAAGGTACAAAATAATGACAAGCAGGCGGGGAAGTAATAGCAGGATTTTATTTTTAAACTGTTTTTTCCGCGATGATGGCAATACCCTGTAGATGATCTTTATAGTTTTTGAATACTTTTCGCATTTCCATAACCCTTTGCCGGATCCCGGCCTGCCGCATAACGTTAAAGCCGATTTGCAGCGTATGAAAGAAGCCTTCGTCCCGGAGGATCCTTTTCATTTCTAAAAGCTTCATCGGGCTGTAGAGCACTTTTCTGACCCGAAAACCGGATCTTTCGATGAGGGTAGTCCATTCACTTGCCGTAAGTGGCCGGGCATTTACTTTGGAAAGTTGAGCGAGCCTCTTTTGGATCGTTTTTTTCTCGGAATTGGAAATATCATCCGGTATTAAACTTAGCTCATGTATGGCATACAGGCCGCCCTTTTTGAGTATTCTGCAGGCTTCGTTCATGATCTCAGATTTCCGATGATCGGCCTGCATCGTCAGCATAGCCTCGCCATAAACCTTGCTTGCAAAGTCATTTCGCAAATCCGTATGAGCCGCATTTCTGACGAGTACTTCATATCCATATGTTTTTATCTTTTTCCGGAGTATAGCGGCAGCTACTTCATCCAGTTCGATTCCGGTATAAGACCTGGGATGATATTTTAGTACCTGCGTAGCCGTGAAACCGGTACCCGGGGCAAACTCCACCACTTCATCTACAGGAGAGATATGAAGATGTTCCAGGATTTGCAAAGTCAATTCTCTGCCACCGGGACGAAGCACCCGCTTTCCTGTTTGCGAGAGTATCCAGTGCCCCTTACCGGTCTCGATCGTTGGTTTCATTAGAAAAAAGATTCTTTACGTGAAGATCGGTAATACCGCATAGAATCCGGATCTTATATGGGAAAAATAATTATTAAATCGGGAATTTCGAATATGGAGGATATTAGCGCCATCCCCCGCCCAGCGCTTCATAAAGCCGGATGATGCTGGCCAGCCTTTCGAAGCGTGCATTGACCAGGTTCAATTGCGTTGCCAAAACATTTTGTCTCGCCGTTAAAACTTCGAGGTAATTGGCCAGTCCGTTAATTAATAATTGTTCAGAGTAATTGACTGCCACCTGATAGGCTTCGTATTGTTTTTCTTCCAGCCGTATTGTTTTAGTTTGTGTCTGATAATCGAATAAGGCATTGGAGATTTCATTCCCGGCCGTCAGCAGTATCTGCTGATAATTTAGCAATGCCTGTTGCTGTTGACTTTGTGCTATTTCATACTGCGTCCTTATTTGCCGGTGGTTGAGTATAGGCTGTAATAAATTTCCCGCGACACTAGAAAAAATGGAATTCAGGCTAAACCAGTTTTTCAGGTCGGCGCTCTGAAAACCTCCCGAAGCGGTAATGATTAATGAAGGATAGAAATTGCTTTTTGCCGCATTGGTTAGCTCAAAGGCCTGCATAAGATTATATTCTGCCTCATGTACATCCGGCCGATTAGCTAACAAATCCGACGGAACTCCGATTCTTAGCGGCGTTTTAACGCGTTGTGAGTCCAGACGGTTTCTATGTATCGCATGAGCCGGCTGGTTCAGCAACATACAGAATGCATTTTCCAATGTCCGTTCCTGTTGATGGAGGTTTATTAGGATAAGTTTAGCCTCATAAAGCTGTGCTTCAGTTTGCTTAACGGCTACGGCTGTTAATTTGCCTGTCTGTTTTAAGGTCAAGGTGGTTGTGAGGCTGCTGTCTCTGGACCGGATACTGGCTTTGGCAATTTTAATTTGGGCGTCCAGCATCATTAGCCGGTAATAAGTTGTGGCCACATTGGATACCAGCCGTGTTTTGATGGCCTTTTGTGCTTCTATCGATCGCAGGTAAGCGGCCTGGTTGGCACGCTCCAGGCTTTTGATCTTTCCCCAGATATCAGCTTCCCAGGATAGATTGGCATCCAGGTCCAATTGATTATAGGCCTCAGAATTTCCCTGTCCGATCTTGCTGTTTTTTGAATTCTTGGTACGACTGTAATCCAGGTTAGCGCTAACCGAAGGACGTAGCTGTGCTTTTCCCTCTTTCACCACTGCCGCCGCGGCCCGAATGCTTTGAAGGGCTATTTGTATGTCTATATTGTTATTTAAGGCGGTGGTGATATAGTGTTTTAAAAGCGTATCCGAGAAAAAATCTTTCCAGGATATTTCAGCAAGAGAAGACGTGTCCGATACCAGGGATACACTGTCTGTAAGATGATCCGTACGAAACAGATCTTCCGTGTCCATTTTGGGCCTTTCATACTTTCGGGTGACCATGCAGGAGCTCAGTATTAGTATAAACAAAAGGACGCCAAAAACTGTATTCGATTTCTTAAGCATTTTTTTGATTTATTAACCGGATGACCTTATTGAATGTATCCGGGCTCTTTTATTTTTCTTCTGTATTCTCACTATTATGTTTTTTTACTGCAACGGGAACGCCGGTAACTTTCTCCTGTAACCATTGGAAGAAGATATACAGGGTCGGGATGACAAACACGCCTGTTATCGTTCCTATAAGCATGCCGCTGACCGCGCTTGTTCCTATCGAACGATCCCCTTCGGCTCCTATTCCGGCTGCCAGCGCCAGCGGCATCAAACCGAAAATAAAAGCGAATGAAGTCATTAAAATAGGGCGCAGACGCACCTTTGCACCATCAAGAGCAGATTGGAGGAGCGTTTCTCCATGCCGCCTTCGCTGTATAGCAAATTCCACGATCAAAATGGCATTCTTAGCCAACAGGCCAATGAGCATGATCATTGCAATCTGGAAATAAATATTGTTTTCCAGGTTCATTACCATGGTGCCGAAATAAGCCCCAAATATTCCGAGTGGTACGGAAAGTAATATAGAGAATGGAACTAAATAGCTTTCATATTGAGCGGCCAATACGAAGTATGCAAAGATCACAACCAGGAGAAAAATGATATAGGTCTGACCGGCGGATAATACCTGCTCACGAGACAATCCTGAGAAAGCGATTCCAAAGTTTTTGGGTAAACTCTGAGCTACTTCCTGAATGGCCTTTAAGGCATCTCCGGAAGTATAGCCGGGCGCCGCCGCACCGGTTATTTTGGTGGAATTATACAAATCAAACCGTGTTACGGATTGAGGGCCATAGACGCGTTTTAAACTGACAAACTGCGTGATGGGCGCCATTTCTCCTCCTTTGGTACGAACGTACATATTATCCAGATCGGCCTTTTTAACCCGGTCTTTCGGGGGTGCTTGCACATACACCCGAAATTGTTTTCCATATTTTGAAAAATCTGCTGTATAAATGCCGCCGATATAACCTTGTAAGGTCCTGAAAATAGCGTTGATATCTACCCCGGATTGCATGGCCAACGGTACATTGATATTCAATTCGTACTGCGGATAATCCGTGCTAAAGGAGGACTGGGCATATTGGATCTCGGGTCGTTTGTTCAACATGCTCAGGAAAGCCTGGTTTTCTTCGTCTAACGATGTAAAGCTGCCTCCGGATTTATCCAAGAGGTTCACTTCAAAACCTCCTGATGCGCTAAATCCCGGAACGCTTGGGGGAGCGAAAAACAGGATTTGCGCCCCCTGTACCCGGGAAGCTGCACTAAAGAGTTTTTTCGTGATCGCATCAACCGATTCGTCGTCTTTCCCTTTTCGCTTGCTAAAATCATCCAGTTTAATGAATCCCAGTCCGTAATTGCTCCCCTGGCCCGACAACAGGCTATAGCCGGCCACTAGTGATATGCCTTCTACGCCCGGGACCTTTTTTATCAATTTTCTCAGTTTATTATTGATGTTCACGGTCGCATCCAATGAAGAACCGATTGGCAGCTCAATGTCTGTGAATATGATGCCCCTGTCTTCTTTGGGTATAAAACCGGTTGGGACGGTAGAGGATGCCCACCATATCCCTAATGCGGCAAGAACGATAATAACCGGCGTTATCCATTTATGTTTATAGAGGAATTGTAATGATTTCGTGTATTTATTTAGCATCGCCTTAAAAGCCACGTTAAATCCTGCATAGAAACGTTGGAGCAGATTTTTGTTCTTTGCTTCTTCGGATTTGGGTTTCAGAAATACGGCACAAAGTGCAGGGCTTAATGTTAACGCGTTCACGGCCGAAATGACGATGGCGGTCATCAGGGTTACTCCAAATTGTTTAAAGAATATACCCGTCGTTCCCTGAATAAAGGTGACGGGTAGAAATACGGAAGCCATTACCAACGTGATGGAAACAATGGCGCCGGCAATTTCATCCATTGCATTGATGGTGGCCTTTTTTACATCTTTTGCCCCGTCATCAAGCTTGGCATGGACCGCTTCGACGACGACAATGGCATCGTCTACCACAAGACCAATGGCCAGCACAAGGGCAAAAAGGGTTAACAGATTAACGGAATAACCAAATAGGTTCAGGAAAAAGAAAGTTCCTATAATGGATACCGGAACGGCAATGGCCGGGATTAAAGTTGAACGGAAATCCTGTAGAAAGATAAATATGACGATGAATACAAGAATAAACGCTTCAAGTAATGTTTCTACCACTTTATGGATGGAAGCGTTTAGAAAGTCATTCGTATCATAAGGGATATAGACTTGTATGCCTCTGGGGAGTGCCGCTTCTATATCTACTAAATGCTGTTTAATGTGGTCGATGATCTCGTGTGCATTGGAACCTTTTGTTTGGTTGATCGCCATCGAAATACTCGGATATCCTTTGGTTTCGGAATTGACCCCGTAATTCTGAACCCCTAATTCGATATCGGCCACATCTTTCAGGCGTAAAAATTTACCGTTTCCCAAAGCTTTAAGAACAATGTTCTCATATTGTTTCACCTCATTTAGTCTTCCTGTGTAGCGGATGGTATAGGAAAACCGCTGACCGGTATTTTCTCCCAATGTACCCGCGGCAGCTTCTTGGCTCTGGGCATTAATAGCCGTGGTCACGTCGGAAGGCTCCAGGCCATAAGCTGCCAATTTATCAGGTTTCAACCAAATGCGCATCGCATAAGTCCTGGAACTATACACCCTTACATCTCCTACCCCATCCACACGTTTTATAACCGGGGTGACGTTAATATTCAGATAGTTGGCAATGAACTTTGATCCGTATTCGGGATTTGAGCTGTAAAACTCCAAATACATCAACGCACTGCTTTGCCTTTTCTTGGTGGTAACACCGACTTGCTTTACCTCGGAGGGAAGGAGCGGATTGGCAAGAGCTACCCGGTTTTGAACGTTTACGGCGGCAATATCCGGATCATAACTTTGTTTAAAATAGACTGTTATTTCAGCCCGTCCGCTGTTGGTTGCGGTTGAGGTGAGATAGGTCATGCCCTCTACCCCGTTGATCTGTTCTTCAATAGGGATGATCACACTTTTCATTACCGTAGCCGCATCAGCTCCCGGATAATTAGTGGATACACTTACGGTTGTTGGTGCAATGTCGGGATATTGTGAAACCGGGAGGTTAATCAGACTTATAATGCCCAGTATCACAAGAATAATGGAAATTACAGTAGATAAAACCGGCCTTTCTATGAATTTCTTAAGCATTTTTCTTTCTTATCTAAAAAATATTACGGGTAAAGGTTTTGCCACACTATCAAACGGTAATGCCTTCGGTTTGATAAGGCTCCCGTCAGCCAGCCGGTCTACATCCTTTGCCACGATCTCATCTCCTGCTTTAAGGCCCGAATCAATCAGGTAAAGGCTCCTTACCCGATCTTTTATTCCGATTACCGTTGCAACGGCAATAGCGGAATCTCCCGACCTTTGGACCTTCATGACCAGCGTTTTGTTTTGTCGTTCAAAAGTGGATTGTTGCGGAACCACAACGATATCTTGGTATGTTCTGGGTATCCTGATGATCCCCGTACTTCCGTTGGTTAGTATTTGTTCCGGATTATTGAAAACGGCCCGAAATGAAATGCTGCCGGTTTGTTTGTCTATTTGAGAGTTAATGGTTTGGATGGTTCCCTTGTGTGGATATGGCTCGCCATTGGCCATTATCAACGAGACTTTTGGCAGGTTCCTGATCTTTTCCTGTCGTGTTTTTCCTTTTGCCGTTTCAAGAAAGTCAAGATAATCGCTCTCGTTCATTGAAAAATAAGCGTACACCTTATTTATATCGGTGATGGTCGTTATCGGATCGGGATCGGAAGGGCTGACCAGGTTGCCTATGCGCAAACGGATTGCTCCTACAAAGCCGTCAATGGGACTTTTGATATTTGCATAACCAATATCTGCTACAATGCTATGATATTGACTTTTGGCCTGCTCCAGTTTCGCTTTTGCAGCAGCCAGCTGAGACCGGCCCACTATATTCTTTTTTACCAAAGGTTCCAATTGGTCTACCTCCACCTGGGCGGCATTTACATTGGCTTTCGCAGCATCAGCCTGTTCTGTTAGCGTATGGGTCTCTAATTGGAAGAGCAGTTGTCCTTTTCTGACTTTTTGTCCCTCATCCACTAATACTTTAGTGATATAGCCTGAAATTTTTGCCCTTACGGCTATATTGATTATTCCTTCAATACTGGTTGGATAACCTTTATAAGTAGAAACATCACGAGTGGGAATTTTAACAGTCTCTACCGTTTCCGGGGGAGTGTCGGCATCTCCACTTTTTTTGTTATTACAAGCTACTAAACTGGCAGCAATTAGGAATAAGACGGAGTATAAAATGTACTTTTTCATGTTTGCATTGACGGATTAAGTTATTTTTTCTTTATGCTGGTAGTGCTTTGCCTGTTTTTGAAAATATGCGATGGCTTCATGCAGGAATTTCACCGCGTTCTCATGAAAAGAGAGCGATAAGGGCTGGGATGGATGCGCCTTGTTGAAAGCAGATTTATAGGATAATACCTGTTTATGCAGTTCTATTTCCGTGTTCCAATGTGTAATTAAAAGCTCTATTTTTTGGGTAATATAACCGGAAGCGATAGTAAAATACCGTTTCCGGTCGCCGGATTTCGTAAAATAAGCAACTCTTTGTTGAGCGATGAGTGAATTTAAATGGGTACAGATAGTACTTTTGCTTGCTTCAAGCTCGCTTACCAATTTTTCAAAGGAGGTGCCATATCTTCCATTCAGGACAAGGGTGGATAATATACGGGCTGCCAGCGGCGGCAAATGCTTATCTTCCTCAAAATAGACGCCAAGCTTCTCTATTAAATGCTTCTTTTCTTCCTCTAATTCTTTATGCGGCATAGGAATCTATTTGAGTGAGTCGCAAATTTAAGATTAGTTCGGAAAAAAACGAACTAATCTTTTGCCGGTTTTTTTGATCAAACGGATAATTTAAAAATGTGCTATCTTGAGGTCGTTATAGGAAATAACCGTTTGGAGGATTGTATTAATAATAAAGTAATATGGAAACGGATAGGCATGAAAAGTTTATGTCTCGTTGCCTGCAACTGGCTACGGCAGCAAAGGAAGGAGGAAATACGCCTGTAGGATCGGTTCTTGTAAGAGAAGGGAGAATCATCGCGGAGGCCCGGGAAGGTGATAATCTATTACCCGTTCCCATGGCTCATGCAGAAGCTGTAGCTATCGTGAAAGCGCTGTCTCAGATAAAAGAAAAAGATTTGAGCGAATGTGTTTTGTATACTACCGTTGAACCCTGTTTCATGTGTGCCTACCTCATTCGAAAAACAGGGATCCGGGAAGTGGTTTTTGGCATGAGAACCGATGGAGTGGGGGGATATAGTTCGGATTATCCCTTTTTAGTTGCCGATAATATAACCAAATGGAGCGCTATTCCCGTTATTACTGAAGGTATTCTAAAAGACGAATGTGGAGCACTTTTTGATAAATGATATTTTATAAAAAACGCTATGGAGATAAAACAATTTGAAGATAAGAGCCTTGCTCATTATTCTTATGCTATTTTTCACAAGGGAGCAGTGGTTTTAATCGATCCGGCAAGGAATCCGGAGCCTTATTATCGTTTTGCGGAAGAACGCGATGCCGACATCACAGCTGTTTTGGAAACCCACCCTCACGCTGATTTTATAAGCAGCCATCTTGAGATCCATCATACTACCGGTGCCGTTATTTTTTGCAGCAGCTTACTGGGGGCTTCTTATCCACATCAAACGCTGGATGAAGGCCAGTTTATAAAGTTAGGAGATGTAAAAATAAAAGCGTGGAATACGCCCGGTCACAGTCCCGATAGCGTTACTTTTATTTTTGAGGATGAGAGTGGAAAGGACAAAGCCGCTTTTACGGGCGATACTTTATTCATAGGAGATTGCGGCAGGCCGGACCTAAGGGAAAAGTCCGGAAGCGTGCAGCAAAAGAAGGAAGAACTCAGCCGAAAGATGTATCATTCGCTTAAAAGATTTTTAACGTTGAATGAAGAGGTAGTAATATATCCTGCTCATGGTTCAGGATCTCTTTGTGGCAGGAGCTTGTCTGATCAGAGCTCAAATACCATTGGGAATGAGAAACGATATAATTGGTGTTTGCAAGAAATGGATGAGGAGGATTTTGTCGTAGCGCTTAACAAACAACAACCTTTTGTGCCGCTTTATTTTCCCTATGACGTGGAGCTCAATACCAAGGGAGCGCCTTCTTTTCAATCGAGTATCGGAGAAGTTCCTTTTATTGATCCGGTCTTAAGCCGGGAGCAGGCCCGTGTATTAGATCCCGGTATTATGATAATAGATACGAGAGATCAAGAACAATTCAAACGGGGACATTTGGATCATGCTATTAATATTCAAAATGAGAAGCCATTTGAAACCTGGTTGGGCAGTATTATTGCTCCACGTACTCCGTTTTATCTGGCCGGAGAAAATGAAGAAATTGTGAAAAGCCTTATAGGCCGTGTGGCAAAAATAGGATATGAGTCTTTTATAAAATCGGCTTTTGTTACCGGTTTCGGCGGCAAGAGTGAGCCGACGCTTGATCTCAGGGATTTTCGCCGGTCTCCGGATAAGTTTACCATTATAGATGTCAGAAATAAAGAAGAAGTAACGGAACAGATCTTTAAAAACGGCATTAACATTCCCTTACCTGAATTAAAAGATCGTCTGGCGCAGATACCAAGGGAGAAGCCCGTAGTGGTTCATTGTGCCAGTGGGTTCAGGAGTGCGATAGGGAGCAGTATCCTCAGCCACGGCCTGCCGCGGGGCCAACAGGTCTTCGATCTTGGCGAAGCTATACAAACATTCCTTTAACCTCCTTTATTTTTCTGCCAGCTGCTTTATCGTTTGCAGCACTTCCCCGGAATAAAGGTCCAGCCCTTTGAATTGTCTGACAATTGCACCCTCTTCATCCAGAAGGGTCAGTATATTTGAATGGTTAAAATTGCCATCGGGAAGTTGACTATATTGTAGTTGGAGCAGCATGGAAAGAATTCTTACCTGACTTTTTGTGCCGTGTAGCAAGGTCCAACGGGCATCAAGATGCTTTTGGCCGGCATATTGTTTCAGTCGTCCGGGATGGTCGCGTTCGGGGTCAAATGAGATCAGCACGTAACCCACCTTATCTTTTAAATTTTCAGGTAAAGCTTTTTGAATTTCTTTCATGTTATCTACCATTTTAGGGCAGGCATAACCACAATGCGTAAAAATCATCGCTACCAGCCTGATCTTTCCCCGGAGCCGATCCAGCTGTATCTGTTCATTTTGTTGGTTGGTCCAGGAGCCGGTAAGTTGATATATGGAATTATTCACCGAATGAACCGCCTGTTCCGTAGTTATATTTATGGCGTTGTTGCTTTTATTGCAGCAACTATGATCTGTTTCGGCAGCCTTCTTGCCGCATGAAAATAGGAATGCTGTGAAAAGAATTGCTGTGATTATTTTTGTTATTCTAAGGCCCATGATTTAAAAATTTAGTTTAATGTTATCTTATCCTTTACCTGACGTCCCTGGCGCAGCGAAAGCCAAGATTAGGTACGGTATATGAAGCTTTAAGGCTTTCTCTGAAAGCAAAACGCATGAAAGAGGCATAATCTTCTTTATTCGCTGCTTTAAGAGCGCCTGCCGCACAGAAAAAGTTATTATCTAATGAGCCTGATCCCCGGGAATCTCCACCCGTGATGATCCGGTTAAAATCATATACCCATTCCCATACGAGGCCATGCATATCATACAGCCCATACTGGTTTTTAAACGTAGATTCTACATTCGGAAGTACCGAAGGCATGGGACGGCTGTACCATTCGAGAACAATCGTTGTCAACTTTTGTCCTTTGTGTATAGCGACCGGAGGCGAAGCCGCGGCATATTCCCATTCTTCCATAGTTGGCAGCCGACTGTCCCTCCATTTTGCATAGGCGGTCGCGGCAAACCAGGAAACATTAGTAACCGGACTGTTTAAGATTTGACTATCGCCTATTTTAAAATCGCCCATCCAGTGCTTCAGATAATTTTCATCTGCAAACAGGCGCGATACCCTGGAACGGGTCCATTGAGGATTGGCTTTTACAAATGCAAGGAACTCGCTGTTGGTAACTGCATGTCTGTCCAGGTAGAAGGCATGTATCTTCACGCTTTCTCCTTGTCCCTTTACTTTTAGAAAAGGTTGATAATGGCCTTCAGGAATTTTAACCATGTCGGCAGTCTCCCGATCAAATCCTCCTTTTTGATATTTTTGTTGAGCGGATAATTGCAGGCACAGTGCCAGTATGGTTAATAATATACTGTACTTTTTCATTTTAGGAAGGTCTTAGTTTATCTTTATGGCGATTATTTTTGGCTGACTTTGTTGGGTAATTCCATGTTACCGCCTTTCTCAGGATGAAATAGTTCATCTTTTATTTTCCCTGAAAAAATACTTTTGTTTTCTTTTCCCGATATTTTTAGTTGGCCTATAGCGCCTTTGTTAAAAGCTCTGAATATGGAGTGATCGACAAAGGTGAACGTACCGGGTACATCGCAGGTGAATTCTGCTATCGTGGCTCCTCCTGCAGGGATTAAAGTGGTTTGTACATCATGATTGACCATACTGCCCCCTTCCTGATACACCTTATCGAATATCTCACCGATCAGGTGGAAAGAGGAAGTGAGGTTGGGCCCCGCGTTGCCCACAAACAGCCGGACCCTGTCTCCTACTTTTGCATGCAGTGCGTTCTTGCCGGTAAGGGCTCCTACGCGGCCATCGAATACAACGTAATCCGGGTTTTCGTTTATAGCTTTATCAAAGTCGAATTCTTGCAGTCCTTTTTCCCCATGTCTTCCTTTGGTGTAAAATTCACTTTGCATGATGTAGAACTCCTTATCAACCGGCTTGAGCCCTTCCCTGGGTTCTACCAGGAAAAGCCCGTACATGCCATTGGCAATATGCATTCCCACCGGGGCGGTGGCACAGTGATACATATATAGCCCGGGCTTTAATGCACGGAAACTGAACACGGAGGTGTGGCCCGGAGCGGTCATAGAGGCTTCGGCGCCCCCGCCCGGACCCGTTGCAGCATGAAAATCCACGTCATGCGGCATTTTATTATTTGGGAGATTACTAAAGTGAACTTCTACTTCATCCCCCTCCCGAACGCGTATGAAAGGACCCGGAACGGTACCGTTGTAAGTCCAGTAAGTATACTCCACGCCATTGTCGAGTTTCATGGTTTTTTCGATCACCTCCATGTTTACAATGACTTTTTGAGGTTTTTTGTAGTCGTGGAGGCTTTTCGGTACTTCCGGAGCTGCGGTTAAGGTGGCGGTATACGTGCCGGCAATCTTTCCCAGGTTTTTACTTATATCTGAATGGTGATCTACATCGGAATGGCATCCTGTGAGTAGAATCAGGGTGGTCAGAAATATCGAGATGACAAGAACCGTATTCAGACCGGATATTTTTAATTTGGTTTTCATGGTTTTTTGTTTTTAACGTTAATAGGATGCTTTTGAATTACGATGTAAAATTAGACCGGGCTCTTTTTTTAAATTATGAGCCCGATGATGAGAACTTATGATCTACATCATAATATCTTTAGGCCGTATGGTTTATCAGACCGCACCTTTCTTCAGAGAAAAATAAAAAACAGAGGGGGAAATTATTGCTTTAAAGAGATGGAAGGAGCCTGAATTGATAGCGAAAAACAAATGATATTTAATCCTCAGCCTTAAACTTGGACTACTCGTACTTAGAGACGTTGACTTTCAGGCGAGGTTTGGTAGGTAAGGTCTAAATTATTCAGGTATATTGGAGGACCAAACTTTGTATTTTCCTCAATTGATCATATATTCCAGTTTCTTTTCATTGAGGATCTCGATGTCGCTCCCTGCAATATCAATTAACTTTTCTGAACGAAAATCGCTTAATGTCCGGATAAGAGATTCTGTAGTGGTCCCGGATAGATTAGCCAGTTCTCTTCTTGTAATATGGAGGATACACTTTTCGCCCGGATCTTTAGCAAACTTATTTTTTAGTAAAAGCAGGGTATTGGCCACTCTTTTTCTTAAGGAATCATAAGCGAGCTGTACCATCTTATCTGCTTTCTGATTGTTATTTTTCGCCAGGATCCGAATGAATTGTAGAGCCACTGCAGAATTGCTGTTTACCAGATCGAAAAAATCTTGCCTTGGGATCAAAGCGATCTCACTGGTCTCAAGGGTTTTAGCGGTAACCTTGTACACGGCGTTTTCCAGTAAAGCGGTATAACCCATGAAATCACCTGTTGCGTATAGACCCACTGTAAGTTCTTTGCCATCCTCGCTTGTTCTGAAAGCCTTTACTTTGCCTTTAATTACATAGAAAAGATATTGTGGATGATTGCCTTCGGAGAATATAATTTGCTTGCTTTTATATTTGTTGATCATCCTGTTTTCGAATAACTCCTTTTGTGCAAGTCCGTAACGGGTATTGAGTGAAGAGGCCGGCTCTATGATCTTGTTTTTTAAACGTTCGGTCCTTTTTAGCCTGCTTTCTACGGCGTTCAGTAATTCGGTATCGCTGAATGGTTTTGTGAGGTAATCATCGGCTCCCATTTCCATCCCTTTTCGAAAATCGGATCGTGCTGTCTTGGCAGTTAAAAAAATAAAAGGCGTGTCCGCGAGATCGGGATTCTTCTGGATGAGATGCAAAACGCCAAAACCATCCAAAACCGGCATCATGATATCGGAAATGATCAGGTCCGGGTGATAGGCCATGGCTTTTTCTATCCCTTTCTTTCCATCGGTAGCCGTCCATACCTTATAACCGGCAAGTTCCAGTATTTCGGCGGTGTTATCCAGTATCTCATGATTGTCTTCGATGAGCAGTATCTTCGTCATTTCTTAAAGTTAAGAATAAATTCTGTTCCCTTGTTTAATATACTATTAAAGGTAATAGCGCCTTTCATCAATTCTGTGTACCGGCTGACAATATGTAAACCCAGGCCGGTACCGGGAATGTTCAGTACGTTATTTCCCCTGAAGAATAATTCAAATAAATGTTCCTGGTCATCGGGGGCAACTCCTAATCCGTTGTCTTTGACCTTAATGATCAATGCTTCCGGCTTGTTGTAACTGGTGATCTGTATGTTGCCGTCTTCATCAGAAAATTTGATAGCGTTTGCCAGCAGGTTGATGAGGATGTTTCGGAGCAATTCCTTATCCAAAAGGATTGTTTTTTCTCCAGAGTGCACATAATGAATTTCTTGCCGTTTTTTTTTGAGATCCCTGATCTCCACACAAATGGAGTTAATAAACGCTGTCAGATCAAATTCGGTATAGTGTGCCTGGATCTTGCCATTCTCTATCCTTCCGACCGACAGAAATTCGTTTAGGATGCCGTTCAGATTGCGAACGGCAGATTTGATCCGTTCTATGTGTTTTTCTCTTTTGAGCTGTTCTTCTGTGGAAGTGTATTTTGACAAGAGAGAAGCGGAAGATAAAATGGTGCTCAGCGGCGTTTTAAATTCGTGAGACGCCATGGAAACAAATCGAGATTTCATATCATTCAATTCTTTTTCCTTTCTTAGAGATTTGAGGATCTCGGCGATCTGCCCCTGGTATTCTTTTTCTGCTGTCTCTTTTTCTTTTCTGATGGTAATGTCAATAATAAATACGATAACAAAGAGCCCTTCTTCTGTCCGGAAGGGAGAAAGACTTACTTCTACGGGAAATTCACTGCCATTTTTTCGTAATCCGTAAAGATCCCTGCCCGCTCCCATCGCGCGGGTTGTGGCGTGGTCATAATAATACCCCCGGTCGCGCATATGTTGGTGATGAAACCGTTCGGGAATAAGGTTCTCCACCTTTTTGCCAATCAACTCTCCCTCCTCATAGCCAAATTCTTTGATCGCGAAATGATTGGCTTTAATGATCTCTCCCTGGCTTCCAGTTACGAGAATACCCATGGTGGCATGTTGAAATATAGCCTCGAAAAGCTGCCGGTCTGTTTTAAATGCTTTCATGTTTCCGGGTTCAATATATACAAAATTGCCGGATGGGATGTTTCCACATTCCCCAAATTAAATGTATTTTTACGTTTAAAACATATTTTATGGCATATCAGTTATTAAAGAATAAGAAAGGAATTATTTTTGGCGCATTGGATGACCGCTCTATTGCCTGGAAAGTGGCGGAAAGGGTGGTCGAAGAAGGAGCAACTATTACGCTTACGAATGCCCCCATTGCCTTGAGGATGGGTAAAATAAATGAACTGGCAGAGAAGTGTAATACGGAGGTTATACCTGCAGATGCCACCTCTACAGCAGATCTGGAGAACCTCTTCTCGCGATCAATGGAGCGGCTGGGCGGTCAATTAGATTTTGTATTGCATTCTGTAGGGATGTCTCCCAACGTGCGTAAAAAGATTCCTTACACCGAGACACGTTATGACTTTTTTCAGAAGACTTTGGATATTTCGGCGCTTTCTTTTCATAAAGTGTTGCAATCGGCAATGAAGCTGGATGCTTTGAATGAAGGTGCTTCCGTGGCGGCCCTTACTTATATTGCCGCTCAACGTACCTTTCCGGGATACAATGATATGGCAGAGGCGAAGGCCTTATTGGAAAGTATCGCCCGCAGCTTTGGCTATCACTATGGCAATAAGAGAAAGGTCCGCGTCAATACCATCTCACAATCTCCTACAGTGACCACTGCCGGAAGCGGGGTCTCGGGATTTGACGCCTTTTTTCATTATGCTGAAAAAATGAGCCCGCTTGGAAATGCAGATACGGATTCTTGTGCCGATTTTTGCGTGGCCTTATTCTCAGATCTTACACGCATGGTCACCATGCAAAACCTGTATCATGATGGTGGATTTTCCAGCATGGGGGTGAGCCAGGCATTGATTGAAGATTTGACGAAAGCAAACGAATAATAAGACATACGCGCACTCTCTTATCTTTTCCCGATAGAACTAATTAAGCCGTTTCTGCAGGACAGAAACGGCTTTCAATAATGGATCCGATAGAAATTAAATGGTCAATATTCGTCTTCGTTGAAGAAGAAATCTTCTCTCGAAGGATAATCCGGCCAGATATCTTCAATACCTTCAAACATTTCCCCTTCATCCTCCAGTTCCTGAAGGTTTTCCACCACTTCTATAGGAGAACCTGAGCGTATGGCATAGTCTATCAGCTCATCCTTTGACGCCGGCCAGGGGGCGTCTTCTAAATATGATGCCAGTTCTAATGTCCAGAACATAATCTATGAAGGTTTAATTTTCCGCAAAAGTATACTTTAATTTTAAAAAAACAATTTCTAAGTTATTGACGGAATCTTTGTTTCTTTACATCATGTTAAAAGCCCGCGGTATTATCAAAAACTATTCCGATTTAAAAGTCTTGAAAGGGGTGGACCTGGAAGTTGGAAAAGGGGAAATTGTCAGTATTGTAGGTTCTTCCGGCGCCGGGAAAAGTACCCTGCTGCATATACTGGGTACCCTGGACGAGCCCGATTATGGAGCGGTGGTAATAAATGAGGAGCAGGTTTTTCGTTTTCATGGTACCCGGCTGGCTGGCTTTCGCAACCGTCACATTGGTTTTGTTTTCCAGTTTCATCATCTCTTGCCTGAGTTTACGGCGTTGGAAAATATTTGTATCCCCGGTTGGATTTCAGGGCAAAAAGGCAAAAAAGATGTGAAAGAATATGCTCTAAGCTTACTAAAACAAATGGGGCTTTCCGATCGCATGGATCACAAGCCGGGTAAGCTGTCTGGCGGGGAACAACAGCGCGTAGCGGTAGCCCGGGCCCTCATCAACCGGCCCGATATTGTTTTGGCGGATGAGCCTACCGGCAATTTGGATTCTGTTAATGCCAGGGAATTACATGAACTTTTTTTTACCCTGCGGGAACGCTTTCATCAAACCTTTATCATTGCCACCCATAATGAATCGCTGGCTAAAATGAGTGATCGCCAGTTGCAGATGAAAGACGGGAAGATCGTTAACCGTTTGTAAGGACGGCGGGTTGTCTCTGTATTCTTTTCACCGGGCCGGTATGCAACTCTTCAGCTTCTTTTTTCTTTGGATTTGGCCTATTCCAAACCAAAGATTCCCTTATTTAGCAATTGCAACACCTGCAGCTTGTGGGCGCTGTTGATCAATACCGAAATATTATGCCGGCTGCCGCCATAAGAGATCATCCGGATGGGGACAGGCTCGAGTGCATCAAAAACCTTAGTGATGACAGACGGTGTGGTGACGATCTCATTTCCCACCAGGCTTACGATCGTTTGATTATAATCCACTTCAATACTGCCAAAAGGTTCCAGCTCATTTTGGATATGTGATAAATGACTGATATCATCAATGGTAAGCGATACGGCTACCTCCGATGTAGTGATCATGTCGATCGGGGTCCTGAACCTCTCAAAAACTTCGAATATCTTACGCATAAAACCATAGGCCAGCAGCATGCGGCTTGATTTTATTTTAATAGCCGTAATACCATCTTTAGCGGCTATGGCTTTTACGCCACTGCCGTTGGGAGATTCCATTACGACAGTGCCTTTCGCTTCGGGTTGCATGGTATTCAATAACCTGACGGGAATGTTAAAGTGCTGTGCAGGCCATATGGAAGCGGGATGCAGAATTTTAGCTCCAAAGTAAGCCAGTTCTGCGGCTTCTTCAAAAGAAAGCTGTTCGATCTTCACGGTATGCTGAACATACCTGGGATCATTGTTATGCATTCCATCTATATCGGTCCATATCTGAATTTCTGCCGCATTCAGTGAAGCGCCGATGAGTGAAGCCGTATAATCGCTTCCCCCACGGCGAAGGTTGTCCACCTCTCCCTTTGCATTCTTACAAATGTAGCCTTGGGTAACAAACAACTTTTCCCCCTTATGCAAAGCCATCAATCCCTGTAACCGCTTTTTGATCCTGGGTATAACCGGTTCGTTTTGTTCGTTGATATACATGAACTCCAGGGCAGGCAGTAGGATGACCTTGATGTTCCTTTCCTCCAGATAAATGGTGAAGAGCTTGGTCGAAAGCAGTTCGCCCTGTGCCAGAATATCTTTATTGAGCGCTTCGCTGTATGAAATTTTTAAAATGATATTCAAAAATTCGAAGTGCTCTTCGAGTACGGCCCCGGTTTTTTTTCGGGCTTCAGGAGTAGTTACCAGTTTGCTGCAGAAATCATTATAATGCTTGCGCAGATCTTCGATTTGTAATGCCGCCAGGTCCCGATGACCTGTGGCAAGGGATTTTCCTATTTCAACCAGAGAATTGGTTGTTCCGGAAAGGGCGGAGAGTACCACTACGCAGGTGTCGCGTTGGTTAGAGACTAAATCGGCCACAGCCTTCATTCTTTCGGGTTTACCGACAGAGGTACCGCCAAATTTAAGGACTTTCATATCAGAGCTTCATTTTTATAAGGCTTCAGGCCTGCGCCGCCGGCCCTCCAAAGTTCATGGGAATATTAACGGGTTCTTGATCCTTAATGGGACCATTTACAGATTCGAATTTTTTAATGTTATCGGAAAGTGCTTTCATCAATCGTTTGGCATGTTGGGGGGTCAGTATAATGCGGGATTTTACCTTGGCTTTAGGTATACCCGGCATCACATTAATGAAATCAACGATAAATTCTGCATTGGAATGGGTGATCACTGCCAGATTGGCATAGATGCCTTCCGCCATTTCCTCGCTGAGTTCAATATTTAATTGCTGTTCCTCATGTTTTTGTTGGTCTGCCATGATCTTTTTTTTAGAGGTGCAAAGGTATGAGACTTTCCCTGTTTTTTCAATAAAGATGTTTTATGTAGTTTTATTGAAAAATAAACAGGATGGATCAGTATAATACAGGCCCGATGAATACAGGAATCAAATCCTGGCCACAGGATGACCGTCCCCGCGAAAAGATGGTACTGAAAGGAGTGCATGCGCTGAGCGATGCCGAACTGGTAGCTATTTTGCTGCGAACTGGTAGCAAACGGAGAACCGCACTCGGTTTGGCACGAGACCTTTTACAGATTGTGGATCATGATCTGATCAAATTAAGCCGCCTGGGGGTAAAAGAATATATGAGGATCCCCGGGATAGGGGAGGCTAAAGCCGTGACACTGGTAGCGGCATTGGAACTGGGGCGTCGCCGGCAGTCAACTAACCCTTTGACGAAACCGTCCATTCATGGCAGCGGAGATGCGGCTGATATATTGCAACCCCTTTTTGCCGATCACCGTCACGAGGTTTTTGTCGTTTTATTCTTAAATGCGGCCAATCAGGTTATACATTACGAGATGATCAGCCAGGGCGGTGTAAAAGGTACTTTTGTGGATCCCAGGATAGTGATGCGGAAGGCCCTGGAGCAGGACGCCGTAAATATTATCCTTTGTCACAATCATCCCTCGGGGAACCTGAAACCCAGCGCAGCAGATAAGGCGCTTACAAAGAAACTTTATGCCGCGGCAAGTCTCCTGGATATTAAGATTATGGATCATCTGATCGTATCCTCCCGGGGCTATCTCAGCTTTGTCGATGAAGGGCTGCTTTAATTTACTTTTAACTTTCGATCCGGCTGCTTACCTTGCACCCTGTTTTTTTTAATAAATAATTGTGCAGCATGCTGAAAGTTGGAATTTTCGGACTGGGACATTTGGGAAAGATTCATCTGTCTCAATGGCTTTCTATTAAAGATGTAGAGCTTGTCGGATTTTTTGAACCGGATGAGCAAACTGCGGTACAGGCGGAAAAACAATTTCACTTAAAGCGCTTTGTTGAGGCCGCGGAACTGATTAATGCCTGTGATGCCATTGATATCGTTGCCCCCACAACGCGGCATTATGAAATATGTGAATTGGCTATTCGCCATGGCCGGCACGTCTTCGTGGAGAAGCCCATGGCCAATTCTATGGATGAAGCGCAAAAAATATTAAAATTGCTTTCGGAAAGTGAAGTCAAATTTCAGGTGGGGCATGTAGAACGCTTTAATCCGGCTTTTCTGGCATTGAAGGGATGGGAGCTTAATCCCATGTTTATTGAAGTACACCGCCTGGCAGAATTTAATCCCAGAGGTACGGATGTAAGTGTGATCCTGGATTTGATGATTCATGATATTGATATTGTGCTTAGCCTGGTGAAGGCACGGGTCAACCGGATATCCGCCAGCGGAGTAGCGGTCATGAGCGATACGCCGGATATTGCGAATGCCCGTATAGAGTTTCATAACGGATGTGTGGCAAATCTGACATCCAGCCGTATTTCCTTAAAGAAAATGCGAAAGACGCGTCTTTTCCAAAAAGATGCCTATATCGGAATTGATTTTTTACATAAAAAGGCTGAGGTCATCAAACTCAAGGGAGAAGGAGATGACGGGCTTTTTACCCTGGATATTGAAACAAATAAAGGCAAGAAAGCTATCGCCATTGCAAATCCACAGATAAAAGAAACCAATGCTATACGTATGGAACTGGAGCTGTTTCGCGATGCGATTCTTCAAAACAAACCCGTCCCTGTCAATGCTTATGACGCCTTTCAGGCCATGGATGTCGCTCACCAGATTTTAGGAAAGATAAAGAGAGCCGTTACATAATTGTCAATTGTTAATGTTGATGAAGAACCCGGTTAGAGAAAAGCGTTTTGCTTTTGCGGTTAGGATCGTGAAGGCCTATGAGTTTCTTGTAAAAGAAAAAAAGAATTTGTGATGAGTAAGCAGTTTCTTCGATCCGGGACAGCAATTGGCGTTTTATATAGAGAAGCCGAACAGGCAGAAAGCAAGGCCGATTTTATCCATAAGTTGGGAATGGCACAAAAGGAATGTAATGAAACTCTTTACTGGTTGGAATTGTTGTCCGGAACCAAATATTTGAATAAAAAAACATTTGATAGCTTATACTTTAATGCAACCGAATTGATAAAATTAATTACAAGCATTATTAAGTCATCCAAGACATTTATCCCCTAAATAACCATTGACAATTAACCATTAACAATTGATTCCCCCAGCAGAAACACCGCCGGTCTTTTATGTAGATCTGGCCGGTTTTTCTTCCAATTCCTGAGACTGCGGGTCATGATAAATTCTGTGGGCGCTGTAAGGTCTGCTGCAATACAAAGTAAGGTTTCAGGGGTGCAGCAGCGCAGCAGATCTTCCATGAGTTTTTCATTTCGGTAAGGGGCCTCCATAAAAATCTGTGTTTCACCATATTTTTTGGACCTTTTTTCCAATGCTTTCAATGCTTTCACCCGCTTGTCCGAGGTTTTGGGCAGATAACCTGTAAAACGAAATGCCTGTCCATTGAACCCTGATGCGCTCAATGCCATCAGCATGGCATTGGGTCCGGCCAGGGGAATCACGCGTGCCCGTATTTCATGAGCGGCACAAACGAGTACGTTTCCGGGATCCGCTATACAGGGATATCCTGCCTCGCTCACCAGCCCTACGTCAAATCCTTTCTTGAGCCAGTTTCTGAATAGCGTGAGATCTGGAGCATGATGGGTGTTTATCAGTGCAAATTCCCTGTTATCGATGGAGATATTTCGATCCAGAAGTTTAAAATACCGCCTGGCGCTTCTTTCATTTTCAACAAAAAAATGATAGAGAGAATGGATGGTTTCCGGAATGTGAGGGGGAATTGAATCTATGGCATGAATATCCAGTAGGGAAGGTATCAGGTATAAACAGCCTGTTTGGTTTTGATCTTGCATGATGAGAAAATCTCGGTTTTTAGTTTTACAAAATAACACAATTCCGTTTATTTTGCATCGGATAAGCATACTTCATTATTTCTTAAATGGGCAAAAGGCTTTCAAAATCGTTTTATCTCGGCGCGGATGTGGTGCAACTCTCCAGAGCGCTTTTAGGTACCCGGCTGGTTACGAATTTTAACAACAGGCGGACATCCGGTATTATCGTGGAAACAGAGGCATATAAAGGGCCTGTAGATAAGGCATCTCATGCCTATGGAGGGCGAAGGACCAGGCGCACGGAGGTGATGTTTGCAGCGGGCGGTCTGGCATACGTATACCTTTGCTACGGCATGTATCATTTATTCAACGTGGTAGCAGGCCCTGCAGGGCTGCCGCATGCCATTCTTATCAGAGGGATAGAGCCTGCAGAAGGGATCCCTCTCATGCTGGAACGGTGTAATAAGACCAAAGTAAGCACTTCACTGACCAACGGCCCCGGAAAGCTTACAAAGGCACTGGGCATTTCCACTAAACATACGGGATACAGCCTGTTGCGCAACAGTCCGATTTGGATAGAGGAAAGATCAACGCTTCTTGCAGAATCCGATATTAAGGCTTCGGAAAGAATAGGCGTGGCTTATGCCGCCGAGGATGCGTTACTGCCTTACAGGTTTACGATCAGGGGAAATCCATATGTGAGCAGGGGATAGATGAAACTTAACCGCTCCTTAATAAATTGCCTATTTTTCCCCGCTGTCTTCTTTTTTGTGGCCCGGCAGTAATTCCCGGATATCCCTGAACAGGCGGAAGTAAAACTCCTTATTGAACATTTGAGAGTCATTCATGGCCTTGTAGACCAGAAAACCGGCAATAGGAAGCAGGACGGCTGTGGCCAGCCACATTCCTCCCCAGGGGGTCATGACATCATTCCTGGCCAGCCGTTCTCCAATAGTTGAAACCACATGGAAAATAACGAAGAAGGCCACGGCGAAGACAAGAGGCGTACCCAGTCCGCCTTTTCTGATAATAGAGCCCAGTGGAGCGCCGATCAGAAACAATACAAAACAGGCAAAAGACAAGGTGAATTTTCGCTGCCATTCCACTTTATGACGAATAACCGAATCGGATTTATCATCATAGGAAGTGATGGTGAGTTCCATATTGTTCATATTTTGTTTTAACTGGCTTGACACGTTTTGATAAATATATTCCCTTCTGTCAAAAGGGATAATACTGTCAAATGAAGCCACTTGCAGCGGTTCGACTTTCTTCATCACCCAGCCCGAGTCTATCCAGCGTGTAAAAGGATATCGGGTTTTGACGTCCATATGAATGATGCGGGCATCGGCCTTCAGCTCCCGTTTGATAGAATCAATACTTTTGTTCAACTGCGAAACGTTTTGCATTTGGTAATTGCTTCTAAACAATTTAACCGGTGTTCTGGATAACTGGAAAGTGCTTAAATCGAGAGTTTGCTTGAAATCCTTAAATTGGGTACGTACAATTTGTCTGTCTTCGAGCCGGCTGTTACCGCGTTCTTCATATTCCCATCCGCTATGAAGAAAGAGGTTGATATAGCGCTTATTTTTAGCGATTTCCATTTTGCCGTTCTTGGCCAGGATCAGCTTGTGGTTTCTGGGGTCCCTATGGTCGTATATCATAACCCCGTGAATGGTTTCTCCATCCGGCTCCTTGCTTTGTATTTTAATGGCCATGTCGCTGATCTCTGTGAAGAAAAAACCCGGCCGGAGGTTAAATCCATGCTTTAGGGTGACAATATCGTATAAGAGTGAATCTGCCTGGAGGTTGGCTGCCGGTATGATGTAATTCGCGAAAAGAAATGCCCCCCCGGAAAGGAAAAGACTCAGGATAATTAAAGGCCGCATGAAGCGCATCAATGAAATGCCTGCAGATTTGAGTGCCACAAGCTCAAAATTCTCACCCATATTCCCAAAAGCCATGATAGAAGAAAGCAGAATGGCCAGTGGGAGAGCTAAAGGCACCATAGTGGCGCTCATATAGAAGATAAGTTTTCCCACGGTAAAGGAATCCAGGCCCTTCCCTACCAGATCGTCAATATACTTCCACAGGAACTGCATGACCAACACGAAAAGTGTGACAAAGAATATAATAACAAAGGGGCCTAAAAAGGTCTTTAGAATAAGCTTATCCAGTTTCTTCACGTGGCAAATTTATGCATTATATATTGACCGGCTTAGGGAGAAACCCCTTTCAGAACCTTTTTATAATACTTTTATGTTTAATAGAGGCTTTATCCGTTGAGGTGGGTTGATACGCTATGCTTGCTATTTACTTTTTCTTAATTTTTGAAGCTGATCGTAAGACAGTTCCCGGTAGCCGCTCGTTGGAACTTCAAAGAGAGCGGATGGTTGTATATCTGTATTAACAGCGGTAGCGGTCATTGTCAACTTGGTATTATTTTTTGTATTGATCTCAAATTGGAGAGGTATGCCTCCCAGTTTTTCAAAACGCGGGCTGTAACTGTTGTATACCGGCTGAAGTTCCGTCGTGTAAAATACGGTAAAAGCATTCCCGTTGCTCAGTTTTCCTATCGCCTTATGGCAGTTGTAACCGGCGATTTTTTTGGTCTGTTGCAGCCGTTCATAGGTCATCCCCTCGAATTTTTTGGCTTCCTCTTCCACTTCCCGGGGATTCATACGAACAAGATATTTGTTCCCGGGGCCCCCGTCAATAAGGGAAATTGCAGAATTTTTTTTGCTGTTGTGAATATTGATATAATCCATTTGGCCGATTTGCATTTCGGACCGAAAGAGGTAATTTTTAAAATTGAAGGTCAGCCTTCCGTTTTTGAAGGTCTTAGAGGCCCGGACAGGCGCACTTTCAGGCAGATCTACTTTTACGGAATAGATTATTTCTCCATCCGTTAAAGACGTTTGTGCCAATGTATATGCCCCGGGTATAGACAGAGCGACCAATAAAAGGGCCTGTAGTCGAAATTTAAGTAATAAATGGATCATTTGCTGTTTTTACTGGTTGTTGATATCGGAGGAAAAATCCATGCCAAAATAAGAAAAATAGGCGATATGAGTTACCATTTTATCTTTTCTTTGGCTAAAAAAGAACGGATCCCTGCCCGGCAGTCGGTAGTGCCACGGGCCTTTGCATTATATTCCGCAGCCAGCTGCAATCCCTCTTCCAGGCTAAGATTGGCAGTGTTGGCCAGTAATTTTTTGGTTTGTGAAATCGCAGCGGCCGAGGTCTGTTCTGCCAGTTTTAACGCTTTTTCCCATACTTTTTCCGCAATGGTATCTTTAGGGAGCACGTCGGTGATTAAAGCGGAAGCGGCTGCCTCGGCTGCCGGGATCATCCGGCCGGTCAACAAATACTTCCGTGCGCGGCTTTCTCCTATTTTTCGGCTGAGAAACAAGCTTACAAGTGCTGGTAGAAAACCGATTTTTACTTCAGAATATCCAAAAACCGCTTCCGGCGTGGCATAACACAGATCGCAAACAGTGGTCAGACCACAGCCGCCGGCTATAGCAGGTCCTTCTACTTGAGCTATTACCAATCGCGGATGGGTATAGATCTGATAAAAAAGATCCATAAGATTCCGGGAATCAATCAGGTTTTCTTCGTAAGTATTTTTTTGTAACTGTTCCAGGTAAGCCAGGTCGGCGCCGGCGCTAAAAGCTGATCCCCGTGCTTTGAGGAGTATGATTTTTACTTCCGGATCTTTTCCCGCGTCGGAGAATACTTTTCTCAATTCTTCCACCATTCCTTCATTAAATGCGTTTCTTTTTTCAGGGCGGCTTAGGGTAATCAGACCTATGCGTTTCTTTTTTTCGTATTCAATAAATTTCATTTTATTTATTTGAGTATAGTATAATGTAGATCTATTCAAGCTCCAACACTTTTGATAGCTACTTCAAAATAACTTTTTTGAATAAGATCGGTCGTTTACTTTCTTGCTGATAAAAGCCCCCCTGATTTTCGCGAATCTCTCTGTTGTTGGAAAGGCGCTTATCTGCTGCACATTCGTGGAAAAGATTTACATATATCTGCAAGAATGATTATCCTCCGGACATACATTAAAAATTTTACACAAAAGATATATGAAAATGGGGCAACATGAGGACCTTTCAATTCAATCAAAAGAAGAATCATGCCGCAGCCATTTTCATTTGAAGTAAAGATACAAAAAAGCATGTGGAATAGATTTATATAAGGGCAATATTAAATCCTGTTTTCTGGAGAGAAAGCGGTTTTTCTTTTGGAGCCGTCTAAAAAATAATCCCAACATCATAGCGAAGGAGGAACGACTGAAGCTATCTCATAATAACCACATAATTGTATATGAAGATTACTTCACTGTGTTGTAATGGCGACCTTTTTAGACAGCCCCAAAGGAGGATAGATTGTAAGCTTACGATCCAGGAATCTTATGTTTTTCCCTTATCGACCGAACGAGACGGATTTTTTATTTACAGGAGCAATTACTCCAATATTCTATACTATAAGTCTTTTCCTTATTCAGTTTTTTAGAATTTGCAGGCCTATGGCACAATCCAGACATCTTTTTTCCATACAATAATTTTTCATCAGCTGGAGCAGGGCCTGGCTGTCCCAGGCAGAGCGGTTGGGCTCTCCGGCTTTTTGCCACTCCCGTGTATACCGGTTGCTTTCCGGGGGGAGGGATTTCAGCCACTTAAAGGCACGGTCCAGGTAATGACCATGAAATTGAAACCTGTCATACATGGCCAGCATGGGGCAAACTGTATTTATTAAGATATTGTCTATCATGTTTTTACCCAGTCGTTTTTTCTTCCTCGCGGTTGTTTTTCCAAAACGGTAATGGGTGTCCCAATAAGAAGTGGCTTCTTTCTGGAACAATTTCCGAAAATCATGTATATCCGTAGTTTCCAGCATGGTACTGAATAAGTGAGAAGATTGGCTGATCAGAGCGGCGAATTGCGCCAGCCTGAGGGTGGGAAAGGCGGAGGGCCGCATGCGCGCCCATTTCCAAAAATAAGGCCGGATAGGTTGTAGTTGATGTTTTTTCTTTAAAAATCGGTATGCTTCCTGCAACTTTTGAGGATATGCCTCTGAAAACCGATCGTCCAGCATTCCGGCCTGGCCAAAAAGGAGCGCTTCCAATTCTGTTATGCTGTTTTTATAATGCGCCAATATATGGAGCGGGAGCGAGGCTGCTACGGCTTCAAAAGCTGTACCGTTTACGGGCAATCCGAAATTGCGCGCCAGGGCGTGGTAGAAAGTTTGCGACCAGTCGTTTTTATTTTCTTCCATCCATTTTCCAAAAAGAGCTGTTTTTTGTTGCCAGCGCTCGACCAGGAGCCTGTCTTTCCAGCTGATCCAGGTGATCTCTTGTATCTTTTCCAATTGATCTGCACAGAGAATATGTCGTCCTTGTTGCATCAGCCGGGTATATTTTTCCAATATCAAACCGGATATCCGGTTTTTAAGTACTAAGACCGGTACATTTTCAGGTAATAATTCATGTTCCTGGATGTCAGCTTCGTAGACTACGTGCAAAATGAGGTTTTTATAATGTGGATCTTTATAATGGCCGTGCTTGATCCAATCAGAGGCTTTAAGATGTAATTCAATATGCCCGGCTAAAATCGTATGGTCAATTTTTATCCTCCCGTTAAGAAAATCCGGCCCCGCATTCTTATTCCATATGCCCGGCGCCAGTATCTGTAATGTTTCTCCACTTTCTGTTTTGAGGTCCCCGCTGTTGTATATGCGATGGAGCCATAGATATTGAAGCAATTCTTCAGATAAGTGCATTTCCAGGTATTAAAGTTTCAAAATATATGGAATAAATAATTATCCTTCCAATAACTCAAATATAATAAGGATAGTCGGGTTATAAAAACTATAAAAGCGACAAAAACGCCGGCCCCCGTTTTTATAATTGAAAAATAATACCATAAACCTAAATAAAAGTAACATTCCGGGGATTACAAGGCAGTTAACTTTGACATGCTATTCGATTAATAATCAAATATTTAATTGTAAATTATGAATAAAACCAGAATTGATCATCCAAAAAGAGAACCGGATTTTGTTACCGGCGCTTATTCAGATGGGGTATTACTTGACGGGTTTCTCTTTGTTAGCGGGCAAGCATCGGTTGATTTTGCAACCTCAAAATTTGTTTTAGGATCTATCGAGGAAGAAACAAAACGGACGCTTAATAATATCAAGGCTATTGTAGAATCGGCAGGGGCTTCTATGGCGGATATTGTTAAAATAAATGCCCATTTGGCGGATATCAATGATTTTGGCCGGTTCAATGAGGTATATGCCGGATATTTTACCGGAGTAAAACCGGCTAGAACAACGGTGCAATCAGGCCTGGCGGAAGGGATTAAGGTAGAAATAGATTGCATCGTTAAACTTCCTGCTTAAAATAATGACAGATCAATTGAATACCCAGAGTATCTCGGTAGGCGTAGTCGGATTGGGATTGATGGGCAGTAGTATTGTGACCGCCTTATTGCTTTCGGGACATACGGTTGTGGGAATTGCTCCTGTGGAAGGAGAAGACAAGCTGGCAGCCGATCATATTAAAGAATTGATGGGGTATTGTTCAAAATCGGGGCTATTAAAAAAACCTCCAGATGTTTATCTGAGTGCGCTTACCATCTCTAATGAATATTGGGAATTAGATGACTGTGATATGGTGCTTGAATGCGTTACGGAGCAGCTCGAGATAAAAAGGAAAGTTTATAAAAAAATAGTCGCTGCGGTCCATAAAAATACGATCATAGCTTCCAATACATCGGCGCTTCCGATTAGCGAGTTACAAAAACATATTTCTCATCCCGAACGATTTATTGGTATCCATTGGGCGGAACCCGCATTTACTACGCGCTTTATGGAAATTACACCGGGGGAAAAAACGGCTGAATATATTGCAGAGCGGGTTTATGCTTTGGCTCATGAATGGGGGAAAGAACCTACCTTATTGAAGAAGGATATCAAAGGTTTCATCACCAACCGGCTAATGTACGCCGTTTGTCGGGAAGCCTTGTCCATAATAGAGCGCCAACAAGCTACTATGGAAGATGTGGATAAAGCCTTTAGATATGATGCGGGTTCCTGGATCACTCTGATGGGAATTTTCAGGCGGATGGATTTTTTAGGATTAGAAGACTATTCAAGGATATTTAAAAATATTTTTCCTGTATTAAGTAATGACAAAGAAGTCCCGCAGATCATGCAAAGGTTAGTGAAAATTAAAGCGAAGGGGATCCAAAGCAAATATGGATTATATCATTATGATGCAGCAGAAGCCAAACAATGGGAAAGGGCGTTTGCAGCATTTAGCGAGGATATTTACCGTTTAGCGGCTTTGTACCCTTCGGAATCTGATAAACTTGTGCTAAAGGGAAAACCACAGGATATTCATCAGGATTAAATGATTATACAATGGCAAATAGACAGTATATTCAATCTGCTCAATTGCTCCAAAGGTCTGAAAAGGTACTAGCCGGTGGCGTTTCATCAGAATTTAGGAGGTTTGGCTATCCGCATGCACTATTCTATACACACGGAAGAGGAAGTCATATCTTTGATGTAGATGGGAATGATTATCTGGATTTTACCCTGAGCCAGGGGCCTTTAATTCTGGGACATGCTCATCCCGAAGTGATACATGCTGTAAACGAATATGCCGCAAGAGGACAGTTGTATGCGGGTCAACATATAAAGGAATTGGAGTTGGCGGAGAAGCTCCATGAATTGATTCCTTCCGCAGAGCTGATGCGCCTCGGTCTGGATGGGTCGGGCGCTATCCAAACTGCTTTTAGAGTGGCCAGAGCCGTGACAGGCAGAAAGAAATTCTTAAGATTTGAAGGTCATTATCATGGCTGGCTGGATAATGTTTGCTGGGGATTGTCTACACCTTCCCCGGAGGCGCTCGGAAGTCGGGAAGCTCCCGATGCATATCCATGGACCGAGGGCCTGCCCGCTCATACCCGGGATGATTTTATTATCATTCCATGGAATGATCCTGGGCTACTTAGAAAAACAGTTGAAGAAAACTATAAAGACATTGCCGCCATCATTACTGAACCGGTAATGTGTAATAATGGCTGCATCCCGCCCGAAGAAGGATTCCTGCAAGGCATGCGACAAATTTGTGATGAATTTGATATTGCTTTAATATTTGATGAAGTGATCACGGGATTTAGATTAAGTTTAGGAGGGGCACAACAGTATTATGATGTGATCCCGGATATAGCTGTGTTTGCTAAAGCGATGGCCAGCGGCTACCCTATTAGCGCTGTAGTGGGTAAGAGGAAGTGGATGAACGTTATAGAACAGTCGAAGGTTATTCATGCAGGTACCATGAACGCAGGGAATACTACAGTAGCTGCTGCATTAGCGACAATTCAAACCTTAGAGGCCGAAAACCCATATGGACGCATGTTTAATTATGGTAAGAGACTGATAGAAGGCTTGAAGAAAGCCGCAATAGAAACCGGTCAGAATTTATTAGTACAGGGCCCCGGTCCCATGCTTCATACTGCTTTTACAGATCTAAAAAGGATAAAAGACTATCGGGATACGTTGACTTTTGACAAGCCCAAAATGAGGAAATTCGTGGGTGATATGCATGACAGGGGGATCCGGATCATCGGAAGGGGATTGTGGTATATTAGTGCGGTACATACACAGAAGGATATTGACCAGGCTATTGAGACAGCCAAAGAAGTACTAAAGAATTTATAAAACAATGAATACCAGAAAGGATATTTTACAAAATTATGAAGGGAGATCTAGATAATAACAAGCAAATAGGGGTGATAGGCAGTGGTAAATTGGCTTACAGTGTAACGGTTTGCTTATTACGTGCAGGACATCCCGTAATCTTATACACGGATTCTAAAGAGAAGGCTAAAAAGCGTATTGATATTCATTTTAATGATCTGAAAGGTTTTGGATATAGCCTCCCTGAACCTATTCATCTTCAGGTAACAGAAAATTTAAAAAGCGGAATAGATACCAGGTTGATCATTGCAATCACTGAAGAAACCTTAGAAAAAAAGAGAAATTGCATTGAAGAAATAGAGCAATATTCAACTTCAGAAACGATTATTGCAATGAATACGGAAAGTATTCCATTAAATCTATTACAAAAAGGGAGTATTCATCCGGAAAGAATAGCAGGAGCCAATTGGACTGTGCCAGCACATACTACGAAATTCCTGGAATTGATTAAGAATGAAATAACTTCTCAAAAATATGTAGATGAGCTACTTTATCTGTCGAGGGAATTCTGGAGTAAAGATACCTACATTGTATCAGGTAACTATGGAATTCGTTCCAAGATGATTGCGGCAATGGCACGCGAAGCCTTTTATCTGGTAGAAAATGGATATGCATCAGTGGAAGATATAGACCGGGCATGTAGAAATGATGCGGGCTATTATTTACCTTTTGCGGGAAATTGTCGTTATATGGATCTGATGGGTACTTATATTTACGGGTTGGTAATGAAAGACTTAAATCCTGATTTGTCTACTGGACGGGGGCTGCCGGACTTTTTTACGGAAATTCTTAAAAAAGGAGGGAAGGGGATGGAGAATGGAGATGGATTATATCAGTATAACGATGAGGATATAAAAAATTGGGATGAGAAGTTTCGGAGATTTAGTTATCAGATAAAGCAGGTAATGGATAAATATCCTTTTAAAGGATAGCTTAATTGGTTCTTTTGACTAAATTTTATTTCTTGCAGATACCCGCAACTTGGTAATTAATGTATATCGGTGGGTTGTTTTATCAGTATATCAGCGAGAAAATAAAAAGAAGAATCATACTATCTTCGAGGCTTGAATGCGTACAAAAGAATTAAATCGATTTAATTAACCGATTAGAATGGGAGGAAAGGAAATCTTCATTTTCGATGCACATCTTGACCTGGCCATGAATGCTATAGAATGGAACAGAGACCTGACCAGGCCATTGGCAGAAATCAGATTGAAAGAAAGACACCTTAAAGACAAAAACGACAGGGGCAGAGGAACTGTTTGTCTTCCGGAATTGAGGAAGGGAAAAGTTGGATTGGTGGTGGCCACTCAATTGTCAAGAGTAGCCTCTTCGGGAGAAAGTTTGCCGGGATCCAGTTGGGATTCTCCGCAGCAGGCATGGGCCATGACACAGGCACAGCTTGCATGGTACCGGGAGATGGAAGCGATGGGGGAAATGGTTCAGATAACCGATATGGAAGGCCTTACTAAACAGCTGACTTTATGGGAAGATGATCAGACGGAAGATGAATCAAAGCCCATAGGTTACATTTTGAGCCTTGAAGGAGCAGATTCCTTAGTAGATATTTCTTATTTGCATAAGGCTTACGAATATGGCCTGAGAGCGGTGGGACCGGCTCATTTTGGTCCCGGAAGATATGCCCCCGGTACCAAAATGAACGGGCCATTCACTTCATTGGGATTAAATTTATTGAAAGAAATGGGAAGCCTGAAGATGATTTTAGATATTACGCACTTGACGGATGAAGGCTTTAAGCAGGCCATAGAAAAATATCAAGGCCCTGTTTGGGCAAGTCACTGTAATGTACGGGAAATTGTTCCGACGCAACGCCAGCTCACGGATGAACAAATAAAGATGCTGATTGACAGAGATGGGGTAATTGGCGGCATGTTGGATTGTTGGGCTATGGATAACCGTTTTATTGATGCGGTTTCCGACCCCTGGCAACTCAATATTAAATTAAAAGGCCTGATAGATCATTGGGATCATATATGCCAGATAACGGGTGACAGCCTTCATGTGGCTATTGGCAGTGACCTGGATGGTAATTTTGGTACGGAGCAAACCCCCTGGGATATGGACAGTATAGCCGATTTGCAAAAATACCGGGGCCTTCTTAAAGAGAGGGGATACAGGCAGGAAGACATTGAAAATATTTTTTATAAAAATTGGATCCGGTTTTTAAAGAAAGCATGGAGCTAAACAGACCGGTTTCAGAATTTACATTTTTTGGATATTAATTACTCTTAATTAAAGCATTATGAATACAAGTAACATTTCTGTTGGCGTTGTCGGACTGGGATTAATGGGCTGTAGCATTTCTACCTGTTTGTTAATGGCCGGCCATCCTGTGGTGGCCGTAGCTCCCATCTCTTCAGACCTGGAACACGCGGCAGATCGTATTTTCAAGCATTTACAACGGGCTATTGAGGAGGGGCTGGCCTCGGAATCTTTGGATTCTTATCGAAAAAGGTTGAATATCACGGAGAACTATGGAGATCTGAAAAATTGTAAACTGGTGTGTGAGTGTACCATTGAAAATATGGAAATTAAGGAATCGGTCTATGATAAAATTGAAACCGAAATACGCGATGATGCGATCTTAACCAGCAATACCTCTGCTATTCCGATCAGTCTTTTACAGAAGTTTACCCGGCATCCTGAACGGTTTTTCGGACTTCATTGGATGGAACCTTCACATACTACCCGTTTCTTAGAGATCATTTGTGGCGACCAGAGTGATATTGCACTTGGTGAATATTTATACGAACTTTCACATAATTGGCAAAAGGAACCCACCCTGGTACGGAAAGATATTCGGGGATTTATCACCAATCGGCTGATGTATGCGATGTATAGGGAGGCCTGTAGCCTGGTGGAAAAAGGCTATGCCAGCGTGGAAGATGTAGATAGGGCCTGTAGGAATAATGCGGGCTATTGGATGACCCTGGTGGGTGTTTTCCGCTGGATGGACCTGACGGGCGTGCAGGCCTATCATAATGTGATGAAAGATTTGTTCCCTACCTTATGCAATGAAACAAAGGTACCGAAACTTATCGATGATATTGTAAAAGCCGGCGGTAAAGGGGTTGCCAATGGGAAAGGGTTTTATAATTATACACCTGAGGAAGCACGCTTATGGCAGGAAACATTAGAATCATTCAGCTATGATATCAGAAAATTGGCTCTGAAGTACCCGGCGGATGTAGTAAAAAAGAAGCTGAAAGAGGAAAATGAGTAGTGTGCAAAAGAAAGCGGTTTGTTTGGTACAATATTATGCTAAATGATCATAAGTTAGAAATTTAAAAGGGGATTAAAATGGATAATCACAATTTCGGCGCCGGGGCATTTAAGGTGGATATAACGCCCCCTTTGGGTACGCTGATCAACGGAAATTTTGTTGCTTTTTATGCCCGAAAAATCCACGATCCTCTTTATGCCAAATCCTTGGTCCTACAAAACGAACAGGTAATTATTGCCTTTGTTGTGGTAGATATCTGTGTCATGCGCAAGGATTTTATAAATGATATTAAAGAAACCATTTATGTTGAAACGGGGATTAAGCCAGATCACATTTTGATATGTAGTACTCATACGCATGCAGCCGGCTCTGTGGAATCTATTCTTCTCGGTGCCGCAGATCTACCTTATAGGCAACATCTGAAAACTTTGATTATAGCGTCTGTTAAACAAGCCCTACAGCATGTTCGTCCTGCCAAGATAGCTTATGGCAAGGTTGATGTTCCGGAGCATGTGCTTATCAGAAGATATAGAATGAAGCCCGGTTATCGCGCCTATAATCCGGTAACCGGAGGCTTGGATAAGGTAAAAACAAATCCTTTCGGCGATGAAGACCAAATCGAAGCGCCAAATAGTGTGCCGGATCCCGAAGTGGGTTACCTGGCCGTGCAGGACCTTGATGATCAATGGATCGGTCTATTGGCTAACTATTCTATGCATTATGTAGGAGATTGGGAAGATGGAACCATAACCGCAGACTATTTTGGCGTCTTTGCTGATCAAATGAAAACAAAGCTCCGGGCGGCAGATGATTTTGTCGCCATGATGACCAACGGGACCAGTGGTGATGCCAATATTAACGAGTTTCTCCATCCGGAACGCTATCCCCGGGCATTTTTTGAAAAAAGCAAGTTAATAGGAAGCGATATAGTCCATAAAGTCATTGGTTCTATGAAAGAGCTCGATTGGGAGAGAGATCCTGCTCTCGGAGCAGTTGTTGATAACCTTGATATGCCACTTAGAAAACCTTCTGAGAGAGAGGTTAAGGAGGCTGTGGCAATCGTAAAAAGCATCCGATATGAGCAGCTTTCAACAAAGGAGATCTCTCATACAGGGAATGATGAGATATTAAAAGCTATTTATGCAAGAGAACAAGTTTTGTTAGACGGCTATCCTGATAAAATATATTTTCCGGTGCAGGTTATAAGAGTGGGCTCGGGTATTATTGGCGGATTAGGAGGAGAGTTTTTTTCGGAAACGGGTTTATGGCTAAAAGCCAATGTGGAGGTAAAAAATTATTTTACCATAACACAGGCGAATGATTCCGAGGGCTATATTCCTCCCGCGCATGAATTTGATTTAGGAGGATATGAAACATGGAGACGAAGGGGATGTTTTTTACACACGCGGGCAGAGGAAGAGATAAAAAACAGGTTATTGCAGTTGACGAAGCAACTGGAGTAAACGCTAAGCTGTTTGTGAAACGCAAGTTTCTAATTATTTACTTTATTTCACCGCTATTAATAAAAATTAGTTATGATAAACAGAAGAAACTTTATTAAGGACCTGTCTGCTCTTGGAGTACTTGGCACCCTTCCCCATACTTCTAAATTAGGAGTTAATCAAAGGTTGAAAAATTTAAATCAGAAGGAAAAAATTTGGGGATTGTTTCTACATTTAAGTTATAACATGTGGGAAGCGTATGTTTCATCCGATGTTCCTATTACGGAAAGTAGAGGCTATCGGCCTTATCTACGATTTAGTGATAAGCTATGGAATGATGCTTTGGAGAGAATGGCCGCTGTAGGAATGAATATGGTCGTTATAACTTTAGGAGACGGGGTGAAATATAAGAGCCATCCGGAAATTGCAGTAAGAGATGCATGGTCTACAGATCGACTAAGAGAGGAGCTGAAAAAGATACGTAAACTTGGAATGGAGCCTATTCCCGAGCTCAATTTTTCTGCGGGACATGATACATGGTTAAAGCAGTATTCAAGGATGTTATCTACCGATAAATATTATGAGGTGTGCAGTGATCTCATTAAAGAGATAGCAGCGCTTTTTGATCGTCCTCGGTTTTTCCACTTGGGGATGGATGAAGAGACTGCAGGAAATCAAAGGAATTATGATTATGTAGTGGTTCGGCAAAATGAACTTTGGTGGAGTGATTTTTATTTTTTGATTAGCGAGGTAGAAAAAAATGGGGCTCGTCCTTGGATATGGTCTGATTATGTGTGGCATCATCCCGATTTATTTTATAGGAATATGCCGAAATCCGTATTACAGAGTAATTGGTATTACAGGGCAGACTTTGATAAAAAGAAGACGGCTGTAAAAGCCTATTTAGATTTAGAGAAGAGCGGATTCGATCAGATACCTACTGCCAGTAATTGGGGAGGAGGAGATTGGCATAGCAAAGACGGACAGGAAAGTATTATGAATACGGTTAAATTTTGTAGTAAAAACATAAGTGATGATCATTTATTGGGATTTTTACAAACAATTTGGTCCCCCACTATCGAAGAAAAGAGAGAAAAGGTTTTAAATAGTATAGATCAAGTCGGGGTGGCCAAGAGATGGTTTGAACAGAATAACAGATAGATTCTAGAAGTATCTATTTAAAGATTCATGGAGGATCAATAGTAATGGAAAGGGTGAGCTATAATAAGAGGGAGAATAAAATTTGGGCTTTATTCCTGCATTTGAGTTTTAATATGTGGGAAGGTTACGTTTCTCCCGATGTCCCAAGAACTAAGGATAGGGGATATCGTCCTTATCTCAGATTAAGTTATAATTTATGGAAGGATACATTGAGAAGAATGAGTGAGAATGGGATGAATATGGTCGTTATTACTTTGGGGAACTCCATTAAATATGAAACCCATCCTGAAATGGCGGTAGAAGGAGCTTGGTCTGTGGATCAACTGCATGATGAATTGGAGAAGATAAGGCAGATGGGTATAGAGCCTATCCCTTCATTAAATTTCTCCGCTGCACATGATGCCTGGTTGACAACCTATTCCAGGATGTTATCTACGAATAAATATTATGAGGTATGCAGAGATCTTATAAAGGAAGTATCGGATATTTTTGATCGTCCCCGGTTCTTCCACCTGGGAATGGATGAAGAATCAGCTCATAATCAGAAGAACAAGGATCTTCTAATCGTCCGTCAAAATGAAATCTTCTGGGGCGATTTTTATTATTTAATAGGCGAGGTACAAAAACAAGGCGTCCGTCCCTGGGTATGGAACGGGCCCAGTTATTGGAAGCATCCGGAACAATTCTACAAAAATATGCCTAAATCTGTTTTACAAAGTAATTGGGATAACCATGCAATTGCTAACCTGAAAAAATCAAATGCAAGATTCTATATAAATTTAGAAGATGCAGGCTATGATCAATTGCCGATGGGCAGTACCTACTATGGAGGTAAAGATTTAGCCAGTATGATGGATAATGTAAAGTTTTGCAGTGAACACATCGATGATTCAAGACTTTTTGGTTTTATGCAGACTACCTGGCGTCCGACCGTTGAAAAATATAGAGAAGAAATTTTGAAAAGCGTTCAACTCATAGGAGAGGCTAAGCGGTGGTATGATAAGAATAAGGAATAAAATTGCGCGGAAAAGGAAGTAAACAAATTGGGATTTGTATCATACAATGAATGGGACAAAACCGTATATTTACCCCTTGGTGATCATTGGGGTCATTTTTGGAACCTTTGGATTTATTACCTGGGTGAACAGTATCTTAATACCCTATTTCCAAATAGGTCTACAATTATCTAATTTTGAATCTTTCTTAGTGACTTCAGCATCTTATAGCGCTTATTTATTTATGGCGCTCCCTTCAGCGTCTGTATTAAGGAGGACTGGCTACCGGAAGGGAATGTCATTGGGGTTGGTTATTATGGCTATAGGGACGTTTTTATTTATACCAGCTGCATTGTCCCGGATTTATCTTGTTTTTTTAGTGGGGCTCTTTGTAACCGGTACCGGAATGATTTTGTTGCAGACGGCTGTGAATCCTTATGTAGTATTGATCGGCCCTCAAGAGAGTGCGGCTCAACGGATCGGATTTATGGGTTTCTCCAATAAAATTGCAGGCATATTAAGTCAGCGAATATTAGGGGGAATTTTTTTGGTAGACGCGTCAGTAATTATAAACCGGATTCGGGAGGCAAATTCCATACAGAAAGAAATTATCTTAAAGGATTATATTTTAAAAGTAATAGACCCTTATCTGGTGATTACAGGGATATTAATCTTACTGGCTATACTCCTATTTTTTTCATCTCTTCCAGAAGTGAAAGAAGATGAAGAAAAACCCTCAGGTCCAAAAAAGTTAAAAATGAAGGGGATATTCCATTATCCCTATTTAGTCTTGGGAATTATAGCGTTGTTTGTAGATGGAGCTTGTGAAGTTATTCCTATAGATGGGGTGATTGTTTATGCCCGTTCTATGGGAATTTCTATAGATATAGCCCGGAACTTTGCAGAATATACCCTTTATTGTATGGTACTAGGTTATTTAGGTAGCATCATCTTCATTCCCAAGTATATTTCTCAACAAACAGCTTTGTTACTATGCTCTATCGCCGGAATTAGCTTAAGCATTAGCGCCTTTTTTACTCATGGAATGACCTCTGTTATTCTAATCATTTCCATGGGATTTGTAAGCGCCTGGTTATGGGGAACGATCTGGGGCCTCGCAATTCATGGTTTAGGAAAATACACCAAGACGGGATCGGCTTTTATGTTAATGTCTGTGGTTGGAGGAGGCCTTTTCCCTTTAATATTTGGCACTTTGCTGGATCAATTCACGGCCTATCCACAAACTGCTATTTTGATGTTGATACCTTGTTACTTTTATTTATTTTTCTACGCTACGAAAGGATATAAGATAAAAAGCTGGAAAAATACTTCAAAAGTCTACTGAATAATATCTTTTTCCCAGGAAGCAAGATATCATCTTAACTGTATGCCATATTTCCGCAGATTGAGGTATGCGGATTCGGTGTTTTCCTGCAATGATGGCAGTCCATGGTCCTTCCACCGCTAGTGCAGAAGAGAAACCGTATTACAGGGTATTTTTGATAGATACAAGTATTTGCCGAGATAAATTTGGGCATTGGGAATCTGGATGTCCTGGAACCGGATAGCCTTCCTTGGCACTGAGATCTTATTTTTGACTGTGAGATCTTTGAATGATTGTCCTATAGCCCTGGTAGATAATTACTTGTTAGATTATGGGAGAGGTGTCCCGGATGAATAAACCTTGGGGTAAACAGAAGGAGCTATCAGCCTCCCTATCAATAAATAGATAAGGTGGCTGTTGATGTTGTTGAAGAGGTCTTAAAGATTTATAAGACACTTCAATTTAAGAATTGAGTTCCCCGGGAAGCTTCATTAACTCAATTTAAAATAAAGCGGCTTAAGTCATTATCACAGTTCAGATCGAAAAACTTTCCGGATTATCCCCGAATTGCTGTTCTCATATGGATAGTGTGTTATCTATATCTTTTTATGCAACTAATGGTTATAAAATAAAGAGATGGAATACAAGTGGTGTATATTTCTAGAAGTAGTGTGGCACATCAGGTATATATTAATAAAAGATCAAATAAATTCTTTGTTTTTAGAGAACCCAGAGAAGTTGATTTTTATATTATATAT
>CAYZGR010000019.1:46891-48373 GCA_964478125.1 uncultured Chitinophagaceae bacterium | reverse complement strand
CGCAAGCGTTGTTCGTATTTCCCCGGATCCCTGGTAGGCTTTTATGTTGAAACGCGTCCCCAGTACACGCACTTCGCTTTTGCCTACTTCCACTATAAAGGGATGGTCCTTTTCTTCTGCGACTTCAAAATAAGCTTCTCCTTTTAAAACGACTTTCCTGCGCTCTCCGCCAAAGGATACCGGATAATGTATGGAACTGCCTGCATTTAACCATACCTTTGTTCCGTCGGACAATACAATCTTAAATTCTCCACCCCGGGGAGTGGATAATGTATTGTACTGCACCGCTTCGCTCTTTTCTGCCCGGCTTTGATAAACCAGTTGCCCGCTATCCTGTCTGGCGATACCGGCTAAAGCCTGTTTGGTATCATTGCCCAACAGAACCTTTTGACCGTTTCCCAGAGTAAGTACCGCTTTTTGTCCTGCAGGCTTAATAATAACTGGCAAAGCGGTATGCGCTGTTTCCGTAACGGCCAGGCTTTCTGTATCCATCCTCTTACTTAACCAATAAAAAGCAACCCCCGTAGCTACTAAAACAATTAGTGCGGCCGCTATTTTCTTATACCGGATATATCGGACTAATAATTTAGGTTTAGATAAAGCGGCACGTTCTTCTTCGTATATTCTACTCCATATCCTGTCCAACAACTCCTCTTCCAATACGTCCTCTCTTATCTCTTCATCCGTCCCTTCCTGCAATCCCAAAAGATCATAGTAAGCATCCACTAACCTTTTTTCTTCTTTGGATGCGGTACCGCTACGGTATTTATTTATTATTTTTAGAAATTCTTTTCTGCTCATTCAGTTGCTTTCAATAGGGCTTCTTTATTATAGACAGTTAAAAAAGAAAAACTCCCAAGCGAAGAGAAAGTTAAGTAGTCGTCAGTCGGTCAGTCATAAGGCAAATAGTAGTTTCTGCTTGCGCTTGGGTTAGAATTCAATAGTTTTGGGGTAAGTGATAAATCTGAAAGTCGTATGCTGTGGAAGCTTGATTAAAATTGAATAGCTTTGGAAAGAAAGTAAGTCACAAGTCCGGAATCTGGAGTCGCTTATGACTTATTCTCTTATGACTCATCCCATGACTAAAAACCATAAAAATGAAGATTCAGAAGTTTGAGGAAATTATCGCGTAGCAAAGGGCTCAGGATTTTGCAGTAGAAATTTATACCGGCTTTTCGGGTTCAAGAGATTTTGGAAGGATCAGATCCAAAGAGCCGCAGTATCCATTTCGAATAATATTGCCGAAGGCTTTGACCGATACCGTGATAAAGGGTTTGTCAGATTCCTGTATATAGCCTTAGCCTCCTGCAGTGAAGTAAAATCTATGCTATACCTTGGAGGAAGGCTAAAGAAAATAACTCCGATACAACAGAAACTTTTAACTAAACAATCTAATGAAGTTTCCAGAATCATCCGGGGACTTATCAAATCTATTCAATAACGGCACAAACCTCGGAACCACAACTACCTGACTTACGACTA
>CAYZGR010000019.1:0-46791 GCA_964478125.1 uncultured Chitinophagaceae bacterium | reverse complement strand
AATCTATTCAATAACGGCACAAACCTCGGAACCACAACTACCTGACTTACGACTAATGACTACCTGACTTAGGACTACTTGATTTACTACTTACGACTATCCGACTAAATTAAAATTATCACCGCCATCACCAACAAATGTGAAAGTCCTGCTTTCAGGAAAGTAGTAGCTCTACCGAGTTGATTCTGCACGGTTTTTTGAGATATGCCTAACAGGTCGGCTATTTCTTCAGTTGAACGCCCTTGTTCATAATACTGAAGAAATATCACTTTCCTTTTAGATGGCAAGCTTTCTACCAGAGCTCTATAAGCCGCTAAAAACTCTTCTTGTAAAGCCTTGCCATCCGCATTTTCAGTAGCAAACGTTTTGGTTAAAAGATTTTCTACGGAGACAAAGCGTTTTTCTTTTTCAAAAAGATTAAGCACTTTGTTACGTACTGCGGTATAAAGATATGCCTGAAGGTTATTTATAGAAAGATCCGTGCGCTTCACCCATATTTTACAAAAGATCTCCTGTGTAATATCTTCTGCTTTACTATGATCACACAAACGGGTATAAGCCTGTGTATAGACAAACCTCCAATGCCTTTTATATAATTCATTAAAAGATGGCGCGTCTCCCTGACCGATCTTTTCTAATAAAACAGAATCGCTTTTCTGGTATAACTGGCACATTTTCAAGTAGATTTATCCCATTTATCCTATTTAAACTGTTTATTCTTTTATCGTAATTGGTACCACAAGATAAGAAGGTTCTTTATAAAACAAAATTAAATCCTTCAATGGTTATGGATTAAATAGAAAACCGGCGCCTTCTAATGTATTTTTAGAGGCGCCGGAATACTAAAAATTCAGGAAACGAATTTTACAGGTATCTTTTAAAATGAACAAGGAAAATAATCACAGGGCTTCTTCTTTCAATTTCTCCCTGATCTTCGCTTCCATTTCTGAAGCCAGTTCGGGATTATCCAACAATAGCTGTCGGACCGCTTCGCGTCCCTGGCCCAGCTTATTGCCATCATAGCTATACCAGGAGCCGCTTTTTTGGATGATGTTAAGATCCACTCCCATATCAATGATCTCTCCGGTCTTGGAAATACCCTGACCGAAAATAATGTCAAACTCGGCTTTCCGAAAGGGAGGAGCTACTTTGTTTTTAACCACTTTCACCCTCGTTCGGTTCCCTACAGCGCCGTCTCCATCTTTTATCTGGGCTATACGGCGAATGTCCAGACGCACGGAGGCATAAAATTTAAGGGCATTTCCTCCCGTAGTCGTTTCGGGATTGCCGAACATGATGCCAATCTTTTCACGCAACTGATTGATAAAAATGCAGCAGCAGTTGGTCTTGCCAATGGTTGCCGTAAGTTTACGCAGGGCCTGGGACATCAGGCGCGCCTGCAAACCCATCTTGCTGTCGCCCATCTCTCCTTCCAACTCTCCCTTGGGCACCAAAGCGGCTACGGAATCAATAACGACCATATCCACAGCCCCCGAAAGGATAAGCCTGTCGGCAATTTCCAAAGCCTGCTCGCCATAATCCGGTTGTGAAATAAGCAGGCTGTCCACATCCACTCCCAGGCGTTTGGCATAAGTCACATCAAAGGCGTGTTCAGCGTCAATAATGGCGCAAATACCTCCTTTCTTTTGCGCTTCCGCAATGGCATGAATGGCGATAGTGGTCTTACCGGAAGATTCCGGACCATAGATCTCTATAACCCGGCCCCGGGGAAAACCGCCCACGCCAAGAGCCACATCTAACCCAATGGAACCGGTAGAAATGGTTTCCATCTGGCGGTTGCCCCGCTCATTCATCATCATTACCGAACCCTTGCCAAAATCTTTTTTGATCTTATCCATGGTTAGCTGAAGGGCCTTCAGCTTTTCCGCATTTCCTTTATTTGCTGTTTCTTTTTCTTTTGCCATGCTTTTTGATAATTAATCTTATTTAAGAACGGTTATAATAGAACGCAGATCATTATGATCTCTCAAGATACTCACAGATCAACAATATGGAAAATCACCATAGCCCTTTCAGATAATACAGCCAATCGCTTTTTAGTCTGTGGATGTATGATGAATGTTTCCATGATGACTCCTTTGTGATTATTTAGCGAATTTACACAATTTAAATGATCCAGGATGCGAGCAGTTGGGCAAAAATGCCGAATGCGGCCCCCATATATATTTCCCGATAGGTATGGGCCTGCAGGATCAACCGGCAGCTGGCCACCACACCTGCCGCCAGGAGCACGATCATCAAAGGAGTTGCAATCCGGATATACGGATTATCAAGGAAACAAAATATCAGCCCTATCAATCCGCCCATCCCCAGGGTGTGCATGCTGATTTTCATTTTCAAATTGCTCAGAAAGGCCAAAATAACGGCGATAAAGTTGCCAAGCAAAAATACTTTTATGACTCCCGGCATCATCTGCTGATGTTTAAAAACCAGATAGGTCCAGAAATAAAAGGTCATAGTGGCAATATAAGGGATCACGCGATCCTGTCTCCGCTCCATTTGTATTGAAGAAATAAAATGAAGCTTTCTTAGAAACAAGACGGTAAAAGCCGGTAAAACTACCGCGTTTGCAATAACAGAACCATAATATTGGATCAATTGCTTCCCATGGAATCCCGCAAACTGATAATAATGCGTCTGAACAATAAGCCATGCCCCGATAAGCGGGATAAATAACGGATGCAAAATGATACTAACGCTCATCGCAATACCTCTTATCCCCCTGGAAAAGTGCGGAGAATCCCTATGATCGGTAACCTCTGAATGGCTCTTGTTCTGTGTAATTGGATCCATGAAATAAGGAACTTTGTTCAGGGATAATTATATCTCTTTTCTCAATCGGGCAACCGGAATATCCAATTGCTCACGATATTTAGCAACCGTTCTCCTTGCTATATTATAGCCTTTCTCATGGAGCTTTTTGGTTAATTTCTCGTCGCTCAGCGGCTTCTTTTTATCCTCCTCTTCAATGATGTTCTGTAATATTCTTTTTACCTCCCGTGTAGAAACCTCCTCGCCGCTATTTGTGGAAAGCGATTCGGAGAAAAAATATTTTAGTTTATAAATACCAAATTCTGTTTGTACATATTTGCTGTTGGCCACCCTGGAGATCGTTGAAATGTCCAGCCCCGTACGATCCGCGATATCTTTCAAAATCATGGGTTTCAACGTGGTCTCATCATTGGTAATAAAAAATTCTTCCTGGTAGTTCATAATGGTTTCCATCGTGCTCAACAACGTATGCTGCCGTTGCTTGATGGCATCTATGAACCACTTGGCCGAATCTATTTTTTGCTTGATAAACATTACAGCCTCTTTCTGTCGTTTATCATTCTTCTTACTTTCATCATAGGCCATCAACATTTCTTTATAGCTGTGAGAAATGTGCAGGTCCGGTGCATTTTTACTGTTAAGGGACAGTTCTAACTCCCCATTGTTGCTTTTTATAAAGAAATCGGGAACTACGTAACTTTCCGCTTTATTAACACTGCCGTAATTCCCGCCGGGCCTGGGATTCAATTTAGTGATCTCCCCAATGGCATCGCGAAGCTGTTCTTCTGTAATATCGAGAGACCGGCAGATCTTCTGGTAGTGTTTTTTTGAAAATTCCTCAAAGTATTCCTCCAGAATATTTTGGGCAACTTGAACATCCGGATCATCCGGATCTTTTCTGTTTAACTGTAAAAGCAGGCACTCTTGCAAATCGGAAGCCCCAATTCCGGCAGGATCGAAATTCTGGATCTTCTTTATAACCCCCTCGATCTCTTTGGGCTCCAGGATCAGGTTTTCAGAAAATGCCATGTCATCAGCTATGGATTCGGGGCTTCGTCTCAAATAACCGGCTTCGTCCAGGCTGCCAATAATCTGGTTGGCTATTTTCTTCTCACGATCCGTCAAGTGAAGCATGGAAAGCTGGGTCTTCAGGTATTCATGAAAACTTCTTTCTACACGCACGGGAATCGTCTGGTTGTCTTCTTCCCCGCCGGAATAGCTTTCCCCTTTCAACTGATAATCGGGAATGTCTCCATCGTCTCCCAGATATTCAGAAAGATCAATGTCTTCCTCATCATGGCTCACGTCCTCCTTATCCGAACCATAATCTTCTTCATCTTCCAGAGAAAAATTATCATTTTCTTCTTCATCTTCCCCATAATCCAGAGCCGGATTTTCTTCAATCTCTTCTTTTATTCGTTCTTCAAGGTTGGCAGTAGGCACCTGCAGCAACTTCATCAACTGAATCTGCTGGGGAGAAAGCTTTTGCAGCATTTTTTGCTGCTGGGTCTGACGCATAGCTGCCATGTAATTACCTTTTGTTATGCAAAAGTAATTAAAATATTTAGCGACATGCCAAAACCCTTCAAAGCCATCCTAAAAAAGCAAATCAGGCTATACAGCGGATGATTCAAAATATTCACCCTTATGTCAGCGGGGAGAAGATCCCGTGCAGCACACACGAGATTTTTTATTTACTATCAAGAAGAGACACTTTACTTCGGGTCGTATATTGTCCAGATTTTATTTACATAGGTAACCGTACCACTTAGATCTTCCACTCCGATCATGTAATAGGTGGGGGGCCCTTTCGGATATGTATCATCAAAAGAAAAATACGCGGATGGCTCGTCGTTCTTCACGTTGACGGTCCCGATAATGCAAAGTTCATTGCTGCTGCTCCCGGAAAATATTTTTAGAGACGATATTTGAGATAGGTCTCCAGCGGTACGGAACCGGAGGTGAATGCCCTCATCTGTCCGTCTGCCAGAGAAGTTCGTAATAGTAAGACCCTCATCAGCCTGCATCTCCTTGGATGGCGTACCTATGTATGTGTCCTGTTTCGAACAGGCTGAGAGGGAAAAAAGTAAGAACAGTATGACAACACCCTGTTTCACATTCTTTTTCGTAAAGATAGCCGGGTGGCCCGATAATAACAGGATACGATTAGCCTGCTGTCTATTTCACATAGTGAAAGCCTGCTTTTGGGAAATTAACGTTACGGCATGAAAGGAACCTGTGCTCCTATAACATCCGGTCCTAAAATAAAAACCAATTACTTTTGAGAATCCGTTTCTATTCCATATAAAAAAGCAAGCAAGGATCCGTTTTGCCGGGAGATGGTTATTTATCCTGAAAATCTTACCTTTGGCAGCCAAATGAACAACCCCTGATTCCATGAAAAAGTTTTTTCTTTCCGCCCTGTGCTTAATGGCCTTATTCTGTGGCGCCCATGCGCAGTCGCCCGCCACTTCCGTGGTAAAGCACTCACGAGATTTTATGATATTTAGCTTTACCTATGATACCTGGCTGGGAACACCGGACAGTATTCGGACCGGAGGCTTTTCCCATGGTTTTAACTTCGCTTTCACTTATGATTTCCCTTTAAATGATGATTCCCATTTCAGTGTGGCTCCCGGACTGGGAATTAGTGCAAGCCATATGGCTTTTAAAAATCAAACCTTAGATATTGCCGGGCCTACTTCCACCCTCAATTTTAACCCCGATTCGGTATATAAGAGTTTTCATCTGGTCACCACCTATCTCGAAATTCCTATAGAATTGCGTTATCGTTCTTTCTCGGGGAATGCCAATAAGGGCTTTAAGGCAGCCATAGGATTGAAATTCGGAACCCTGCTGGACGTCCATTCTAAAGCCAAAAAACCATCGCGCGGGGTTCGGCAAATCCAAAAAATAAAAAACAAATACTACTTTGAGAAATGGCGTGTGGCCGGTACCTTGCGCATTGGCTATGGTAATTTTGCCGCTTTCGCCAGCTACAGCCTTACTCCTTTGCTCAATCAAACCGCAGGACCAAAGATCAATCCGCTATCTCTTGGAATAGCGATAAGTGGATTTTAAAGGGTTGACAGGCTTTTTTAGAATACAGGCGTCATCGCAATGGGCATCCTTATTTATTTTACGCTTTTCACCTTTGAGGATATCAAAAATATGAGTAAATCTGTTACCTTTGTCGCCCCCAAATCGAAAACCGAGGATCAATAAATGATACAATTGGAAGAAGACCGGAGGAGGCTAGATTAAAAAGTCAATAGTGAACGCAAAATAAAAAGGATGGATTATAAAGAAATCGTTTCTGTAACCGGCATGCCGGGCTTATATCAACTGATCAGCAGCAAGGGCGATGGCGCGATCGTTCGTACCCTGGATGGAAAAAGTACAAAGTTCGTAGCTGCACGCAGTCACAATTTCACGCCTTTGGAAAGTATTGAAGTGTTTACAAATGAAGATAACATCCCGCTATTGGAGGTATTCAAAGCCATGAAGGAGAATGAACCCGAGACGTCTCCTGCGGGCTTAAGCAATAACGAGCAGATCCACTCTTATTTTGACAAAGTTTTTCCTTCCCTTGATAAAGACCGCGTTTATATCAGTGACATGAAAAAAATGCTGAAATGGTATCCGCTTCTCAAAGCGCATGACCTCCTTACTTTTTCTGAAAAAGAAGGAAAAGAAGAAGAGGAGAACGAGAAGAACACATAAAAACTATTGATCTCCGCATTATCAGGTCCCCGCTAGCGCTTGTAAAAGCCCCTGGCGGAGAGGGGATCAGGTCCATTACGACCGGGTTCTGTCCATTAAATATTCTAAGAGCCTGTCTCCGGGAATCTGCTCCTGCCGGCCGCTAAGCATGTCCTTCACACTAACGCTATCCGACCTGAGTTCATTTTCTCCAATAATGACAACATAAGGGATCTTTCTTTTATTGGCGTACTTCAGCTGTTTGTCAAACTTTACCGCATCAGGATATATCTCGGAAGGCAGGTCTTCGTCTCTTAATTTTTTCATTAATCTGAAAGTCAGCGGTAACGCTTCCGGCTCCATTTGTAAGAATAAGACCTTCGTTGACTGGGCGATTATCTCGGGGAACAGATTCAGTTGCTCCAACACATCATAAATGCGGTCCACGCCAAATGATATGCCTACCCCCGAAACGTCGGGCAACCCAAATAAACCCGTCAGATCGTCGTACCGGCCGCCCCCGCCAACACTTCCCATTTTTACCGACTTCGGCGCTTTAACCTCAAGGATCGTTCCTGTATAATAATTGAGTCCGCGGGCAAGCGTGGGATTCAATATCAGATCCGAATGAAAAGAATAAAGGTTTTCCTGTAAAACGGTCTTCAATTCCGCTATCCCTTTTTGAGCCATTTCTGAGCTTTCTAACAGCTCCTGTAACCGCTGTAGTTTTTCAGAATTGTTGCCTGAAATATTCAGATATTTTTCAATAACCGCTATATCAATATCCGACAAATTCCGCTGTCCCAATTCTCTTTTCACTCCTTCCAAACCAACTTTATCTAATTTGTCAATGGCTATGGTGATGTCAGTCAACCGATCTGCCTTGCCTATTACTTCTGCCAGTCCGGCCAAAAGCTTGCGGTTGTTCACATGCAGCGATACTTCTATGTGCAACTGGTGAAAAACCGTGTCATAGACGGCCAGCAATTCTTGCTCATTAATCAGTGAATCGCTGCCAACGATATCGGCATCACATTGAAAAAATTCCCTATAACGTCCTTTTTGAGGGCGATCTGCACGCCAAACGGGCTGGATCTGGTATCTCCGGAAAGGGAAAACAATTTCATTCCGGTGCATAACCACATAACGCGCAAATGGAATGGTGAGGTCATAACGCAATGCCTTATTACTAATTCGTGCAGCCAGTGTCTTCGAATCCTTCGCACCGGAGGCTTCAGAAAAAATATCCCCGTTATTCAGAATCCGGAACATGAGCTTATCTCCTTCTTCACCATATTTCCCGGTAAGCGTAGAAAGCTTTTCTATAGCAGGGGTTTCCAGGGGTTGGAATCCGTATTTTTCAAAAACGTTCCGGATGGTATTTAAAATAAAATTTCTCCTTCTGACAACATCAGGCCCAAAATCACGTGTTCCCTTCGGAACAGACGGTTTGATCATGCTTCACAAAGTTTTAGACGGTCAAAATCTGTTTTTCTTTTGCTGCCATAAACGTATCTATCTTCGTCACAAAAGCATCGGTCACATTTTGTATATTGCCTTCCGCTCCTTTGGCCTCATCCTCGCTCAGGTTATCCTCTTTTTGCAACTTTTTCACCTTATCCATGGCTTCGCGCCGTTCGTTTCTGATAGAGACTTTAGCCTGCTCGGCTTCCGCACCGGCCCTTTTTACCAGTTCTTTACGATGTTCTTCTGTCATCGGGGGCATGAAAAGACGGATCTGCTGCCCGTCATTTTGAGGAGTAATACCAATATTGGCAGCCAAAATAGCCTTTTCCACTTCTTGCAGCATGTTCTTTTCCCATGGTTGCACGGATAAAGTACGCGCATCCACTACGTTGACATTGGCCACTTGCTGAATAGGCGTGGGATTCCCATAATAATTTACAAGAATACCATTCAGAATATCCGGAGAAACTTTCCCGGCCCTGATCTTCGTTAGTTCGGCCTGAAAATGGTCAATGGTTTTTTCCATCCGCGCCCTGGCGGCTTTCAGAATTTTTGAAATGTCGTCCTGCATGGCTAAGTTTTTGAAAACGGTGTTGCAAATCTATGAAAGTGTTACCGAAGGCAGAAATATTATTTACTCGAAATTTTCAGATTTTTGCCGTAGGTTTGACCCAAATTACAAGAAATATGGAATCATTACAAGATGTTGCAACACAGATCAGAAGAGACAGCGTAAGAATGGTTTACGAAGCACAATCCGGTCATCCGGGCGGTTCTTTGGGCTGTGCAGACTACTTTACGGCCCTTTATTTTAAGGTGATGAAACACAATAAGAACTTTGATATGGACGCCTGGGACGAAGATGTGTTTGTGCTGTCGAATGGCCATATTTCTCCCGTTTATTACAGTACCCTGGCTCGCAGCGGGTACTTTCCCATCCAGGAATTAACCACCTTCCGCCAGATTGACTCCCGCCTGCAGGGCCATCCGGCCACAGAAGAAGGTTTGCCCGGCATACGTGTGGCAACCGGCTCTCTTGGCCAGGGCATGAGCGTGGCTATTGGTGCGGCATTAACTAAGAAATTGAACAAAGATGATCATCTTGTTTTTTCATTGCACGGAGATGGCGAACTGGAAGAGGGGCAGATATGGGAAGCGATCACATTCGCGGCTCATCATAAAGTGGACAATCTTATTTCTACTATTGACCGTAATGACGCTCAAATTGACGGAACCACAACGGATGTTGCAGGTCTCGGAGACGTAGGCAGAAAATTTGAAGCCTTTGGATGGAAAGTCCTCCAGCTACCCGAGGGAAACAATATCGAAAAAGTGATCGCTAAACTGGAGGAGGCCAAATCACTGACCGGCCAGGGACAACCCATTGCCATCATCATGCATACGGCCATGGGCAAGGGAGTGGACTACATGGAAGGAAATTATAAATGGCACGGCGTGGCTCCTAATAAAGAACAATATGATAGCGCCATGGCACAGTTACCGGCAACATTGGGCGATTATTAAAACAGGCCCGTTATTTTCGGTAAAAAAACGATTATTCCTACAATGGCTGCAACAACAGCCGTGACCAGTACGGCCCCGGCGGCCAGGTCTTTTATATACCGCACGTTATCATGCCGGCCCGGCGCCAGATGATCCATGATCTTCTCGATACAGGTATTGAAAGCTTCGGCGCTGATCACCATGCCGATCACAATAAGGATGGCCAGCCATTCATTTGCAGAAATATGAAATACGAACCCCAGAAGAACAGCCGCAAAAGTGGCCGCGAGATGGATCCAAAGATTGTGTTCCGTTTTAAAAAAGCGGCTCAGCCCTCTGAAAGCATAACCGAAGCTTTGTAAGCGTTCTTTTAATGAAAAAGGTCGTTTCTCCTTCATGATAGTAAAAAGTAAATATAAAAAGAGTCCGCCGGAAATACAATCCTCGGGCTTATTTTGACAATCTTAGACATGAGGCGATTCTTTAATGCTTATTATTACACCCATATCTCATGAATTCCGTTCAATGGTATTTTAATGGTTGTCCCTGCCTCTACTTCATCCATTTTCGGACCACAGGCAGTTCCTTTATTTCTTTTCGCTCAACCCATACCACAAATGACAAAAACACCAACATAAGTACGGTAGCAGCGAGCAGACGGAGCCCGAGAGAAGCAGTCAGCTTTTCAACCCCGGTATGAATAAAAAACAAGGCCAGCATGGCCGCCAGGAAAAGCGCACATTTTCCTACATTATAAGGTATCGGATAATATTTTTGTCCCAGCAGATACGCGGCAACCATCATCAGAAAATAGCAGGAGAAGGTGGCCCAGGCTGCAGCATACATGCCAAATTGAGGGATAAAAAAGTAATTTCCCATTAAGGTGATCACGGCGCCCAATAAGGTTATATACAATCCCATCATCATTTTATCAGTCAATTTGTACCAGATAGAAAGGTTGTAATAGACGCCCAGGCAAATATTAGCCGCCAGCAAAATAGGAACAATTCCCAGACCGCTGCGATAAGCATTTCCGATAAAATATTTCCAGATATCCAGATACAACGAAGTAAACAAAAAAGCGACAGCCATGGTAATCACAAACCACTTCATCACCCGCGCATAAATCCGGGGGGCATTTTTATCGCGCGCCTGGCTGAAAAAGAAGGGCTCGGCAGCCATTTTGAAAGCCTGAATGAAGAGGGAGATCAGAATAGCCAATTTGTAATTGGCCGCATAAATACCCACTATCCTCTTAGCGGCATCCGGAGGAAGGGGCAAAAACATCGCCAGCATTTGCCGGTCCATCACCTCATTGATCATGGCCGCCGTACCTATAAAAATTATGGGAGAACTGTATCGGAAAATGTCCCTCCACAGTTTTCCATCGATCCTGAAACGAAAAGCCTTCCATTCTCCAAACAAAATGGAAAAAACAAAAATATTTTGAAATAGATTGGCCAATACCAAAAACCCTACTGCATTGTTCCGGCGGTACCAATCCGACAAAAAAGCATTGGGGTAGGTTTCAAAATGATTCGGCAGATAAACCAGAAAATAAAGTACAAATAGGATATTTACCACAATACCGGACAACTTCACGAATGCATATTTCCTGGGCCGTTCCTCTTGCCGCAATTTGGCAAAAGGGATGGCAGAAAGGGCATCCAAACCTATTAAAAGAGCGCACCAGGAGATATATTCACCCGGTCCGTCCAGACCCAGGAACCGGTTAATGGGATTCCTGAAAAGGATGAGCAGGCTGGCCAACCCAATGGTGCTTATTACGATCGAACCAAAGGTGGTTTGAAAAATAGTTTTTTTATCGGCCCCCTCTTTATTATAAAAACGAAAAAAGCCGGTCTCAAAACCATAAGTGAATATAATATTGGCTACGGCAATCCACGCATACAGCAAACTGTAATTCCCATAATCTTTTACCCCTTCGGGATTATGGAGCAGATAAGTGATCAGCGGTGTAAGCAGATAATTCAAAAAACGCGCCCCTATATTGCTTGCGCCATACCAAACGGTTTGTCCCGCTAATTTTCGGATAGAACTCAAATCAGTCTAAATTTTAACAAAAATAACATAATACCCGCTTTAGGCAGGATTTTTGAACTTCACGGATAAAATAAAGTATCTTTAAAAAAATTTCCGCTTTAAAGAATAAAAGATGCAAAAGAAATACAAACTTTCCGGATTTCTGGTCTTTGCGCTTTGTTTTGCCAGCATCTGTATGGCTACTCCCTCTTTCTCCCAGGCCATAGAATCCAGGGCCGAGATCAACAAAAACGAACATCCCGTGTTCGAAAATACGTTTCCCTACGCTCCGGAAATCGTGAAAGGCGCTCTTTTATCCCGGCTCAAAGAAGATCATATCTCAGCCAAATCCAAAAAAAATACCGTCACCTGCATGTCGGTAGTTTACCCCGTCCTTGCGTCCACCCCCTTAGACCTGTATTTTCAAATAGACGGCAAAAGAAAGGGAACGGCTATCCTGAAGCTGTTTATTTCAAAAGGGAAAGACAACTTTATGGGCAAAGAATTCGATCAGGAACTTTCTCAAAAAGCACTCGATTTTCTCAATCATTTTCAGAAAGATGTAAATCAATACGCCCTTCAACAACAGATCTCCAAAGAGAAGAAAGATCTGGAAAAAGCCGGCTCTAAATACAAAAAGCTTTTAAAAGATAAACAAAAATGGATCAAAAAAGAATATGATCTTAAAAGTTCGTTAAGTGGGACACTTGACCTCAAAGCACGGAAAAAGATCCGGAAAAAATTGCGTAAGACAGACAAAAAGATCTACGCTGTCGACAACGATATCCGAAAAGCAGAAAATGATCTGGAACAACGTAAAACCAAAATACGGGGGCTGAAAGACCAGTTAAACCGCCTGGTAAAATGATACATTTAAGAGGCTATAAATCCAGTCCTGGAAATGTAATTCATCATTTAATAAAATCAGAAGCATGATCACATCCCGCAGATCTTTTTTAAAAGGAAGCGCCGCCATACTTGCAGGAGCTACGGTTATACCCGGTTCCCTCTTTGCTTTTTCAAAAGCAAAGGCCAAGCTGGGGATTCAATTGTGGACCGTTCGGGATGATATGAAAAAAGACCCTGAAAGTACTTTGAGACAATTGGTCAAAATAGGATATAAAAACATTGAACATGCGGGCTATGAAGACCGGAAATTTTATGGTTACACCGCCAATGAGTTTAAAAAAATATTGGATGATCTCGGACTAAACATGTTTAGCGGCCATGTGGATATGGGTATAAAAGACTGGGACCCGGTTAAAAAAGAGTTTACAGATCAATGGAAATATACCGTTGAAGATGCAGTAACGGCAGGCCAGCAATATTTGATCACTCCGGCGCTAAGCGATCGGGCTCAAAAAAATGAAGAAGAGCTGATGCGGCTTTTGGATATATTCAATAAATGTGGAGCTTTTTGCAAAAAACAAGGATTAAAATTTGGCTATCACAACGATTTTTCTTTCGATGTTTTATTAAATCATGAAAGACTATACGATATCATCTTGAAAAACACAGACCCCCGTCTGGTTACGCAGGAGCTGGACATCGGGAACATGTATGGCGAGCTGCAAAACGAGAAAAGAAAGATAACAGACCTGTTAAAAGCCTATCCTCACCGGTTTCCACTATTGCATGTGAAGGATGAGTTTAAGATCAAAAGCAAGGGAGAAATGAACAACGGCTATGAGAGTACCGTTTTAGGGAAAGGAGAAGTCCCTATAAAATCCATAATAGATAATGCCATAGCCCAAAATGACATCCAATACTTCATCATTGAACAAGAATCCTACCAGGGAATCTCATCCCTTCAATGTGCCGGGGAAAATTACATCAAGATGAAAAAATGGGGATTGTAAAAATAAAGCTATTGCTACTTCACCTGCTCCAATATCCAATCTCCCATATATTCCAGTACCTCCGGGGAAAAAGTTTGTTCAATTTTTCCGTATTCTATCGGCAAGCCCGTTTTTGCCTTTTGAAACAAATGATTCAAGTCCGGGAATATTTTTGTCGTTACTCTTTTATTCCCTCCTTGGGTTAATGCCTTTTTAATCGCCGCTAGATTGCTTGCTGCAGGGACTTGCAAATCTTTTGTTCCGTCCATAGCCAATACGGGGCACTCCACTTTTTTCAGGTAATCTGCCGGGTCGTTTATTAAAAAATATTTCATCCAGGGACCGGTCAATCCCCTAATTTTTCTAAAGGTTATCTTTTTCTTTTGTTGCCGCGAAAGGCTATCAGGAAGATAGGAGGCTATTTTTTCTGACAGCTCCTGAGTAAGAGAATCCGGATTCTTCGAGGTTTTTATTATTTGAAAGAGGCTTCGATTCTCGTCCTGCTGTTGTTTTAATTTTTTAGCCGGGATACCCCTTGCTTCCCCGATCGCCTTCTCCTGCATCAGCAACAATTCGGCGCCATCAAAACCGGGACCGGCCAACAATACGATAAAATCTATCTTTTTATTACCGGCAGCCACCATGGGGGCAATAATCCCTCCTTCGCTATGACCGATCAATCCCATTTTATTGTGATTAATTTCCGGCCGGGTTTCTAAATATTGAACCGCTGCCCTTACATCCGATGCAAAATCTGCCGTTGTAGCCGTTTGGTAAACACCCCCGGATTTTCCCACCCCACGTTTATCAAAACGAAGTACCGCAAGTCCTTTACGAGTAAGATAATCCGCTATGACCAAAAAGGGTTTATGTTCCGCAATGGTTTCATCTCTATCATTCGGACCGCTGCCCCAAATCAAGATGGCAGCCGGAAAAGAACGGCCTTGTTTTGGCAAGGTTAAGGTGCCTGCCAGCTTAATATTCGCCTTTTCATTGGTAAACTGAACGTCTTCACTTTTATAAGAAAATGGCGGTTTGGGTTGCTGCGGTCGAACAGGCGCCTTTTTGTGAAACCTCCCTTTATATAAAACTAAGGGCAGGCTCATTCCGTTTTGCCTGAAGATCCCTTTAATGGAATCGGTCATGAATTTGCCATCATACACAATTACTCCATTAGCCGCTTCCAAATGAAGATGAAGGGCATTAAAGGCAATTTTAGAAACCGGGATCCCCAATGCATGCTGGTCCGGACTATCCATCGTAGCGCTGAGGACACCGGAAGTATCCTTTATATGAAATACCAGCGTTAACCGCTGTAGATCATGCACATTTAAAACTCCACTCCACGTACCGGTGATTTCCTGTGCCTGAGTATGATACCCGGAGAAAGCAAACAAGATCAATACCCATAACATCTTGTTCATACATACAACTCCGGTTTTTAACAAAATGAATATCCCTTATGCTTTCACCCTTGTATTAGCCCCCTTGTCCAGCTTGATATCTATAGGCTTGTTCGTTTTCCAGGAACCCCGGGTGAAGTCCGGAACATCCAACGTCTGCGCGCGGTTTGCAACTGATAATCCGCTCAAAGGAAAAATACAGCTCCAGAGGGCCGCATCATACACGTCCTGATCCAGGGGCAACCCGTTTCTGATACAATCAATCGTACGCCAGTCCATTATAAAATCCATACCGCCATGTCCGCCTACCTTTTTGGCCATTTCTCCTACTTTTTTAACAATGGCCGGCTGATATTTTTCATTCACTTCCTTCATTTCTTCCTCGTTCAGCCATTCATGTCCCCCGTTAGAAATCTTCGGCGGAAGGGGGTATTTGAGGGCGGTTCCTTTTGTCCCCACCACTTTATGGATCCGGGAATACACATTGGGAGACGTCACATCATGCTCTATCATAATGCTGCGGCCTTTGTGTGTACGAACGGTTGTAATGTTCGTATTCCCCCGGTATTGCGCACCCACATAAGGCGCATAAAAGCTGTCTTTTGCTGCAAATTCCTCAGCTCTTTTCTCCATCATAAAATCGTTGGTTGAAACGGATACAAGATAGTCCATCTTGTCCCCCCTGTTGATATCCATGATCTGGCATATGGGACCCAATCCGTGTGTTGGATAGAGGTTTCCGTTATGTTTCGTATTTTCACGCAATCTCCACATTTCATAATACCCGTCTTTCTTAAAATTCAGATCGTAAAGATTGTGATTATAAGCTCCTTCTCCATGCACGATCTCTCCAAAATATCCCTGTCGCGCCATATTTAAAGTAAGCATTTCAAAAAAATCATAGCAACAATTTTCCATCATCATGCAATGCCGCTTTGTTTTTTCAGAGGTTTCCACTACTCTCCAACAATCTTCCAATGTTAATCCAATATTCACTTCACTACATACATGAATACCTTGTTCCATGGCATATACCGCCTGGATCGTGTGGAGATCCCAGGGCGTGGCAAGAAAGACTAAATCAATATCTCCGCTGTCACACATTCTTTTCCAGGCATCGGCCTTATCGGTATAAACTTTCGGGTGATGACCGGCATCCTCGGCCATCTTCCTGGCCCTTTCCGCATAATCAGGCCGGATATCACAAACCCCTTTAATGGAAACATTTTCCAATTTGGTCATGTTTCTAAGATGGGTCGGCCCTCTTTGCCCCAAGCCTATAAATCCCACGCGAACCGTATCTATTTTGGGCGCGGCATAGCCGCACATGTTAAAATGTTGTTTTCCCGGGTTGTAGAGTTTTTTAATAAGCGCCTCATTGGATATTTGACCTGCTGCATTTTTTATAAATCCACTGCTCACAAATCCCAAGCCGGTTAATCCGCTTAGTTTTAAAAAATCTCTCCTGTTGTTTTTCATATTTCGGATGTTTAACGGTGATAAAATATTTTAATAAAGCAATAAATGCCGGTCATCGCACTTTCGATACGGCAACCGCCTACTTTTTCTCATAACTATGGGCCAACGCCCGCAACTTTTGGGCATACCCCGGCAAATCCATCTCCGCTTCCGGCATAATCAAATAAGACAGATCTTCTCTTCTGGATGCAAAATGATGGTAACGATCAGGTACAAAACCCTTCCCTCCCTTTGGATAACGAGAAATCTGCCATACCGTCTTCAGCTTATCATAACTTGTCTGATAGGCCTCCCAGGCAGAGTCGGCTACCGTCGCCATTTCATTCAAGTCGGAAACCACCTCGCCTGTATCTCCATTCTTGTTCGCTTCCGCCGCTTTATCTGCATATCGGGCCATCTTCCCGATGGAAAGTACCAACTCCGCATCTGCCTCCATAAACCGGCCCATTGAAGCAAACACTTCCAAATTATACGCATTACGCTTTACACGATCCATGTTTTTTTCCAACACTTTTACAGCCGCTGCATTTTTTTTCTTTTCTTCATTTGCCTTTTCCATCAACGTATGGAAATGATCACTCCAGCTGCCCTCCGGGGGCTCCTTCATAGAGGGAAGAGCTATAAGCCTGTCTTTCCGGAAAGTGCGCTTTGTGCCTTTCCTCATAACGGCCGTATTCCAGAAATGTACCCGTTTCGATAAGTTATGAAAAGCCGTATAAAGTCCTTTGGTGTCCGGCCCAAAAAACCGGTATAGGTATTTATCCCAATATTGACGAATAGAATCAGGGCTCTCATGCGTCCAACCGTATTCTGCAGAGGCTAAAAATCCCATCCAGAAAGTGGCAAAATGGAGGCCGCTATCGTCCCAGGCGGTACAAAGTTCTCCACTTACATGCTTCCGGGCGCTAAGTGCAATAAAGCTTTTGATATTGGCAGGCTTTTTACTATAATCCGGAATCAACGGCCGGCTGTTCTGTATCGCCGTCGCACTCATGTCTGCGATCCTATGTTTTTTAAACCAGTCTATTAAGCGCGCATTCCCTTCACCGGCCTTGCTATAAGTCCATTGCATATAAACGGCATCCGAAGGAAATTTATCTATCACTTTGTCCAGCTTTTCCGTACCCGCCTTCCAAAGGGAATCGAATTTGCGGCCTGAAATTTGGGTTTGACCCATCAGCTTCCAGATCCCCGCAATTTTCAACGGCATATCATCCCAAAAGATCATCGTCCGGTCCTGCTTTTTCAAAAAGTCATGTACCCTGTTCAGCCATTTCAAGTACAGGCTAAATTCTCCATGTTCTTTTTTGTAGGACTGCAATTGGGGATTGTTTCCTGTAAAGCGAACTTCGTCTCCTCCAACATGAAAATATTTAACCCCGGGAGTAGCTTTGATCGTTTCCCGATACAGATCAAACAAAAGATCATAGGTCCCCTCCTTAAGCGGATTAAATGCCCAATCGCTCGCCGGATCGGCACGAAGCGCTTTGAATTCAGGATGCTTCAAAATATAACCCGCATGCCCCAAGCCTTGTACTAAAGGAATAATATCAATATGGTATTGATGTGCATAGGCGGTCAGCTCTTTTACCTGTCGGGGCGTCAGAGAATGGGGAGCCGCAATAACCGGATGAGAATGGTAGGCAAATTTATCTTCCAGCTCAAACACAACGCCGTTTACCTTATACCGGGCCAGTCTGGCAATGGCCTTTTTGAGATAATTATAGCGATCGAGATGATGTTTTTCATCAAAATGCACCCACCGCAATTTTATATCCGGCCAGTCTTCTATCAATTGTCCCTGCAACGCCTGTTTTTCCCATCTGGCATTTTCTAAAAGCTGGTCCATCGTTTGTATCCCATAAAAGAGCCCCGCGGCTCCTCCTCCCGAAATGGTGATCAGCTTATTTTTTATATCCAAAACGTAGGATTCTTCAGTTCCTGCTTTAGGTACGGGAAGTTTAATGGAGGCGCAAAATCCGGAGAACATCTTATCCTTCGAGGGAAGGCCTAACAAAATAGCCGGTTTGGCAAGATTCTTATAAGAATCGACTTCTCGCACCTCCGGCTGGTTTCCGAAAAGGCGCTCTACCTGCTCCTGTAATAAATGAGCTGCAAATTCATCCGACTTGTCCGCGTTCTTATATAGATAAATGGTCTTTATTTCCCCGGGAGAGAAAGAAGTCCCTTCATGGTATTTTATCTCCTGAGGATACGGTAACAAAGTAGTTCCCAATTTTTTTGTTTCTTTTTCCCGGCATCCTGTCGATAAAAGCAGAAAAGAAAATACGATCCAAAAATGGTCTGTAAATCTTTTTGAACTATACATAACGCAAGCCACAATTTATCAATAATTCCAGTTTTGTTCCAGATCTGTTTTTTGAATTTCAGCCCTGGGAATGGGGATATAGTACATCTGGGCTTTAAACGTTCTAATCTGATTTTGAACGATCTCGTACGACAGGACGCCGTTATTTTTCTTCCATCCGATTCCCATGGCATTTTCATTAAGATACTTGTCGGCAAGCATCCATCTGCGCAGATCGTTGTATCGGTGATATCCTTCAAAAACCAGCTCAATTCTACGCTCATGCCTTATATCACTGAGAAGCGCTTCCCCTGATGATTGAATATCCGGCAAATGTACTCTTGCTCTGATCTTATTAACATACATTCTTGCAATATCCTCATGACCCAGATGATATTCTGCTTCGGCATAATTCAAATAAATTTCCGGTAATCTGAAAAATATCCTTGGGGTGGTGGGATTCGTATTTTGAAAATCTACGGATTCATCCATGTGTTTTCTCATGGTATAACCGGTTCTCGCATAATTCCATCCTTCGCTGCCATCGGGAGAGTCTTTTCCGCCGGGTAAGAAAAATTCTACAGCTCTCCCCCTATAAGTACATCCATTATAGACAATATCGGCATAAAAGCGTAACTCCCTGTTCTCATATATTTTATTGGCCGAAGGATCATAAAGAGATGATTCTTCTATAGATTTACCATCTTTCATTTCAAACGCATTCACTACATTCTGCGTGGGAACATTTCCCGACCATCCGTGATATCCATTCGGCGTATTTAACTGACCGAGATTAGGCCCATATTGCAGATATTGCGCATCATAAGGCCTTGCAAATATGATCTCTGAATTATTGTGTAAAAATAATTGCTGATAATCCTCCCAGTTATTAACCGGTACCAATGCATACTGATCCATGTCAATTACCGCTTTCGCTGCCGCTGCCGCTTTTTCCCATTTATCTGCCACATCATATGTATAAAGCGGTCCGTTGGGTTGTGATCCAGGATCATGCAATTTACTCGCAGCATATAGTAAAACTCTTGATTTGAGGGAAAGGACAGCGCCTTTGGTTACTCTTCCCCAATCCTTGGAGGACACCGTTTCGGGTACCATGTTCAAAGCAGAGTCCAACTGTCCTACTACCCAGTCTATTCCTTCTTTATAAGAATCCCTTTTTGCATCAAAATTTCCGTTCAGATCATATACTTTGGTAATGATAGGAACCCCGCCGAAGAAATTCAGCAGATGGGCATATTCCCAGGCCCTTATAAAAATCATCTGGCCGGTAAGTCCTTTTTTAATGCTATCCGGAGCCTCCACATCATTAATATGATCTAAATATGTGTTGACATTTTTAATGTATTTGTACGCATCGCTCCACGTGTTGGCCCAGATATTCATATCATCAGGAGAAAGCTGTCCGGCATTCGTCTCCCAGATATTCCCATAATTGAACATCTGATAAGCATCATCCGTCAGTGTACAAGGCATAGCAATACCCATCGTCGGATCAATACTCCATCCGCCCAATGCATTATAGTTGTTCACGACATAATCTTTAACCAGATTAATATCATTCCAAATGTCCTCCCCGGTGAAGAATTGCTGGGGTTGTTTTTCCAATACTTCTTTTTGGCAACCTAAAAATAAGGGCAGGAGAACCAATAAGAGGAAATAATAACTTCTTAATTTATTCATAATAATTTCTTTTTAAATTAGCTTATAATTGAATGGATACCCCCACAACTACTGTTTTTTCCTGAGGATAATATTTTCCAGATCCTTCGTTGCCATTGATTGTATCCCCATTTAGCTCAGGATCAAAATATTGTCCGCCCATTCTACGACTCATTGCTTCCCAGGTCAAAAGATTGTACGCTCTGATATAAAAGTTTACACTATTAATACCGGTCTTAGATAAAACATTTGAAGGCAAACCATAAGAAAAAGATAAATTTTTAAGCCTCATAAAAGCGCCGTTATATAACCAAAAGTCCGAAGGATGTGCAATTTCATAAAAATCCTGTCTGTCAAAAGCTCGGGGATATGGTCCCTTTGGATTGTCTTTCGTCCACCTCTTGGTATAATAGTATTCCGGAAGGTTCGATTGTCCTCCTCTTTCATGAGACATATAATCCTTTGCCTGAGCCTGCCCTTGCAGAAAAATACTTAAATTGAAATTTTTATAGGATACGCCCGCCGTAACTCCGTACTGAACCCTGGGTATGGGAGATGAAAACACCCGGACCATATCTAATCCGTCTATTTTGCCGTCTCCATTCACATCTTTATATTTAATATCTCCCGGCAAAGTTCCATCGAGCTTTGCCTTGGTAGCCTCTACATCTGCTTTATCATGAAATATTCCATCAGAAAGGTAAACCAGGTATGATTTTATAGGATGGCCGGTTTGTTTTTGGTAATCCGGAAGACCCTTGGGCTCGCTCATGAAAATAACCTTATTTTTGTTATAACTAATGTTTCCACTAAAATCATATCCCCAGTCATTGTGTCTGGTTTGATATCCCGCATGCAATTCAAAACCGTGGTTATTTATTTTTCCCAGGTTTTGTTGAGGCAGAGAGATCCCGGTATAGTCCGGTACACCCCCGCTACGTTTAATCAGGATACGTCTTCTCTTATCATAGAAGTAATCGGCAGTCACCGTCAATTTGTTATTAAACAAAACCGCGTCTATCCCCACATCAAAATCTTTAGCCACCTCCCAGGTAATATCGGGGTTGGGGGTATTGGTTTGCAAAAAGCCATTGTATCTTGCCGGAGGATCTCCAAAAATATAGTATCCTAAATTACTGCTGAGTTCATATTGAGTGAGATACTGGAAACTGGGCACCTGGTCGTTTCCCATCAACCCATAGGAAGATCTGATCTTCAGATTATCCAGCCAGCTTCTGCTACCCGACATAAACGGCTCTTTCGAAATGGTCCAACCTGCCGATACACTGGGGAAGGTACCAAATCTACCTTTTTTGGGGAAGTTAAACGAGCCGTCGCGTCTGATTGTAAAATCCAGTAAATATTTTCTTTTATAATCGTAGCTGACCGTCCCGAAATAACTCACCCGTCCCGAATTCCCGGCTATTCCCCCGGTGGTCTGGTTGGTCGTACCGGCCAAATCCAGATAAGGTTTTTGTGCGCTGATGATATCCCTTCGAAATCCGGCCAGACTATCAAGCCCGCCTTCCTGAACCTCATAAGCAACAAAAGCATTGATGTTGTGATCTCCAAAGCTTTTTCTGTATTTTAATGAAACGTTTAAGAACTTCTGCTGACGTTCTAAATTATATTGGGTCAGGGTAGAAAAGGTCTGCCCTTCATTTACCGTACCTACTGAAGGATCGTATTGACCGGTTTGTACATTATAGGAATAAAGGTCCCAGATATTATCAAAAACCTTATTGCCGATAATATTCTCATTAAAAGATCCTATGCCCGTTAAACTCAAACCGTCTGTGATCCAGTCCAAGTTTAAGTCCAAAGACAATCTGGAAGTAAACAGCTTTTCTTTTGTATCATTCCAGCCGGCCTCATCAGTAGCTCCGATAACAGGGTTATAACCTACTGCTGCACGACCCGGTAAACCATTGGGATAAACGGCAACGTCCATTGGCCTTGAAAGCTGAACCCGATGGAAAAGCGCCTCCTGGTCCATGGAAGTTTGATGTGCATGCCGTAATTCTCCGCTCAGATCAAACCCTATCTTCAAATACTTCATTATCTGTGCATCTATATTTGATCTCAGCTGGTACCTATCGTAGTACATATCCCCGCCATGAAAAAGGGATCCTTTGTGGTTATAGTTCCCGGCCACAAAATATTGTACATTGTCTTTTCCGCCCTGAGCGGTTATGGAAGCCTGGCTTTGTGGCGCATATTTTCTTAAAGTGACATCGTACCAGTTGGTATTCGGATGCGTCAATGGCTGACTGCCGTTTTTGAACAACTCCAGGTCTTCTTCTGAATAGGTCAGAACTCTTCCATACCGGGTCTCCATCTCACTTTGATATTTGGCATTTTGGTAAGCGCTCATCATTTTCGGAAGAATAGTAAAAGTGGAGACTCCGGTATTGGCATCAATGGTAATACTGGATTGCCCCTTCTTCCCTCTTTTTGTAGTTACCACGATCACCCCGTTCGCGGCTCTGGCGCCGTAAATGGCTGCAGAAGCATCCTTTAACACACTCACGCTTGCTATATTATCAGAAGAGAGGTTGGCCAATTGGCTCGTACTTGAGGGGATACCATCCACAATGACCAGGGGCGCATTTTCTCCAAAAGTTTCCTGACCGCGAATGAGTATATTCATATTAGCCGACCCGGGCTCCCCGCCTCTATCATTTATTTTCAAACCGGGTAACCTGCCCTCCAGGTTCCTTGTTAAATTCGGAGTAGGAGATTTTGAAATCTCGCTTCCGTCAATTTGTGATATAGCGCCGGTAAGTTCTCCTTTTTGTTTTGTTTGGTAGCCGGTCACAACCAGCTCATTGATTTTTAAAGATTGGCTTTGTAATTCAATATTGATCGTTCCACGTCCGTTTACTGCTACCTCCTTCGTTTGGTAGCCGATATAAGAGACTTTTAACGTGTCCTTTGCATCAGGGACACTCAACTGGAACGCTCCGGCAGAATTGGTTGAAGTTCCGGTAGTTGTTCCTTTAACAGCAATAGTTACACCGGGCAATGCCTGTCCGGTTTCTGCGTCCTTTACCGTTCCGCTAACGGTCAATTGCTGTGCTCGGGCGCCCAGAATTCCAAAAAAGAAAAGAAATAAGGCTCCACAAAATAGATTTCGTACCATAACAGAAAGAAATTTAATTAATGTTTAAAGAAAACACCAGCTAAAATTAATCTTTTTTAAAAAATATCAAAAAATATTTCTTAAAAAGTTGACCTTGAGCGTTTTGGTTACATATATACGAAGCCCCGGCCCTCCAAATGGCTTCTTTGTCAACCGCCCCAATTTTCCCGGTCCAGGCTCCTGTATTGTATGGCTTCGGCCAAATGTTCGGGTTTTACAGCCTCCGAACCTTCCAGATCTGCTATGGTTCGGGATACTTTTAAGATGCGATCATACGCACGCGCAGAAAGCTGCAGCCGCTCCATGGCCACTTTCAACAGGTTTTGACCCGGTTTGTCAATGGCACAGATCTTTTTGAGAAGCCGGCTGGCCATGTGCGCATTACAATAAAGACCTTCCTGATCTTTAAATCTTGCCGCCTGTATCTCCCTCGCCTTGATCACCCGTTGCCGGATGGCCTCACTGGACTCGGTCTTTCGTGTAGCCGAAAGTTCGGAAAAAGGAACCGGGGTCACTTCCACATGCAAATCTATGCGATCCAGCAGCGGTCCGGAGATCTTATTCAAATACTTCTGAACCGCTCCCGGCGGGCAGGTACATTCCCTTTCGGGATGGTTAAAATAACCGCAGGGGCAGGGATTCATAGAGGCGACCAGCATAAAGCTCGCAGGAAAATCCAGTGTCACCCTGGCCCTGGAAATGGTTACCCGGCGTTCTTCCATCGGCTGTCGCATGACCTCCAGTACCGTGCGCTTAAATTCCGGCAATTCATCTAAAAACAAGACTCCATTATGTGCCAAAGATATTTCTCCGGGCTGCGGAACACTGCCTCCGCCTACGAGCGCCACGTCGCTGATGGTATGATGCGGAGACCGAAAAGGACGGCGGGATACCAGGGTAGATTTTTCAGGCAGCACTCCGGCTACAGAATGGATCTTTGTCGTTTCCAACGCTTCCTTTAATGTCAGGGGAGGAAGAATGGTTGGCAGACGCTTAGCCAGCATGGTCTTTCCCGCTCCCGGCGGACCAATGAGAATCAGATTATGCCCTCCGGCCGCCCCGATCTCCATGGCTCTTTTGATGTTTTCCTGCCCTTTGACATCGCTAAAGTCTATATCAAAATCATATTGTGATTCAAAAAATTCATGGCGGGTATCTACAAATACAGGCTTTACCACGGCAGGGTCCTCAAAAAAATCAATTACGTCTTTTAAGTGGTTCACCCCATATACGTCAAGGTTGTTGACCATCGCAGCTTCCCGGGCATTGGCCTCGGGAACGATCAGCCCTTTGAATTTTTCTTCTCTGGCTTTGATAGCAATGGGCAAAGCCCCTTTTATGGGCATCACCGAACCATCCAGAGAAAGTTCTCCCATAATGATATATTTTTCTACTTCCGGCAGTTTTATTTGTTCGTTCGCCGCCAATATACCCAGCGCAATCGGAAGATCATAAGCCGACCCGGCTTTCCTGATGTCGGCCGGAGCCATATTTACGATCACTTTATTATGCGGCATCCTGAAACCGTTGTTTTTGATGGCCGCTTCAATTCTTTGCCGGCTCTCTTTCACTGCATTATCCGGTAAACCAACGATGAAATAACTCACACCCTGCCCCACGTTCACTTCCAGTGTAATAGTAATTGCATTAACTCCATGAACCGCACTTCCGTAAGTTTTTACCAGCATAAGTGTAGATCGTTATTTGCGATGAGAAGTAAATATAACCCTTTTTAGAGAAAGGCCAATCGGTCACAACATCCTTTTACTCAAATCTTTGCTCGTTATCTCTCTTAATATTATGCAACAGATCCAGGACCTTTTCTTTTTTCAAGATCAAAAATCCCAGGCGATCGTTAGAAATTCCCTCTTTCAACTGATAACTGTATTGGGGTTCCTCATCTATCAGAGCGGTTTCGAAATAACGGAAAGTGATGTTGGCATGTTTTTTTAGTGACTCTGCTATTTCATACAGATGGGTAGATAAGACAAAAAGGCTGTCTTTCATTTTCAACAGCCCTTCAATAACCATAACAGAACATTGCATGGCGTCCTGAAAATTCGTTCCTTTAAACATTTCATCAATCAGTATCAGCCATTTTCTGCCATCATTGATCTTAATAATGGTTTTTTTAATCCGCTGGACCTCATTAAAAAAATAGCTCTCCCCCAGAAAAATATTATCCTGCACCTGTATATTACTCAAAAGACCGTCAAAGAAGGATAACTTCATGTGCCTCGCCGGAACCCCCATTCCAAGATGGGCCAAAAAAACGGACAAACCTATTGCTTTAATAAAAGTACTTTTCCCGGCCATATTGGCTCCTGTAAGAAAAAAGAAATTGGTCGCTTTATCTAAATTGACATCATAGGCCACCGGCTTTGTTAAAAGGGGATGATATAACTTTTCGATATTCAAAACCGGGCCTTCAACTTCTTCAAATTCAGGAAAAGTAAATTGAAACTTTTTTACGGCGATGGCCATTGAGTACCATGCGTCCAGCCGATAATAAACATCCATCAGTTTTTCGAGAGTCTGATGATGACGATACCGCAAAAAATGACCATACCGGATGGTTTGGCTGGTAGAAACATTTCCCCGCTTTTCCGCATTCATGAAAAGTTGTATCTCATGCCTCTCAAGAAGGTGGGACGCCCTTTTAAGGATTGCTTTCAAGTTGGAGGGGGTGTCGGCCTTATAAAAAGCAGCGATTAAATCTTCCATCCCCTTCAGGAAAGTATAAATGTGAGTCAGGGAATAACGGATCAGCGAAAAGCCGGCAGAGACAAAATAACGATAGTACAGGCTGTTGAGCGTCGCAAGCGAGCCCGTAGTAAGCGGGATGGGATCATTCGTGGCATCCAGAAATTTATCTATAACCATTAACGTTCCATTGGTGATCTCCATAGGCCATTGATCCAGCCGTTCCCGGATAAACCGGATCACCTCCTGGGTTTCTCCTATGGCAACGGCCGTAGGAAGAGGCGTTCGGAAAATATTTTCCAATTCATCCCGTCCTCCGGTCGTTCGGGTAAAATTCAGATATTGAAATACCGAAAAATTCTTCTCTTTGCTAAAAACCGATAAATCGGCCAATGTCTGTTGATCTAGTTCCATTTATATACATCCCTCCAGGCTTCTATGTTTTTATGGGATTAAATACAACCTCTTTCCTTTAGAAATTGTTACTCTTTTTACCTGTCAAATCTTAACCGCATCCCTCTTTTCGAATCATCGAATTTTCCCTTATTATAAACCGGATATCCGTTCACAAAAGTCTTTTCAATTGCCGCAGGAAAAGTATGGCCTTCGAAAGGGCTCCATCCACATTTATAATAAAGATTATCTTTTGTTACTTTCGTTGAACGATTGAGGTCCACAAGCACCAGATCCGCGTAATAACCCTCACGGATAAACCCTCTTTTTTCGATTTGAAAACAGATTGCCGGTGCGTGACACATTTTTTCTACCAACTTCTCCAGAGAGATGCGTCCGCGTTTATGCTGTTCCAACATCATAAGCAGCCCATGCTGCACCAGGGGCAACCCTGCCGGCGCTTTATAATAAGGACGGTCCTTTTCTTCCCGGGCATGCGGGGCATGATCCGTAGCGATCACGTCCAGATGGTCATCAAGGAGCCCTGCCCAAAGCGCCTCCCGATTTTCTCTTGCTTTTATGGCGGGATTGCATTTGATCTTGTTCCCGTATTCCGGATAATCATCTGCAGAAAACCAGAGGTGGTGAACACAAACCTCCGATGTAATTCTCTTTTTTTCAAGAGGGATCTCATTTGTGAACAAGTTCAACTCTTTTGCCGTGGTAATATGTAAAATATGGAGCCGGGTATGGTATTTTTTGGCAAGATTGACCGCCATACTGGAAGAAGAATAACAGGCTTCTACATTACGGATCAAAGGATGGTCGTCGGGTTTCATGCCCTCATCTCCCTTTTCCTCACGAAACTTTACGAGATTGGACTTTATAATATGTTCGTCTTCACAATGAGTAGCAATCAGCAACTCACTTTTGGAAAAAATATTTTCGAGTGTTTGGTAATCGTCTACGAGCATGTTCCCGGTAGAAGAACCCATAAATATTTTGATGCCGCAGACATGCTCTTTCCTGTTGTTGGTCTTCAGGACCTCTTCTGCATTGTCATTGGAAACCCCCATAAAGAATGAGTAGTTGGCGGGCGAGCGTTCTGCCGCAATAGCGTATTTATGCTCCAGCAACTCTTGCGTAAGCGCCGGGGGCCTGGTATTGGGCATTTCCATAAAACTGGTAGTTCCTCCCGCTACCGCCGCATGAGATTCGGTTCGTATCTCTGCTTTATGTGTCAATCCCGGTTCCCGAAAATGTACCTGATCGTCAATTACTCCGGGTATCAATAGTTTCCCTTCTCCGTCTATTTCCTTAACAGCGCCGGGAAATGACACCTGTGGCGCAATTTTTGTTATTCTTTCCTCCTCAATGAGAACATCTCCATTGACAATTTGTCCCTCATTAATTATTAAAACGTTTTTAATAAGATATCTTTGCATGTGGTAAAGTTAGGAAATCCTAAGGATCTCCCGTTTTATATTAATGAGGCTTAATGGATTATAAATATTTTGTATGATATTCAAAAAGTTATTTTTTCTTCCTCTTTTCCTGATCGCTCTGGGAGCTGCTGCACAATCTACCCTGATCCCGTTAAACAATTACAGCTACCCTGTTCTTGAAAGACTTCAGATAAAAAGCGGACATTATTCCCGCACGTTTGATAACAGCATCAAACCGATTGCACGGCAGGCCGCTGTACAATTTGTGAACCACATAGACAGTTTATCTGGCGTTGATGCCCCTGTTCATTATGAACATCCTTATTGGCACACCCTTCAATTAAGCGGAGTAGATCAGTATCATTTGCGTAAGATCCTGGGAGACAATGCCGAATGGACACCCGGCCATGAAGGCTTCCTCCCATCCCGGCATCCCCTCTGGCATACTTTTTACAAAGATAAAGCCAACCTGTATGCCGTGGATGTACCTGATTTCTTCCTGGCTGTGAATCCCTTGTTACGGCTGCAAGCGGGTAAAGAGAGCGCGGATGATAAGATGGATTATATTGCTACCCGGGGCGTAGAATTGCGCGGATTGATCGCCAATAAAGTAGGCTTTTACACCCGCTTTACCGAAAATCAGGAAAGGCCTCCTTTTTTTATGAGAAACCGCATCAATCAACAAAACGCGGTCCCCGGGATCGGTTATTATAAAAACCTCAAAAGCGGTGGATACGACTATCTGGATGCTGCGGGATACATCACTTTTAATGTAACCCAATATATCAATATCCAATTCGGGTACGATAATAATTTTATTGGTAGCGGATATCGCAGTCTTTTTTTAAGCAACAATGCTCCAAACTACTTATTTCTAAAACTGAATACCCGCATCTGGAAATTGAATTACACCAATATTTTTGCAGAATTGACATCGAAATACAAACGGCACGGGGGCGATCATTTGCTTCCTAAAAAATACCTTACGTTACATCGCCTTGGAATAGACATAACCCCTTGGCTGAACATGGGTGTGTTTGAAAGCATCATTTTTGCGAGAAACAATCATTTTGAATTTCAATATCTGAATCCCATTATCTTTTACCGGTCCATAGAGCAGGCCGTAGGAAGTCCCGACAATGCCAACGTCGGTCTGGACGCCAAAGCCATTATCGCACACCATTTTGAACTTTACGGGCAGTTTTTCCTTGATGAACTGAGGGTTAAAGAAATGCTAAGTACCAGAGGATGGTGGGGCAACAAATGGGGCCTGCAACTCGGCGCCAAATATGTGGATGCCTTTAATGTAAAGAATCTGGATCTTCAGGGAGAGATAAACATTATCCGGCCTTATACTTATACCCATGGTGATTCCCTCAACAGCTATTCTCATTACAATCAGGCGCTCGCCCACCCTAAGGGGGCCAATCTGATAGAAGCAGCCGCCCTGGTTCGTTATCAACCGCTCAACAGATTGAAATTTTTATTGAGAATAACCGGATCACAGCAAGGGCTTGATGATGAATTTAGTGATTGGGGCGGAAACATTTTAATAAACTATCACGACAGAGAAAAAGATTACGGAAACCGAATCGGACAAGGGCTGTTAAATGATGTAGTAAATGCTTCATTAACGGCTACCTACGAGTTAAAACACAACCTTTTTGTAGATCTATCTTATCTGACCAGAAGGACCAAAGGCGCTTACCCACGTTATCATCATGAATTGAAAAATGAAGACTCCAATTTCTTTTCGGTGGGATTAAGATGGAATATGGGAAGGAGGGATTATGATTTTTAAGCCGGTTATCTGTTTGCCAACTTCTTTGCATGACAGAAGAAAGAGACTTTTCATACAGAAACTATCCTTCCAGGTGAATAGAAATAATGATCATGCGCGACAACAGCCTGCCAATTCTGTTGGAATAAATGTTTCCCGGTTCATAAATATGAATATTTCTGGCGCCGTAGCTAAATTTGATCTCTGGAGAGAAGATGAAATACGGAAGATAAAATTCAAAACCGAAACCGGCCTCATACCCCAGGTCATTTCTTGATAGTTTAACAATATCTTTCGCCTGTCTGTTCTGGGCATTGGATGCCAGATCATAATCATATTTTAATCCGGCCAGCAGATACGCTCTAAAATTACCGACCCGGTCGGATTTCAGTTTTATTTGCAAAGGAATGCTCATAAGGATCGATTCCACATTTTTCCTTTCTCTTACCCGTCCGGAATCTTTTCTAAAACCATAAGACAGATCCTTTTCCGTAAATATCAAGGTCGGATTCAGTCGCAGATCCAGATGCTTAACCACCTTCAGGTTGCCCAGCAGCCCCAGGCTAAACCCGCTGCTATGCAAAGGCTCGATGCTTAAGAGGGTATCGGTATTTATAAAACGCTGATCATAATCCATTTTATAAAACGCCTGATTGTAACCCAGGGTGATCCCAAAATAGTAAGGCCTGTTTTTATAGCGCTCTGTCTGGGAAAACAATCCCGATTGGGCTGTCGCCGCAAGGCTCGGCAACAGCGTTATCCCGAATAGGATTATTTGGTAGCGCAATAGACCGAGCAGATGCCAAAGGTTAATTTTTTGCATGTGGCTTTTTGAAATCCGGCATTTATTAAAATATGCCCCATCTCTTCTCCCTGGGGAAAAGCATGGACAGATTCTGGCAAATAACGATAAGCTTCCCCGCTATGGGTAACCCATTTACCAATAACCGGGGTTATATAACGAAAATAAAAGTGATATAATTGTTTAACGGGAAAAACAGTGGGAGAAGAAAATTCGAGAATCACCGCCTGTCCTCCTTCCCGTAACACGCGGCACATTTCTATTAGCCCTTCTTCCAAATGTTCAAAATTACGGACGCCAAAGGCGGCAGTCACTGCGTCAAAAGACCCCGTTTCAAAGGGCAAAGCTTCACTGTCCCCCCATTGTAGGGTTATCTTTTTTTCCAATCCGGCCCTTTCCACTTTTTTCCGGCCGATTTCCAACATTTCTTTTGAAATATCTATTCCAATGATTTTTTCCGGATGAAGTTTTTTTTCTGCAAGAATAGAAAAATCCGCGGTGCCGGCAGCCACATCCAATAAGTTTCGAGGCCGGAGTTCCTCCAGGTAATGCAATGCTTTGCGTCTCCAAACCTTATCGATACCCAACGACATAAAATGGTTCAAAAAATCATATCTAAAAGCAATGCGATCAAACATGTTCGCAATCTGTTCTTTCTTGCTTAACTTTGATTCCCGGAAAGGGACCACTTTTTTTACTACCGGCTCGCCCATGGGACAAAGATAAGACAAGATAACAGACAAGCGGTCTCCCGGAGCCAAAACAACAGCCATGAAGATAACCAGTGCAACCTATACAGGAAGTTTTGTTCGTCAGGAAGACGGCCCGGCCCCCGATCAACCCGAATATGCATTTATTGGCCGGTCAAATGTAGGAAAATCCACTCTGATCAATATGCTTACCGGCCGAAAAAAATTAGCCCATGTAAGCAGCAGCCCCGGAAAAACGCAAACGATCAATTACTTTCAAATCAATGAAGCCTGGAATTTGGTAGACCTCCCGGGATACGGTTTTGCCAAAGTTTCCCAAAAGCAGAGGGGCCGGTGGAAAAACATGATCGAAGATTATGTGCAAAACCGAAAAAATCTGGTGTGCCTCTTCGTATTGATCGACAGCCGCCATAAACCGCAAAAAGCAGATATGGATTTTATAAACAAACTGGGGGTCTGGGAAATCCCTTTTGCTATCCTATTCACTAAAACAGATAAAGTTAAGCAACGAGAGGTTCAGCAAAATGTTAAATCTTTTTTCAATGAAATGAAAAAAAACTGGGCCTTTCTCCCGATTTATTTTCTAACTTCTGCTCTAAAGGGACGGGGAAGGGACGAAATTTTAGAATATATAGAAGAGTATAACCTCCGGTTTAGGGCTATCGCATAAGAACATATTAATTATATTAATCATTTATTAAAAATGGTGAAGTTCCTTTTTGAAGAAGTTAATATCCCGCTTAAAAATCGTAAAAAGTTGAAGGCATTTATTGCAGATCTAATTAAAAATGAAGGACTTATACCTCTATTCATAAATTATATCTTTTGTACGGATGTTTTTCTCTTAAAATTAAATCAGGAATATTTGAACCACGATACGTATACGGATATCCTCACTTTTAATCTGTCAGAGAATGAAGAAAAACTATCTGCAGAAATATACATTAGCGCAGAAAGAGTAAGAGATAACGCCGCTAAATTCCATACTTCTCTGGAAGAGGAGTTGCACCGGGTTATCTTTCATGGTTTGTTACATCTGTTGGGATATAACGATCATAGCAGGAAAGAAAAAAATGAAATGAGCGCAAAAGAAAATGAGCTCCTCCATCGTTATTTTAAGGAACAATAATTGCTATGGTTCCTTAAACCTTTATAATGAAGATCATAAAATTTCTGACTTTTTATTTATTAACCGGTATCCTGATCTTTAGCAGCTTTTCCCCTGTTCCACTCATAAAGGATTCAGTGAAAACCGATCCTTTTCATCAACCCGCCCTTCGACCCGCCTCCACAAATTATACTTCGGAAATTCTTTCTTATTTGAATGAACTCCGTCGCGACCCGCCCTCCTTTTATCATAAATATGTAAAAGACTACATCAAACAAAAATCGGGAAGATTTACGGCCTACTACACCATCAGTTTAAGAAAAACACTTTTACAGCAGCAGCCCCTGCCTCCCTTTACGTCCGCCGCAATTTTGCAAAAACTGGCTGCCAAACAATTGCGCTATCTGACTCAAACTGCTAAAGGCAAGTATCTAACCCATGATCAAGGAAACATTACTTTTTCACAAAGAATTAAAGGCACCTCTTTACATTGCTTCGCCGAAAATCTCTATCGTTCCAAAAACGCTACCCCTTTAGAGGTGGTTTTAGATCTGCTCATTGATCAAGGCATATCTTCTCTCGGGCATAGAAAAAATATCCTTAACCCGGGATATAATATTATTGGAATAGAAAGTGGCGTTGCCCCTAACGATTATCGGGTAACGGTCATGGATTTTGGTTGCCTGCCTTAACCCTTGTTCCACGTGGAACATTTTTTCCTTAATGACCCCTTTTAAATGTTCCACGTGGAACATTTAAAAAATAAACCTTCAAGATTTTCTTTTCAGAAAGGCCGAACTTCCTACCTTTGCAAATGATGTTTCAAGAATATGATGTTATAGTAGTAGGAGGCGGCCACGCCGGAAGTGAAGCGGCTGCCGCTGCAGCTAATATGGGTTCTTCTACCCTGTTGATCACGATGAACCTTCAGAATATCGCGCAAATGAGCTGCAATCCGGCCATGGGCGGAATAGCGAAAGGCCAAATTCTAAGAGAAATAGACGCCATGGGCGGGTACTCTGCTATCGTAGCAGATCGGAGCGCCATTCAGTTTCGCATGCTCAACAAATCCAAAGGACCCGCTATGTGGAGTCCCCGGACTCAAAACGACCGGATGTTGTTTTCACAAACATGGCGATACATGCTCGAACAAACTCCTAATCTGGATTTTTATCAGGATATGGTCCATGGTCTGCTGGTCAAAAATGGAAAAATCATAGGAGTAAAAACACAGTTGGGTCACGAAATAAAGTCCAAAACCGTTATCCTTACCAATGGAACCTTTCTGAACGGAGTCATCCACATAGGAGACCATCATTACGGAGGCGGACGGGCAGGAGAAAAAGCGGCAACAGGCATAACAGAAGCATTGGTACGACTGGGTTTTGAGAGCGACCGGCTTAAAACAGGAACGCCGCCCCGCATAGACGGAAGAAGTCTTGACTACTCCAAATTTGAAATACAGGACGGGGATCAGGAAATAACCGGTTTTTCCTTTAAGAAGGGACAAAAAATAGCAGCCGAAAAACAACGAAACTGCTGGATTACCTATACAAATCCCGAGGTTCATGAAATTCTTAAAACCGGTTTTGATCACTCTCCCATGTACCAGGGAAGAATAAAGGGAACCGGGCCCCGCTACTGCCCGAGTATAGAAGATAAAATAAGCCGGTTTTCTCAAAGAAACCGCCATCAAATATTTGTAGAACCGGAAGGCTGGAATACCATAGAAATATACGTCAACGGCTTTTCTACCTCGTTGCCTGAAGAAGTACAATATAAGGCTCTTTGCAAAGTACCCGGCTTTGAAAATTGCAAGTTTTTCAGGCCGGGCTATGCTATAGAATACGATTATTTTCCGCCTACCCAGCTGAAATTCAGCCTGGAAACAAAATTGGTAGAAAATCTCTTCTTCGCCGGACAGATCAATGGCACTACCGGATATGAAGAAGCAGCCTGCCAGGGCCTTATAGCAGGAATAAATGCACATCTCAAAATCCATAGCAAAAAACCCCTTATAGTAAAACGAAATCAGGCCTATATAGGCGTACTTATTGACGACCTGATCAATAAAGGAACTGACGAACCTTACAGAATGTTTACTTCCAGAGCAGAATTTCGGACGCTGCTCCGGCAAGATAATGCTGATTTACGTCTAACAGAAATAAGTTACAAGCTGGGTCTGGCCGATGAGGAAAGATATCATAACGTCCTGGACAAAAAAGTAAGTATCAGAGAAATAAAAAAAACAATAGAACAAATAAGCATCACTCCTGAAGAGACCGAGACTTTCTTAGAGGATCGGAATTCATCCCCTCTGAAACAAAAACAAAAAGCTTCCCAGCTCCTATTGCGACCGGGAATCAAGCTTATCGATCTGAAAGAAAATATTCATTCTTTGCAAAAAGTCCTGGAAAATCTTGATAATGAAATACTGGAAGAAGCTGAAATACAACTAAAATATCAAACTTACATCCAAAAAGAAAAAGAATTAGTGGAAAGGATGAGCCACATTGAAAATTTAGAAATTCCGGAAAATTTCAATTTTGACAAACTCCAATCGTTATCCACAGAAGCCCGCCAAAAATTTAATAAGATTCGTCCACAAACGATCGGACAGGCGAGCCGGATCAGTGGAATAAGCCCAAGCGATGTTCAGGTTCTTATGATCTATATGGGAAGATAAAAAATATATCTATTTTTCTACATATAATATAACTAATTGATAATCAATTAACTATATAAAAAATAGTTTCTCGCAAAAACAGGTCAAATTTCAACGATCTCCCCTCCCATAAGGTTATTATATCCTAAAAAGATTTTTCGCGTAAAAAAGGCTTAAATTTAGATTTTTGAATATTGACCTCTTATTTATCCACAATGTGGAAAAACCAGATATCAAAGTGCGCTTTACTGGTGTGGTTCCTCTTATTATCCCTTATCGGCGGACAGGCACAAGTAAAAATAACATTCGTTGATTTTCCAAAACCTGGAACAACTACGGAAGACACTGTTTATTATTCCCCGGAACGAAAATTAAAATGGGTCGATTTTACCGGAAAGATCCGGCGCCAAAGTTCTTTTGCAGCACTATCTTTTACCGGATTCAGTTATGATGCAGCCGTACGCGAATTTAAAGATACCGTATGGGTTAAAATTTACCTCCAAACATATTTTGTAAAACCCGCCTCATGGGTAAGATCCGATTCCAAAAATAAGTACGCCCTTTCCCATGAGCAACTCCATTTTGATATAGCCCGGCTCATGGCAAAAGAATTTCAGGATTCTATATTAAACCGGTCCTTCAGTACCGATCATTATGATATTGAAATTCACTTTATTTATTGGTATTTCTGGAGAAAAATGACAAAGACGCAGGAAGAATTTGATCAGCAAACCCGGCATGGAAATGACAAAGCCAGAGAAACGATATGGAAGAATAAAATCGAAACCCGATTGAATATAAAAAAGCCGGAATAATGAATATTCCGGCCCTCTTTTAACTCTTATTTTCTTCAAAAAAACTTTATTCTTCTGTCTTCAATATCAGCTTGTTTTTTCAAGACATCCAAAATCCGGGAATTTACTTCGCGCTGAATGGCCAATTGATTTTGTTGCTTAATTTGATCCACCTGTGTAGAATCTATCACATTGGAATGTAAAGAATCTATAGTCAATACATAAACCCCGTTATTTCCAAATACGGGATTTGAAACTTTTCCTCCTTTCCATTCCGTATGGAAAGCGGCGCCCACTACCTTCGGTTCAAATCCAAAATCAGGAATAAAAGGAGTAGTAAAACCAATATGTTGACCGACGCTTACCGAATCTTTTAAAGCCGAAGCAACTTCCTTTAAAGAAGAAGGATTTTTGATCTTAGAAGCAATTTTTTCGGCTTTCTTTTCACGCCTTACGATAGCTTCTATCTGCGGACGAACGGAAGCCAAAGTAGCCGTCCCTTTTTCTGTTTTTCCGGTTAACACCGCTATCACATAGTGACTGCCTAACGAAAATACATTAGACATTTCATTCACGTCTGCATCAAAGGCCCATTTGACCAGATCCCGTGCAGAAGTTATGTTATTTACACTGAAAGCAGTAGATTTTACATCCTTGGCAACCTGAATGGAATATCCTTTTTCTTTGGCAGATTTTTCAAATTGTTCCCGCGTCTGATTTAATCCACGGAATCTATTGGCTTCGGAAAATATGTTATTATCTGTTTTCTGACTCGGATCCATACTTTGAGACAAATAGGCTATTTTATAACCTGCTTCCATACCTTCCTTATCCGTTATTTTAATCAGATGGTAACCATATTGGGTCTTTACCATACCAATAGAACCCACATCATGATTATTCACATAGTGAATAAATTCATCAGGTATATTTGGATTATCAGGCGTGAGTATCAGTTCTCCCCCGTTCTCCTTTTGTGCGTCAGAATATTCGTTAACCATCGTTGTAAAATCGGCCCCGTGAAGAACCGCCGTCTTGATACTGTCTATCCGCTGCCGCGCAATGGAATCCGGCGTTGTTTGACCGCTAATGAGCAGCTGCTGAATCTTAACCGTGTCTGCGATCTGCTTTTCACCCAGTTTTTTCGCATATACCACCATTCCGTTATCAAAATACGGACCATACACTTTACCCTCCGGCAAAGCAATAAGCTCGTCCTTAACAGAAGACTGCAACATACTTTCGGGAATATAGCGATCTACATACCGAGATTCGGAATTGCGGGTAAGAAAAGCTGAAATACCATCCGCTCCAACCGTATCAAATTCGGGTTCCAACTCTTTTAAACCGCCCAGAATATGTGCCGAATCCTCCGCAGAAGGTATAATATCAAACGATATATATTCCATAGAGCGGGAAGCTTCCACCTGATACAATTCACTGTGTTTATCCAGATAGCTCTGTAATTCTTCTGTAGACACGGAAATGGAAGAATCCGGAATGGTCGTATAAGAAGCCGATACAAATGAAATATTGGAAAAAGTATTGTTTTCTTTCACCCGCTCTTCAGAAAGCCATTTGGGAACATACAGACCCTGGGTTATCAACGAGGTAAATTTCGTAATTAAGGAACTGTTTCGCAAATAATCTTCAATTTGCAGCCAGCGCTGACGCATCACTATAGCCTGCTGATTATCCGGCGGAGCATTTTTCAAATTTTGTAAAAAAGAAGCCACTCTATTGGGATCAAATTCTCCGGTTTGGGGATTTTGAAAACCCGGATTCTGCTTTATCTGCGGGGCGGCGTCCATGGTCAATGTCAAATCACGCAATTCTTCAGAAGGAAATCCGATACCAAGTTCCTCATATTCGCTCCCCAAAACATGGTCTTGTACAAATTTATTATATACCTGGGTCCTGATCTGATGCCTGAGTTGATCGTTCATTTTGGCCTGAGGATTGTTCTGTCGATACATATTCTCCTGCTGCTGAACCAGTTGCAAAAAGTCCTGATATTGTAAACCGTTCCCATTCACACTGACTACTTCCGTATCCCTCCTGAAAAAAGATTTAGGCCCCACAAAAGCGTCCATTAATAAAAATGCAACCAAACTGATACATACAACAATGACAACAACCGTCGCATATTTATCTCTCAAAGTCTGTATTACTGACATATCCGAATTTTAAGGTGGCAAAAATAGGATAAATTGCTCTTTCCTACAATATTATATACTTATATAATTCTGCCAAAAACTTCTACTCCCGTTTCACAGAAAAAAGAAAATATTTATACACAACAGACAAATTAGTAATATTTGAAAAGAACACCAGCATGATCTTACAGCAAACCAATTATCCACAAACTTTGTTAGTAAGTTGAAAAAAACTGTAAAATACCCGTGACTTTTTGAGGATAATGAAATGGAAAGCGATCGGAAAGCAATTTCTTATACGATATCAAAAATTCATTAACAGGATAAATAGGGTACTTCCCATCAATCAGTTCATAAACTTACCCACCTTTCAGTGAATTAACAGGATATGGAAAATTCAGAAAAATAAAAGGAAAACAGTGATTCAAAGCGGTTTCTCTTCATTGTAAGCTGTGAATTTAATGTTAATAATCCGGTATTGAATATTAAGAATTAATTTTGCAAGAAATGATCGTAGAATGTTTCCACAAACTCACAGGCCTAATAATGATAATGAATTTTATAAATAATTAATTAATAACTATTACTATGATGGAGGTTGAAGCAGCGAAACAAAATCTAAAAAAAGTCGGATATTTGAATCTTGATATTGATCCTACGCTGGATCTTTTTGATGAAATAGAACGACTTAAAAAAGAAAAAAATGCCTTATTGCTTGCCCATTATTACCAAGAACCTGATATTCAGGATGTTGCAGATTATATCGGAGACAGCTTGGGTCTTTCTCAAAAAGCCGCTAAAACCGATGCCGACATCATCGTCTTTGCCGGCGTGCATTTCATGGCAGAGACGGCAAAGATTCTTTCCCCTCACAAAAAAGTATTGTTACCTGATCTGCATGCCGGATGTTCGCTGGCTGACAGTGCTCCCACCGAGGCTTTCAGAAAGTTCAGGGAAGCCCATCCGGACCACATCGTTATCTCTTATATCAACTGTACGGCAGAAGTAAAAGCGCTAAGTGATATTATTTGTACCTCTTCCAGTGCAAAGCAAATTATAGAAACCATACCTGAAAGCCAGCCTATTATTTTTGCGCCGGACCGGAATTTAGGAGCTTATTTAATAAAAACGACCGGTCGCGATATGTTGCTTTGGAATGGTTCTTGCCAGGTACATGAGATTTTTTCGGCTGAACAGATTACAAAATTGAAAGTTCGTTTTCCTAAAGCAAAAGTAATCGCTCATCCCGAATGTGAAGAAGTGGTATTGAAGCTTGCCGATTACATTGGTTCTACTTCGGCCCTTTTAAAATATGTTTCCGGACATGAGGCCCAGGAATTTATTGTTGCTACTGAACCGGGTATTCTTCATCAGATGGAGAAAAACTGTCCTGATAAGGTATTTATCCCCGCGCCTGCGAACGGCAGTGAAGGCAGTTGCACGGCATGCAACAATTGTCCCCATATGAAATTGAATACGCTGGAGAAACTTTATCTCTGTATGGAATATGAAGAGCCCGAAATTAAATTACCGAAAGAGCTGATTGAAAAAGCCCGTAAACCCATTGATAAAATGCTGGAGATATCAGCCCGTTTTGGATTATAAAATCAAAGAATTTAGTACATTACAGAATTCTTTTCTATCAACCGAACCATGAAAATGTCAACTAAATTAAGTTATCGCACAGCAGTAGTTTTGCTATCTGCTTTTCTCTTCTTAAGTGCGTGTAAGAAACATGAAGCCCGGCCTGATAATGGAAATGGAGATACGGCGGGACAGCCCAACCGGCTTTCGGATGCCGATTCTCTGAAATTTTATGTCTGGTGGATCAATGAGTCGGATTCGGCGAATGTACCATTATATTATTGGTACGATCAGGTTCCGGACAATTTTCAGTGGTGGAGTGGCACATATAAGACAGGATCAGCTATGCTGACGGCGATGCGTTCGTATGCGGAGGTAGATGGCAAAAAGGTAGATCGCTATAGCTTTCTGGATATGTCCGGTGCGGTCGCCGGAGAATTACAGGGAGGCGAGCAAACGCAGGGGGATTATGGTTTCATGGTGGCGGCGGCACAGGATAGCACGGGAGATTATCATCTTGTTGTAGAATATACTTATAAGGGTTCGCCTGCGGGGAAAGCCGGTGTTACCAGGGGAGATGAAATTGTGGCCATTAATGACGATAGCAATTTAGATATAACGAATCAGAATAACGCAAACCGAATCGACTCGGCCTTGTTTGCCAGTAATTCAGTAAAGCTAAAACTGCAAAAGCCTCATAGTACTTCTTCTTTTACGGTCGAACTGGACGCCGCTCAATATCATATCAATCCGGTTTTATTGGATACCGTTTATACCGTTGCCGGAGAGAAAGTGGGCTATTTCGTATATAACTCTTTTATAAGCGTCACTTCTTCACAAAACGGGGTGCAGGCAAAGAGTGAAATTGATGCTGCTTTTTCAAAATTTAAGGCTGCCGGCATAAAGGATTTGATTGTAGATATACGATACAATGGCGGCGGGTCGGTGGATGCCACGGAATATCTGGACAATCTGATTGCGCCGAGTGCTGCTGTCGGACAGGAAATGTACAAGACGCTGTATAATGATAAACTAACGGATGCCTATAATTATTTGAAGGCCAATGGCGATCAGACTGATAAAGAAAATGCCGAAGCAGCCCTGAACCCGATAAACTTTTCTTCTGAGGCTAATAACCTGAATTTAAGCCGTGTTTTCTTTATTGTTTCACATGGGACAGCTTCTGCAGCAGAATTGACGATCAATAACCTCAAGCCCTATATGGATGTGAAACTTATCGGAGATACGACCTATGGCAAACCGGTCGGATTTTTTGGAATTCCTATTTCCTTTGTTACCGAGGACAAGGGGTACGATCATGTGGCAGATATGTATGCCATCAACTTCCAATCGGTTAACAGTAAAGGAGCGGGAGATTATTATTCCGGAATGGCGCCGGATGTATTTCTGTATGATTACATAGGATATAATTGGGGAGATACGGAGGATCCAAGACTGGCATCTATTTTTAATTATATTGAAAAAGGTCAATTCATTACCCAGCAGGAAATGGATAACGCCGCCCGGCAGACGAATGCTCAGGCCAGAAGGGCAGGGAAGTCTGAAAGATATCTGAGAAAAACAAGAAAAGTCCATATTCAAAATCCACATCAATTTAACGGGATGGTGGATTACCGCAAAGAGATAAAGGGACTCCGTAAAAGAGGTCGGTTTTAGCTGATAAAATTGAGGTAATTGTCTTTGTTAAGGTCCCGTTTCATCAATTAACGGGTCAAATTTACGTATTTAAGATAGTGAAATAGAGGGATTCTGATGTTTTCTCATCCATTTTTTCCATGCCATGTAACCCAGGATGGCAATAATGACATAGAAAACATTTAAAAAGCTGAAAAGGATCAGCTTTTTGAAAAAGAACATGCCTATATCCACAAAATCTGCGATCAGCAGGGCGATCCAGTTCTCTATTTTTCTTTTGGCCAGTAACCACATTCCGGTAGCCGCCATTCCCGAGCTAAACGAGTCCATAAGGGGCACGTTATTAATTTTATAGGTGGATAACCACCAGTACAGCCCTCCCCACAAGATTAAAAATAGAGTTAAGGCGGTAAGTAATTCCTTTCGGCTGCATCGGGTAATAGGAGTTTCTTTGTCCTGATCTCCTTTTTTGCGGCTCCAGAAATACCAGCCATATATACTCATAACCAGGTAATACAGGTTTAGAGCAACATCCGGATACAGTTTGTATTTTTCCCCTATGAAAATAGAGATGCTTAACAAAATACCTGCTATGCCAAAGGGGTAGACCCAAATGTTGTTGGCCCTGGCACATAATACGCTTATAATGGAGAATGTTACGGCTAATCCTTCTATCCAGCTCAAGTTCCCAAAACCTGCAATAAGATTTTGGTAGATTTCCTGCGGGCCCATACTTATTTTTTAGAAATCATAAAGCTCCAGTTGTTCCTCTACCCATTCTCTGCCTTTTTGTTTTTTGAAGACATGCCAGTCTTTGGTAACTTCTTCCGGAAGGGAAAAAAGCGTTTCTTTAAACGATCTGATGGGATGTTTTTTCTTTAAGGATAGCAGAAGGCTTTCTTTTATGGTTTTGTGACTAATAGAAATTGCGAAAGCTTTCATTACATCATAACGTTTACGAGAGCTCATTTCCTCGAAAGAGAGGTATTGGTCCAGATACTTTTTTATAGAATCAAATTGTTTGCGTTCTTCCAGTTCTTCTTTGGAAAATAGGGCGCTCTGTTCCGGATTTATTTCGGTTACCATTGAAGAAAACGAAATAATTTTTCCACTGGGGATATGATAAAAACAAAGCATACCTCTGTCGACATTTGCCGCAATTTCATCTATTTGTTTTGAAGTTAAACGTGCCATGACTCCAGATTTAAAAGTTAAGAAGGATTTACCCAAACGTTATTTTCTTTTAGCAATTCGATGAGCTCATCCACCGCTGTTTTTTCCGGCACATTTCTCTTGATCACTTCCTTCCCCCGGTAGAGCGTGATTTTTCCCGGTCCGCTTCCGACATAGCCAAAATCCGCATCTGCCATCTCTCCCGGTCCGTTGACAATACAGCCCATGACTGCAATTTTTACGCCTTTGAGGTGATGGGTACGGGAACGGATTTTTTCGGTTACTTCCTGCAGGTCAAACAATGTTCTTCCACAAGCGGGACAGGAAATATATTCCGTTTTGCTGATCCGGGTGCGGGAAGCCTGCAATATAGAAAAAGCGGCGTTATTTAAAAATTGATTGTTGTCCTTCATTTCCAGATAGGTGCGCCCGGATATCTTTGTATTCTGTACCAGTTCCGGATGATTTTTCAACCAGATCCCATCTCCCATTCCCTCTAATAATAAAGCGCCTGCTTCACTGGAAAAATGGATTAATTGCTCATCTATAGTTGCGTCTAAGCTTTCTACACATAAAATTACGGGTATTTTTATTTTCTTCAGCCAAAGATCATTTATTTTTTTTCGAACGGCATGCATCGCCGATGTCCCGCTGGCGAAAAGGCATAAAACGAAAGTTTCATCAGCTTGTTGCAGCAATTGTTCCCAATCTGTTTCCGGGGTCTGCTTACAGTCAATGGAAATAAAGTTCAGAACTTCAGAGGGCGGATCCAGTCTTTGCAACCAGGTTTGTATCGTAAAGAGGGGAAAATATCTGCTTTTGTCGGGTGCATGCTCGTAAACCTGTGCATTACATATTAATTTTAAGCCCGGAGGCGGATCAAAAGGGATATATTTTTCTGAAGTGTAAATATAATCTGCGGCAGCATCGCTCGCGGTCCATTTATTACTTTTTTCGTTGTAATAGTAGCCGATGGCTTGTAGGCTCTCTTTTGTTATAGGGCTTTCTGAAAAATCGGCGATGACAATAGGCGGGTTCTTAGCTCCCGTATTTTTTACTTCGTTTGTGGGCCGTCTTTGATAAGAGAGCGGATCATAGGCACGTTTTTCATTTTTTGGATCTTTCATTTCCGGACTCCGGTATTTTTCAAAACGCCGGACCAGGTCCCGGCAAACAGGGAGTTCAAATTCCGGTTCTTCGGTTAAAGAAACCCGGATGGTATCTCCTAAACCGTCTTCAAGCAGCGCGCCTATACCCATGGCGCTTTTTATCCGACCGTCTTCCCCGTCTCCGGCTTCTGTAACGCCCAGATGGAGGGGATAACATTCTCCGAATTCGGCTTTCATAGTTTGTACCAACAGGCGGTAGGCATGTACCATCACCTGAGGATTACTGGCTTTCATACTCAGTATGATCTGATGGAAATTTTCATCGCGTGCAATACGCAGGAACTCCATGGCGCTCTCTACCATGCCCATGGGGGTGTCTCCAAAACGACTCATGATGCGATCGCTTAATGAACCATGATTGGTGCCGATACGCATAGCGGTGCCATATTCCTTACAAATTTTTATTAAGGGCAAAAACTTGTTTCGGATCCGCTCTATTTCCGCCCGGTAAGCTTCATCGGTATATTCCTTTACTTCGAATTTCTTTTTGTCTGCATAATTTCCGGGATTGACCCGTACTTTTTCTACTATTCGGGCTGCTATTTCTGCAGCATTGGGCGTAAAATGAATGTCTGCCACAAGTGGCGTATGATATCCTTGTTTTCTGACCGCATTTTTGATGTTGAGAAGGTTTTCCGCATCTCTCTTGCTGGGAGCCGTGATGCGAACCAGCTCGGCTCCCGCTTCTATGCAACGAATGGTTTGGGCCAGGGTAGCTTCCGTATCCATCGTATCCGTAGTGGTCATCGTTTGAATACGGATGGGATGCCCGTTTCCTATTAACAGATCTCCTACTTTTACCTCGCGGGTGGGAAGCCGTTTATATTCCGTGAATGAATCACAATAGTAGTTCATAAATGTTGATGTGTTTACAGCCTGTTTACAGGCTCTTCCTGCAAAGATACTAAACTAAAGAAAGTAAAAAGGAGTCTGCTTCCGAATAAAAACTTTAAGTTTACCCATTCATTTTTCCAAATTTACCCATTCATTTTTCCAAATTTACCCAAAAACTTTATCTTTGCTTTAAAGAAAGGATAATATGTTCAAGAGGTTTTTATGTGACCCGGTAGCAGAAGCCTTGGAGGATACGCCTGTTTTACTTATTACCGGGGCCCGGCAAACGGGAAAAAGTACATTTTGCCGGCAATTAATAGAAGATAAAGTATTTAAGGGTCCCTTGGTTACGATGGATGACCCTGCAACCCTGACTGCCGCGCGAACAGATCCCATGGGATTTTTGTTGAACCGCGAAAAACATTTGATCATTGACGAGGTGCAACGCGTACCCGAACTGTTTCTGAGCCTGAAGAAACTAATTGATGAGGACCGGAAAAGTCGCCGGGTCATTTTAACCGGATCTTCGGATGTGAGGATGCTGCCAAAAGGAGCCGATTCATTGGCGGGAAGGTTAGAAATTCACAATATCTGGCCCTTGTCGCTTTGTGAAATGGCAGGGAAGCCTTCTTCATTTTTGAAAACATTGTTGTCTGAAAAAAGTAAATTTAAGACCGGAAAATGGGAATGGAAAGAATGGATGGGTTTAATCAGAAGAGGCGGGTATCCGGAAGCCGTTGCGAGAAAATCTGAAAAACGGAGGAATAAATGGTTTGATGCGTATCTTTCTTCCATCATACAGAAAGATATTCGGGATTTAGCAAATATAGAGGGCCTTATACAACTTCCAAAAATATTACGCTTATTAAGTACCCGGGTGGGAAGCACGGTAAATATGTCCGATATTGCACGCCTGGTCGGGGTGAAAAATACTTCTTTTCAACGGTACATAGCTTTATTGGAACAGGTCTTTTTATTGGTAAAAATTCCTGCCTGGACTCCTAATGCAGAAGGGCGCTATGTAAAATCCCCCAAAATATTTTTAAATGATACCGGCTTGCTTTGTAACTTGAAGGGAGATGGAGAAAATCTTTTAGAAGATCATACGGCAGCAGGCAGCTTGTTAGAAAATTTCGTGGTGATGGAAATAATCAAGCAAATGGGCTGGTTTGAAGAACCCTTGAGTGCAATGCACTTTAGTATGCATAAAGGCGCTGAAGTAGATTTGGTATTGGAAGATCGCAGAAAACGGCTGTATGGTATTGAGATCAAATCAAAAGCATCCTTAAACAAAACCGATTTTAAGGGTTTAAAAAAGTTGGCCGGGCTGGCCGGGAAAAAATTTCAAAAAGGGATTGTGTTTTATATGGGAGACCAGGCATTGGGCGGTTTTGGCGGGAAAAACCTGTATGCCGTGCCTCTTATAAATTTATGGAATAACGAAATGCCATAAAGTATCTACTTTTGCGGCAATGAAAAAAGGAATTTTGTTTTTGCTGCTGACGGGATGGGCCATGCCTCTCTTTGCACAGGATAGCGGGTATGTGATGCGGCACGTCAGGCTGGATTCTTTCGTGGTGACGGCTTCCAAATATGGCTTTGACGTACAAGGATTTATAAAACGGGTGGAAAATGATACCACCTTTTATAAGGCATTTAAGAACTTGCGCATACTGGCTTATACCTCAAAGAATGACATCCGGATCCTGAAAGAAAAGGGTAAAGAAAAAGCCACCCTGTTAAGTACTACCCGCCAGCATCGGAAAAAGGGCTGTAGGACCATGGAAGTACTTAATGAAAAAACGACAGGGCCCTTTTATAATCACAAAAAAGAATACAATTATTACACGGCGGAGCTTTATGCCAGCTTGTTTTTTACGGAAGGAAAGATATGTGGTGAAAATAATTTAATAAAGGGAGCAGATGCCGGGGAGTCTTCCGGAGGGAGTCTCGGGCGCCATAAGGAGCAGCTGAAACAATTGATTTTCAATCCGGGACAGCGTATCCATGGCGTTCCTTTTATCAGCAGAAAAGTAGCCATTTTCGACAATAAAATTGCTCCCATGTATGACTTTTCCATTTCCTCTGCGAAATATGGAGTTGCAGACTGTTATGTTTTTACGGCTACGGCCAAGCCGGAATATGAGGATAAAGTAGTTATAAAAAACCTGGTCACGTATTTTAGCAAAAAAAATATGGAGATCGTTTACCGGGATTATGCCCTATCGTACCACACGGTCCTTTTTGATTTTGATGTGGAAATGAAAGTAAGCATGACTCATTTTGACCATCTGATGGTGCCTGAAAAAATCGAATATAAGGGCGACTGGAAGGTACTTTTTAAGAAAAGAGAGCGTGCGGTCTTTTATACAGACTTCTACGATTTTTCCCATCAGGGATAAGATCCGGTGTTCAAAAAAATTGTAAAATTTTATAAGCATCTTCTATCTTTAGGCGTAAA
>CAYZGR010000018.1:32629-48967 GCA_964478125.1 uncultured Chitinophagaceae bacterium | reverse complement strand
GGCTTTTGTTTTGGTCTTGTTCGTTTACCCGTTATCCCTGAGCGCTGCCGCTCTTGATGTCTTCTACGATTTCAGGATTCAACAGAGTGGTCACATCTCCCACATCTTTCATCTCTCCTTCTGCGATCTTACGCAGAATACGGCGCATGATCTTTCCGGAACGGGTTTTAGGCAACCCTTTCACAAACTGTATCTTGTCTGGCTTGGCAATCGGGCCAATAATACGGCTCACCGTTTCCAAAATATCTTTATACATCAAATCCTGATCTCCCTCTGCATCGTCCTCCGTGATCACAAATGCATAGATCCCCTGCCCTTTAATATCATGAGGAAAACCGACTACGGCGCTTTCCACCACATCGGCATGCATATTAATCGCATTTTCCACTTCGGCAGTCCCGATCCGGTGTCCACTCACATTTAACACATCATCCACACGGCCGGTAATCCGATACTTACCGTCCGCCTCTCTCAGGCAGCCATCACCGCTAAAATACTTTCCGGGATAAGCCGAAAAATAGGTATTGAAACAGCGCTTGTGGTCTCCCCAGGTGGTACGCAGCATCCCGGGCCACGGGAATTTGATACAAAGATTGCCCGCGGCTTCAGGCGTCGTAATCTCATTCCCTTTTTCGTCCATAACAGCAGGCTGTATTCCCGGTAGCGGATAAGTCGCATAGGAAGGCTTCATGTCCGTTACGGTAGCGATGGTAGAAATCAATATGCCTCCGTTTTCCGTTTGCCACCAGGTATCTACTATCGGACAACGCTTTTTTCCTATATTTTCATAATACCATTTCCAGGCTTCTTCATTAATTGGTTCTCCCACGCTGCCTAAAACCCGGAGTGAGCTAAGATCCTTATCTTTGATGAAATCCAATCCATGCGCCATTAGAGAACGAATAGCGGTAGGCGCGGTATAAAGAATGTTTACTTTATGCTTATCCACAATATCCCAAAAACGGCCTGCATCCGGATAAGTCGGAGTTCCCTCAAACATCATAGAAGTAGCTCCTGCGGCCAACGGTCCATATACAATATAACTGTGGCCGGTCACCCATCCTATATCCGCGGTACAAAAATAGATCTCGCCCGGTTGATAATTAAATACATTTACAAAGGTGTAAGTAACATAAACCATGTAGCCGGCCGTAGTATGTACCACCCCCTTGGGCTTGCCGGTGCTGCCGCTCGTGTACAATATATAAAGCGGGTCTTCTGCATCCATTTCCTCTGCCGGACAAGGCGGGTTTCCGAGCGTCTCCACCTTTTTGATCTCATCTTCCCACCATACATCACGTCCTTTTATCATCGAAACAGGAGTACGGGTACGGGTTAATACAATGGTACGTTTCACATCCGGACATTGTACCAGCGCATCATCCACTACATTTTTCAAGGGGATGACCTTTTTACCGCGGAAAGCGCCGTCACAAGTGATAATATATTTGGCCTCCCCGTCTTTTACCCGGTCTGCGATGGACTGGGCCGAAAAGCCGCCAAAAATTACCGAGTGAATGGCTCCGATACGGGCACAGGCCAGTATGGCAATGGCAAGTTCCGGAACCATTCCCATATAGATACAAACCCGGTCTCCTTTTTTAACACCATTATTCTTTAAGACGTTCGCAAAGGTGCATACTTTTTGATGCAGCTGTTTATAGGTGAGAATCCGATAATGTTCCTCGGGATTGTTGGGCTCCCAGATGATCGCCGGCTGATCTCCCCTTTCTTCCAAATGGCGATCAAGACAATTCTCGGTAATGTTCAGTTTCCCACCCTGGAACCATTTGATTATGGGTGCTCCTTCGCCCTCGAAACGCCATTCGAGCGTCTTATCCCATTTTTTCTTCCATTGAAATTGCGCTGCAATTTCCGCCCAAAACCCTTCAGGGTCCTCTACGCTTTTTTTATACGCCTTGTCACGTTCTTCTTTCGTTTTAATTTGATAAGGATACGACATGATGTTTTAATTTTTTAAGGTAATTTTTTGAGGTATAAATGTATAAAAAACTGCTGACAACTAAAAACATGGACAATTCCTGATCGAAAACAGTTTGGGTTACCTGGGAAGAATCCAGGCCGGTTATCGGGTCTTGGGTGTAGGTATAGGTAGTATCACATCCCTGAATCAAGGCAACCCATAAAAACAATAAAGTACTACGTATGACCTTCACTTTTAGAAAATAATGTATCCCAATTTCAAATTAAAAGCCACGTGGCTACTCCAATCCTTATGCCGGGTATTATAAACTATTTCATAACCCGGAGCTACTTCAAAGTTAAAATGCTGACCTATATTTCTCTGAATCCCCCAAGCCGGCATAAGAGTCAATACCGGATCCGCAAAAAAGCCCCTATGTTCAAAAGCCTCAAAGCGGTACCTTCCTTTGATGCGGAAAAAATTTGCAGCATTATTCAGGATATTGGCGCCTTTGTTGTAACGTCTCTCCAGGTTATAATACCATCTCAACCCGGCCGATAAAAAGGGAGCTATGGCATTCCAACGTCCCCGGGCAAAGTTGATCATTCCACCATTTTTATAATAGCCATAATTTATGCCTCCTTCAAAATAGGAGGTGAAATCCTTTGCTATTTTTTGTTCAAAGCTCACATCAATCCCCACAAAATTGAGATTCCCCTTCATCTGGCTTGTTTTTAGCAGATGGGGAACGCCCGGAGCCTGAGTTTGTGCAAGACCATTTTCTACCCCTATAACCACCAAAAAAAGAAAAACCGGCAACCTATACCTGCAAAAGTGTATCATTCTCAACTGTTTCCGGCAAAGATACAGAATGGGAAGCTAATCCTCGTATAGGCGCAAACGGTTATGAAGATCATGAACCTGGTGCTGCAACACTTCTATCTTTTCCAGTAAATGAGAGATCGCTTCCAACCCCTCTATATTAATAGACAAGTCGGAATGGAGGCGAATAAACCGTTCTACTTCTCCCACCTCCTCTTCCCTGATGCATTCGGTTTCTTCCACGGTTTCGATCTTCACCAGTCCGTTATCCCGCAATTCATGTATAAAAGATACTTCAACCTCGTGTTCTCTACACAGATCTGTTACAAGAAAAACATCTTTTCTGTTCATAAGCTGTATTTTTAGCTGTTTGCCAGTTGTTGAAACAATTCTTTCTGCTTTGGAGTTAAATGAGTCGGTATCTGAATAGAGAAACGAACAATCAGGTCACCAAACTGGCCGTCTTTTTTATAAACAGGAAATCCTTTCCCCTTCAGCCGGATCCTGGAATCATTTTGTGTGCCCGGCCGGATGTTTACTTTCACTTTCCCTGATAGGGTATCAAGGGTTTTCTCCCCGCCTAAAACAGCAGTATATAGATCCAACTTTGCCGTCAGGTACAGATCATCTCCCTGTCGTTTAAATTCAGGATCATTAGGAATAACAAATTGAATATATAAATCGCCTGTAGGGCCGCCATTCACTCCCGGACCGCCATATCCCTTGATCCGGATCTCCTGCCCGTTGGCCACGCCCGCAGGAATGGTAATTCGAATATTCTTCCCATTTACATTGAAACTTTGCTTATGGGTATGATAAGCCTCGCGCAGGTTTAACTGCAACTGTGCACGGATATCCTGCCCTTTGAATTTTACATGACGGCGATGGCGGCTTCTGCCTCCGCCTCCTCCAAACATGGAAGAGAAGAAATCCGAAAAAACATCTTCATCAAAATTGCCGGTATAGGATTGCCATTCCGAACCGCCTCCGGAATAACCGGAAGGGCCTCCTGCGGATTGCCCGGCCTGCTCATAAGCTTCAGCATGTTTCCAATCCTTCCCATATTGGTCATACTTTTTCCGCTTTTCCGGATCACTTAGTACTTCGTTTGCTTCATTAATCTGCTGAAACTTCTGCTTAGCACTTTCATCATTGGGATTGAGGTCGGGATGATACTTACGTGCCAGCTTCCGATATGCTTTCCGTATATCTTCCTTAGATGCGGTTTTATCCACTCCCAATACTTTGTAATAATCTATATAGTCCATTAGTAATTGGTCATTAGTCGTAAGTCTATTAATCCCTTAGTTAGGAAAGCGCCGCCCACTGTTGCTGCCTACTGCTACTGCCCTTCCAATTCTCTCAATATCGTATTCACATCTTCTTCCGTTGCAGTTAATTTCTTCTGACAAATATCAATGAGTTTTGTTGCTCTTTTTACTTTTTCCGATAGCACATCTACCGTAATTTCACCTTCTTCAATCTCTGAAACAATGGTTTGCAGGTCCTTAAAAGCTTGGGTGTAACTAATTTCTTCACTCATCAGGGTTTATTTTTTTGATCAATATTACTTTCCCTTTTAAAAGGCCATCTGAAAGCTGCGTCGTTATTTCAGCGCCTTTCTGCACCTTGTCTACAGTAGCCAGCAATTTATCATCTACATACGTTATACTGTATCCTCTCTTTAAAACATGGATCGGATCCATAAGTTTAATACTTTGCTGCGCACTTTTCAGGGCATCCTTGTTATGGGATACGAGAGCGGCCACATTTTTATTCAATTCAATCTTCTTTTGTACGAGTTTGTTCTTCCGATCTTTTAAGATAAAAAAGGACTGTTGCACCGCGGCGGTTCTCATGGCAGAAAGGAGGTTGCGGTTAAAAGCGAGCCTGTTCAGGGTAGCCGACTTAAAATAATTCATCTGTATGCTGAGTTGTGCTCTCTTTTCCGACAAGATGTGCCGCGTCTTGTCTGTTATATATTTTTTGGCCTGTTGCACCGGTAGTGCAAATTGATGGGTCTTTTGTAATAGCCACTCCGCCATTTTTGTGGGCGTAATGCAGTTCTCGCAGGCGATCATTTCTGCAACAGTTTCATTAGTCGCATGGCCAATTCCTGTAATGACAGGCAACGGGAAAGAGGCCAGGGCTTTTGTCAACTCAAAATCATTGTAACAAGACAAACCAATATCCCCTCCGCCACCTCTGATAATGGCTACAAGATCAAAATGTCGGCGAACCCTCCGGATCCTTTCCAATGCCCTGAGGATAGAAGCAACAGCCTGATCTCCCTGCAGCAAAGCCGGGAAGAGGAAATAAAAATAAGTATAGCCGAACTCGTTAGCATCCACTATTTTCCTGAAATCCGCAAAACCTTTACTCGTTTCAACAGAAATAACTGCAATCCGGTTTGGCAATAAGGGTATTTGCAACTTTTTATTTTTTCCAAAAAGTTGTTCTTTTTTCAGTCTTTCAATGGTTGCCTGCTTTTCATGTTCCAGGTCACCCAGCGTAAAGGAAGGATCAATATCCAGTATATGCAGCGATAGCCCATAATGGGGGTCAAATTCAATTTTGGCCAGGAAAAGAATCTTAATGCCATCTTTGAGCGGTTCTTTGAGGATCTGTTGAAAGCGACGGTTTACGCGCTGATAATCTGCCTTCCAAAGATTAGCCCGTATCTGAGCCACTATCCTGCCCTCCCGCTTTTCAACCAGATCAGGATAACAATGTCCCGAATGGGGATAATGATTAAGCCGGATCATTTCCCCCTTCACCCAAAAAGAACTGCCATACCGTTGCCTAAGGGTTTTTTGGATGCTGCGGGTCACCTCCAGCAAGGTGAAAACGCTCCTGTCATTTATCTGTTCTACCATAAGTACGCTGATAAACTATGGATAAAACTATATCTTTTTCAACAGTTAATGAAATTTTAATGGAGAAATATGCTTTTCTACAGCCGGCACAAAGCGGCTAACCGGTTTAGCCACAAACCGGATCATAGGCCACACGGTATTGAGCCGCAAATTCCAAAATATCCCATACAGGAACTGCCAGATCCATGCACGATTAAAGCCGCGGCCTGTCTGTCTCATTTCTGAAGCGGTCGGCAAATTGCCTGAGATAGCGAAAAGTCATTATTACATGTACGATAAAAAGGAACATGCAAATTACCAGGAATCCCAGGATCATTCTCAAAGTAGGAACCAGCTGTTGCATCATCTCTTCGGTCATACCCTCCACACCCGCGTACATCTCGGTAAGCTTATCAAAAAACTGTTCATTGGGCAAAACATAGATAAGGGCCGCAATCATAATACCGGAAAACAATAAAGTAACGATGGCATTCACCTTTATCCAGTCTTTTAGACGGGCGCGCAGGTACTGTCCTCTGGCCATCACATGCCTCGCGAATACAGCAGTAAGATTGGTATAGATCAAAATACACAGAAAAACAAACAAGTATAAAAGGAGCGAAGGCTGTAAGCCTGAAGCCAAAAAAGACATCAGCACTACAAACAAAAAGAATATTGCCAAAAAGTTATCAATAAACCCCAATATCCTGTAGAAAGCATATTTTTTACGGGGCCGGGGAGAAATTTGATTATCAGGAAAATCGTTCATAAAGCTCAATCGTTGGTCGTTTTTAAATGGAGTTCCTTTAACTGGCACGCATCCAATGCAGCGGGGGCATCCAACATCACGTCGCGCCCCATATTATTTTTCGGAAAAGCAATAAAATCACGTATACTTTCACTACCCTCCAATATAGCACACAGGCGATCAAAGCCGAAGGCTATGCCTCCATGCGGAGGCGCTCCATATTCAAATGCGCCCATGAGAAAACCAAATTTTTCATTAGCCTCTTCATCGCTCATACCCAGGGCTTCAAACATCTTCATCTGCAATTCTCTTTGAAAGATACGAATAGAACCGCCTCCTATTTCATTCCCATTTAAAACCATATCATAAGCATTAGCGCGGATATCTCCAAACCGCTCCTCTTGATCCATCAGGTCAATGTGCTCCGGTTTAGGCGCGGTAAAGGGATGATGGCGTGCCAGCCAACGCCCCTCTTCTTCGTTATATTCAAAAAGTGGGAAATCCACGATCCACAGAGCCGCAAATTCATCCTTATTCCTGAGGCCGAGCCGATGCCCCATTTCCAGGCGAAGCTCGCTCATGGCCTTCCGGGTTTGCTCCGCCGGTCCGGTCAACAGAAGAATCAAATCTCCTTCTTTTGCTTTACAAAAAGCAGCTATGTTCTGTAAAGCTGTGTGATCAAAAAATTTATCAAAACTGCTTTTATAGGTGTTTCCTTGCAGGCATTTGACATAAGCCAGCCCTCTCATACCTATTTGAGGGCGTTTTACCCACTCCGTCAGCTTATCCAATTGTTTGCGGCTATAATCCGCGCTGCCAGACGCCACGATGGCCACATGCTCCTCTGCCTCATCAAATACTTTAAATCCCTTTCCCTTTAAAACGCTACCCGGATATTGCAGCTTCATTCCAAAGCGAATATCCGGTTTATCATTGCCATAGTCACGCATCGCCTCCTCCCATGTCATTCGCGGTAGCGGCTGCTCTATCTCCCTTCCGCTCACCTCTTTTATCACCTGCCTGATCATACCTTCAAACAATTGCAACACATCTTCCTGTTCCACAAAACTCATTTCACAATCCACCTGCGTAAATTCCGGCTGCCGGTCCGCCCGCAGATCCTCATCCCTAAAACATTTTACGATCTGATAATATCTATCAAAACCACTCACCATAAGGAGCTGTTTAAAAGTTTGGGGGGATTGCGGCAGGGCATAAAAAGTGCCCGGGTTCATTCGTGAAGGCACCACGAAATCACGCGCCCCTTCGGGAGTAGATTTAATTAAAAACGGCGTTTCTATATCCAGGAAATCATGTTCATTCAGATACCTGCGTATGGAACGGCTTACTTTGGCTCGAAATTCAATATGTTTTTTCATGATATCCCGGCGCAGATCCAAATAACGGTATTGCATACGCTGTTCTTCTCCCCCGTCTGTATCATCCTGAATCGTGAAAGGAGGGTTTTTTGCCTGGTTAAGAACGGTATACCCTTTAACCTCAATTTCAATGTCGCCCGTCGGTATATTGGGATTTTTATTGCTTCGTTCTATGACCTTTCCCTCTACCCGAATGACGTATTCACGCCCCAAAGCGGTTTCATTCAGCCGTTCTTTCCATTCCGCTCCAAATACCAACTGGGTAATACCATAGCGATCCCTCAGGTCTATAAAAGTAAGACTCCCAAACTCACGAATCTTTCGAACCCATCCGGATAAAGTCACGGATTCCCCGATGTTCTTTTCCCTTAAAGCGCCGCAGCTATGCGTTCTATACATATATACAACCGTTAAATTTTAAAGTCCTCCTTAAAGGAGATGCAAACTGCCACAAAGATAGCAAAGCCGCATTGAAATTCAGGACGGGAATATAACAATCCGGTGATTCTTCCTTCATTTTCATTCCGGGAGAATAATAAAGGGTCAAATTCCGGGAAGTATTCCGATCTTTACACGTGAACAACTTTTGTATTTTTGTGTTGTTAACATAGCTTTGCGATATATCATCAATTATTCATTTTAAAATTTAGAATTATGGCATTTACACTTCCCGATCTTCCTTATGCATACGATGCATTGGAACCTCATATTGATAAGACGACGATGGAAATACACCACGACAAGCATCATGGAGGCTACGTCAATAAGCTCAATGCAGCTATAGAGGGTACAGAACTGGAAAACCAATCCCTGGAAGATATTTTGAAAAATGTATCCAAGCATCCGGCTGCTGTACGTAATAACGGCGGCGGACATTACAACCACTCGTTATTCTGGCCGCAGTTTGGCGCCAATGGAGGGGGAGAACCCACGGGAAAACTGGCCGACGCCATCAATAAAAAATGGGGTAGTTTCGATCAATTTAAAGCAGAATTTGAAACTGCAGCAAAAACCCGCTTTGGAAGCGGCTGGGCATGGCTTGGTGTAAACGCCGACGGCCTCTGCGTTTGCTCTTCACCCAATCAGGATAATCCCCTCATGGATGTAGCAGAATGTCCTTGCACTCCTATTTTGGGTATCGATGTCTGGGAACATGCTTATTACCTGAAATACCAGAATCGCCGTCCCGATTATATTACGGCTTTTTGGAACATTGTTCGTTGGGATGTTATCAATGAACGTTATGAAAAAGCTACCAGTTAAATAAAGATTTTTTCTTTGAGCATAAACGGCCGGTTGTTCATAAGGACAGCCGGTTTTTTTATTGCGACTAGCTTTAAAAACAGCCGCCCTCTCAATTTAAGATACAAGGTCGGATATTTTAATATTTTTGCAGCCAGTAAACAAAAGAATACTTTTCATTTATGATGACCGCCCAGGAGATCCGACAAACTTTTCTTGATTTTTTTCAGCAAAGAAAACATCAGATTGTTCCCTCTGCTCCCATCGTGATAAAAAACGACCCTACCCTGTTGTTCACAAATGCAGGCATGAATCAGTTTAAAGACCTGTTTTTAGGAAATACAGAAATCATCCATCCACGTGTGGCAGATACGCAAAAATGTTTGCGCGTGAGCGGCAAACATAATGATCTGGAAGAAGTAGGCCTTGATACCTACCATCATACCATGTTCGAAATGCTTGGGAACTGGAGTTTCGGAGATTACTTTAAGGAGGAAGCCATCACATGGGCCTGGGAATTGCTGACCCAGGTTTATAAGATCCCTGCCGACCGGCTGTACGTAACCGTATTCGGCGGCGATAAAACGGACCGCCTGTCAAAAGATGAGGAAGCATTCGAATGCTGGAAAAAACATATATCCGGAGATCGTATTGTACTTGGAAGCAAAAAAGACAATTTCTGGGAAATGGGAGCCGTTGGACCCTGTGGTCCCTCCAGTGAAATCCACATTGACTGCAGAACAGAGAAAGAAAGGAAACAAGAGAAAGGTGCGGCTCTGGTCAATACGGGCCACCCGAAAGTAATCGAACTCTGGAACCTCGTCTTTATGGAATTTAACCGGCTGAAAAATGGGAAACTCGTATCCCTGCCTGCAAAAAACGTGGACACCGGCATGGGTTTGGAACGGTTGGTGAGCGTATTGCAACATAAAGCCTCTAACTACGATACGGATCTGTTTACACCCCTTATTCAAAAACTTGAACAACTTACAGGTAAAAAATACGATGGAGAGAAATCGAATAAAGACATCGCGTTTCGGGTAATTGCAGACCATATCCGCGCCGTCGGCTTTGCCATTGCCGACGGGCAGCTTCCGTCCAATACCGGCGCCGGCTATGTGATCCGACGTATACTCAGGCGTGCTGTTCGTTATTATTTTTCCTTTTTTAATATAAAAAAACCTCTTTTATTTCAACTGACCGACTCTCTAGCCGCCTGTTTCAATACAACCTTCCCGGAGCTTAAAAAGCAAGCTGAGTTTGTAAAAAAGGTGATCCGTGAAGAAGAAGCAGGTTTTCTGCGTACCCTGGAAAGCGGCATAAAAAAAATGGATGGATATTTTGCGAGCGCATCAACAAAAGAAGTAGATGGGAAAACGGCTTTCGAATTGTACGATACATATGGCTTTCCCTTCGACTTAACCCGGTTGATCGCGGGAGAAAAAGGCTATACCATAGATGAAAAAGGCTTTAAGCAGGAAATGAGGAAACAAAAAGAGCGTTCCCGTAAGGCCACAGCTCTTGATTCACAGGACTGGATTGACATACATCCCGGAACGACCTCTCACTTTGTCGGATACAACGATTTGTTGGTTGAGACCAAGGTACTCAAATACCGGAAAATAAAGAGCGGAAAAAAAGAACAATATCAAATTGTACTGGAGACCACGCCGTTTTATGCAGAAAGCGGGGGGCAAGTTGGCGATAGAGGAAGCTTAAAGATCGGGAAAGAAGAAATTCCGGTATTGGATACCAAAAAAGAAAATGAGCTGACCATCCATTATACTCCCAGGGTAGCAGCCGATATGCAGGCAACGGTCACGGCAACAGTAAACATGGAAAGGCGGTTGCAAACCATGTACAACCATACGGCCACTCATTTATTGCATGCGGCCTTAAAAGAAGTTTTAGGAAAGCATGTCAACCAAAAAGGCTCCCTGGTAAGTCCCGATTTATTGCGCTTTGACCTGTCCCACTTTTCCAGGATAACAGATGAAGAGATTCACCAGATAGAAATGCTTGTCAATAAAAAAATACGGGAAAATATTCCGGTGACCATAGCGGAAATGCCGAAGAGCGAAGCCCTGAGATTAGGAGCAATGGCACTTTTTGGAGAAAAGTATGGCGATATGGTCCGTGTAGTAACTATTGATCCAAACTTTTCTATAGAATTGTGCGGCGGCACCCATGTAGCACATACCGGAATGATCGGTGTTTTTTCCATCACTTCCGAAAGCGCTATAGCGGCAGGCGTACGCCGGATTGAGGCGCTCACCGGCAGTAAGGCCATGCACTATATCATAGATAAAATTGAGGAAAATAAAGCCGTCTCTATCTTGCTAAAAAGCGGGAATCCCGTTAAAGCCATTGAAAAATTATTGGAAGAAAAAAATCTGCTGGAAAAAACCGTTGAACAATTACGAGCCAGACAACGAAATGCTTTAGTCAAAAGTTTGACCACAGAAACAGAAAATATCAACGGCGTCTCTTTCATCGGTAAAACTGTTGAAGTTGCCGCTGCAGGGGAGTTGAAAAAAATATGTTTTGATATCAGAACACATTTGAAAAACTATGTGGTGATACTGGCGGCGACCATCAAAGGTAAGGCCATGGTGGCTTTATTGATAGACGAGAAGCTGGTAAAGGAAAAAAACTGGGATGCTGCAAAAATGATCAAGGAGCTTATAGCCCCCGTTATCAACGGAGGGGGAGGCGGACAGAAATCGCTCGCTACGGCAGGCGGGAAGGATAACTCCCGTCTGCCGGAAGTCATTGAGATGGTAAAAAAGTATATCCGTTGATTTTAACATACCGTTATTGATTTCAGGTTGTCTTTTAACGTTTTACTAACCTGATAAGCCTTTGTTCCTTCCTACTTTTGTATTAGACTATAAGGTAATTCAATAAAAAACTACGACTATGAAAACGAAGATAATTCCGATCCTGTGTGTCATGAGTTGCGTTCTTTTTTCCATCAAGGGCCGGGCCCAGGACCAAAAGGATTCTCAAAACGAGGAACATGAGGAGATTATCCTTAAAAAGGACGGAACTTTTCCAAAGGACCTTACCATCCATATACAAGGAGATGAGATCACTATTAACGGAAAGACCCCGGATAATATAAGTATCATCCGAAAAAAAACCTCAGGGAATGAGCTATCTGAACATTCTTTTTCTTCTTCAGGCAATATGCCACACTCATTTAGCCGCTCTTTCCCCTTCGGCAATCCCGAAAACAGCAGAGCATTGCTGGGTGTTTTAACCAAACCTGATGATTCTTCCGAAGGCGCCCAAATAGCCGAGGTGGAGAAAGGAACCCCTGCAGACAGCGCCGGCCTGAAAAAAGGCGACATCATTACAAAGGTTGATAACCAGACTATTTCTACCCCCCAGGATCTAAGCCAGACCATCAAGAATTTTAACCCGGGAGACCAGGTAACCATTACCTATCAAAGGAATGGACAAACTGATAAGGCGACAGTAACTCTGGGCCGTTTTGATAATTGGCAAAACATGGGACCTTCGGCTCCCGCATTTGGATTCAGGGGAAATAGCAGGCATCCGGATATGAACGGTATGATGGAATGGTTCAGAAATCATCATCCGGGCGTAAACAGGGATCCCCACCTGCGCCTTTTCAACAATCAAAAACCACAATTAGGATTGATCGTGGAGAACCATTCGGGTAAAGGGGCAAACATCATCCGGGTTTATCCGGGCACGCCGGCCCAAAAAGCCGGATTCCAGCCGGATGACGTGGTCACCAGTTTTGGAGGAGAAAAGATCAGCAGTGTGGAAGACCTTCAAAAGGCCGTTAAGGAAAACTATGGTAAAGACCATATTCAATCCACGGTGGAACGGGACAATAAATCTGTAACGCTACATGTTTCGCTCCCCGAATTGCATGAAAGCACCAGCCTGTGATCACAAATAATTCGGTTTTATAAGTGAAATAGCCGACTTTTGTTGTTAATGCGTACACCACCAATACCCATTTACATCAATTGTCCCACCGGAAAGAAGGTATATTTTGCCTCTGACTTTCACTTGGGAGCGCCAGACCGCCAAAAAAGCCTTGAGCGGGAGCATCGTGTGGTGAAATGGTTACGAATGATTGCAGATGACGCGACCCATATTTTTTTGGTAGGCGATATTTTCGATTTTTGGTTTGAATATAAAAACGTGATCCCGAAAGGATATACCCGTCTGCTGGGAAAGCTGGCTGAACTTTCCGACGGGGGTACGGATATTTCCGTTTTTACAGGTAATCACGATATGTGGATGAATGGATATTTTGAAGAAGAGCTCCATATCCCTGTCTATACCCGGGAACAGTTATTTTATATCAATAATCAGGTTTTTTATGTGGCTCACGGGGACGGTCTGGGTCCCGGCGACAAAGGATACAAAAGATTAAAAAAAATTTTGAGAAACAAAAATACCCGCCGCCTCTTTTCCGCTATTCCTCCCCGGTGGGGCATTGCGCTTGCAGACCGGTTCAGCAAAAAAAGCCGCATACTTACCCAACAACAAACTTTCTTAGGTGAAGACGATGAATGGCTGGTCCAATATGCAAAGGAGACCCTCAAAACCAAGGATATAGATTATTTTGTTTTTGGACATCGTCATCTTCCAATGGATCTTTCGTTACCCAAAAAAAGCCGCCTGATCAATCTGGGAGATTGGCTGCATCATTATACTTATGCTGTTTTTGACGGGGAAAACATGGCGTTAAAAAAGTATGAAGAATAATCAAACAGAAAAGAAGACGCTTCGAATTTTAAAGCAGTATTGGGGATATCAACAGTTCAGGCCCTTGCAGGGAGAAGTGATCGAATCTGTTTTAAATGGAATGGATACCTTGGCCCTGATGCCCACCGGCGGAGGGAAGTCGATCTGTTTTCAAATCCCCGCAATCTGTATGAAAGGGCTGTGCCTGGTAGTTACCCCTCTCATTTCGCTGATGAAAGACCAGGTAGCACATCTGAAAAGAAAAGGGATTCCTGCCCTGGCCATTCATTCGGGCATGAATTACAAAGAAGTAGAAAAAGCCTTTCAAAATGCGCTCTACGGCCCATACAAATTTATATATCTCTCCCCCGAACGCCTGCAATCCGAACTATTTCTGGATTATTTACAGGATCTTTCCATTAATCTCATCACAGTAGATGAAGCACACTGTATCTCCCAATGGGGATATGATTTCCGGCCGGCCTACCTGAAAATAGGCGAATTAAGGGATTATCTACCCGCCACCCCTATTTTGGCTATTACCGCTACAGCTACTCTGCAAGTAAGAACAGATATTCAGGAGAAACTGCTTTTCAGAAAAAAAAATGTGCTGGTAAAAAGTTTCTTCAGGGCCAACCTTTCCTATTCTGTCTTTAAAGAAGACAACAAACCTGAGAAAGTAAAGGATATTCTGTATAAGGTGTCCGGGAGCAGCATTATCTTTTGCCGTAGCCGCAAACGAACTCAGGAAGTAGCCAAGCTCCTGGAGGATACGGGCCTTTCGGCCGATTATTACCATGCGGGACTGACCTCGGAACTCCGGAACAGAAAACAGGAAGAATGGATTAAAGGCAATACCCGCATTATTGTTTGTACAAATGCCTTCGGTATGGGTATTGACAAGCCGGATGTACGCACCGTTATCCATTATGATATTCCGGAAAGTCCGGAAGCCTATTATCAACAGGCAGGCCGTGCCGGAAGAGACGGATCGCGCGCTTATGCCGTACTCCTCTACAATGAAAATGAACTACAGCTCTTACATCAAAGCATTGAACTGCAGTTTCCTTCCTTCAAGAAAATAAAAGAGATTTACAGGGACCTCGTGAGTTATCTCAAACTTCCTGCCGGGAGCGGATCTGGGCAATACTTCGATTTTGATTTAAAAGATTTTTGTGAACGTTTCAATCAAAACATCCTGCAGACCGGGGCCGTTCTAAAATTGCTTGAACAGGATGAAATTCTTTCTTTCACGGAAAGTATTTTTCTGCCTTCGAGAATCAGCTTTGTCGCAACCAAAAAAGAATTGTATCCATTTGAAAAAGAAATACCATGGCTTAGCCCGATGGTTAAGTGTTTACTCCGGACTTACGAGGGCATCTTTAATGATTACATTCCTGTAAATGAGCAACACGTAGGCCGCCTGTTAAAGTTGTCTCGTACCGAAGTTGTAAAGCAATGGAAAAAATTACAACGCTACGGCATATTGCATTATATACCGCAAAAAGACCGCCCCCAGATCTATTTGGTACAGGATCGTATAGAAGTGGATCGACTGCAACTCAACTTCAAAAAGATAAACCAAAGAAAAGCAGCTTATGAAAAACGTATTCACGCCATCATCCGATATGCTCATTCAGATACTCGTTGCAGAAGCCGGTTACTGCTTGCTTATTTTAACGAAAAAGAAAGTCCCGCCTGTGGCATCTGTGATGTCTGCATCAAAATTCGAAAAGCTTCCTCAAAGGCTTACCAGCCTGAAACCATGTTTGACCGGCTAAAAAAACAAATTTTAGAAAAAGAATCTACCATACAAGAGCTGATGGAATCCTACTCCTCGGTTGAGAAAGAATTTATTTTCCGGGCGCTTCGGGAACTGTTGGATGAAGAACAGGTAAAAATCGATCAGGATCAAAAGCTACAATGGGTCGGCAAGTAGGTATTCTATGAAATACTTATATATTTGCTCTAGGAGTTGCTATTTATTCTCACAATTTAACACATAAAATAGAACACTGAGCATTTTGATTCAAAGACTTATCCAACTGGAATGGAAGTCCTTCCTCAGGGCCGCCTCCTTCAGGGCCAATATGGTATTTAAAATCATTGGAGGTATCGTAGCCGTTTTTTACACCTTAATGATTCTGTCATTAGGGATTTCTGCTTTTTACAGTTTAAAAAAAGGAGGCCTGGAACCCCTGGTTACCATTAACCGATATTTGATTTATTGGTGGGTCTTTGATCTGGTCATTCGTTATTTTTTCCAAAAAAGCCCGGTCATGCACGTCAGGCCTTTTTTATGCCAACCTATAAAGAAAACGACCCTCACCCATTATTTATTGGGCAAATCTGCCTTTTCTTTTTTTAATTTTTATCCGTTATTCTTCTTTGTCCCTTTTTCTATTGCTTTATTAGCAAACGGTTATACTGTTGTGGGCATTATTTGCTGGCACCTTGCCATTCTGGGAATCACCTATTTCAATAATTACCTGAACCTGATGGTTAATAATAAAAATGCAGTTTTTATAGGATTGGCGCTCCTGTTAGCAGCTTTGATCGGGCTGCAATATTTTCATTATCTGGATATCACTTTTTATACCGGTCCGGTTTTCCAAAGCTTCTACAGCAGTCCCTGGA
>CAYZGR010000018.1:0-32529 GCA_964478125.1 uncultured Chitinophagaceae bacterium | reverse complement strand
GGTCTTATTTTTTTTAATAACCCGACTTATAAAGATGCCGAATCCATAATTATTTTTGCCGCCATTTTTACTTCGGGCGGCTTTCTTTTCACCTTTGGCGGATTGGTACCCAGCTGGGACAGCGCTTACTATCCCCTCATGATGAGCCAGAATATTAAATATAAGGAATACCTGGCTTCCAAATGGTGGCTAATGGTAATAGCCACTGTAATTTCGATGACGCTTGCCGCATTTTATCTTTTCCTGGGCAGCCGCTATTATTTTGCCATCCTGGCAGGAGGTATCTATAATATTGGGATCAATGCACACATTACTTTATTAAGCGGAGCCTATGTTAAAACCCCTATTGACCTGGTAACCTCAAAAAAGCCCTTTGGTGATAAAAAGGCAATCAATCTAAAAACCCTATTATTGGCGCTCCCTAAATTTCTGCTGCCTATTCTCATATTTTACATTTTTTATGGGTTGTTTAATGAAGCTGCGGGTTTTCTGTCTATTGCCATGACCGGGCTGCTGGGCCTGATCTTTAGGAATAAGGTGTTTCGACAAATAGAAAAAATTTACAGGAAAGAAAAATACGCCACCTTACAAGCCTATAAACAAAAATAATTATGATACAAGTTTCTAATCTCCAAAAGGTTTACGGAAAAAGATGTGTGCTGGACATACCGGAGTTAACCATTTCGGACGGTCAGTGCTTTGGGTTGGTAGGGAACAACGGAGCCGGAAAAACCACCTTTTTCAGCCTGATATTGGACTTAATCTCTCCCTCTTCGGGACAAATAATCAATAACAATATTGTAGTCAATAAAAACGAGGGATGGAAGCCGTTTACCAGTGCTTTTTTAGATGAAACATTCCTGATAGGATATTTGACCCCGGAGGAATATTTCTATTTTATTGGCGAATTGCGGGGACAAAACAAAGCAGACGTGGAGGCCTTTATTTCTTCATTTATTTCTTTTTTTGATAATGAAATTTTGGATCAGAAAAAATACATCAGGGATTTATCCAGGGGGAATCAAAAAAAGGTCGGGATTATTGGCGCGCTGATAGGGAAGCCTGAAGTAATTGTGCTGGACGAGCCTTTTGCCAACCTGGACCCGACCACTCAATTTCGCCTAAAGGCTATTTTCAAAAAGATAGCGGCTGCCGGTAAGCAAACTTTACTTCTCTCCAGTCACGACCTGATGCATACTACGGAGGTATGCCACCGCATCGTAGCTTTACATAAAGGGAAAATAGAAAAAGACCTCCAAACCCGTCCCGAGACCCTCAGAGAATTGGAAACATTTTTCTCGGAGATACCGGAGGATTCATCAGAATCATTATAAAACCTATAAAACGCGGATCTCTGGGAATCCGCGTTTTATATCTGTTTATTATTTAAAATCAGCCGGTGTGAGCCCGTTATTTACCTTTAGTTCTTTCACCTTCATATCCATAGCCATTCCTCCCCTGTCGGTACCTAAAGTGAAAGGAAACTTAATTCCCTTGACCTCCTTATAATCCTTATAGGTTGTTACATCTTTAGAGGTACCCATAGGCGTCTTTTCTTCAGCTACTTCTTTCACTTTTAATCCGGAATGGGCATCATAATATGTCGTGGTCACATTTCCCTGTGCATCGGTAACTTTAATTTCATAGGCATCCTTCCCATCAACAGCAACCAGTCCGGTCAAGTCAAGCTGGTAACCTCCTTTCAGATATTTTGTTTCGGGAAAAGGTTGCGTTTCTTCCTTCAGCGATTGTTTCACTTCATCGGGAACAGGAATAGGCTGTCCCATACGCTGCATAGATACAGAATCACCATTCACCAATATTTTTGAAACCACCTGGTTGTTCATTGTCGGGATCGTCACTTCCAGTAGAAAATGATGCGGTGTCAGGTAGGATCTCCTGACATCAATCTGCTGCCCCTGGATACTTCCCGTGGCCAGCATGGTCATATCCTTGATGGAATTTATCTTATCCGGACCGCCAACGGCAGCCAGGTAATGACTGATCACCGAACGAGCCGTTACTCCCGCGGGAACGGGTTTTTTCTTCACCACCTCCCATTGATTGTTATCATCGTTTATATCGGGAAGCAGGTTATCGGGATCCAGTGTCACGGATTGGAGCGAATCGGTTGATGCATATAAGAAGGTCTTGGTATCCCCTCGCTGCCAGATCTCTACAGGGAGGGTAAAAGTGCTGTCTTTGCCATTATCCTCTACCACTTTTACGATAGCGGGTAATGCCATTTCTCCGAGATTCTCAAGCGTGATCAAAGCCCCCTTGGAAGGATCATTATCCACATATTCTACGGATTTCACTCCCTGGTCGAGTTGATCGTTAGTAAAGAACCATTCCCTCCAGAACCAGTCCAGTTCTTCTCCCGCCGCATTATCCATTGCATGGAAGAAGTCCCAGGGAGTCGGATGTTTGAAAGCCCAGTCTTTGGTATATTTTCTAAAGGCATAATCAAAACGGTCTTTCCCAAGAATAACATTACGAAGTATATGCATTCCCATTGCAGGTTTGTAATATGCCGCCACGCCGAGGTTATAATGCTGTATCACATCCGGGATCGTCATGATCGGATCCATCCCGTTTCTGAAAATACGCCCGGCCATGCTGTGATTGTTTTGTTTATGGTAAAATTCACCATTATTGAACCATTTAGTTGCCTCATCGTTGATAAAAGTATTAAAGCCTTCATCCATCCAGGGATACTTACGCTCATTGCTTCCGACGATCATGGGATACCAGGTATGACCAAATTCATGTGTAGTCACCCCCCAGAGGCCTTCCCCTTTACTCTGATAACTACAAAAGACAAAGCCCGGGTATTCCATACCATGGACTATGCCGGCCACGTTTGTGGCCACCTTATAGGGGAAAGGATACCATTTCTCGGAATAGCGTTCAATAGAAGCCTTGGTATATTCTGTGGAACGCCCCCAGGCGCTATCCCCCGCGCTTTCGACGGGATAAACCGATTGCGCCAGCGCCGTTTTACCGTCGGGTAGATTGATCTTTGCCGCATCCCAGATAAATGCCTTGGAAGCCGCCCAGGCTACGTCCCTGGTATGGCTCATGTGAAAATGCCAGGTCAGCATTCCCTTTTGCGGACGGGAAGCAGGATCCGTAACTTCCTGGGCAGTACGGATCATTACTGTTTTATCACTTTTCGAAGCTTCATCCAGACGTTTTCTTTCGGTTTTGGTCAGCACATCTTTCGGGTTTTGCAACTCTCCGGCCCCCACAACGATCATATCCGCAGGTATCTTTAATGTATAATCAATATCTCCATATTCAAGGTAAAATTCACCGGCCCCCATGTAGGGTATCGTGTTCCAGCCTTTTACATCATCATAAACACACATGCGGGGATACCACTGGGCGATCTCATATATCCAGCCATTTTTCGTATCCAGCCGCCCCATGCGATCGGTCCCGTATTGGGGAATCTTAAAAGAATAGTTGATCTTTATTTTTATTTCTCCTCCCTTAGCCTGTACCGGATCTTTCAACCTGATCTGCATACGGGTATCATTTACAATATAATCTGCCGGGCCGCCATTTTTACCTTCTATGGTCACCGATTTCAACTCATATCCCTTTGTATAGGAAGTGTTTGCAAAACGCCCGCCGGTCACATCCTGTGTGGCCGTACCACGGGAATCTTTCCTGTAAATATTCTGATCCATCTGCAGCCAGAGAAAAGACAGGTTATCCGGACTATTATTGGTATAGTTAATCTCTACAGTGGCTGTTAATCGTTTATCGGTCGTATCCAGCGTGGCGTTTATATTATAATTGACCTCGTTTTGCCAGTATAACGGGCCGGGGCTACCGTTGGCATTACGAAATTGATTGCCGTAGTGGGTATAGAAGAGGGGATTCCAAAGAGGCCGTGGATCATAGGGCGATGCGGAGTGGTCATTTTGATTTTGCCCGTAAGCGGCCCCCATCATCAGACAGGCAAAGCTCAGCAAAATCCATTTAAATACAGGTTTTGGTCTCATAGTTGTGCTTTTAAAATTAAAATTTTATCGGGTAAACTGAACACAAGACGCATTATCCCGTTTTTGAGCCTATTATAGCCTTCACGGGACGCGTAGATCAGATACAAAAAATTTATAGAAAGGGTTTGCTGAAAAGAGCAGAAGCTCTTTATCAGTGTTGAAAATGCAAAATCTGAGACTTTTGGATAAAGCTTATTCAGGTACATTGGGGCGCAAATTACACATTTCCCCGCTACCCGCCATCAATATCGTGAAATTTGCTTCTTCAACATTTTACGGGCAAAATGAATACGGCTTTTAATGGTCCCCAAAGGTTCCTGAAGCTGCTCGGCAATTTCATGATACTTGTATCCCTCAAAATACATCATAAAGGGCCTTTTAAAGATCTCCGGCAGCTTTTCTATAGCGAGGTTGATCTCTTTCAACCGCAGGTTGGATTCCGCACGATTGGCCACTGCAGTCTGATTGTAATCCAGGAGGTAATCATTAGGAGTAAAATCAAATATTGTATTTTGTTTAACCTTTCTGCGATAATTATTAATAAAGATATTTCGCATAATGGTATACAGCCAAGCCTTTATATTGGTGCCCACATTATACTTTTCCTTGTTGGCCAGCGCACGGTACATGGTCTCCTGAAACAGGTCTTTGGCAGCTTCACTATCATGCGTCAGGGTAATGGCGAATGGTTTCAAAAACTCTGAGTTATTAGTGAGCAGACGGTTAAATTCTAATGTTGACATTTCGTTTATATTTTGCTTATACAAAATTAAACAAAAACCATGCACACTTCCAAATATGCTACGCTAACATTTTGTTAAATCCTTACTATAGGGCAAACCGTTATAGATCTACAATTCATTTATCATCTGCAGAGTGGCTTCCAGACTGGTTATAAGCTCAATTTGGCGAGGTAATTGCAGCTGTGCAAACCGTTCCGTAGCAGCTCCCGAAATAAGAATCGGAATACGGGTAAACAGGGTCACCATTTCATCAATGAACTTTTTGTCATTTCCGACTGCCTTAACCAAATGCATAAATACATAATCCACCTTTCTTTGAGCCAAAATGGCAGCCGCCTGTTCCAACGGCATATTACCCCCCAAATAAATCACTTCAAATCCCCTCGATCTCAATAAATAATAAACATAAAGCAAACCAAGTTCATGGGTCTCTCCCTTGGGAAGGAAAAGTAAAAACCGGGCAGGACGCGGGCTATGAGAAAATGACCCGTCAATAGCGACTATCAGCTTTTGCCGGATGATGTTGGATGCCACGCGCTCTCTTGCCAGGTCAACACAATCCGTAGCCCACAGAATATCGGTTTTCTCCAGAAATGGAAATAATAATTGCAAAACCGTTTTATTCACTCCTTTAGTAAGGATGTAGTTATCTATGATATTCTCAAAGCCGGTCACATCCAGATCCACCATCGCCTTGATCATGTCATTTACAAAACGGTCTTCGCAAACCTGTGCATGAGAAAGCTCCAACACCTTTTCTCGGATTTCCTCCCGGCTCATTTTACTGATTTTGGAAATACGAAACCCGTTTTTATTTAAAAGAGCCACATTGAGCAACATTTTTAATTCCGAAGCATCATAGAAACGAATATTTGATTTGGTCCTCCCCGGCGTTAAAAAATGATATCGCTGTTCCCATGCCCGTATGGTATGTGCCTTAATTCCCGTAAGATGCTCCAGATCTTTAATTGTAAACGAATCCATTTTTTACCCCTTCAAGCTTTTAATTTTACATTCCAAATACATTTTAGTTCAAAAGAAAACTTTTTTGTAGAATTGTTTCCACAATATATCTCCCATCCTTTAGGTTGATTTATTTACATTTGCGTCTTTGCCCGCCCGACCGGCGGCATGTTTATATCAAGAGGTTTCATAATGAAGACAGCACTAATAACGGGAATTACAGGACAGGACGGCGCTTATCTGGCAGAGTTACTTCTCTCCAGGGGCTATATAGTACACGGCGTTAAAAGACGCAGTTCCCTCATCAATACGCAGCGCATTGATCACTTGTATGAGGATCCCCACGTGAATCATCCTAATTTCATTCTCCATTACGGAGATCTCACGGATGCCACCAACCTGATCCGGATTATCCAGGAGACCCAGCCAGATGAGATTTATAACCTCGCAGCACAGAGCCATGTGATGGTAAGTTTTGAGACCCCGGAATATACCGCTAATTCGGATGCGCTCGGCACTTTGAGATTGCTGGAGGCCATCCGGCTTCTGGGCATGACCCAAAAAACCCGCTTCTACCAGGCATCCACTTCTGAACTTTACGGGAAGGTTCAGGAAACGCCTCAAAAAGAAACCACGCCCTTTTATCCCCGCTCGCCTTATGCAGCCGCTAAACTATATGCCTACTGGATAACCGTCAATTACCGGGAAGCGTACAACATGTTCGCAGTAAACGGCATCTTATTCAATCATGAAAGCCCCTTACGGGGAGAAACCTTTGTTACCCGGAAAATCACCCGTGGGGTGGCACAGATTGCCTTGGGGCAGAAAGAAAAAATATTTCTGGGAAACTTGGATGCCAGGCGGGATTGGGGGCATGCCAAGGATTATGTAAAAGCTATGTGGCTGATGCTTCAACAAGAAGTACCGGAGGACTTCGTGATCGCAACCGGGAAAAATGCGGCTGTCCGGGATTTTGTAAAGATGGCATTTAATGTCTTGGGAATTACAATTAGCTTTAAAGGAAAAGACAGAGAAGAAACAGGATATGTCGTTTCTTGTCGCGATTCCCGCTACCAACTCTCTGAAGGGCAGGAAGTGGTTTCTATTGACCCGCGTTATTTCCGGCCGACAGAGGTCGCACAATTGATCGGAGATGCCTCCAAAGCAGAAAAGAAGCTGGGCTGGAAGCCGGAATACAGTCTGGCGGAATTGGTTAGAGAGATGGTAGAAAAAGATGTTACGCTATTTGAGAAAGAAAAATTATTATCCTGATGCAGAAAGAGACTAAAATATATATTGCCGGACATCGCGGAATGGTAGGCAGCGCCCTTTTAAGGAAATTGGAAAACCAGGGATTCCACAACTTGGTCTTACGCTCTTCATCGGAGCTGGATTTGCGGGAACAGGGCATGGTAGAGGCTTTTTTCGAAAAAGAAAAGCCGGAATACGTATTTCTCGCGGCAGCCAAAGTTGGCGGAATATGGGCCAACAATACCTACAGGGCAGATTTTCTTTACGACAATCTTCAAATTCAAAACAATGTTATCCACAACGCCTGGAAACAGGGTGTAAAAAAGCTGCTCTTTCTCGGTTCTTCCTGTATATATCCCCAAATGGCGCCGCAGCCAATTCGGGAATCAGACCTGCTTACCGGCCCCCTGGAACCGACCAACGAGCCATACGCCATTGCAAAAATAGCCGGTATTAAACTTTGTGATGCTTATCGGGCTCAGTACGGATGTTCCTTCATTTCCGTTATGCCTACCAATCTTTACGGGCCCAACGATAATTATGACCTGGAAACCTCTCATGTACTTCCGGCCTTATTATCTAAATTTCACGGGGCTAAAAAAAGAGGAGAGCCTTATGTAAGCGTATGGGGAACCGGAAAGCCCCTGCGCGAATTCCTGCATGCCGACGACATGGCAGACGCCTGCTTGTTCTTGATGGAACATTTTGATGAACCGGGATTTGTGAATATCGGAACCGGAAAAGATATCTCCATAGCGGATCTTGCCGAACTTATTCGTGAAATCACAGGTTATAAAGGGCAGATAACATTTGATACCGAAAAACCTGACGGCACGCCGAGAAAACTTTTAGATGTCCGTAAATTGCATCAGCTGGGCTGGCATCACCAAATCGGACTCAGAGAAGGCATACAAAGCGTTTATCGGCAACATTTTTTAAATTAGTTAACTTATACAATTATTAAGCATTTTATGCCTTTTAAACCTGCATATATCCCTACGGCATTCTTGTTTTTTTTATGCATGCTGGTTGCATCTGCCCTAAAGGGCCAGGATCTTCTGAAAACATTTACCGTTGTCAATAAGGGAGGGCAAAATGAGATAAGCTGGGTCTTTGATTATAATGGGGTGAAATTAGTAGGCATCCAGCGATCCAGGGACAGCGCCAATTATTACGCCACCATCGGTCATGCAACTCATCCGGCACAGAAAGAAAATCATTTTGTGGATAAAAAGCCGCTCGCGGGAAACAATTATTACCGGTTGTTCATCATGTTCACAAACGGTGCTTACGTTTTTACACATCCGACAAAAATCGAGCTTCAACCCGCCACGTTGTCCAATTCCCAGGGACCGGTTAGTTTTCAGCCTTCCATTTTTGTATACACCAATCCAGACGGAAATGTGAATATCAGTATCGCGGATGCAAAAAGTAACGATTATACCATCCGCTTTTATAGCGCGGACAACCGTTTTTTGTTTGAAGTAAATAAAATTGAAAAGCCCCTCCTTATTCTGGATAAATCCAACTTCCTGCATTCCGGATGGTTTCATTATGAATTATATAAAAACGGAAAGATCTATGAGAAGTGGAAATTTTTTATTCCGGACAGCCGCCATTCAGGCCGCCCATAAACCGTTGTTTACTATGAGATTTGTACTCCAAAAACTTTCTCAAAATTCCGGACCAATTCTTTTTTCACTTCCTCCATATTCACAGCATGGCCGAGTTCTTTTTCAATGGAGGTAACCTGCTTATCACGAATGCCGCACGGCACAATAAGATCAAAATAGCTCAAATCAGTATTGACATTCAGGGCAAAGCCATGCATGGTCACCCATCTGCTACAACGTACGCCCATGGCGCAAATTTTCCGTGCTCTAGATTTAATCCCCGGTTCGATCCACACGCCCGTTTCTCCGGCTGAACGATCTCCCTGTATGCCATAAGCCCCGATCGTAAGAATAATAACTTCTTCCAGACTACGGAGATATCTTGCAATATCTGTAAAAAATTTTTCCAGGTCCAATATGGGATAGCCCACGATCTGATCCGGTCCGTGAAACGTAATATCTCCTCCCCTGTTGGTATGCACAAACTCAATTCCTTTTTCCTTCAGGCGGGATTCATTAACCAACAGGTTGACTATATGACCGCTTTTCCCCAGTGTAAAAACAGACGGATGTTCACAAAATATCAGGTGGTTTTTGGTTTCGGCCTGACGGCCGGTTTGTTTTAGTTTTACGTTCTCACGAAGTAACATTTCCTGCCGGTCCCATGCATCCCGGTATCCGATCCGGCCCCAATCGGAAAGGCTTACCGGTTGTAAAACCGCTTCGCTTGCTGCAATCATATTACAAAAGTACTGGAAAATAAGCACACGGGTGGGAATGATCCTTGCAAACTGAAAAGTTCTCTTTACTTTCTCAACATAATTCGGAAAGTAGTGCCCTTGCCTACCTCAGATTCTTTTATATATAATCGTCCATTATGATAGCTCTCAATAATACGTTTGCTCAAAGACAAGCCCAGTCCCCATCCCCTTTTTTTAGAGCTGAATCCGGGTTTAAACACTTTATCAAGCAAGGTGGCGGGAATCCCTTTACCCGTATCGGAAACATCAATCCAGGTATGTGCCGCATGGGTGGTAATATCAATGGTAATACTTCCTTTTCCACCCATGGCATCCAGTGCATTCTTCAACAGGTTTTCCAATACCCAATCAAAAAGCAGAGGAGAGATCATGGCGGGGATCTCTTCCTCTCCATGCGTATTCACCCTGAAGCGAATAAATTTGGGCGCACGATGCTTCATATAAAGTACCACATTATGGATATGTGAGATCAATTCATTTTCTTCCAGTTCCGGGGTACTCCCAATCTTCGAAAACCGTTCAGAGATCATTTTCAACCGTTGCAGATCTCGTTCCATCTCCTTTACGATCGGATCATTCTCTTTATTTTCCTTCAATAGTTCCATCCATGCCACCATAGAAGAAAGCGGCGTACCCAGCTGATGGGCGGTCTCTTTTGCGAGGCCCGCCCACAGTTGATTTTGAGTCGAGCGATTCGTCATATTCAATGCGATAAGCGTCACAATAATAAACAAAGTGATAACCCCCAACTGGATATAGGGATAATAGTGGATCTGTTGCAACATATTGGAATCTCCATAATAGATCATATTGTATTCGGAGGAGTCCCTTGGATTGTACTGCAAAACGATAGGAGCATGTTGCGTTTTAAACAAGGCCAGTTTTTGTTTGAGAAACCGCTTATCGGTGGAATCCTTTATGTCCAAATTATTCGTACTCAGAATATGGCCTTTCTGATCTACCTGAATGATCGGAATAGAGGTATTTCCGGAGATGATTTCAGTAGCCAGGTTCAGATTCGCATCTGGTGAAGCAGTAAGGATCTCACGATTAGCTTCTACCCAGATCTTCATTTTAGCTCTTTCCTCTTTTTGCAGTTTTCTGGAAAGGTTATTGACATACAACAAAGTAGCTCCAATGATCAGGACCCCCAATAATGCCAAAAATATTTTCCAACCCGGTGTTCTTTTGAGCATACGATTCTTTAAAAAGATTCTGCTGATAAATGTAGTTAATTTTGCAGGACTCTTCTCATTATTACTAACTTTGAAGCGTTCAAAAGTAAAAAATTAACAGCTATGTACAGCCCGAAGGTGGCCATAGTCATACTGAACTGGAATGGGAAATCCTATCTGGAACAATTTTTACCCTCGGTACGGGCTACCGATTATCCCAATGCTGAGATACATATAGCGGATAATGGTTCGACCGACGACAGCCTTGATTTTTTAAAGGCGCATTTTCCGGATGTTTCCGTTCTCTCAAATTCCGGGAACGTCGGATTCGCACAGGGATATAATGAGGCGCTTACGCATATAGAGGCCGATTATTACGTTTTGCTAAATCAGGACGTGTCGGTGACCCCAAACTGGGTGACCCCGATAATTGAACTGATGGAGTCAGATCGTACCATTGGAGCCTGCCAGCCAAAGATCCGGGCCTGGCACAACAAAACCTATTTTGAATATGCAGGAGCAGCAGGAGGCTGGATTGACCGTTACGGATACCCTTTTTGCCGGGGCAGGATATTTCACTCTGTGGAAAAAGACGTCGGACAATATGATGATGTTTGTCCGGTATTCTGGGCAAGCGGCGCTGCTTTATTTATAAGGGCTTCCCTGTATCATGAGGCCGGCGGTCTGGATCCTGATTTTTTTGCCCACATGGAAGAAATTGATCTCTGCTGGCGGTTACAACGGCTGGGGCATCAGATCATGGTTTGTCCCCGGTCTGTTGTTTTTCATGTGGGCGGCGGAAGTCTTCCGCAGGGAAATCCAAGAAAAACGTATCTGAATTTCCGGAATAACCTGATCATGCTTTATAAAAACTTATCTCCTGAGGAAAGACCGGGTATTTTGTTCACCCGCATGTCCCTGGACGGCATTGCCGCCATAAAAGGTCTTTTTGGCAAAAATATTTCAGATGTAAGGTACATCTGGAAAGCGCACAGGAGTTTTTATAAATGGTGGGTAAAAAATAAAAAAATGCAGGATCTGATCCCCAGACCTTCTTTTTATGAACTCCCGGGCGTGTATAAGGACAGCATCGTCTGGCAGTACTTTATTGAAAAGAAAAAGTTGTTTTCCGCTTTGCCCAACAAAATAAATTCTAAGGCAAAGAAAAAATAGTTGTGTACATGGACTGCATTGCTTAAATTTGTCCCGTAAATGTAAAAAATTGTGTCATGGAGGATCAGGGCTATCAGAAGCACGAATTAAAAGATGTATCAACCAGCTGGGTTTCAACATCCCGCTACCTGTTTTATCTAAGTATTTTGGCTACTGTTGTTTTTTGCTTTGCCATGTGTGTTGCTCTTTATATGCATCGATATAAAGGAAAACCCAATGTAGAAGTACCTTCCAGTACTTTATACAACCCTACTTATAAATAGCCGTCCGTTATTATTACATCCTTTCCGGCATATTAATGCCTAACAGGCCCATAGATCTCCTGATGACGTTTGCTGTCGCTACACATACCTGAAGACGCAGACTTTTCTTCCTTTTACTTTCTGCTTTGCTAACAGAAAGCTCGTTATAAAAGGCATTATAGGTTTTAGCCAGATTATAACTGTATCCTGCAATCAAGGAAGGATCCCTTTCCCTGCATGCTTCCTCCAATACTTGCGGAAACAGCTCTAATTGCAATACAACCGCTTTTGTCAAAGGATGAAAATCCAGAGTGGATGCATCAAAATCCGGTTTAAATGCAGCCATATCCAATTTTTCTTTTCGGAATATAGATTGTATACGGGCATAAGTATATTGCACAAAAGGACCGGTAAAGCCATGAAAATCAATGGATTCTTCGGGGTTAAAAACCATTTTCCTTTTGGGATTGACCCGCAAAAGATAGAATTTCATGGCGCCCATACCGAGTATTTCATAAAGGCTCGTCAGTTCTTTCTCTGAAAAATCGCTTACCTTTCCCAGATCCTGGGTATGATTCGCAGCGGTTTCGATCATGCGGTCCATCAGATCGTCCGCATCCACGACAGTACCTTCGCGGCTTTTCATACGCCCCTGAGGAAGTTCCACCATGCCATAGCTCAGGTGGGCAATCCCGTCGGCATATTCTTTATCCAATTTTTTCAGGATCAGTTTAAGTACCTTCATGTGATAATTCTGTTCATCTCCTATCACGTAAAAGCTTTGATCCATATGGTAATCATCATATTTTAATTGTGCCGTCCCCAGATCCTGGGTCATGTATACGGAGGTCCCATCAGCACGTAACAACAGTTTTTCATCCAACCCCTCATCTGTCAGATCCACCCAAACCGAACCGTTTTCTTTCTTAAAGAACAATCCCTTTTCAAGGCCTTCTTCCACAATATTTTTCCCAAGAAGATAGGTTTCGCTTTCATGGTAAACCTTGTCAAAAGAGACACCCATCCTGTTATAAGTCTCGTCAAAACCCTCATAAACCCAGCTATTCATTTTATTCCACAAAGCAATAATTTTGGGAACACGCTGTTCCCATTTATAAAGCATCGCTGCAGCTTCTTTCTGAATAGGCGCTTCCTTTTCCGCTGTTTCCTTACGCATACCCGAAGCCATCAATTCTTTTACCTGCTGCTGAAATACCTCATTGAATTTTACATAGTATTTACCAACGAAATGGTCTCCCTTTATCCCGGCCTGTCTTGGCGTTTCTTCGTTACCAAAATGCAGCCACGCGACCATGGATTTGCAAATATGGATTCCCCTGTCGTTGACCAGATTGGTTTTAATAACTTCATAACCATTGGCCTCAAGGATTTTTGAGAATGAATAGCCCAGAAAATTATTTCTCAAATGCCCCAGATGTAGCGGCTTATTGGTATTAGGAGAAGAAAATTCAACCATGACTTTCTGTCCACTTGGCTTCTGAAAACCAAATTCAGGATCTGAAAAATGAGCCTGTAAAAAATGTCCGATCTTATCATCGGATAATCTGATATTTAGAAAACCTTTAATAACGTTATATCCGGAAACGAGTCCGGGAAGATTTTCCAATAAATAGTCCCCTATAACGGCTCCGGCTTTCTCTGGCTTTTGACGTAGTACTTTCAATAAAGGGAAAAGCACCAACGTGTAATCCCCTTCAAACTCCGGTTTGGTTTCATTAACCAAAAGTTCTCCGGGTTTTATTTCTACCTGAAATAAGGAATGAATTGCCGCAGCGCCCGCATTTTTTATCTCCTGAATAAAACTCATGCTCATTTAATTTTAAACGGTGCAAAAATACACCGCTCTTTACAAAATTCCCCCTGGCAGAACCGGATTTCTTTCCACCAAAGGCTTTTTAGTAACTTTGCAGGTCAAATGGTGATTCTTATAATGCTAAAAAGACCATAGATCACGAACAATAGTACTATGAAACCCTTGATCCTTTCCATTTTTCTGGGAATACTTACTTTGGCGGCACTCCCGGCTCGCGGGCAGGGCATCCACCCGGATCCGGCGCCTTTTGTGGGCGATACCTCTTTACCCGTAGATACGAGCGGCGTACCCCTTTCCGATTCTTCGAAATACAATATGAGCAATCCTTCTGATACACTTCCGGTTCTTCATCCCGACCAGCAGCCGGAAGAAAAGGAACATTTCGGTACCGTTACAGAGATCAAGACCAGAGAACAATACAATCCAAAGAAGACCATAACGGCACTACAGAAGGGGAACTTCGGGAAGCCCGTTGATTATGCAAAAGACAGTGTACATTGGAAACGGGGCGCTTTTTTAGGCCTGGATATAAACCAGGGGACCCTGACCAACTGGGCTGCAGGCGGAGATCATTTTTCCCTAGCGCTGGGAGTAAAAGCTGATCTCTATGCCAATTATTCCGATAATCGAAACAGCTGGGACAATAATTTAAATATGGGGTTAGGCTTTCTTCAAACTTCGAGCCAGGGCATACGCAAAAGTGATGACAAGTTGGAGCTTTATTCTAAATACGGTTATCGCTTTTCAAAACACTGGTACTACAGCGTATTGGTAAACGTCAGGACACAATTTGCCAATGGGTATAACTATCCTGACGACAGCACGGTCATATCCCATTTCCTCGCTCCCGGCTATGCATTGGGATCGGTCGGTATCAGTTATCAGCCGAATGATAATTTTTCAATCTTTATGTCCCCGGTAACCTCCCGCTTTGTAATAGTAAATGACCAAAGATTGGCAAATGAAGGAGCTTTTGGCGCTAAGGAAGCCGTTTATGACACTACCATTCTCGGAGAACGGTACCTGGTTAAGCCCGGCAAAAGGATAAATTACGAGCTGGGGGCCTATCTGTCTATAATCTATAACAAAGAAATTTTTAAAAATATAAACTGGAAAACACGCCTGGAGCTTTACTCCAATTATCTGGATAACCCACAAAATATAGATGTCCATTGGAACTCTTTAATCACTTTTAAAGTGAATAAATTTATTTCTGCCTCCGTCACCACAGAATTAATCTATGATAACGATGTAAAATACATCACTTATGTTAAGAATGCAGACGGATCCATCAAACAAGATCCGTTAACCGGAGAGAAAATAATATTGGACAAGAGTGCGCGGATCCAATTCAAAGAACTGGTGGGTATCGGTTTTGCTTATACCTTTTAAGAGGATCACTCTTTTACTACTGTATCTGGGGTCACCAAATACTCAGCATGAGATTTTTTCCCTAAATCAAAGCACTATCTGACCGGTTTATTATTGTTCGGGCCGGTTGAGAAGGCCTTCCTTTTGATTCGGTTGCATATAGATACTCCGATTTGTTGCGAAAGCAAACTTCACACCCATTTCCTCAAATTTCCTCATAATAGCGAGATTGATATTTTGCTGCTTATCCATATATTCACCATATCCCGGTTCCATGGAATAATATACTGCTTCAAAATAAAGATAATAATCCTTAAATTGTGCAAAGTGTACCCGATCCAGCATCACTTTGTTCTGAGCAAGAATAATCTGCTTCACTTCATCGGGAATTCGCTCCAGTATATCCGGCGGCGTGTCATAGGAGACATTGAATCCAAAAACCGCACGTCTTTTTTCCATGCGGGAATAATTATGGATCCATTGATTTAACATATTTTTATTGGAATAGGATAATTCTTCCCCGGATAGGCTCTGAATCCGCGTGGTCATAATACCAATATGGGTTACCGTACCTAATTTATCTTCAATAATTAAAAATTCACCGACCTCATAAGGACGGTCAAAGAGAACAGAAAAATAGGCTAACACATTACCCAGGAAATTTTGCGCGGCAAGGGCAATCGCAATACCGCCAATACCCAAACCAGCAAGTAAAGAGCCTATATCATATCCTAAATTACCCAGCAGCCACACCAGGCCAAAAACCCACAGCACAATTTGAACCATAATCATGATCCCGCTCATGGCTCCTTTCGTTTGTTCCTTACCTTTTCTCTTCAAGTAATACGTCAACAAGCTGTCAACTCCCATGATCAGTATACGCACCACGTAGAAAACGGTGACCACCGCCATGGCAATCTTCAATGCCTTCGTCAAAAAATCGTTAAGATTAAGGGATGTGAAAGCGATATACAATACAATAATATATAAAAGCGGCAAAATACCTTTGGTAATCATCTTTAAAATGAGATCATCAACCGTCGTTTCCGTCTTTTGTGCGATCTTTTTAATACGTTTGAAAACCACGTACTTCAGGATGTTGAGTATAATGATTCCCACCACAACTATACCGACAGCAATGGCATATTCTTTTAAACTGTTTCCCCATAAGACGTTCTTATTCCAATCTATCATATCCATATTTTACTGTATTATATAAACGAAATGCCTGATTTATAAAAAAACACCACCTTTTAGGGTGGTTATGCAAAGGTAAAATTTATCGCCTATATATAAAAACAGCCTCCTGCTTATATTCCGGAGGCCGTTTTTATATCCTGTCATCCTCACGCTGTTATAGAAATTCCTTTATCCACTGAACCAGTTCTTTCCTGGTAAGCGGTACCCCCATTATTTTATGGTATCCCACGGCGTCTATAAGGAACTGATCACGGATGATCCGAACAAGCTGGCCATTATTAATTTCGGGGATCAAAATCTTTTCATAACGGCTCATCAGCATTTTCAGGTTTCCGGGGAAAGGACGCAGATGGCGTAAATGCGCATGGGCCACCTCATATCCCTGAAGAATGAGTTCCGTTACCGCGCTCTTTATTGCACCATAGGTGGAACCCCAGCCCAAAACCAGTACTTTACCCTCCGCAGGACCGCTATCCAGAGTCTGCAGGGGAATATCATCAGCTACCTTATCTACTTTTTCCTGTCTTAGTTTCACCATAAGCTGATGATTCTCAGGATCATAGCTCACATTTCCCGTAATATTCTCTTTTTCCAGTCCGCCAATACGGTGTTCCAGTCCGTACGTTCCGGGAACGGCCCAGGGACGGACCAGGTTCTCATCCCGCTCATAAGGTTGAAATATTTCATCTTCATCATATAGTGCTTCTTTAAAACGAACTTTTATGGCAGGCAGGTCCTTACTTTTAGGATATCGCCATGGTTCGGCGCCATTTGCCAGATAACCATCGCTCAAAAAGATGACGGGTGTCATATGAGTCAACGCTATCCGTGCGGCTTCGTAAATGGATTCAAAACAATCGGAAGGGGTTTTGGCAGCTACTACCGGCATGGGGCACTCTCCATTGCGACCGTAATAAGCCTGCAACAGATCGGATTGCTCCGTCTTTGTAGGCAGGCCGGTTGAAGGACCGCCGCGTTGTATATCAATAATGAGCAAGGGGATCTCCAGCATTACGGCCAAACCCATAGCTTCGGATTTCAAAGCCATTCCCGGACCGGAAGTAGTGGTAATCCCCATATATCCGCCGTAAGCAGCTCCTATAGCCGAACTAATACCCGCTATTTCATCTTCGGCCTGAAAAGTTCGAACGCCAAAATTTTTGTGCCGGCTCAACTCATGAAGAATATCAGAAGCCGGGGTAATGGGATAAGAACCCAAGAAAAGAGGCAGACCGGATTTCTGAGATGCGGCAATAGCACCGTAAGCCAATGCCATATTTCCGGTAATACTGCGGTAATTCCCCGGTTCCATATTAGCCTTTTTCACATTGTAGCGAACGCCAAAGGTCTCTGTCGTTTCCCCAAAATGATACCCCGCTTTCAAAACCCGGGTATTGGCTTCAAGAATATCCGGATTCTTCCTGAATTTCCTATCAAGAAAGTCCAGCGTCATGTCCAGCTTACGATCATACATCCAATACAGAAAACCCAGTACAAACATGTTCTTGGAGCGGTCTTTCTCTTTCATTCCAAGCGGAATGTCTTTCAAAACTTCACGGGTCATCCGTGTCACATCCAATGGATAAACTATAAAACCTTGTAAAGAATCATCTTCAAGCGGATTTTCTCCATCCGGATAATTGGCCAGTCTTAAGTTTTTTTTATCAAATCCCCCGGTATTGGCTATAATGATCCCGCCTCTTTTGAGGGTACGCAGATTGGTTTTTAAAGCAGCGGCATTCATAGCGACCAACACGTCGCAAGTATCCCCCGGGGTATAAATGCGATGACTGGAAAAATGTAATTGAAAGCCGCTCACGCCCGGGATAGTACCCTGCGGAGCCCGGATTTCAGCCGGAAAATCAGGAAAGGTAGACAGATCGCTCCCTGTTAATGCCGTATTATTGGTAAATTGTGTCCCGGTTAGTTGCATCCCGTCGCCGCTGTCCCCTGCAAATTTTATCACCACATCTTCAACGGTTTGCATGGAATTGGTATTCATCTAATGTTCTTTTTACCTAGAACGGCAAAGGTAATTATAAAATCAATGGAACCACAGCCATGCCTTATGAACAGACGGCAACCACTCTTATAACCTTTTTTATCAAGAATACCTTGCTCTCTATGAAAACCCTTATTTAAAGGGCTCTTTCAAGCCAGGCTTTTCCTTGATCTGCAAACTATCGTTCCCATAAACATAACAATTTTTACCCTTTGGGTAAACGGTATATGTTAAAATTTATAGGAAAAGCCTAACCCGAGCACTTCCTGTATTTGAAGATGAGCTATTTCTTTATTGGGATCGTCTTTAGAAGGAAATTTCACATCATCGTCGTAAATCATGTTCAGCGAAAGCGTGGTAGCAAGGTACTTGGTTATTTTCATCGTCAGCAGATTGGTAAAATTTACATCCACATTCTGAGGATCGTGTTTGTAATTGGAAAAAAGATCCAGCCTGCTGGTCAGATTAAAAGATTTTCCAAGATCTTTATTAAATCGCGCCGAAAGAAAAGCTCCCACTTCGTTTAGAACATGCCGGCCGGGAATTACACCATATTTTCCCTGTGCAGAAAGCGAGTCGTCGCTTACAATCGTCCATCTCTCCGTAATGGGAGAAAGGTATAAATTAAAAAAATCAACCGGTTTATAGTTCATTCCGGCAGATATCAATAAATAAGCCGGTGAAAAGAGATCCGAATTAAAAGTTCTCTCCCCGTCCTCATATAAATAACCTTTGGCAAATTGTGTTCTAAAGTCAAATAATGCACTGAAAAACCATTTACTGGTCTCAGAAGTCTGATAACCGTATTGGGAAGTCAGATAAAAATGGTCATCACTTTTACGAAAACCGGTGCTATTGGTTTTCGTATAACCGTAAGCCATATCCAACACATTATCCCAGGCAGAACGCCCTTTCCGGTATGAGGCATATCCGTTGAATAAACCATTAAGGGAAAAAGAAGATTTATCGCCTCCTGCGGCCCAGTAGGACAAGGCTCCCTGACTTAAATTCAGGTTAAAAATACCTCCTACCCTCCAATCCTTGTGAGTAGTGTCATCAATAGACAATTTTTTTTGTGCGTCGGAAGCCAGATTCTGTACGGTCTGATCCTGAGCATACAATTGAGAGAACCCTGACACCAGCAGAATGCAGGTCAGCATATAAAATAGCGTTTTCATAAAATACTCTTTTTTAAAGATCATTTTTTCAAAAGATCCCGGATCTCCATAAGCAGTTTTTCTTCTGCAGAAGGTTCCGGAGGAGCTGCGGGAGCCTCTTCCTTCTTTTTCTTCAGTTTATTAAAGCTCTTTACAATAAGAAAAAGAACAAAGGCAACAATAATGAAGGTAATGATCGTCTGGATAAGTACGCCATAAGTAATGGCATTCTCCGGCTTGACCACTTTTCCCGCCGAATCTACCACTTCTTTGGAGAGGATTACTTTTTTGTCGCTAAAATCCATACCTCCGGTAAAAAGCCCCACGACCGGCATGATAATATCATTTACAACGGAAGTAACCACTTTTGAAAAGGCCGCACCGATAACAAAAGCTACCGCCATATCCAGTACATTTCCCTTCAAAGCGAATTCCTTAAATTCTTTGAGCATTGACATAAACAAATGTTTTAATAATTAAAGAAACAAATAAATCTTTTTGTATATTTGTGCTTGTATCTAATAATCAAAGGTAATAAAATTTTTATTTTCATACGTTAACGGCTATGCCAATAACAGGGATTTTACCATCGCTTCTCGAACTCTTCCTGCCACAGTATTGTTGTGGATGCATGCAACGTTTAAGCCCTGGAGAGCACATTTTATGTTTACGCTGCCTGTCAGAGCTTCCCGAAACACACTTCCATTTATATTCTGATAACCCGGTAGCCCGGAAGTTGACCGGACGTGTCTCTTTTGAAAATGCCACGGCATCTTACTACTTTCATAAATCCTCTATTGTTCAAAACATCATCCATCATTTTAAATACAAGGGTAAGGAAAAAGCCGCCTTTTTCATGGGAAAATTAATGGGAAAAATGCTACAAACTTCTACCGGATTCGGATCTATTGACGGGATCGTACCTGTCCCCCTCCATCCTAAAAAGTTGAAAAAACGCGGATATAATCAATCCAGGATATTGGGAAACGGGATCTCTGAAGTTCTGAAAAAGCCCGTATTGCCGCATGTTCTAAAACGTCGCAAATTTACACAAACCCAAACCCGCCTGAGTGTCACCGATCGCTGGCAAAACGTAAAAAGTGCATTTGCGCCTGCCACCGAAAATATTCCGGACCTCCATCTTTTACTGGTTGACGACGTAATTACTTCCGGCGCTACTTTAGAAGCTTGTGCCGCTGTTCTTAAAAATATGGCAAAAGTAAAGATCAGCATAGCGGCACTCGCGATTGCAGAGGGCCGGTGAGGTCCTATTTCCGTCTGATTTGTATTTTTGCTTCTTCAGATTCAATTTATTCTCATGAACTTCAAAACAATCTTCATCTTTTTACCCTTCTTTTTATTAGTTTATCTCCCCGATCAGGCACAATCATTATACATGCCAAGAAATGTGAAAACGGCTTTTGAAAAAGGAAGCCGTTCGCTAAACGGCCGGCCCGGATCAAATTACTGGCAAAATCACGGGCGATATCACATTCATATAATGGCCACCCCACCTTCGCGCACGATAATAGGCTCGGAAGAAATTACCTATTTTAACGAAAGTCCCGACACCCTTCATCAAATTGTATTAAGATTGTGGCTTAACTTTCATAAGCCGGAAGCTCCTCATCTGGGTTATATGAGCCCCGACAGACTGAATGACGGAATTCAAATGGACAGAATTCTGGTCAATAATCGCCCCTTTGATACTAAAAAATTGGAAGGAGGAATTACGACGAAGGAAATACCCCTGTCTCAGCCTTTGATACCCAAAGATTCCATTCACCTGACTATTGACTGGCACTACGAGATTGCCCTGAAAAGCGGACGTGAAGGAATGATTGATTCCACCACATACTATATTGCCTATTTTTATCCGAGGGTTACCGTCTATGATGATTACAATGGTTGGGACCGGTTAGACTTCACCGGTTACCAGGAATTTTACAACGATTTCAATGATTACACTTTTTCAGTCACCGTTCCAAAGAACTACCTGGTTTGGGCTACCGGCGTATTGCAAAACCCGGAGGAAGTGCTACAGGCTCCCTACGCAGAAAAGTTGAAAAAATCGCAAACCTCGGATCAGATTATTCCTATAGCAACCAAAATGGATCTGAAGCAAAAACAAATTACGGCCCAAAACCCTACCAATACCTGGAAATGGGAAGCCCAAAATGTCACAGATATAGCCATTGCACTGAGTAACCACTACAACTGGGATGCGGGAAGTGTGGTAGTGGACCCCAAAACGGGAAGACGCGCCGGCATGCAGGCGGCCTACAAGGATACGGCAAAAGATTTTCATCGGATGGTAGCCTTCGGGAAAGCCGCTCTAAGCTGGTTTTCCGAAAATTGGCCCGGGATTCCCTACCCCTACCCAAAAATGACTGCCATTCAGGGATATGCCGACATGGAATATCCAATGATGATCAATGATGCCTCTACCCCCAATTTGAATTTCTCCCAATTTGTGGCCAACCATGAGATAGCACACAGCTATTTTCCTTTTTTCATGGGTACCAATGAGAGTCGATACGCCTTTATGGATGAAGGATGGGCCACTACTTTCGAGTATCTGATCGGCCGTGCACAGATAGGCCCCAAAAAGGCCGATAGCTGGTATAAAAGTTTCCGGGTGAACAGGTGGATACATGATCCTTCCCAGGAGGAACAGGTACCCATTATTACCCCTTCTAATATAGAACGGGGAATGGCCTATGGAAGCAACGCGTATGTAAAACCCTCCCTGGGATACCTGGCTCTGAAAGATTTGCTGGGAGATCGTCTTTTTAAAAAATGTTTACAGGGCTATATGCAACGCTGGCATGGCAAACATCCCATTCCCTGGGATTTCTTTCATTCTTTCAACGACCTTTCGGGACGCAACCTCAACTGGTTTTGGAACAGCTGGTTCTTCTCGCACGGATATGATGATCTGACGATGAAAGCGGTAAATCAAAAGGGTCATACGTACACCATTGTTATTCATAATACCGGAGGATTTCCTAATCCTTTCGATCTTAAGATCCATTATAAAGACGGGACCGAAGATACCCAACATTTTAGCCCGGCGGTATGGAAATCCAACCAGAAAGAGGCTTCTCTTACTCTAAGATCGAAGAAAGAAATCATCTCCATAGAAATTGATAACGGGATCTGGATGGATGCAGATCCGGCTGATAATGTCTGGAGGAGGAAATAAAACCTCTCTTACTCATGCTTCAGGCCACGGAGCGCCGCTTCAGGGTCGGTTAGAGGGGATTGACAGATCTTATCTTTACAAATATAGATCAGCGTTTGGCCGTTTTTTATTTTATCTTTCAGTAGAGGAAGATCTTCTTTTATCCCTCCTAAAAAGATCGCGTGAGGTAAATATCGTTTTTGCATCAAACGATTATAAGAAGAAGCCTTCCTTCCGGTTATGGCTATCTCATAAACTCCGGACTGTATCAACCCCATAAAAAGGATCCAGTTTGAAAAGTAAGGCGCCGCGGAGGCCGTTTCAGCTTCAATAAGGGAGCACATCTCCCGGGCCCTCTTTTTATAAACGTCCGAATCAAAATAACAGCCCAGACGATAAAGGACCTGCGCCATAACCGAATTGGAAGCAGGAATAACATTGTCCTCCACTTCTCTTTTTCGGGCTATTAAAGAAGGTGAACTGTCAGAAGTATAAAAAAACATGCCCGTCTTATTATCATCAAAATGAAGATGGATATAATCCGCCAGTTTTTTTGCTTTCTCCAGCCAATGTACATCAAAAGTAACTTCATATAAATGAATAAACGCGTCCACCAGATAGGCATAGTCATCCAGCAACCCCGCAATTGAAACTTTACCATCCTTAAAAGTACGAAACAGGCTGTGATCGGGTTGGATCATTTGTTTTTCTAGAAAACGGGCATGATACAAGGCGGTTTTTAAATAATCCACCGTACCCAAAGCCTTATATGCATCCACATAGCCCTTTATCATAAGTGCATTCCACGAAGTCAATATTTTTGTATCCGTAGAAGGGCGGACTCTTTTGGATCGGGCATCGAAAAGTTTCTCACGAGCAGAAGTTAGTATCTCACGGAGATCCTCTTCGGTCCATTCACTGTTTCTTATAAAATCTGTATCCGAAGCCGCCACATGTAAAATATTCTTCCCATACTCCCAATTCCCACTATCCGTGAATTGATAATAGGACAAAAACAGGGAAGCTTCTTTTGGATTCAGGAGTGCTTTAACCTCAGAGGTTTTCCAAACATAAAACTTTCCCTCCTCTCCTTCGCTATCTGCGTTCAATGCGGAATAAAAGCCGCCACCCGGCCGTGTCATTTCTCTTTGAATAAAAGCAAGAGTTTCTTCAATCACCTTTTTATAAAAGAGATCTCCGGTATACTGAAACGTATGAGCATACAAACTTATCAACTGGGCATTATCATACAGCATCTTTTCAAAATGGGGAACATGCCAGCGACCGTCGACAGAATAGCGGGCAAAACCGCCTCCCAGTTGATCATATATACCGCCCCTTGCCATACGATCAAGAGTGGTAGTTACCGCTTGTAATGGAGCAGTCTTTTTTGAAAAAAAAGCGTATTGCAACAAGAATTCCCAGACGCCTGGCATGGGAAACTTAGGCGCTTTTCTCAATCCTCCGTTCTCCATATCCAGGACCGGTTGGACCGCCTTCCAAAGTTCCTCATACTTTCTTTTTAACTCCACTTCTGTATCCTCTGTCTTTTTGCCTATCAGGCGCTCTCCCCTAATCCCTTCTGTTAATGCAGCAGCTTGTTCTTCAATCTTTCCAGGCCGTGCGGTATAGATCTGAACGACCTGCTTAAGTACTTCCAGCCATTGGGCAGCCGGAAGATACGTAAGCACATGGAAGGGCCTGCCATCCGGAAGAGCAAAAACATTCAAAGGCCAGCCGCCGCTACCGTTAAGGAGTAACGATGCGTTCATGTAGATCTGATCCACATCCGGTCTTTCCTCCCGATCCACCTTTATAGCCATAAAATGAGCGTTCATAAAACGCGCTATCTCCTTGTTGGAATACGACTCGCGTTCCATCACATGACACCAATGGCAAGCCGAATAACCTATACTGATAATAAGCAATTTATTTTCTTTCCTGGCCTTTTGTAAGACCGCTTCATCCCAGGCATGCCAGTTTACAGGATTATGAGCGTGCTGCAATAAATAAGGACTGGAAGCATAAATTAACTCATTGGTATATCTTTTACCGGAATTTTCGGGAAACGGTGTTTCTTGCGAATCAAATGTAACCATACCTGCAATATACGTCTTATTTTCCGGCGGTCTCATGATTTTATCAAACTTTCTCGAGTGGCGACATCCGATTAAAATTGTATTGGAAAATCCGGTTCTTATTTTCTTTTTTTCGACTTATAATAGAGGACCTGTGCTTTTTCGATCGTAACAAGGCCGCCGCAGCCCGCTTGATCCATTAATTCATTTACCGTTTTTAAAAAGATATTGATCTTATCTTCATGGTCTACTATTTCCACAATGACCGGAAGATCCTGGGAAATATCGATGAGTTTGGCGGTATGCACTTGTGTACTGGCGCCATAGGCCATAATGCCCCGCAATATGGTGGCGCCTGCCAATCCCTGCCTTTTTGCGGCAAAGAGCAAAGCTTCATATAAAGGACGGTGGTCCACTTTATCATTTTCCCCAATGAATATTCTCAATAGTTTTGAATCGGGATTTAATTGCGGTTTCATATTAATAAGATTTTACAACAAATACACCTCCATAGGCTGCCAATATCCCCAACAAGACGCTGGCCGCTATATATAAAAACGCATACAAAAACTGCCCGTCCCGCAAAAGGTTCACATTATCAAAGGCAAACGAAGAAAAGGTTGTAAAACCGCCGCAAAATCCGGTGGCCAACAAGAGCCTTAATTCCGGGGAAAGCAGATTACCTCTTTCAGAAAAAGCATAAATGATGCCGATAATAAAGCATCCCGTTATATTGACCGCGAAAGTGGGCCAGGGAAAAGAAGAAGAAAAATAACGAAGTACCAGCTGTTGGGAAAGATAGCGAAATATGCTGCCCACAAGCCCGCCTGCCCCGACTAAAAGAATTGCCTTAACCATATCCTGTTATTTGGTCTTACTTAAAAATTAGTCAGGAGTCATCAGTCTGAGCCAGACAATTGTTATCATTTATTACTGATAAAGGCGAACCCCATCGCCTTTGCAAAGATACGTTTTTTCTATTCTATCGGGAAGGAATGAAGAATCCTCTTATTTTTGCGACAAATTTACCGTACCCTATGGACATTAACTGCACGGAAGAAGAGTTAAGAATATTGCGTCTCTTAAATAAAGCTGCGGCCGCAGTGCCGGTTGAAAGTTATCTGATAGGAGGATTCGTACGGGATAAATTACTGGGTCGCCCCACCAAAGACATGGATATCGTATGCCTGGGAGATGGCATACAACTGGCCCAGGCAACAGCTCAACTGCTACAACCCCGGCCCATCGTTCATTTTTTTAAAACTTTTGGGACCGCCCAAATTAAATGGCAGGGTTATGAGATCGAATTTGTGGGTGCCCGGAAAGAAAGCTACCGGTTCCATTCCCGAAAGCCGGAGGTTGCGCCCGGCACTCTGCAGGAGGATCAGGACAGGAGAGATTTCACCATTAATGCCTTGTCCATCAGCCTGAACACAGACGATTTTGGCACGCTTACAGATCCTTTTAGCGGATTGAAGGATCTTGAAAATAAATGGATCCGAACCCCGCGGGATCCATCCCGGACTTTTACCGACGACCCGCTTCGCATGATGCGCGCAGTGCGCTTTGCCAGCCAGCTGCAATTTTTTATTGATGACCATACCTATGATGGTATCAAACAACATGCGGATAGGATCCGTATTGTTTCACAAGAGCGCATAACCGATGAATTAAATAAGATCATCCTCAGCGACAAGCCGTCCATTGGATTTAAGCTGTTGTTCCGAACCGGGTTATTATCCCTTATTTTTCCTCAGATGGCACAGCTTGCCGGAGTGGAGATACGCGAAGGAAAAGGGCATAAAGATAATTTTTACCACACCCTGCAAGTACTGGACAATGTCAGCAGACAAACCGAAGATCTCTGGCTGCGGTGGGCGGCTATACTACATGACATTGCCAAACCCGCCACCAAACACTTTGACCCCCAACTGGGCTGGACCTTTCATGGCCATGAAGTGGTAGGCAGCCGCATGGTACCCAAAATATTTAAACAATTCAGGTTGCCACTGAATGAAAAAATGCGGTTCGTGAAGAAAATGGTGGCCCTTCACTTGCGCCCAATCAGCCTTACCAAAGATGATATTACCGATTCCGCCCTCCGGCGACTGCTCTTTGATGCCGGAGAGGATATTGAAGCGCTTATGCTCCTGTGCAATGCAGATATTACCTCTAAGAACAAACGAAAGGTAAAGCGCTTCCGTGAAAATTTTGAGCTGGTCCGTGAGCGGTTGAAAATCGTTGAGGAGAAGGACCGTATCCGCAACTGGCAACCGCCCATAAGCGGAGAAGAAATTATGCAAACCTTTAATTTAAAGCCTTCAAGAGCAGTAGGAGATATTAAAAATGCCATACGGGAAGCCATTTTAGATGGCAAGATTGAAAATGATAAAGAGGAGGCCTGGCAATTTATGCTAAAAACCGGAAAAGAAATGGGACTGGAACCCTAAACACTTTTTAATTCCTTCCTACCTTTGAACCAATTATTTCTATTTTGATTCAGGAAAAACACAACGCCCATTTTCCGAAGACCGCTATCGTTATTGCCGGTCCCACAGCGGTAGGTAAAACGCCGCTGGCCATCGGACTGGCACAATATTTCGGAACTGAAATTATTTCGGCAGACGCCCGGCAATGCTTCAAGGAAATGCGTATAGGCACGGCCGTCCCTTCTCCCGAAGCCTTACGGACAGTTCCCCACCACTTTATCCACTCTCATTCCATCACGGAAAATATGAACGCTGGCAAGTTTGAAAAGCTGGCTCTGAATCAAGTGCGCGTCCTTTTTAAAACCAAAAATATAGTTATAGTCTGTGGAGGTACCGGCCTGTATATCAAAGCTTTCTGTGAAGGGATAGATCCCATGCCTCCCGTTCCCCCAACCATACAAGAACAAGTAAGAGAACAATATCGGCAAAAAGGGTTGGGCTGGTTACAACAACAAATGCGGGAACAGGATCCTATAGGATACGCCCGGATAGAACAACAAAACCCACAACGGCTGATGCGCGCATTAGCTGTCGTAAAGGCTACTGGAAGATCCCTGAAGACATTTCAATCGGGTCAGAAAAAAAAGCGGCCTTTTAAAATAATAAAAATTGGCCTTACCCTGCCAAAAGACCAACTATGGCACAATATTGAAAACCGTACCTTCCAGATGATGAAGCAGGGGCTCTTGAAGGAAGTGGAAGCGCTTTATTCTCAACGGCATTTAAATGCCCTGCAAACCGTCGGTTACAGGGAATTGTTTGGTTTTTTGGAAAAGAAATACAGTATGGAAGAAGCCATTGATAAAATCGCGGCCCACACCCGTCAATACGCGAAAAGACAAATGACCTGGTTCAAAAAAGATGCCGAGATAAAATGGTTCTCACCCGGGGATAAAAATGAAATAATAGCCCACCTCCGGGAGCATTTAGAAATGTATTCAAATAATAGTAATAATGATCAGAAATGAAAAAGAACTGACCCGGCTTATCATCAAAAGAAAGCGCCAGCTCATGGAAGCCAATGTGCCGGTGGATATTCTGGTAAATGGTTACCTGGCCGCGCAATTAAAAAACGGAGAAACAAAAGAGGTACACGTATATACACACGATATCATTTTATTGGAAGCGAGGTTGATGATGAATAAGACCGAAGCCTTTACCATTTCAGAAGAAGAGCGGGGAAGGAACATATACGAGGTTTCTCATGTTATTTCTAACCCGATGTATGTTGTCGGGATCCTACTCGCTATCGTTTCCACTATAATGGTTCTTACCACCGGTCACCCCGGCTATATGGTAATCGTTGCTCCTCCGGCGGCCCTGTTCGCCTACCTGAAGTTCGTCAAAAAGAGTCGCTATCTCAGAATCTCACCCAGAGCAAAAGGTCCTGTATTTCAACACTCAGAAAATTAAGCGCCTATCCTGTGAAAAAGCTCCTTCAATTGGGAGTCCCAAAGGCGCCTTTGGTCGCCGATCTCGTCTCTCTCGGCAAAATCAGTCACCAATAAGACCGTTTCCCCGGTTACTTCAGAACGTTTCACATGAAACTCAAAGTATTCTGATTCCGGCGCCCCTTCCCAGCGATAACGAACCAGTTCATCGGGAACGGTTTCCACGACCAGCGCATTTTCCGCAGACTGGTTCCAGGCAAAAGAATAAGTATCTTCATGGACCTTTACCTCATCGGCAAACCATTCCTGTAATCCAGATGCCGTGGCCAAAAACTCAAATAGAATATGAGGAGAACAACGTACGGTATATTCTAAAGTATATGGTATTTTCTCTGACATAAGTAGTGCTTCATTTAAGGGGTGAAAAATGATCCCGGCATCCTTTTGATCCTTTTTATGCAAGTATAGAAAATATTTTACTCAGGCAAAATTTTTTTATCCTGATTTTACATAAATAATATCTTTAATCAAAAAGAATGAACAAAAGGAAATAGAAACTAATTTTTTTAAATGCTTTTGAAATAAATCCTAAAAAAAGTTGACTTTTTTTGGAAAATTTAAAAACATTCCTATATTTGTGAACTGAAATTTTTGACGGCATTTTAACCTTAACTTTTTATTCGCCAACTATTTTTGAAAATGCTTTATTAAAGATCCCTAACAAACGAGTTGATGGAGTAAGGCATTTTCGGAGGATGGCGGTCATGTAATTTGATCAAGCTATGTCGATGCGACAACTAAAGATTACCAAATCTATTACCAATCGGGAATCCCAATCATTAGAAAAGTATTTACAGGAAATCGGCAAGGTGGATCTGATCACTCCCGAGGAAGAAGTTCAACTGGCTATTCGCATTAAGCAGGGAGATCGTACCGCACTTGAAAAGCTGACCAAAGCCAATTTGCGTTTTGTAGTATCGGTAGCCAAACAGTATCAAAACCAGGGACTCTCTTTAAGCGATCTGATCAACGAAGGGAACCTGGGCCTGATCAAAGCTGCACAAAGATTTGATGAAACAAGAGGCTTTAAATTTATCTCCTATGCCGTCTGGTGGATTCGTCAGTCTATCCTACAGGCGCTTGCTGAGCAATCCCGGATCGTACGTCTTCCTTTAAATAAAGTAGGCTTGTCCAACAAGATAAGCAAAGCTTTTGCAACACTGGAACAGGAATATGAAAGGGCCCCTTCGCCGGATGAACTGGCCTCTCTGCTTGAATTGGAAATTGACGATGTGGAAGCTACTATGAGCGTTTCTTCCCGCCACCTTTCCATAGATGCCCCTTTCCAAAAGGGAGAAGAAAACAGCCTGCTGGATGTATTGGAAAGCACCAATATGGAAAGCACGGATAACAAAATGACTTATACCGAGTCGCTGAAACTTGAAATAGAGCGCTCTCTTAATACCCTTCCCGAGCGACAGAAAGAGGTCATTAAATTGTATTTTGGCATTGGCCTGACCAACCAGATGTCTCTGGAAGATATTGGGAAAAAATATGGCCTGACCAGAGAACGGGTTCGTCAGATCAAGGATAAAGGAATTACCAGATTACGCAATACCTCAAGGAGCAAATTGTTAAAAAAATATTTGGGAGGCGATCGTTGAAATCCTGAATATAGGATCGGAAACCAGATCACATATTTCATTTGCCTTTCTTCTCTCATCGCAGTATTGCAGATGGATTACTGTGTATGAATATGGCTTCCTATTTCTGGCTGCTACATCACGATATAACCGTCTTGTTTTTTGCCTTTTGCTTCCATTGCAATAACTTTGCACCGCATCCTGCAACTGGGCAGGATGTTTTTTCTAACATCAAGTATAAAGGAATTTATTATGTTCGATTCTCTTTCAGATCGATTGGATTCAGCCTTTAAACAACTACGTGGCCATGCACATATTACCGATCTAAATATAGCAACTACCGTAAAAGAAATTCGTCGGGCGCTGGTGGATGCCGATGTAAATTATAAAATTGCCAAAGAATTTACCAATGCGGTAAAAGATAAAGCCATGGGGGCCCGGGTGCTTCAGTCCGTTGAACCCGGTCAGCAAATGGTCAAGATCGTTCAGGACGAACTTACGGAATTAATGGGAGGAAAAGAAGAACCCATCAACCTGGACGGCCATCCATCCATTATTTTGGTTGCAGGATTGCAGGGTTCCGGTAAAACCACGTTCTCAGCCAAGCTGGCCAATTATCTGAAAGCCAGAAAACATCGCAGCCCCCTGTTGGTTGCCGGAGACGTATACCGGCCTGCGGCCATCGAACAGTTAAAAGTATTGGGAAGCCAGATCAATGTACCTGTTTTTTCTCAGGACGAATCCAAAGATCCCGTAGCCATTGCCCGGGCGGCTGTTCAGGACGCCCGGGAAAAAGGATTGAACACCGTCATCATAGATACCGCGGGACGGCTGGCCATAGATGAAATGATGATGAGAGAGGTGGCCCAAATCAAAGATGCCGTACAGCCCAACGAGATCCTCTTTGTGGTTGATTCCATGACCGGTCAGGATGCGGTCAATACAGCCAAGGCCTTTAATGACCGATTAAACTTTAACGGGGTGGTATTAACCAAGCTCGATGGGGATACGCGTGGAGGTGCAGCACTTTCTATTAAATATACGGTCAACAAACCCATAAAATTCGTCAGCAGTGGAGAAAAAATAGATACCCTTGATGTTTTCTACCCAGATCGTATGGCCCAACGAATCCTCGGCATGGGAGATATTACGACCCTGGTAGAAAAAGCGCAGGAACAATATGACGAAGAAGAGGCGCGCAAGCTGGAAAAGAAGATCAGAAAAAATCAATTCGATTTTGAAGATTTCAAAGCGCAGCTTCAGCAGATCAAGAAAATGGGAAACATCAAAGACCTGCTCAGCATGATGCCCGGTGTGGGAAAAGCCATTAAAAATATTGACATCAGTGATGATGCTTTCAAAGGGGTGGAAGCCATCATCGACTCTATGACACCTTACGAAAGAAAAAATCCCCAGGTAATTAATGGCAGTCGCCGGCTTCGTATTGCCAAGGGGAGCGGTAAAAAACCCGAGGAGATCAGTCAGTTCTTCAAGCAATTCGACCAGATGCGGAAGATGATGAAAAATATGAATGCCTCCGGAGGACGAAAAGGGCTCCATGGATTGGGGATGTAACTTTTAACTAAGTTTTTACCTAAATCAAAAATTAAAATTTTTCTTTCATTAAAGAATAATATATTTTTGCCGCTCTAAACATTATTTATTCACACGCAAAGAATAATATCCATTATTTATGCCTGTAAAAATCAGATTACAACGCAAAGGGAGAAAGAAAAAACCTTTTTACTTTATTGTCGTAGCCGACTCACGCGCTCCCCGTGACGGAAAATTTATTCAAAAAATAGGTACTTATAATCCTTTAACGGTTCCCGCGACCGTACAACTTGACCGGAACCGTGCTTTACATTGGCTACAAAAAGGCGCCCAGCCTACCGACACCGTTCGCCGCCTCCTTTCTTTCAAAGGGGTATTATACCTCAAACATTTGAAAAGAGGAGTAAAGCTGGGTCTCTTTGACGAACAAGCTGCAAATGAAAAGTTTGACCAGTGGCTCAAAGAGCACGAAGACAAAGTACTGAAAAAAAGACAAAACCATCAGGCTGCCAAGGCCAAAGAGCAGGAAGGCGCTCAAGCTGTGGCTGAACCGCCGGCGGAAGAAAAAGAAGAAACCACCGGTCAAAAGACGGAAGAAGAAGCTCCAAAAGCTGAAGAGGTGAAAGAAGAGACCAAGGAAGATACTAAAGAAACGGCTGCGGAAGAAGCCAAAGAAGGAGAAGCTTCCAAAG
>CAYZGR010000017.1:0-49800 GCA_964478125.1 uncultured Chitinophagaceae bacterium | reverse complement strand
ATATCTTAAAGAACATTCGCCGACCCTACTGCCAACGCGGCTGCAAAGGTATGCCCTCTTTATTTACCCACAAAACTTTTTTTAAACTATTTTTTCAATTTCTGCCCTATTCATTCAAAAGATGCTCTATATCTTCAAGCATTTGCCTGCCATATGCTGCTTGTGTATTCAACTGATTTTTTATTCCCTGGTTGCTTGCATGAGTTGCGGACCTTTGTTTTGCCGTTATAAAATCATTTAACAGGCCGACAATATAGTAACCGTAACGGGGGCCCATGATCTTTACAAAATCTATCATTGACTGTAGTTCTTCTTTCACCAAAGAAGTGTTTGTTATGGAGGTACCCAGCATTTGAAACCATGCATTGAGATAATTGAATTTACCAAAGCTTCCGGTTTCGTGCACCTGCCTCCTTATATAATCAAAATCAGCCGTATGCCCTTGCTGTGCATAAATGGTACAGATAACTTGAGATAAAGGCGCTTCTGCAGTAGCTTGTAATTGTTTCGCCCTGATATAAGCCTCTTCCGGCGAAATGTCATTCAAAATACTTAAGGCCGTGCTTTCCACTTCCAGAGAGGAATCCCGAAGACCGTGTAAAATCTCCTGCTTATGAGAAGCGGGCATTTCAGCTGTAAGAGCTATCAGGGCTGCAGAACGAACCGAAGAATGAGGATCTTGAGAAAATAACTGTTCCAACAAAGGGAAAGCCCTTTGTTGAATATTTTTATTTTTTAGATCCAAAGATTTAATTGCATGTTTCCTGAGCCCATAAAATGGATCATTCAATGCACTCAAAAGCAATTGCCGTGCTTCTAAACTAGAGTCCTGGCTTTGCGCACATGTATCGATTGCTTCGCGGCGATCCAGGTAAGTTCCGGCATTTTTATATTGAAATATATAACTTGATAACGGCCTGTGATCCTTAAATTTGGCCAACAAGACTTTATCTCCATCGACATTGATCAAATCGGGTTTTCGACCATAATGGAAACTGAAAGTATCTGCACGTTGCATCATGATCACTTTATGGCGTTGTTTTTTTTCTCCCTCATACACATCTATAGCAATCGGAAGCATAAATACAGGAGCTTCCTGCGTCTGTTTTATCATAACCTTCGCTATTCTATCCATCGTATCATACCGGTAATGAATGTCCAATACCGGATAACCTTTCCTATGATACCACTGATTCCAAAAAAGACTCAGATCTCTGCCGGTAACCTTTTCAAATGCCAATTTTAATTGTACAGCTTCTGCAGAACCGTATTTATTTTTATCGAGATAATAATGAAGAGCGGCAAAAAAAGCACTATCTCCTACCTCATTACGCAACATGTTCAGGATCCGGCCTCCTTTTTGATAGGATACAGGATCCAAAACCTCATTCTTATCGGGATAATAGTGATAGACCAACGGATGATCCTCATGCGTATCCGCAAAATAGAAATACCGCTGCATAGCCTGATAGCTATGTTGTGCTGCCAGATCAGGACCGTACTCGTGTTCTGCCCACAACATTTCCCCATAATCTCCAAAAGATTCATTCAATGTAATATTACTCCAGGATTTGCAGGTTACCAGATCGCCAAACCATTGATGGAATAACTCATGCGCAATAACCGATTCGTTGCGGTAGCCATCATCCTGCAGTTGCCTTTTGGTTTTATAAAGCGCTTCGCCATGCATGGTCGCCGTCGTATTCTCCATGGCGCCTGTAATAAAATCTCTCACCACCACCTGATCATACGTTTTCCAGGGAAACGGGGTCCGGAGTATTTTAGAAAAATAAGATAGCATTGCCGGCGTCTTTCCAAAAATAGCTTTGGCGTCAGATGCATATTGCTTTTCTACGAAATAACGAACAGGGATATTTTTCCAATGGTCTTTGATTACTGAAAAGGAACCTGCGGCCACGGTAAACAAATAAGGCGCATTGGGGCGATACATCCTCCAGGTATCTGAACGCTTACCATCAGAAAGTTTCTTTTTCCTGATCAGCACACCATTGCTAAAAGTAGTCATGGTATCGGGAACAATCATTGTAATCTGTGCAGTAGATTTTTGATCTGGCTGATCAATAGTAGGAAACCAGACAGAGTTGGATTCGGGATAACCCATGCTCCAAACTTCTGTGGGCTTATATTTATCTGTATGGTGCGGATTAATAAAAAAGAGCCCTTTGTCTGAAGTTACCGAAGCACTTCCTCCGGGGCTGGAGGCGGCATAATCATCAGGCTTTGCAACATATTTAATATAGAGGGTATACCGTTGTCCTCTTTGATAGGTTTTATCTAAATCAATATTCAATTTCTCTCCATTATAGCTGTATTTAAGCCCCTGCTTTCGCTTCTCTTCTATCAGCGCCACATTTTGGATATCCATCCCTTTAGCATCCAGCACAAGGGTGTCTACGGGATAGAAATGAGGTTGCAGGGTAACCCATTCCTCACCATAAAGAAAGCAGGAGTCAAAATCAAACCGGATATATAATCGGGTATGGATCAGATCGTTTATCCGGGTAGCGGCAGCTTTATAATCTTTTAGAGAATGAGATGGAGGCCCGGAAACAATCTCCAATGTAGGGATATTTCTTTTTGGAATATGAAGGGTATCCTTCCCGTTTTGAGCCGTACACCAGAAAGGAAACAAGAAAAAAAACGAATAAAACAGGATTTTAACGGCCATGACATCTTTTAATATTCAAATATATGGTATAGCTCTAATAATTATCTTAATTTTATGCCAATTGGCATAAAATGTGAAGGTTAGCATGTGTTTTTCTTATTTTTGTGAATTAATAGATTAAAGTAGAGGACCTTAAAGTGAATTTAATGATAGCGGGAAAATTGCGTAAGTATGTTTTAATCACATTTTGCTGCCTCAGCCTCGATTTTATGGCCGCGGCACAATCTCATTTTTTATATATTCAAAGCAAAAGCGGGACCCCTTTTTATGTAAAGATGAACGATTCTTTGCTAAGCAGCACGCATGCAGGTTATCTGATCTTACCCCGGCTTCAGAAAGGAACATATCCTCTCATAGTCGGATTCGCAAAAAAGAAAATACCTGAAGCCGCCTTTAAGATCTCTATTGACAACTCCGGCGACAAAGGTTTCTTATTAGAAGAAGCCAACGGGAAACTTGTATTAAAGGATATTCAGGATAAAAAAATCATACCGCCGGAAGAAGTAGCCACATCCGCGGGAAATAGAATACTTACATCTACCAAGGCCATTGTATCCCATGACCAGAAGGAAGAGCCAAAAGATATAGATTCATTATTGGCAGTAACGGATCAAAAAACAGAAACACCGGACGAACCGGACGAAGAGGCCAAAAACAACAAATTGAAGCCACAAAACAAGAAGGGATCAGAAGACAATCCTTTTGAAAAAATGTTGAATGCCGTCACGGGAGGAAATGATGAACCTGTTATCGCTAAAAACGAAAAAAGCACGCCACCCTCTTCCGGACAAGAGATTACAATACCAAACGAACCGGATCAGAGATCGCAGGACCAAATAGAAGATAAAACATCCGTTTCTGAACAAGAACCGGCCAGCGAAGGCACAGCGAAAAAGCAAAAGCTCAGTTTCTCCGATCTCATTAATCCCCATAAAGATCAAAAGCCGGAAAATATGGAGCCTTCCCAGCCGGAAAACCCCGTTGAGTCCGCTCCGGAACCGCAAGCAATTGAACCGGATAATGAGGAGCTAACTTTTATTCACTTTAATAATGACGACAGCGCTGGAGCTCAAAATAGCTTTTCCTCCCCGGAAAAAGAAGATACACTTATCACCACACCCAAAGAATTGAGGCAAGTGGAGAAAGAAAAACGGCGGGAAGAAAAGCAGAAAAGCCGTGAGAAAAGAAAAACACTCTTCGAAAAAATGATCGAGCAGGCTCCTGATCCTTCCCAGGATAGTACCTCCAAGCCCAGTATTGCCAAGCCCTTATTCAATAATCCGGATTCTTCAAATGATCTGACGGAAGAAAATAGTACCGCTATCTCAAAGCCGGAAGAAAGAATTTCTTGCGCAAGCCCCGCGGATAAAGAACAGTTTAACAAGATCAGACGGAAAATTGCATCTAAAAAAAGCGAAGAATCCATGCTTCGTACGGCAGAAAGGTATTTTTCAGGGGAAAATTGTTATTCCACCGCTCAAATAAGAACATTGGTTTATCTGTTTGGATCTGATGAATACAAACTTCGCTTCTTGAAAGCTGTTTATCCTTACTGCTCCGATAAAAGCCAATTTGGTTCACTTGCCCAGACTTTGAGCTCGCAGCGTTATCAAAGACAATTAAACGCGTTTATCAAGTAAACCCGGGCTATGTTTCGATATTTTTTGGAGGTGGCTTATAAAGGAGACCGACACGCCGGTTTCCAGATACAGAAAAACGCGACCACCATACAGGGAGAAATTAATCGCAGCCTGGAAACTTTACTAAAACATCCGGTACAAACCTTCGGTTCAAGTCGTACGGATGCAGGTGTACATGCGCATCAAAATTTTTTACACCTGGATCTGGAACAATCTTTTCCCGGGGATTGGATATATAAAATAAATGCCATTCTTCCTCCTCAAATTGTACTCCAGAATATTTATCCTGTCGATTCTAATGCCCATGCACGTTTCTCCGCCCTGGCCCGAACCTATCAATACGTGCTTTACACCCGAAAAAATCCCTTTTTAAAGGATTTTGGCTATTTCTATCCTTACACACTTAACTGGGAAAAAATAGAGCTCGCCACCAGCCTATTATCAGAATACAACAATTTTCAATCTTTTTCGAAACGCAACACGCAAGTAAAAACCTTTCAGTGTGCGATTCAAGAAGCGCAATGGCAAAGAGAAGCGGGTCAATTTTATTTTCTAATCACATCCGATCGTTTTCTGAGAGGAATGGTGCGTGGGTTGGTAGCTACCATCCTTAAAGCAGGAAGGGGAAAAATTACGATTGACGAATTCAGACAAATTATAGAGAAACGTCAAAGCGGATTGGCCGATTTCTCAGCGCCCCCGCAGGGTTTATTTCTGGAAAAGGTACATTATCCACCAAAGCTCCTACGATCTTTAGGATCTTGATAAACGGCAGCCTGTATGGATAATACCTCTTTTTCCCGATTTGAATATTCTATTTCCCGTATGGAGCCTATTTCTATTTTGAATCTCCTTTCTTTTGCATGAACGCATGAAAGCATCACATCTATTGTACTAAGCAATCGCCATCCGGCGAACCACTGAAATTCTATAAAGCAACATGCGTAAATTACGAAAGGCACGCCGGACCGCGTGCCTTTTCTATTTGTAGAGACCATCTATCGTACTACTGCCTCGGCAACATCCACCGAAGCTCCGATCCAACCTTTTTGCAGAAGATATTCTGCAACTTGTACCGCATTGGTCGCTGCTCCCTTGCGAAGGTTGTCAGCAACCACCCATAGGTTAAGAGATCTGGGCTGGGATTCGTCCCTGCGAATACGTCCAACAAAAACTTCATCTTTTTCATGGGCATCTAAAGGCATGGGATATTTTAGTTCTTCTACCTCATCCACAACCACCACTCCCGGCGTTTCCGAGAGCAGGTCTCTAACATCCTGAAGTTCATAATCCTGCTCAAATTCAATATTGATTGATTCACTATGTCCGCCAACTACCGGAATTCTAACTGCCGTAGCAGTCACTTTTATAGAATCATCTCCAATAATCTTATTCGTCTCTTTTACCAATTTCATTTCTTCCTTAGTATAGCCATTTTCCTGAAAAACATCAATATGCGGAAGGGCATTCTTATCAATCCGGTAAGGATAGGCCATCTCACCCTCGATATTTGCCCGCTCGTTCTCCATCTGATTTACGGCTTTTACACCACTGCCTGTCACAGACTGGTAGGTGCTGACTACTACCCTTTTAACCTTGTATTTGTGATGTAAAGGAGCCAGTGTCATCACCATCTGAATGGTAGAGCAATTGGGGTTGGCAATTATTTTGTCCTCCGGAGTTAATACATCTGCATTCACCTCCGGCACCACCAGTTTATGGTCGGGGTTCATACGCCATGCGGAGGAATTGTCTACCACGGTAATACCGGCAGCCGCGAATCTTGGAGCCCATTCCAGAGAGGTATTGCCTCCAGCCGAAAACAGGGCAACGTCCGGGTTCATTTTAATTGCCGCTTCTTTGCTTACTACTTTATAGACCGCTCCTTTAAACGCTATTTCTTTCCCTACCGATTTTTCAGAAGCTACCGGAATAAGCTCGTCTACCGGAAAATTTCTTTCCGCTAATACCTGCAACATTTTGGAGCCCACGAGACCGGTTGCTCCGACAACTGCGACTTTCATAACACCTGTTTTGTTAGAACAATTCTAAAATTAACAATTAAAAATTAAAAAAAATCAATCTAAATACCTGTTGGAATTTAGATCCGCTAATTATACAGCCGCAAAGATACGCTATATCTCCTTTCAAAGTAAAAAGGTTTTCAAATATTACCTTTTCTTTTTATCTTCATGGTATGAAGGTATTCCCTTTACTGCTCCTGCTTTGGCCGTCTGCAACACTTGCCCAGATCAATGAAAGCTTTGATGATGGCGATTTTACCCGGGATCCTGTATGGACCGGAGATACCGCTTCTTGGGAAATTGACGGGGACAAATTACACAGCAACCGCCCCTTACAAAGCAGAGAAAAGGATACCTTTTATTTATCAACTTCTTCAGGCCAAATGACATCTGTCAGTTGGGAATTTTGGTTAAAATTGGGGTTTAATACCTCGCGAAGCAACCGGATACAAGTCTATCTTACCTCCCAAACAGAAGATCCGCTCCGGGATTCCAATAAGGGTTACTTCATTGAAGTCGGGGGAACGGCGGACAAGATTTCGCTCTGCCGAAAAGATACTCTGCAAAATACAATCCTGATAGAAGGAGCAAAAGGGATAACCAACCACAGCAGTAATATATTAAAGATCAAAGTAGTTTGCGATAAGGATCACCGATGGACCTTGTATACTGACGACTCCGGCGCCGGTTACTACCGCGCTCCCCAAGGCACTGTCGTTGACAGTACCTATTCCCAAAGCAGCTATTTCAGTATCGTGGTTTTTCAATCGGGAAAAGGAGCATCAAAAAAACATTGGTTTGATGCTATTTCTATTCAACCTTATAGCCCCGATACCCTATCCCCTACTCTTGAAAAAATTACATTTCAAAACACCACTCATCTGCAACTTCATTTTTCGGAACCTCTGGCAACTACGGTTGAGAATAAACTGCACTATGTCATAAATCTGGAACGAAATCCCGATTCTGTTTACCGGTCTCCGGATGATCCGTCTATGATAACGCTCCGTTTTCCAACCCCTTTTCAACAAAAAGAGAGCTACGAGCTGAGCCTTCATGGAATAATGGATCCGGCCGGAAATATCCTGGATACCACCACAAGTTTTACCTTTTTTCTACCCGAAACCTATGATGTGATAATTGAGGAAATCTATGCGGATCCCACCCCTTCTCACGGACTTCCGGAATATGAATATGTTGAGATCCTTAATGTAAGCAACTACCCAATCCATCTCGGGGAATGGCAATTCTGTGATCCGGTACGCTGCGCTGTTCTTCCGGAAAGAGTATTGCCTGCCGACAGCCTGTTGATCCTTTGTGACAAAAAGTATCAAAAGTATTTCATCGCCTATGGCGCAACAATGGGACTGGCTCACTTTCCTACATTGAATAATACCGGCGATCAGCTATCTTTAAAAGATGACAAGGGAAAAATAATTCATACGGCAAGCTACGATGAAAAAAGTTATCAAGATTATGAGAAAGCCAGGGGCGGCTGGTCAATTGAAATGAGTTTTCCTGAATACCCCTGCCTGGTGTCTGACAACTGGTCGGCCTCCCAGGCTCCTTCAGGGGGGACGCCCGGCGCCATAAGTCTGGCAAGCAATGAAGCCGGCCATCCCTTTGTCGGCCTGGAATATGTTGAGGTGAAAGATTCAGTCACACTCCTGGCAAGTTTCAATGCAGGATTAGATACTAAACTATTAGAAGAGAGAAATTTTTCAGCAAGTAACCTGAACATTGATTCTATAACCGTACTTAAACCTTTATTCACGGACGTGCTGCTTCATCTACAAACTCCGCTTGAAAAAAGAAAAGTATATACTTTAAATATTCAGGATATTACAGCCTGTGGTTTAACCGCCGGAACCCGCAACTCTATTTCATTCGGATCACCGGAAATACCCCTGCCGGAAGATTTGTTCATTAATGAAATATTATTTAATCCCAAAAAAGGAAGCGCTGATTTCATAGAGATATACAATGCTTCAAAAAAGATCATTGATATTCGTTCGTTACAATTGGCCAATCGAAATAAAGATGATGAAATCGCTTCTGTAAGTCCGCTTTCAACGACCCCTATTTATTTATTTCCGGAACAATACACTGTTGTCACCATTGATAAGAAAGCCCTTTTACAGCAATATTATTGTAAATATCCTAAGAATATAGTTGAAGTTAGTAAAATGCCCTCCTATCCCAATACGTCCGGAACTGTTTTGCTGGTTGATAAAGAAAAACATATTATAGACGAAGTAGCATATGATGAAGGGCAACAAAATGAATTTTTCCACCATAATAAAGGCGTCTCCCTGGAAAAAATAAATACCACGGGACCTTCAAATGATCCTGACAACTGGACATCCGCCTCTTCCATTTCGGGATATGCAACCCCAACTTACAGAAATTCACAGGCTTTATCCGGCGAGGATTCCAAAAGGAGCTTTGAAATAAAACCTCAGGTTTTCTCTCCCGACGGAGACGGGTATGAAGATCAAACTTTCCTAATTTACAAATTAAAACCGGGATATGCCGCCCGTATCCAAATCTACAACGAAAGCGGGGGGCTCGTTCGCAAACTAAGATCCCACATTTCTTTAGGTGCCCACAACCGGATCCCCTGGAATGGTAAAAATGATAACGGCCAGATACTTCCTACGGGTATTTACATTGTTGACATTCTACTTTATCATCCTAAGGGAAAGGTCGGGCATATCAAACTCCCCGTGGTACTGGCAAAAAGGAGATAACTCATAAATGAACCTTCATTTCAGGTCAGTCAATGAGCAGTACCTTATCTTCTCCATCTCTTTCTGCCCACTGCACCTTTACCTTCTGAGAAATAATGGAATCTATACTACGTCCCGTGTAATCAGGTTGTATAGGGATCTGCCGGCTGAACCGCCTGTCGATCAAAACCAATAATTCCACCTTATCCGGACGGCCAAAGTCGGGCAACGCTTCCAATGCCGACCGAACGGTTCTACCGGTATACAGCACATCATCTATGAGTACGACCTCTTTATTCTCTATCGAAAAATTTATATCCGTCTTGTTTGGAATGGGCATTCCTCCTTTTTTACTAAAATCATCACGATAAAAGGTAATATCCAATCTTCCATAAGAAATAGCAACCTCAGGTAATATTTTTTTTAGTCTGGCATTCATACGATCAGACAAAAACACACCTCGCGGCTGCAACCCAATAAGTACCGTATTTTCAAAATCCAAATGATTTTCAATCAATTGATGACAGAGCCGGTCAATGGTAATGCTAAGTTGTTGCTGGTTTATAATAGTTTTCAAAACACTCCGGATTTGGAACAAAAATACAGAATGATATGCAAAATATCTTATCGGAGTTTATACGATGCAAGATCATAGGATCCTATTTTCTATATTTTCATCACTTTCTTTAAGATCCGGGGGATGGAAAGCAGTTGATAATCATCTTCAAAAACCATATATACACTGCTCCATACAGGTTCAAACTTTTCTTTATACTCTCTAAGACCTTTATAATGAGCAAACGCACGGATATTTTCATAAGCCAGTTTAATAGCCCGTTCTCCTGCAGTGGCCGGTTGCCTCACTCCCGACAGAGGGGCCATACCCAAGTTTACATAACGAAGGCCCGATTCTCTGAAATAATGGAAGAGCCCCAGGATAAGCGCATCCATCGAACCATTGGGGGCTTTTTTAGATTTCCGTAACAAATCATAAGTACCTTCCCCGGGAACATAATCCGGAATGATATTTAAAAATGCTACTATATCGCCATCTATCGAATCTTCAAGCGTAAGGATCGGATGATCACGGATCATTTCCCGGGAAAACACCCCCTGGGAAAAACCCATTTCTTCTGTTTTATTCTCCAATAGCCATTCTATAGATATCTCTTCCAGCTTATCTAACAAAGCCGAATCTAACGGGGCCTTATAACTTTTAGTGGAAAATCCGCTTGCCTTAATTTTGTTCAGGGCATTACGCATAGATTTTTTATCCTTTCCGGACAGGCTAAATTGAGTCAGGTCGACTACCGCCTCCTGTCCGAGATAAAATCGTTTTTTACGGGAAGAATCAAACAATCCCAGGTCTTTCTCATGTACCCGATAATAAATAGGAGAAAGCCCGGCATCTTCACAAAAATCTTCAAATTCTTCAATGCAATGTTGAGCTCCTCTTGTAGAAGGAGAAACCGGCTTTTCCAATACCACTGCAAACCTACCCGCCACCTTAAACGCCAAAAAAGATTGCTCATCCGCGGTAAAGAATACCTGTTTGTCAGGATAGTATTTAAAATAATCCAGGCTGCTATTTCCGTATTTTTGAGCCAGTTCTTTTGCCAGATCCAGTTTGGTAAGCGACTCAATATCGTTATCCCATACCAGCGGACGGATAACGGAATATACCAAAAAAGCCAGGCAAGTACTTCCCAATAAATGAATGGACGTTAAAAAGGCCTTCCCAAACGCATCCTGATATTCTAAACCGCTATCTAAGAGAAAGAAGCTTTTCAGGCTGTATGTTACAGACTCCATTAAATTGAAATCCTCATGAAAATGTATCTTATTGAGAAAATAAAAACCAATAATGCTGTAGAGCAATGTAAAGCCAATCCCGACAAGCGCAATATAAATGCCACGCAAGCCCCATTTTGATGAACTCCTGCCTATATATTGTTTCCTGGTCAGCCACAGCAGGAGACAAACCGCCGCCGAGAAAGTCGCTTCTTCATAATCATATCCTTTTAACAGATTCCCAAAGATGGACAACAGGCATAACAGGATGGCAAATATCCAGGCATTCCGCAAACCTTTAAACAAAAAAACACCGGCAATGATCATATAAACCCCTGCAGCAAAAACAAAATAACCGGAAGCCTGTATCACCTCAAGAGGGACAAAAGCGCGAAGCATATGAAGCCGGGCAGTGATCTCCGGCGTGAGAACGGATAATATATTTACCCCTCCTAAGGTAATAAGTAATAAGGCCGGGAATATACGCGCTATGATCTTATTCCATTTTACTACAAAAGTCAACAACCCCAATGCAAGAGGCAGCCAAAATTCAAAAATCCTGAACAACAGCGTGGCAGTGAGCGCCATATCCTGCTCAATTCCAAAATGCATCAAAAGGTACGCCATAGAGAGTTCCACCGCCCCCAATCCTCTCAGAAAAGGAGAGATCATCATGAATATGACCGCGACAATATACCCCATTATGGCAGAAAGCACACCCGGATTGATACCGAGGGCCCCTAAAGAGATATACAAATGGGCTATACCACAAAATTCTATTATTACACTCCACATCACCGTGCGCATTAAACCTCCCGTTTGCAGGTTGCCCGTTTGAAGTTCATTGAGTACCACTTGCAGCGCAGGTACTTTCCCGCCAAGCCATTTCCTGATCCTGCCTCCTTTTTTTATGACCTGATAGAGCCAGAGTATTCCACCCGTTAAAATGCAAACCAAAGCAAGCCCTAGCCAGGCGGTCCACTCCAGGGGAGTATAAAACATGGCCAGTATAAATGAGGGGATGGCAACGATAACAACAGAAAATATCCCCACAAATCCATAAATAGCAGATGCAATATGTATTTGGGTCCGTCCCACGCCTTTTTTCTCAATAGACCTGTTATAAAAAGCAAGCGCAGAGACTCCTCCAGCCGGAAGGAAAACGCTGATAAAGTTCCTTTTTAGAAAAAGAGGGATCGTATCCTGCAAAGACACCTTCGCCCCTACTGCCTGAAAAGAGGAATTATACATCAGGGCCTGAACAACTATATACCCGATTACCAACAATCCGCCCGCTATAAGCCAGGAAATATCAGACCCGGCCAAGATTTTTGGCACCTGTTTAAGTTCATTCTTCTCATGATGGAAAAACCACCAGGCCATAAAAACACAGAAGAGACCAAAAATCAGCTGGATCAATAAACGAAAATTGTCTCTGCGGAAAAGGGCATAGTGAGGAATAACAATCTTTTTCGAACGAATGATCATGATTCAGGTATACGGAATTTCAGGAACGAATAGCAACCACAGGATCCAGTTTTGAAGCCGAAAGCGCCGGAATAACCCCTGCCACTACACCTGTGATAATGGAAATAAATAAGCCAAATAGAACAATATCTGTGGTCATATATACCTTAAAAAATACGGATGAGGATATAGCTTGCGTAACAACATATACGAGCACCATCCCAAGCATCCCCCCTATAAGACAAAGTATAACCGCCTCCAGTAAAAATTCCAGTAGAATAGCTGATCGTTTAGCGCCAATAGCTTTCTTTAATCCGATAATGCTTGTTCGTTCTTTCACAGTGACAAACATAATATTAGCAATTCCAAAGGCGCCTACAATAAGCGCAAAAATCCCGATCATCATGCCTCCTAAATTGAGGCTGCCAAAGATCTTTTCAGTAGAGGCAGCCATCATACTCATCTCATTCAATGCAAAATTGTCTTCTTCCCTCGGTTTCAGGTGGCGAATAGCCCGCATAGCGCCCCTCAATTCTTCTTTTAGCGCAATCGTATTCTCTCCGGCAGTCGATTTTACCATAATAGACGGATCCCTGTTTTTGTCACTAACAATCCTGAGCGCCGCATGATAGGGAAGCAAAACGCTATTGTCGTAATCAAATCCTCCGATCATATTATTACCATAAGGTTTGAGGGCGCCAATCACTGTAAATGGCATGCCTTCCAGCGTAACTTTTTTTTGGATGGCAGATACCGCTGAAGGGAAAAGTCCCTGCCAGATATTGGCCCCCAAGATAATCGTCATGCTATTTCCCGAGGTCTCCGCATTATTAAAGAACCGGCCGGCAACAATATGCAGGTTCTGAATCTTGTCAAAATCTGAGGTCATTCCAAACAGCTTTACACCTTTCATATAGGCATCCCCATAAGTCACGGTTTTATCGGAGGCGCTGTAAACGTATGCCATTGCCCCGGCATTTTTTACCCTGGCTTCCAGTTGTTGAAATTCAGCGTAGGTATTAGAAGGGCGCTGCAGGTATTTCCACCAATCACCTTGTGCCCCGCCCCAGGGCCACCGCTGGATAAAAATAACATGATTTCCGATCGCCGACATTTCGTCTTTCACATTCATCTCCAGGCTTTTGGTTAGTGTAAATACGGAAACCACACAAAAAATACCAATGGTCACTCCCAGCAATGATAAAAAAGTTCGGATCTTGTTCATCCGAAACTGTTGCATAGCCATCATCAGGCTGTGGCCAAAAATCGTTAACCTCCGGAACATTAAACAAATTTACCGCTTTTTAAGCTCATATAAATCAATCCGCCGGTCTTTGAGGTTTTTAACGCTCCCCTGTTCATGCAGTTCTTTTAATAAGATCAGATCCACATCCCCCACTACAATGGTTTCCGTATTGGGCGTAGCCTCGGCTTTGACCCCGTTCACAGGAAACGAGAAATCCGACGGCGTAAAAATGGCCGATTGTGAAAATTGCAGATCCATATTATTGACCTTCGGCAGATTACCCACATTTCCCGAAATAGCCACATAACATTCGTTTTCTATGGCCCGGGCTTTGGCACAATAACGAACCCGGTTATACCCGTTCTGGGTGTCGGTCATAAAAGGGACAAATAAAATATCCATCCCCTGCATGGCCAACAGCCGTGAAGCTTCGGGAAATTCTATATCATAGCAGATCTGGATACCTATCCGGCCGCAATCCGTATCAAAAACCCTGAGTTCATTTCCTCCTTTCAGGGCCCAGTCGTTTGCTTCTGCCGGGGTATGATGAATTTTCCGGTAACAATCCGTACTTCCATCCCGGCAACACAAGTAACATACATTATACAGCTCTTCCTTTTCAAGAAGCGGCATGCTACCGGCTATAATATTCACGTTATATGCCACCGCAAGTTCCCTGCATCTGTTGTAAATGACCTCTGTATATTTGGCCAACTCCCGAATAGCGGCCGCGGGATCCATATTATCGAAACCACCCATCAGGGGTGCATTAAACAGTTCCGGAAATAAAATGAAGTCCGACTCGTAATCGCTTACCGCATCCACAAAATATTCAACTTGCTGAAGGAAGCCATCCAGATTATAAGGACGCATCTGCCATTGTACCAAGCCAATACGAACGGTAGATTTAAGTTGACGGATCGGATTGTTATTTTTTTCCTCATAATAAATGTTATCCCACTGCAGAAGCGTGGCATAGCCTTTCGATTGCCGGTCTTCGGGCAAATAATCTTTGAGTATCTTCTTCACATGGAAATCATTGGAAAGCTGAAAGGTGAGCGTGGGATCATAAATTTTTCGGGCTTTTACTTGCTCAAGGTACTGTCGCGGAGTCATTTCTCCTGCATAATGCTCATAATTGGGGATCCGCCCACCTGCAACAATGGCTCGCAGCCCCAGGTTTTCACAAAGACTTTTCCTTGCATCATACAGCCTGCGGGCCAGACGCTTTCCCCTGTATTCAGGATCAATAAATATCTCAATCCCATAAAGCGTATCTCCTTTGGATTCATGGGTTTTAAAGGTATAATCGCCTGTTATTTGTTCAAAGGTATGCTTATCCCCAAAGAGAGAATAGCGTAGGATCAAAGACAATGCACAGCCCACCACTTTTCCATTGACCGCCACACCGATCTGTCCCTCGGGGAATATCCGGATCAGTCTCCGCAAGGAGGCCTCTGTCCAATGCATGCCGCCGTTTTCCTTGTATACTGCCGACATGGTATTTTTCAAGCTTCGGTAATCATCCATCGTCAGGTTTCTGACTTCTATCGTTTCTATAGGCTCCATTTTCCTGAAAATATTTAAATTTATAAAGTATTAGAGTGTAATTAACATTATTTTTGGCAATTTGATCCAACACAAATGCGGCTTTTTTCGTTATCCAAATGATAACAAGGAAACCTATACTTCGTGCTAACTTGATGAAATAAAATTTTCACAATCATGAAAAAACTAACATTATTTATAACCGGGTGTTTGTTCACCGGCCTGATGTTAAGCGGATGTGCCAAAGATCCGCTTAACCACATGACCCAGGAAGAAAGCAGAATTTATATAACAAACAAAGATAGTACGGCTGATTTCGCTTCTTTTCATACTTTCAGTATTGTGGATTCTGTCGCGGTCATCAACAACAGCGGAGAAGGTAAAGAATTGACGGAGGGAGATGCCCATTTGTTACAATTGATTAAAGAACAGATGAAATCCAGAGGTTACATACTGGTAGATACCAATGAGGATCCGGATCTGGGGATCAACGTCACACGGATATCTCATACTTATTTAAATGTTGTTTCCAATCCATACGACTACTGGGGTTATCCGGGATATTGGAATTCCGGTTTCTGGGGATATCCCGGTTATGATTATTACTTTCCTCCCGCCTTTGGATATTATCCGCAACCCTTTCTCTATTACAATACACAGTCCGATGTAATGGTCATAGATCTTATTGATCTTAAGAATGCGACAAAGGATAATCAGCTGGAGGGGATCTGGAACGCCTCTTTAAAAGGGGAAGGCGTGCTTAATCCACAAAATTATCAATCGGAAATACAGGCCATTTTTGACCAATCGCCCTATTTAAAATCTGGAAAATAAAAAACTGTCGTTATGAAAAATATATGGAAAACCGCATTTACATTGCTGCTATTTATACCGGCAATTGCGGTACAGGCACAATACAGAAGATATCCCTACCCGAGCCGCCCGCCATATCAAAGGAATCAGGTAGGCAGAAACGGAGAAATAAATCAAGATCAGACGATCATGCGCCGAAGCGGGCCCACCCGGTTGTGGCTGGATCTTAATTATGGGCTTTCCCAACCCTTGGGAAGCCTGAAAGATTACACCGACAAAACCAGCACTAACGGATGGCGCGCATCCCTATTGTATCAGATCAATCCTAAAATAGCCGTTGGACTCGGATCGGGCTTCTATGATTATTATGAAAGAATACCAAGGAAAATATACCAAGATAAAAATACGACCATTTCTGCGGTACAAACCCATACCTTGCAACTCATTCCTATTCAGCCCACGATCTTATATTTCTTGGGAGATCAGAAAAAAAATGTGAAACCCTATATCGGATTAGGCATTGGAGTCACAGATGTAAACTATAAAAACTATTGGGGAGAATTCGTGGATAAAGAAAACAGTATCTCCTTTAGTGCCAGCCCGATGATAGGTCTCCGGATTCCATTCAGCCCAACATCTCCCCTAAGCTTTAACGCGGATTTACGCTACAATTTTGTCTCTTATAATCGCAACGGGATCAAAACGATTCAGGCTCCCGAAGCCAATGTAGGACTTAGTATCAATCTGAAGTAAAGAAATTTTAGATTTAAAGGACTATAACATGTAATAGCCAAAAGTCTGTCTGGTATTCAGGCTTTTGGCTATTCACTTTCAGATGCCGCATAACTCAGGACTTTTTCAAATAATCCCGTAGAACATATTGCAGAATACCGCCATTCCGGTAATAATCTACTTCAATATTGGAATTCAATCTACATTTTACTTCAAATTCTGTCTTTTCCCCATTATCTTTCCCGGCAATTACCTTCAGTTTTTTACCAGGCGTCAACCCTTCACTGATCCCGGATATCGTATAAGTTTCTCTCCCATCCAGTTTCAGGGACCCGGCATTTTCACCGTTTATAAATTCCAAGGGTAAAACCCCCATGCATAAAAGATTACTGCGGTGAATCCGTTCGTAGCTCTCAGCTATCACGGCTTTAATACCCAGAAGAACGGTTCCTTTTGCCGCCCAATCGCGGGATGAGCCGCTGCCGTATTCTTTACCTGCAATAACTACCAGAGGCACTTTTTCTTCCTTATACTGCATAGCAGCATCGTACACCGTCATTTCCTTATTATCCGGGAAATGGGTGGTATACCCTCCCTCTTTTTCAGCAATCTGATTTTTAATACGGACATTGGCAAAAGTTCCGCGCATCATTACCTCATGATTTCCGCGACGAGACCCGTAAGAGTTGAACAGGCGACGTTCCACCCCATGGGCTTTTAAGTATTGACCGGCAGGAGAACTTTCGCTAAAAGCGCCTGCAGGAGAAATATGATCGGTAGTTACGGAATCACCCAGTTTCAACAAAACTCTTGCATTTTCAATATCTTCAGGATTAGCCGGTGTTTCAGGGAGATTCTTGAAAAAGGGTACTTCTCTGATATAGGTGGAATTTTCGTCCCAATGATAGTCCTTCCCGGCCGGCGCCTCTAAGTTTTGCCATTGCTCTTCTCCATCATAAATCACATCATAGGTAGCCTTGAAGTCTTCGGGTTTCAGACAATCCAGGATAACCTTGTTGATCTCTTCTTGTGTAGGCCATATGTCCTTCAAATAAACATATTCTCCATTGGGATCTTTTCCAAGAGGCTCGGTAATTAGATCAATATCTATACGGCCCACCAATGCATAAGCCACCACCAACATAGGGGACATCAGGAAATTCATTCTTACCTGAGGATGTACACGGGCTTCAAAATTCCGGTTACCGGACAATACGGAAGCTACGACCATATCGCCTTCTTCCACGGCCTTGGCAATATGAGGAGGCAATGGGCCACTGTTTCCTATACAGGAAGTACAGCCATATCCGACGGTATGAAAACGTAAAGCCTCCAGATCTTCGTTGAGACCCGACCGTTGTAAATATTGGGTAACTACTTTTGACCCCGGAGCCAAACTGGTCTTTACCCAGGATTTGGTTCGCAAACCCCGCTGAACGGCTTTACGGGCCACCAGGCCCGCCCCTACCATCACACTGGGATTGGAAGTATTGGTACAACTGGTAATGGCGGCAATAGCGATATCCCCGTCACTCAATTTGTATTCCTGATGTTTTAGTTTAATACGGACCGTTTTCAACTCGTTCTCTTCCACGACCACTTCCGTATCACTTTTTTTCTCCTGATAGGTAAATTCCGTTCCGGACCCTCCTTCAGAAAGCCAGGCTTTTTCCTGGCGATTATTCAGCGGTATATATTTCCGGTTAAATTCTGTCGTCAATAGATCTTCAAACTTATTATGCAAGTTTTTCACGAGTATCTTATCCTGTGGACGCTTGGGCCCTGCCACAGTAGGTTCCAGCTTAGACAAGTTTAATTCTACCACATCGGAATAATTGATCTTTTCATCTCCGGTACGCCACAGCAGGTTCTCCTTACAATACTCTTCCACCAGTTGGATCTGTTCGGGAGAACGATTGGTGCGCCGCATGTATTCAAGCGTCTGATGATCAATCGGGAAATAGGTAACGGTACAGCCAAACTCCGGCGACATATTAGAAATGGTGGCCCGATCCGGTACGGTCAGATGATTCAAGCCATCGCCGAATACTTCCACAAATTTGCCCACTACGCCGTAAGCCCGCAACAATTCGGTAATATTCAACACCATATCCGTAGCGGTAATGCCATCGGGAAGTTTACCGGTCAGTTTCAATCCGATGACTTCGGGACAAGAAAAGTAGATGGGCTGGCCTAACAGGGCAGCCTCTGCCTCAATTCCGCCTACGCCCCATCCGAGCACACCGATACCATTGACCATGGGCGTATGCGAATCGGTACCTACCAGCGTATCCGGGAATGCCCAACCATCCCTTTCGATCACACCTTTAGCCAGGTGCTCCAGATTCACCTGGTGACATATCCCCATCCCGGGGGGAACAACGGTAAAGTTTTTCAAGCCCTGCTGGGCCCACTTCAATAACTGATAGCGTTCCCGGTTACGTTCATATTCATACGCTACATTCTTTTTATAAGCATACTCTGTACCAAAAAAGTCAACCTGCACAGAATGGTCAATTACCAAATCTACCGGTATAGCAGGGTTGATCTGACTCCCGTCTTTACCTTTACGAATGGCTTCTGCACGTATGGAAGCAATATCCACCACGCTCGGCACGCCGGTAAAGTCCTGCATCAGTACACGCGCCGGCTTATAAGGAATCTCCTTATCCTGTCCTTTCGGTTGCCAGTGCTTTAGAATGTCTACATGCTCGTCTGTAATGCCAAAACCATCATGGTTTCGCAATGCATTTTCCAATAAAATCCGTATTGAAAATGGAAGTTTTTCCACGGATTCTCCTTCCTCCTGTAATTTCTTCAGGGAGGCCATCTTTTGTTTCATATCCTGAATAAGATTTATTTGGGTTTGATTCTTGTACTATGGTGCAAGTTACTCAAAAAATGAGAAAGTATAAAGTTTGATTATAAAATCAACGGGGTGCATCGTCCTTCGTGGGAACTTAGCAGCAACAGGAACCAAATTAAGCATACAGCCACAAAGCCAAAGAGAAACATATAATTGAGACTTTAATATTCCCAATGGGCAGGTTAGAAAATAAGGATCATAATAGATAAGTGAAGTATCTAATAGAGCAAGGTAAAAAGCCATCAAAATAAGGGCTTTGGGAGCCGGTTAGGAAAAGTGATCCGGCTGGGGCTCGAACCCAGGACCCCAACATTAAAAGTGTTGTGCTCTACCAACTGAGCTACCGAATCAGCATATACAGTGCCCTTTTCAGGGATACGTCTGTAAAACGGGGCAAAGGTAATGACAATTTTTTTTTAAGCCAACAGCAAATCCAAAAAACCGGCTATTTTCTGTCTCTTCCATGGCTTTTACGCTTTTCCAGCTATTCTTTTATTTTTGTCCAAAATCATTTGGGATATGTCATTAAAAAATAAAGTATGTCTTATTACAGGCGGCACCTCGGGAATCGGTCTGGCCCTGGTAAAGGAATGTATCCGGCAGGGCGCTGTTGTGGTCACCTGTAGTAGAAATAAAGACAAACTATCCGCCCTGGAAGCATCATGTAAATCAACCCGACTGTCGACTTTTAGAGCAGATGTCGGCATAGAGGCGGATTGCAAAGATCTGATCGCTTATACTTGTAAAAAGGCAGGGCGTATTGACGTGCTGATCAATAATGCCGGAATATCCATGCGTGCGCTCTTTCAACAATTGGAAAATCTGGATATATTAAAGCGGCTTATGGATATCAACTTCTGGGGGACGGTCTATTGCACCCATTATGCCCTGCCGGCATTGTTAAAAACCCGGGGAACAGTTGTGGGCATATCCTCTATAGCCGGTTATCGCGGTCTGCCGGGAAGAACGGGGTATTCCTCTTCAAAATTTGCCATGCAAGGTTTCCTGGAGGCCCTCCGGACAGAGAACCTGCATAACGGACTACATGTAATGTGGGCCTGTCCGGGCTTTACCGCATCCAATATTCGAAATACCGCTCTTAATGAACAGGGGCGGGCACAGGCAGAAACCCCTCTGGAAGAACAAAAACTAATGAGTGCGGAAGAAGTGGCGTCCCGGATCATAAAAGGTATTCTTCAAAAAAGAAGAACGCTGATCATGACTTCTCAGGGAAAGCTTACCGTCTTAATGAATAAACTCTTTCCGGCTCTTACCGATAAACTGGTATATAACCATTTTAAGAAAGAACCGGGATCCCCTCTTAAATAAACAGCTTAAAAGCCGTAATTTTGCTTTTCTAAGAAATTGTATAATGAAATATCTGCTCCTTATTTCAATATCCCTGCTAACTGCAGGAATTGCTTCCGCGCAAGACGGATACGATATACAGGTACAACTTAAACATCTGCAGCAGGGAAAACTTTATCTTGGAAATTATTATGGTAAAAACACTTATTTAATTGATTCCGCCACGATTTCTTCTTCCGGTCTGGCTGTATTCAAAGGGAAGGATCTGCTGCCCGGCGGAATTTACTTCATTCTGTTTCCGCATAAACAACGTTATTTTGAATTGCTTCTTGATAAGAAACAACATTTTCAAATAAATGCAGACTCAACCAATCGTTTTTCCAATCTGGTCTTTCATCATTCAAAAGATAATGATCTGTTTCAACAGTATAACCATTTTTTAAATAAAGAACAACAGCATATAGCCGCCGCTAAACAATCCGGCAAAGATTCTGTCGCTATGGCCGCCATTCAAAAAGAGGTGGGAAGGCATATTCAACAATACCGTTTAAACACCATCAAAAAATATCCGGAAACATTGCTTGCCACGCTTTTCAGAGTTATGCAGGATCCGGTAGTCCCCGATAAACCAAAAGGAAATAAAGATACTGCTTTTGCATATCATTATTTCAGGACCCATTATTGGGATCCCGTTGACTTTTCCGACAATCGCATTGTGCGTACCCCTCTTTTAGAAACCAGACTACAACGTTACTTCTCTCAATTGGTACCGCCTGTTCCCGATTCGGTGAGCAACGCGGCAGATCAACTATTAAACCGGGCCAAAGCAAATAAAGAAGTGTTTAAATATGTCCTTTGGTGGCTTACCTCCCACTATGAAAAATCTCCATACATGGGTATGGATGCGGTATTCGTACATCTGGTAGAGAAGTATTACGTCACGGGACAGGCCTATTGGGTCAAAGAAGACCAGCTAAAGAAGATTATAGACAAAGCCTCTAAGATAGCTCCCAACTTAATTGGAAATACGGCGCCCGCATTGAAACTTCAAACGATCAGCCTAAAGCCGGTAACGCTCTCCGATATAAAAGCCCAATACACCATATTAATCTTCTGGGATCCTACCTGCGGACATTGTAAGATAACAGTCCCCAGGCTGGATTCTGCTTATGAAGGTCAGTGGAAAAACATGGGGGTAAAGATTGTTGGCGTATTATCAGGAGGCACCAAAAAACAATGGACGGATTTTATAGATGCACATCATCTGAACGACTGGATCAATCTATGGGATCCGGAAGGGACCAGTACTTACAGACAACTTTACGATGTATATATGACCCCGGTAATTTATCTGCTGGACAAGGATAAAAAGATTCTTGCCAAGCACTTAAATGTGGAACAATTGGGATCTTTTCTGAACAAGCTGACAGTTCCAAAAACAGGGGCCTGAAGCATTTTCTAATATTAAATAATTTATTGACTATCAAATATTTACAGAGCAGCCTCCGCTGCTTAGCCTTCATTATGGCATATTCTTTGATCATACTTTATCCAAAGATTTTTACACAAAACTTAAAAATCATGAAAAAGAAAATCCTATTCATTGCAACCTTGTGCATGATCATTGGCGGAAGCGCCTTTGCACAGGTAAAACTTGGAATAAAAGGCGGACTCAATCTGGCCGATCTAAAATATGAGCCCCAGGATCAAACGCATGGCATCCCGGATGCCAACTCACTGGCTTCCTATCACCTTGGACTAATCGTTGACTTGCCGGTGGCTTCCATGCTCTCGATACAGCCGGGCGTATTCTATACCGAGAAAGGATCTAAACTAAAGTATTCGGGAAATAACTGGGATTTCACCGAGGCCATTAAGCCGACCTATATTGAAGTGCCTGTAAACATCTTATTCAAACCTACCATTGGCACGAATACTAAGTTTTACGTAGGCGCCGGGCCTTATATTGCAGCGGGTGTAGGCGGCGAGGTCTCTTACGACGGGAACCTGGGAGATATCAGCGGTCATTCCGATCATGACATTAAATTCGGCAACGATTCTAATGACGATCTAAAATCTACCGATATTGGCGGTAATGTGCTGGCGGGTTTTGAATTCAGCAACGGCCTGTTGTTAGGCGCTCAATATGGAATGAGCTTTACGAACAATGCACCCAAAGGGGAAAACAGCGATTCCAAAATACTAAGGAACAAGGTACTCAGTATCTCCCTTGGCTATCTCTTTTAACTTCTGATTTTTTTAATATCCTAAGAAAGACCCTAATTTTAAAAACAATGATTATGAAAAAATTAATGTTGCCAATAGCGGCTTTAGTCATGTCGGGAATAATGATGATCCCGGTTAAAAAAGCGGAGGCCCAAATGAATACCGCATCTCCCTATGGCGTTATGCCCACCACTACATTCGGCATTAAAGCCGGTCCCAGCTTCTCGAGTATGACATCGAAAACAAATGGTGAAAAAAATACCAGCGAGATGATGGTGGGAGTGGAAGGAGGCGTATATGCCAATATACCCATTGCTCCCCAGTTTTATATTCAGCCTTCTCTAATGTATGAAGGGAAAGGAGGAAAAGAAACCTATGAAGATAATGGAGTAAGCAGAAAATTCAAGACAAGGCTTCACTATCTTACTCTTCCCATTGATTTCTTATTTAAACCTGAAATGCCCAATGGCAGCGGCGCCTGGATCATAGGAGTAGGTCCCTACCTGGGTTACGGTATCTCCGGTAAATCAAAATTATCAGGTGCAGTAGGAGATTTTGAGGGATCAAGTTCCTTTGATCCATTCAAAGAAGATGTTATGGGAGGGGATCCCACTCTCAATCGTTTTGACGCGGGTGCGAATGTCCAATTGGGATACGAGATGGCCAATGGATTCAATATCGGTCTGAACGCCAACCTCGGGCTGATCAACCTTCAGAAGAATGGCGACAATGACAACTCCGCGAGAAATACCAACTTCGGAGTTACGCTGGGCTATACCTTTGGAAAATACTAAAGACCTTTTCAGAATTGCGAAAACCCTATCCCGGCAACCCTAGTTGCCGGGATATTTTTATATTTGATGCTTTATTAAAAGCGAGAAGAATGAAAAAACTATTGATCACATTGCTTACATTGGTTGTGACCGGAACCGCTTTCTCTCAAACTACCTTTGGCATAAAAGCCGGTCCTAACTTTTCAAGTATGACCTCAAAATCGGGCGATTCGAAAAGCACGACCCATTTGATTGCAGGACTTGCGGGGGGCGTATATGCAAATCTATCGCTCCTGCCCGAGCTGTATCTTCAGCCTGCCCTGTTTTATGAAGGAAAAGGAGGAAGCGGGCAGATTGAAGGATATCGTTTAAAAACCCGGCTTAATTACCTGGTTGTTCCGGTAGACCTGCTTTTTAAACCGGAGATGAGAAATGGGAATGGAGCATGGATGATAGGATTGGGACCCTATTTCGGATATGCCTTTTCTGCCAAAAGATCCGGCGAACAAATAGAATCATTTGACCCCATAAAAAATGGTTATTTTAATCGTTTCGACGGTGGGGTGGATGTGCAGCTGGGTGCTGAATTTGTCAACAGGTTCAGTATTACCGCCAAGGCGGACATAGGGGTCATTAATATCTCCAATCTGGGCAAGGCCTTTTTCACCCGGAATACCTCTTTCGCGATTATGCTGGGCTACGCTTTAGGAAAAAACTATTAATAAATATGAGCAGAGGTTTTGTAAAAGAAAGCGACCAGGAGGCAATGCCGGTGATTCCCCCGCGGGCGCCACTACCCCCGGGAGAAACCAATTATGTCACCCCCACCGGAATGGAATCGCTGCTAAAAGAGAGAAAACAGCTCGAAAAAGAAAAGGCCGAGATCCCCACAACCGACGAAGACCAAAAGAGACGGGAAACCACCATTCTCAATAGCAAACTCAGGCAATTGCAAGAACGCATTGATTCGGCTCAGATAGTGGAAGTCCCAAAAGCCGCCGATGAAATCCGCTTTGGGGCTACGGTAAGCTACAAGACGTTAAACACCAAAAAACAAAACACCTTTCAAATTGTGGGCGTGGATGAAGCCGACATCAAGAAGAAAAAAATCGCATTTACTGCACCTATCGCGCGGGCGCTGATTGGCCATAAGACAGGCGAGGTGGCAGACTTCCAATTAGGGAATGAAACGAGGAAATTGGAGATTCTGGAAATCAGATACTGAGCTTGCTCGTACCCGCCCATTTTACTCAGGCCGGAAACTACCTATATAAGATCATTCCCCAATTGCATTCAACATAACGATAAAGGTTCTTCCATTTTGGGAAATTTCCCAAATTACTATCTTTATCAAAAATTGATCTGTGAAAACAAAAATACTTCTTGCATTCTTTCTATTAACAGCTGCATTTCCCGCAGATAGTCAAACAAAAACGGTACCGCTTGAAATCCCGTCGCCCGTAGAAAAAATAGCGCATAGCTTGTACCATTCGATCCTGTTGTCTGATATAAGAAGCGATACTTCAAATTTCGGTTTCGTACAAAAAGGGTTTTTTAATCGAAGAACAAAGGTAAGAGCAGAGATCCCCTTGAAGGTCCAGCTCTCCCGCATGATAAGTTCTTTAACAGACCGCACGGCTCAAAATGGACAACTTTTATTATTGCTCAGACAATGTAGTTATGCAGAAGTAACGAATATGTCGAATGAGAAAGGATACTTCCATTTCAGAGCTATTTTGTTCTCGCACGACGATGAGCAGTATAAGGAAATAGCGGCTATAGATACGGTAGCTATGGTAAAAGCATTGGATGTGACCCAAAAGATGCTACGGTCGGGATACAGAATCATAACAGCCTTTATAGCAGAAAATCTCAAACAAGAGCCTACAGGCAATCTGGTATTATCGGGGAGTCAGTTACCATTTATTGATAGCATAGAAAAAAGCAAACTTCCTCTTTATGTCACTCATCCTTTAATCGATGGTATCTACTACAATTTTTCTTCCTTTGTACATCAACGGCCCGATGAGACCAAAATATCTACCTCTTTCAATCAAAACGGCGAACTGCGACGTGTAAACTATGTAGATAAGGAAGGTCGGAAAAAAAGGGCTAAAAGTAAATTGATCTATGCCGTGGTTTATAAAGGTAAGTCCTACATTGCCACTAAATATGGTTATTACCCTTTACAAAAGAAAGCAAATGACTTTTATTTTGTAGGCAAGGCCAACGATCATACCACTGCCGATCTGGTAACCGCGGAAATATTCTTTGGAGTAATAGGAGGATTGCTTGCCCAATCCGCTACTTCCACATTTGAAATGAAACTGGATCACCTGAGTGGTGGATTTATTCGGATAAGAGCGGTTAACGAAAATACGGCACAAAGTACACATTAGATTTCTCCGGATCCTCAAGAATTCACAACGCTTTCACCACACTCTTTATCAACCCGGTTTGCCCCAGGGTATAAAAATGCAATGCAGGCACGCCGGCAGTTTTTAACTCTTTACACTGCATTTTCATCCATTCAGCCCCCACCTGCTTCACTGCATCCCGATTTTTGCATTTTCTTACTTCACCCGAAAGATCCTCCGGAATATCAATATGAAAAATATGAGGCAGTACACTTAGATGTCTCGCTGTTGTCAACGGCTTCAACCCCGGGATAATGGGAACAGTGATACCCACTTCTCTGCATCTTTTTACAAATTCGAAATACTTCCGGTTATCAAAAAACATCTGAGTAGTGATATATTCTGCTCCCTGCTCCACCTTTTTTTTAAGATAATACAAGTCTGATTCCATATTGGGGGCCTCAAAATGCTTTTCAGGATATCCGGCTACCCCTACGCAAAAATTGGTTTTCTCTGCATTGGTCAGATCTTCTTCCAGATATTTTCCCTTGTTCATGTTCACCACCTGCTTTAGCAGGTCAATAGCATAAGAATGACCATCCGGCTCGGGGGTAAAAAAGGCCTCGTTCCTGGGGGCGTCTCCCCGAAGTACCAGAACGTTATCAATTCCCAAAAAATTCAAATCAATAAGCGCATTTTCTGTTTCTTCCTTACTAAACCCGCCGCAGATGAGATGGGGGACCGCATCTACCTTATAGTGACTCATAATTGCAGCACAAATACCTACCGTACCCGGCCGTTTACGAATAGCTATCTTCTCAAATGATCCATCAAGCCGTTTTTTGAATACATATTCACTTCGGTGATACGTGACGTTTACAAAAGCGGGATCAAACTCCATCAGCGGGTCCAGATGATGGTATATAGACTCAATGCCTTTACCCTTTTGAGGAGGCAATATCTCGAAAGATACCAGCATATCTTTCGCATTCTTCAAGTGTTCAGTTACTTTCATAAGGCAATAACGGCAATAAGAAATGCCAAAACTTTGCAAACCTAATGGATTTCGGTTGAATCCGCAATGAACGACAGGAGGAATATTTTCATAGATATAACCGATTTATATGTTAATTTTGCTCAAATAAAGATCGTATTTTGGAGTTGTATGCAAACAAACTGGTAAAGAGATATCGCAACCGGACGGTAGTGGACCATATTTCCATCCGGGTGTCGAGAGGAGAGATCGTGGGATTGCTGGGCCCCAACGGCGCCGGTAAAACGACCACTTTTTACATGGTAGTAGGCTTCATCAAGCCCGACGACGGCGAGGTATTCCTGGACCAAACCAATATTACCAAGATCCCCATGTATAAACGGGCCAAAATGGGTATCGGCTATCTGCCGCAGGAGGCCTCGGTATTCAGGAAGCTCTCAGTAGAAGACAATCTTTCTGCAGTTCTGGAAATGACCCCGCTCAGCAAAAAAGAACAAAAGGAAAAACTGGAATCTTTACTGGATGAATTTCATCTGCAACATGTGCGCAAAAACAACGGAGATCTGCTGAGTGGAGGCGAAAGGAGACGTACGGAAATAGCCAGAGCCCTGGCTGTTGACCCCAAATTTATCCTTCTGGATGAACCTTTTGCGGGAATAGACCCCATTGCCGTAGAAGACATACAGACGATCGTAGTAAAACTGAAACAAAAAAATATTGGCATTCTCATTACCGATCACAACGTACAGGAAACCCTGTCCATAACCGACCGGGCTTATCTACTCTTTGAAGGGAATATCCTTCAGTCGGGAACGGCCGAACAATTGGCAGCCGACCCCCAGGTTAGAAAAGTCTATCTGGGTAAAAACTTTGAGTTCAGAGGGAAAAAAATCCTGGAAAACCTGCCGGATTCTTCCTCCTAATTTCTATTTTAGCAAAATGAAGCTACTCAGTCCTGCTATATCACGCCTTGCCAGGCTTCGGATGATACGGATGGAACGTTTCATCTACTCCCCGTTAGAAGCTCAACAACGGACTTTTGAGGACTTAATCAGCCAAGGACAATACACGGAATTTGGCAGAAAACATGGCTTCGGCAAAATACACACAACAGCCGATTATAAAAAAAGAGTATCCCTACAGGATTATGAAAAATTAAAACCGTTCATCAACCGTATTATGGAAGGGGAACAGAATATCTTGTGGAATACCCCCATACGCTGGTTTGCCAAGTCCAGCGGTACTACCAGCGACAAAAGCAAGTTTATCCCTGTTAGCAGAGAAAGCTTGCGGGACTGTCATTATCGTTCCGGGAGAGACGTCATTACCCTTTTCTATAATAATTTCCCCGAGTCCGATCTGATGACCGGTAAAACCTTAGTAATCGGCGGAAGCCACCAGGTAAGCCAGCTTAATGAACTTATTTCCTATGGAGATCTGAGTGCTGTGATGTTACAGAACATGCCTTTTTATGGTCATCTGGTCCGTACGCCCGACCTATCCGTCGCCCTCATGGACGAATGGGAAAAAAAGATTGACCGCATCGCCCGCGAAACCATACGGGAAAATGTATCTTCCATCGCCGGAGTGCCCTCCTGGACCGTCATCTTATTAAAATACATATTGGAGCTGACCGGCAAATCGGATATCAAAGAAGTATGGCCCAACCTCGAGTTATATATTCATGGAGGGGTAAGCTTTACCCCTTATATTTCTCAATTCCGGAAGCTCATTCCCGATCCTTTAATGCGATACCAGGAGACCTACAATGCTTCAGAAGGCTTTTTTGCCGCACAGGACAACCTCATTCATAATGAGGGTATGCTTTTGTTTTTAAATCATGGTATTTATTATGAATTCATACCTCTGGAAGAATATGGTAAAGAAGATCCGCAAACGCTTTCTCTGGAAGAGGTAGAAAAAGACCGGCCCTATGTTTTGGTCATAACCACCAATTCCGGCTTATGGCGTTACATCCTGGGAGATACCATCCAATTTACCAGCCTTTACCCTTTTCGCATCACTGTCACAGGTAGGACCAAGTTCTTTATCAATGCCTTTGGAGAAGAGGTAGTGGTAGAAAACACCGATAAAGCCATTTCTGAAGCCTGTCTGCAGACAGGCGCTATCATAAACGATTACACCGCCGGGCCCGTATATTTTTCTGATAATAAAAATGGCGCCCACGAATGGCTGGTCGAATTTGAGACCCAGCCGGATAACATGGATCAATTTATAAACATATTAGATCAAACCCTGAAATCCGTTAATTCCGATTATGAGGCCAAACGTTATAAAAACATGGCTCTTCAAAAACCTGTGGTACATGCCGTTCCTGTACAAACTTTCAATAACTGGCTCAAATATAAAGATAAATTAGGCGGCCAGCATAAAGTTCCCAGATTATACAACAGCCGGAAGTACCTGGATGAAATCTTAGAAATATTAAAATAGATAAACCTTCATTATGAAACTACTCGAACACAAAAACATTCTTATTACGGGAGCAAGTCGTGGAATCGGAAAAGCAATAGCGCAAAAGCTGTCATCCCAGGGGGCCAACATCGCATTTACATACCACAGTTCTGAAGACAAGGCAAAAACCCTTGAAACCGAATTAGCAGAAAACGGTATTCAAGCCAAAGCCTACAGGTCTGATGCTGCAAAATACGAAGCATGTGAGAAGCTCGTAAAAGATGTACTTGAAGATTTTGGCTCTATCGATGTGCTGATCAATAATGCAGGTATATCAATAGATAACCTTCTGTTGCGCCTGAGTGAGGAACAATGGGACCAGGTCATTCAGACAAATCTAAAAAGCGTATACAACATGACCCGGCAGATCATCCGCCCCATGATGAAAGCGCGCAGCGGTTCTATTATCAACATGAGCTCTATTATCGGCATGCGGGGCAACGCAGGCCAAAGCAGTTATGCCGCTTCCAAGGCCGGTATTATCGGATTTACCAAATCTATTGCCAAAGAAATAGGCAGCCGCAATATTCGTTGTAATGCCATTGCTCCGGGTTTTGTGGAAACCGACATGACGCATTATCTGAAAGAAGGGGCGGCAGCTAAAGGTTATATCGACCAGATCCCCCTGGGCCGTTTCGGGCAGGGAGAAGATGTTGCTAATGTAGCGCTGTTCCTGGCTTCAGAATTAAGCAGCTACGTTACAGGACAAGTGATCAGCGTATGCGGCGGCTTACAGACCTGACTGGATTGAATCCCTCTCCTACCGGTTCTTTAATGTTTAAAGCAGACCTTTTTTATGGCTAATATTTTCAACCCTTATTTCAGGATCTGTGTTTTACTGTTTGTCCTCCTTCCAACAGTCAGGGTTGCCCATGCCCAAAAAGCTTTCCGTACGGATAAAAAGCTAACCAGAAAATTGGAGCAGATCATTTCCGGATTTCATGGGGATATTGGAATTTACGTACATCATTTGAAAAAAGGGAAGGGTGCGGCAATCAATGCAGATACGCTTTTTCCAACAGCAAGTACCATTAAAGTACCTATCATGTGCGCTTTGTTTGACAAGATCATAAAGGGGAAATTGCATTATCATCAGCCTTTACTGTATCGTGATTCACAAGCCTACGGCGGCTCGGGAATCATGCAATACTTTAAGGACAGTACCAAAATAGATCTGGATGTGGCGGCTACATTGATGATCACACGCAGCGATAATACGGCTGCGCTATGGTGTCAATCACTTGCCGGCGGAGGAGCGGTGATCAATCAATGGCTGGCAGACCATGGTTTTGAGCAAACCCGTGTAAATTCCCGCACACCCGGCCGCAAAAAAATATGGGAAATCTATGGATGGGGACAGACCACCCCAAGAGAAATCGCCACTTTGGTAACCGATATCCGGGAAGCCCGGATCCTCAATCCTGCAGCTTGCGAAAGAATGTATCGGAACATGACTCATATCTATTGGGATGGAAATGCTTTATCCCAAATCCCGCCATACGTCCAAACCGCATCTAAAACAGGAGCTGTCAATGACGCCCGGTCTGAAGTCGTATTGGTCAATGCACCACACGGAGACTACGTATTCGCTGTTTATACGAAAAACATACAAGATCAGAGCTGGACTCATGACAATGAAGCCGAAAAACTGATTCGCACCCTATCCGCCGCCCTCTGGCATTATTTTGAACCCCGGTCCGGCTGGAAGCCGGCTTCCGGTATAGAAAAATTTAATGAATAGAAGAGATGACCTTTCACTCCTTTCGAAAGGAAATTCCCTTCGTTCCAATCTCCCTATATTTAATAAAAAGCGAAGAAAAAGCAGTAAAGTCACTGAGCGCAATGCTCGGCGGCTTCGAACTTCAATAAAATAGGGTTTATTCCAAATCTCTTTCCGAACCGGAATCCTGTGTACTTTTTAGACTTTGGATTGCATGCTGAGCCCCATGCCCTATAGAATCAGCAGCGTCGCCTATAGCGGATCTTGCACGCTTCACCATAGAATCTATTTTTTCTCCTGCATCGGCAGAATGATCCTGTGCATCCTTATTACCGCAGGAAATAAAAGCCGCCATACAGACTGTTATCATGAAAATGAATAACTTTCTCATAGAAGTCAGACTTTGCACATGTTAATCAACAAATAAAACCAGCCCTTAAATTCTAAATAACACCCATCCGATTGAAAAGCCGATTGCCATACATCATCACTTTATTTCACGCTTATGACTTATCGTTTTGCCTTAAATATTCAAAAAGTTCCCTTGCCTGTTCCTTGCTCAAATTGAGATCTACCATCTGTACATGGTTGGCTTCTTCAAATAAGGCCTGGGCTATGCTGTCTTCTTTAACCATTTGTACCGGATTCGTGATCATATTCATGATCCATTCCGGGGTACGGATTTCGGTAACTCCCTTCAGGCCCGGTCCGATTAGCTTTTGCTTCGTCGCTGTATGGCAGGCTGTGCAGTATGTCTGAAAAAGCGTTTTCCCCTTTGCTGCCAGCGCCCCGTCAATAGAAGACGGGATCTTCACATCTTTAAACTCCCCGACCCCTTTACTGTCGCTGGGTGCATTTACATCAATAGTCGGCGCAGCAGCTTCCGCCGGCTTTTCTTGGGCATCCGGAGAAGGAGGGGTACTTCCGTCCATCATCTGAGGCGAAATCGGCGCATTGCTCACTACACTTCCCTCGAAGTTTTTGGGGTTGGGGTTATTTCCACACGAATAAAGTAGGACTCCCACGGCCAGCAACCCGCCAATAAGTAACTTTTTCATTATATCGATTTTTATTTTTTTAGCGGGTCAAAAATACAACAAATTAGAATAAAAATAAACGACAGCCCGGTCTCTTATTACTTCAAATCTTTTTTAATATCTCATTAAGCCATTTTGTATAATCTTCTTCAAAATCCACATCACAATCCACGCGTTCAGCGATTCTTTCAGCCCCAAGCTTTTCAAGCGCCGTATCAAAATTCTTTCCGGCCTGGCAAAAATCATAATAATCCGTATCCCCAAGTGCCAGTACACTGTATGACAAATGATTCAACCGAGGCCCATCTCCACTTTGGAGATATTCAAGCAGATCCTCTGCCATCAGCGGCGGATCGCCTTCTCCATCTGTACTGACAATGACCAGCAGTTTCTCAATATCTTTCAACTCCTCCACATCAAAATCTTCCATGTCGCAAACCTTCGTTTCTTTTCCCTGCTTTCGTATTTCCTCTGCCGCTTCTTCGGCCAATTGCATACAATTTCCGGTATGCGTACCATAAATGATCCATATTGGAACCCGGTCCTTCCCGATGGTTTTATCTAAAAAAATTTCCCTTTCCATTATTCCCTGTACATTTAAACCGAACACGAAATAATGAGTTTTTCACACAGCAAACTTAAAGAAAAGGATAAAAGATTTACGGGAAAGGATAATATTACCACTTCTGCCTATAGGAGGTCAGATGCCGGAGGCGAAATCTTTAGCTTCCATCGTACCGCCGGTAAATTCGAGGGATGCATCTTCATCAATTATAATATAGGCCTCAAAATCCTTTTCTATTTTTAAGACATGGGGTTTTGCCCGGGGAATGTGAATATACATACCCGGTTCCAGCTTTTGTTCGCTATTACTGTATATGATCTCACCACATCCTTTAGCCACCATGACAAATGCCTCCGAGGTGGCATAATGTACCGGCATCCTGCTTCCTTTCTTTATTTCTGCCTTCATCACCTGGCAACCTTCATTTTTATAAATACGCGCTATACCCATATTCTAATGATTTAATTCTTTTTCCAGTTTTACCGCCTTTGGATAAAGGATGTTGTTCTCCAAATGAAGATGCTGCTGCATATCTTCTTCCAGTTCCTTCAGCTTTTGATAATACAAATTAAGGCTTCCGCAAGCATCCTCGGGAATTTTATAGTTTGTAGTCAGTCGAGCAATATCCTGAAGATGGCTCACGAAGAAACGATGATCCTCCAATATCAGGCTGATGGAATCTACTATAGAACCGAGAGCCGGAGGTTTGAAAGAACCCTCCTTCTTTTTACTATTCACCATTTCCTTTATAAAGGGAAAGAGTACCTTCTCTTCTTTCGTCTGGTGCCTCTGCAATTCTTCCAGCAATGCATTCACATGCTCCCTGACCTGATACAATTCAGGGTGAACCGGACCGTGATGCGCCGCCACCCGTGCTGAAAGATCCGTCAGCGTTTCTACTTGATCTTCGACATATTGATGATGGAATTTTACAATATAATTGATCAGAAAATCCAGTTCCCAATTGTCATAATTATGAGCCGGTTCTATAGGCGTACGATTCTTTTCTAACATATTCAACGCCCTGTGTACCGCGGAAAATAATACCTCTGCATCCTTGCAGGCTTCTTTCAGAGTTTTGGCGCCCTCATAACCATATTGCAGACCAAATTTCTTGAATATTTCCACCTTCCGCGGATCTTTAGCTGCCAGACCGCCTATGGTCTCTTCCGGAGGCATAGGCTCATCCTCCATTATTGGTTTGCGGAGGACGCCCTTCCTGCTGATCTTTATGCTCCATCGTTGCGGCCCCTGTTCCAGATATTCCCAATCAAAAATATTTCCATTTTTATCCAAAAGCTCGTAATATACCGGCTTAGGATCGTGATCATTCTGAAGAATAAAAGCATCTCCAGCAGCAAGCATATCAAAATGTTGAAAGATGGTAGCGTGCTTGAGCGGAGGGGCTATTTTTGTCACATCAAGAATATCGAAAGCCATTATAAATCTCAATTTTAAGCTCTAACGAATACCGGCATAGCAGATCTTAACAAAGCTGATGACTCATTCCCGATCTTTTTTACAAATCTATTACATTTATTTAATTAAACCCCAAAAGATCCTAGAAGGGATAGCCAATGGCAATATTCAGCACCAGATTTTCTTTTCTCCATTGTTTACTTCCGAAGTCTATCTGGTTAAATACCCACCGTTCTCCTTCAGGTAACCAGGGTTTCCTCAGAGGAAAGGCGAGGTCAAAACGCAGCACAAAAAAAGAAAGGTCAAAGCGCAATCCCAGTCCGGAACTTACAGCCAACTGTCTCATTGCTCTATGGAAGTCAAATTTCCCGCCGGGTTTGGTAAGAGCAGATCGCAAAAGCCATATATTTCCGGCATCGGCAAATAGGGCTCCATTTACTACGCTGACAAGATGAAACCTTAGTTCTGTATTTAACTCTACTTTTATATCGCCGGCCTCATTAGCCTGAAAACCGGTCTTTGCAGTATGATAAGTACCCGGTCCGAGTGTCCTTGCACGAAATCCCCTCAAGCTGTTGCTCCCTCCCACAAAAAATTGTTTGACAAAAGGAAGGCTATAAGAATTACCGTAGGAATAACCATATCCGGCATAAACCCTATTTACCCAGTCCAGTCCTTTATGATTGAGATGCCAATAATCCCGGAAATCCGCACTTAGTTTCAAATACTGGGAAAAGGGACTTCCCAATAAAGTGGCGGGATGTTGATAGTCATGTTTTCCCATAAAAAGTCCCAGCAGATTTCCCGATACATCCGCCTGACCATCAAAATAAATATTGTTAGCTCTTTTATTCTCCGAGCGATTTGAATATTCAAAACGATAATTCGTACTTAAGATAAACTGCCTTCTAAAGCTGCGTTGAAGCGTGGGGTCCTTGTCCAGAATATCCTGAAATACAGGGGTAATATGAGAGGGCAAGACATAAGTCACATCAAACAAGTTAAAAGTATTGGTCATTTTTGAATTGGACATCCAATTATAGCCCGCCTTTAGATTAAAGGAATTCAGGTTATAATAATTTCTCCGGTTGAGCAGGTTATAATTAACTTCCAATCTCGTTTTAGGAACCTTTACCCGGGAAAGGTTTATGATCTGAAAAGGCGTCACAAAACGCGGTACCTCAATAGAAACACCCGGTGAAAAAGAATAGGTATTGGAAGAATTCTGATCTCCGCCTACCTGGGTCTCAAAGGCTCCGCCGAGGTTTAGCTTAAAGAGCTCCGCCCCCCGGAAAAAATTCCTGTTCTGCCAACTGAGGTTCACGGAAGAACCCACGTAGTTATTGGAACGTGAATTACCGGTAAGCTCCAACCTCAACGACTTTTTCTTGGCCGGGGTCAGATAAACATTGGCATTCAGCAGCCCTGTCTTCAAAGCCGAATCGCGGTTTGCCTCTATAAATTCTACTTTTACAAATTTAAAGGCGCCCAGATTCACCAGTCTGTTCAGCGTTAATTCATGATCATCCAGCGTATATAAATTTCCCGGAGATAAATAAATAGAACGGGAAAAAATGGAGGGCCTAAAGAGGTGGCGGGGATCAATAATATCCAGCCCTTTATATTCTTCCCCTGCCAGACCTCTTAAAAGAGAATCCTTTTTTAAGGAATAATCGGCAAAAACTTTAACCTTATTGATCCTGTATTTTTTTAAAGCGGCTTCCGGCGCATCTTTTTTTACTTTTAGATATAAATTGACTTTCCCGCTTAAATTGCTATCTGCCTGAACTACAAGATTATCAGGGATAAAGTAGAAATAGCCTTTATCTTTCAGGCTGTCTTTTACACGTTCACGCTCCTGTTTGATATTATCCAAATCGTAGAAATCACCGGGTTTTAAGACTGATTTATCTTGCAAACTGTCTATTTCCCGATTGATAAGTCTGGAAGAATCTTCCGGAAAAAATACTTCGTTAATGCGATAACGATGACCTGCTTCAACCGTATAATAGGCATGTGCTTTTTGTTTTTTCCGGGACAGGTCGCCAGTTACCCCGGCCTGAAAAAAACCTTTATTTTGGAGGTAATTTTGGAGAATATTTTCATTAATGGTCAGATTTACACTGCTTGCCAGCACCGGGGGTTCCCCCCATTTTTCATGGAGAAGATAATTAAGTCCTTTCCCGGTGGGTTTTTTAGAAATGTTATAAAAAAACAATTTTGGATACATCCCGAGGAAGGAAGTATTGGTCTTGGGCCGTAGCAGGTTTTCCATATTGGCTTTCAGCCGCTTTGCCGTCCCTGCATGAGGCTTATACTTTATCGTCCCGCCCGTATATAACGCCTGTCCTTTTTGTAAATGCCTCGTCGGACTACAGGAATACAGCATTCCTGCAAAAATACAGCCAGACAGTATGTACTTCCATTTTCTCATGAACTCATTTACTCCTATTTTATTCATCCGAAAGCTCTGAAGCTTTTTTAAATAGCTCCTTAAATTTATTATAATCCATCACGATAATAAAGCTCAATCCCGTTTCAATATATTCTCCTTCTATTACGCCCTGATATTTATTCTTCCGGTAAGCCCTCAGCCTGTAGCGGCCATCGCGGGAAAGTTTATATTCTACGGAAACATCTCCCACGATCTGGGAGGACTGCTGTTTATTCCCTCCCTCCAGCGGTATATTGCTGCCAACATACACTGTAGTTCGGTCATTAAAAAGGGATTTGGACAGCCCTACATTTAAGTTGGTCTTATTTTCAGCCTGACCGGAAGAGTAATCCTGTGAAGACTGCAGGTCAAAATTGAGATCCACTCCCTGAATCAGGTCTCCTGCCAACCTGTTAAGCTGCTGAGACAGTATTTTGCTGGCACTCTCCCTGACCCTTTGCTCCGCACCGCCGCTGTTTGCCGTTTCAAACGGATTCTCAGCGATAAAATGTCCAAGTACCAGCAATCCCAGCGTTTGCTTGTTCACTTCCGAAGGATCGGTGTTGATCTGTTTGATCCGGGTATAGACTGCACCATCAAAAGCCTGCTGTGCTTTTTGAGGCATGTCCAGTTCAAAATTAATATCCGGATGCATCAACTCTCCCTTAAGGTTCAAATAAACCTCAAAAGGTAAACGCTGTTTATATTTATTTTTTTCAGCATCACTTACATCGGTCAACTGGTCTTCCACCAGGTCCAGGGCCGAGGTCTCTACCTCGTACATGGCAGTAATATCCAGATCGGCAGACATAGGATCCCCCGTCCAGGTAATGTGGCTTCCTCTGGTTATATTAAATTTGCGTTTAATAAGCCCTTCCAGCGACAAGTTATAAACGCCATTTAAAATGGTATACTGCCCGGTAAGGCTCATTTTACCACCAGGATCCATAGTAAAATTCAAATTTGCCCTACCACGGACACTCAGGTTATCCCCACTTACAGGATCAATGACTAAATTTAATATGGCGCCGGTATCAACCGCAATATTGGCACTCACATCCAAACCTTCCAGTCCGTTGGTATGCTGCACAGAATCCGGAGGCGGCGCTTGAATCGTGTCGGGGGGGGCATTCATATCTACAAATTCTACAATCCCACTGGAGGAAACGATCTGCGGGTTTTCCTCCTGAAGGGCCATCGTAAAATCCGATTTATCTTCCAATGTTACCTGCGCATCAATTTTTGGCAATTTTTCATCCCCCCTGATCTTTGCATCCGCACTGATATAAACTTTCCCATAAAAGGGTTCTCCCTGGCTTTTTTGCACATTCAATAACCGGTAATTTTTTGCATTCAGATCCAGATTAAAACTAAAATGCTCATATCTTTTCGTCAGGATATCGCCATCCAGTACCGCCTTATTATTGGCAGAATCCAATAAAGTGAAATTGTCAAAATGGATCCCTGTTGAATTAAAATGAATGCTTTCATCCGGCAAGCTAAAATAATTATTGAGCATAGTAACGTTTAATCCTGCATCTTTAAAAGTAATTTCACCATTCACATGCGGAGTTTCTACGGTTCCTTTAAGCTTAAGGTCACCGGTCAACGCCCCTTTTGCATCCCTGATCTGACCGAAGGAGAGCGCTTGAATAGTAGAAAGCGGAAGTGAAGCCAGGTTGATGTCAAGATCAAAATTTCCTGCTCCGGAAGTGTAATAAGCACCGGTAACCTGCAAGTCATTGTCATTCCCGGTAAGTTGCATATTTACCGAATAGGTATCCTTTAATTTATTGTTCACTTTTAAAAGAACAGAGCCGACAGGTTGATTTCCCATAGCGACACTATCTATACGCAAGTCCGACACAAACAGCGGATGGGTCATCACACTGTCTACTTTTACATCTCCGTTAATAAGCCCATTCAAGTCCATGGAGTCGCTCAGGACCATCCGGGTAATAGTTGAAATCTCAAATTCATGGAAAGCAATGTTCAAAGGACTTAGAGCCGACGCGCTGTCGCTGTTTACGGATAAATATTGACTCCCATTTTGAAGTTTTAGGTGATGCACCACGAGGTTGTTCGGAGCATAGCGTATATAATTATCCCGGGGTACTTCCCAGCGCTCATAGTTCAACTGCAGGCTGTCAGGGTCCAGACTAAAATTATAAGAATTGGCGCTCATACCCAGTTTCCCTGCAAGATGATAGCGATCTTTCTTTTCCTGATCAAGGATCTTAAGATCCAGTGATGCAGCATTGCTATCCAATTGCCCGGACAAATACAGATACGGGATGTCTATAGCGCTGTTTCGGATGGTGTTCCCCGTTAAGCCATAGTGGAGTTTCCCCGCTCCGGTAAAAAGACCAAGGTGGACAGAATCTACTGCAATACCGCTAAAATCAAATGGAGCAAAAGCACCGTCGAAGCGAATGTTTTCGGGATCGGAAGTAACGGAACCGTTAATCCGGGCGCCGTTAAAACTTTGGATGGAAGGCAATAGCTGATGCCATAGTGAAGAAGCCAATAATTGGATATCCAGCTGCATCTCCCAGGGAGAAAGACTGTCTTTTTTAATTACCCCAGAGCTATCCGCACCCAAAAATTCATCCCGAAAATATTGTATCCAGGACCCGGCTTCACTCAATTTATAATTGCCGGTCATATCCAGAGTAGCCAAAGGAGAACTAAATTGTATTTTATTCAGGGAATCCGATGAAACGGCCTTCAACAACACGGAATCAATATGAATATCCTCCTGTCCATGGCGGATCTCCCAATTTGTTAAAGTCAACCTGCCATCCGGTTTATCTATATCTAACCGGTCAAAATCTGCATTCATACAGCCCTTTAATTGCAAAGTATCTTCCATAAAATGCAATGCGTGCAAATCTGCGTTATTTAAAACCAGATCCATTTTGATTCCGGGAATGCTATCATTAAAATCTGCCTGTGAATTAAGAGCAAAATCAAGATTGGGATCTTTCATCCCCGCATGAATAACTGCTGAACCATTCATGATAGTACCCTCCATATTCAGCTCGTGATAATTATACCCCCGATAAAAGGCTTGCCGAATATGGCCTTCCATCCGGGCTTGCATGCGCTTTGGCTTCAATCCCGTACCCTTCACCGAAACCGTAAGCGAAACAGGACCATATAAAGTGTCGTTTCTTAAAATATTTCCCAATTGAAGGTCCTTAAAACCGGCCAATATATCATATGCCGCATGAAGTGAGTCCCCGAGATCTTTAATGCTCGCCCGTACCCTGCCGCCGCCGTCCGAGCTCGTTAGTTTTAAACGGCTGTCAAAACTTTGTAAAGAGCCCTTATAATCTCCTGACAAAGTAAGACGGCCTGGAATACGTACGGAAGAAGGGATCAGGCTGTCGGGCAATAGCGCCTGGAGGTCCTTTCTTCCGGTTGTAAAATGATCCAAAACCACATCAAAATCCGCTTTATCCGCCTGTAACATATTGACCAGATGAGCCTTCAATGCCAGTGAAGTATTCGTTGCGGCTTTTATCCAAAAAGAATCAATTACCAGATCATTCAGTTTACCGGTAAGAGCGCCATGAAGTTGGATGGGGCGCTTTGCAAGGCCGGAAAGATATGTATTCGAAGCCATATCCGGCTGGAAATAAAACAGATCCTTTAAACCGATCTGCGCGGAATCAATATTCACATCTACTCCCATGCTTCCCGGATCAGCCGATAAGGAGTCTAAAGAAGGATAACTTATAGCCAGCGTCCGGCTGATACGGCTATTGGGAGTTTGCAGAATCAGGTTTTTTAAGGCCGCTCCATGATGCGTATAAGTTGCATCTGTTTCCAGTTTCTGCAAATCGAAGCCTGATTGTTCACGGAAGGTAATATTACCCACAGCAGCATGAGAGGAATCATCAGAATAATATATATCGGAGGCCAGCAGATTGAAATCCGTTACATCCAGATGATTGAAATCTATCCCCTGCGCCTGATGAGGCTGTCCCCGATCGTCAAATTTGAAGTGATCCTGTATCAACTGCAAACTGTCCAGAGTAATAAACCATGGCCTTGCATACGCATTCTCCGGCGATGTAGCTGTAACCCGGGAAGCTGTTTTCTTTTGATCAGGAGCCGACTTCATGCTAAAAACAATCTCCGAATGGTTTAATGCCAGTCTTTTCAATCGGATGTTCTGATTGTTTAAATCCAGTTTGTCAGGGTACAACAGCAGGGTGTCCAGTTTGATGTTACCCTGCATTTCTGAAATATGGTCTTCATATCGAACATTCAGGTTATTGAAAACCAGTCCTGAAAAATTGAAATCCGGCATGGCAGCTCCTCCCGCGGTATCCTCCGAAGGGTTTTCTTTCGATTTTATAAGGGGCCTATTGACAACCATATCGGCATTTACATCAGCCAGCTTAATGCTGTCTAAAAGAAACCGCATGCTGTCCAGATTAAATTCCTTAAACCGGGTAGCAAAATCCCCGAGTACGGCCGACGCATCATAACCGGTCACCACATCCTCATAATGCAACCGGATATCAGACAGATGAATGGCTCCTATATAAAAAGGGCCGGAAGAAGAGGTATCCGTTGTCGTATCCGTTTCGTTGGCGCCAAAAGCATCAAGTATATAATCAAAATTAAAGGCGGTATCAGGAAGCGTGCGGGAAATACGGGCAGTGAAATGGTCCAAACGAACAGAATCAATATGAACGCTCCCGGACAATAATCCCAACATATCTATTTTGACAAAAAGGTGTCCGCTATAAACGAGCGTATCATTGGACTGATCGGCTACATATAAAGAATCCAATTCTATGGAGGAGGGTATTTTTAAAGCCAGGTGATCCAGTTGCACGGTGGTATGCAATTTTTTATTCAGATATTTAATCGCTATATCTTTTAACAGGTTTTGAACCTGGGGAACATTCAGTAAAACAATGATCAGAAACAGGAGGACCAGGAGTGAACTTAAAACCCACGCCAACGTCCTTGTAATTTTCTTTATGACCTTTCCTGTTTTAATATTGATTCCTGTTTAAGATGCGGACAATAAGATCCCTATTACAAAGTTACTGAAAAAAGGGGAGCCTCCCCCTGGTATATCAGCAAAATAAGTGCCGTTTTCAACTTTACCCAAAGGACATTCAACTAATAAAATAGTTGCTTTCTAAATAACAGAACAGTACTTTTGTTGAGGAGCGTTCATTTATTGATAAAGCACGCTCTCGATCCATTTTGGGATCTCCCAAAGAGGGGACGCAAAGGATCATAGCGGGCAGCCGCACATTCTATAAATTTGGAATACCCTCCACTGCTTACCGTTGATATAACAGACTACTTCAGGGTGACGATCAGATCATCCTGCTGGACCATTTCACCTTCTGTTAAAGCAATGGTCTTAACCGTTCCCTCCTGTGGGGCGGCTACCGTGGTTTCCATCTTCATTGCCTCAATGACAAACAAAGGACTGTTGGTCTTCACTTTGTCGCCCGGCTTTACTCTTATATTCGAAAGTTTACCCTGCAGCGGTGCGCCAATCTCTTTGTCCGAATCAGATACCTTCTTATGAGTAGGTATGGCAGAAGCAACAGACTGATCCCTGACAGACACGATACGCGAGTAGCCATTCAACTCAAAAGCTACTTCCCGCATTCCATGTTCATCGGGAGGCAATATATAGAGTAACTTTATAAAAATGGTTTTTCCCGGGCCGAGGTTCACCAGGATCTCCTCTCCTTCCTGCATGCCATAGAAGAAAGCAGGCGTAGGAACGGTTTCCAGATTATCATACCTTTCCTGCATGTTGTAAAAATCAGCATATACCTTTGGAAACATTTTATAACTTAGGAAATCCAGGAAGTTCTTGTTGGGAAATTTCTTCTGAAAGTCTGTAAATTCTTTTTCAAAATCCACATCCGGAAGATAGTCGCCGGCTCTACCTGTAATGGGCTTTTCGTCCTTAAGTACGATTTTCTGCAATTTTTCGGGAAAGCCGCCGTAGGGGAAGCCCAATTCTCCTTTTAAAAAGCTTTTTAAGGATTCAGGAAAAGGAAGATTTTTGCTTTCGTCCAGCACGTCTTCCGCAGTCAGGCTATTGGCCGTCATGAACAAGGCCATATCTCCAACCACCTTGGAGCTGGGGGTTACCTTGACTATATCGCCCAGCAGGTCATTCACTATAATATAATTTTTCTTTATCTGGTCTACTTTATCCCCAAGCCCCAGAGATTCCGCCTGCTGGCGTAAATTGGAATACTGACCGCCGGGGATCTCGTTATCGTATACCTCGGCTGTTCCCGATTTCAAATCAGACTCAAACGGGTAATAAAATTCCCGAACAACCTCCCAATAATCGCTATAACGGTTTAAGGATTCAAGGTTCATCTTTCGACCGCGCTCATGGTATCTCATTGAGGCGGCTAAAGCATTCAGGTTGGGTTGGGAGGTAAGCCCGCTCATAGAAGCAATGGCACAATCCACGACATTCACTCCTGATTCTATAGCTTTCAGATAAGTAGCGGTTTGCATGGAGGAAGTATCGTGCGTATGCAACACGATAGGCAATTCCACGGCTTCCTTCAGCGAGCCGACCAGTTTTTCTGCAGCATAAGGCTTCAGCAAGCCGGCCATATCTTTGATACAAAGCATATGGGCGCCCGCATCCTCCAATTTCCTGGCCAGATCCACATAATACTGTAAGGTATATTTGTTATTTTCTTTATCCAGAATATCACCGGTATAACTGATGGCGGCCTGAGCCAGTGAACGGGTATATTTATTCACAAAACGGATACTGGGCGCCATAGCCTCGATCCAGTTCAGCGAATCAAAAATCCGGAAGATATCAATTCCTGTTTCCGCCGCCTTTTCAATAAACTTTGCAAGGAAATTTTCCGGATAAGCCGAATAACCCACTCCATTGGAACCGCGGAAAAGCATCTGCAGTAATACATTGGGCATGGCCTCCCGAAGCAGCGCAAGACGGTGCCAGGGAGATTCATGCAGGAAGCGCATGGACACATCAAATGTGGCTCCTCCCCAAACTTCCATAGAAAAGATCTGCGGATTGTTTTTGGCATATCCTTCCGCCACCGCCATAATATCCCGCGTACGCACCCGTGTGGCAATCAGGCTTTGATGTGCATCCCGGTAGGTCGTATCGGTATAATAGACTTGTTTTTCCCGGCGCAACCACCTGGAAAACGACTCGCGTCCCAAATCATTCAACCGGTCTTTTGTTCCCTTTGGGTATTCCATATAGGGATCAAAATGCGGTACTTGTGGAACCCTGAATTTTTTATTGTCTTTTTTGCTACGCACATCAGGATTCCCGTTTACGGTCACGTCCGCAATATAGCGGAGGATCTTGGTCGCCCGGTCACGGGTCTTCGTCAGTATAAATAATCCGGGATGTTTATCAATAAAATTGACGGTGCATTCCCCTTTGATAAAAGTCTTATCCTGAATGACATTCAACAAAAATCCGATATTGGTACGTACGCCTCGTATGCGATATTCCCGCAGGGTACGCTGCATACGTTCGGCAGCCCCGGCCAGCGTACGCCCCCAGGCGGTCACTTTTACCAGCATGGAATCAAAGAAAGGCGAGATCTTCATCCCGGAATAGGCGCTTCCTTCATCCAGACGAATCCCCATACCTCCCGCATTTCTATAAGCAATGATGGTCCCAAAATCGGGCTTAAAATTATTTTCAGGATTCTCGGTGGTGATACGGCACTGCAGGGCAAAACCATTCAATTTTACATCTTCCTGCCCCCGGATAAAGATACGCTTGTCTTCCAACGGATATCCCTCCGCTATAAGAAGCTGTGTACGTACAATATCCACACCCGTTACTTCCTCCGTTACGGTGTGCTCTACCTGTATGCGTGTATTGACCTCAATGAAATAGATATTATGATCCCGATCTACCAGGAATTCCGCGGTTCCCACGTTGTTGTATCCTACGGTACGGGCCAGCTGCAGCGCATATTCATGAATTTTATTACGCGTTTCATCCGGCAGGTTCGGAGCCGGGGCAACCTCCACCACTTTTTGAAAGCGACGCTGTACAGAACAATCCCTTTCAAAAAGGTGAACAATATTTCCATAATTATCGCCCATCAGTTGTACCTCAATGTGCTTCGGTTCCGCAATGAATTTCTCCATAAAAATGGTATCGTCACCAAAGGCTTTTCCTGCTTCACTTTTTGCTTCCGTGAAAGCATTGATCAGTTCATCTTCATTCCGCACCACGCGCATTCCGCGTCCGCCCCCACCGGCTGAGGCTTTTAACATAACAGGATATCCTATGCGTGCGGCTTCTTTTTTGACCACTTCCGGATCCTCCAGCTTCACGTGGCTGTCTTCTATAACCGGCACATTGGCTTTACGAGCGATCTTTTTGGCCGCCACTTTATCCCCCAGTTGTTCCATGACCTGTGAATCCGGGCCTATAAACACAATTCCTTCTTCGCGGCATCGCCGGGCAAAATGTACACTTTCGCTCAAAAAACCATAACCGGGATGAATAGCATCCACCCCATTTCGCTTAGCTACATGAAGAATGGCTTCCACATCAAGGTAAGGCTTCAAAGGATCATCATCAGCCCCTACCTGATAGGCCTCATCCGCCTTATAACGATGAAGAGAATACCGGTCCTCATAAGTATAAATGGCTACCGTCCGGATCTTCAGTTCCGAAGCTGCTCTTAAAATGCGAATAGCTATTTCACTCCTATTCGCCACCATTAATTTTTTTATGGGGCGTATTGTTTTTTCTGTCATAACTTTATAAAAATTAAGAAGAAGTAATTGCCTGCAAAAGTATTAAATTTATAGAAAAATTGAAAAAATTAGCTAATGTTTTTGATTATATTTAACAATATTAGTATTTTATTAATTTTATTTTAACTTCATTGGGATGTGGACGACAGAAATCAAAGGTTTTAAGATATATCTACAGCTGGAACGCGCGCTTTCCGCCGCCACCATTGAGGCCTATTTACATGATATAGCCCTGCTTATGAAATTTTGTAATGCGACCACTCTCCAAAAAGTAACCACAAAGCATTTACAGGATTTTATACGCCAACTGGCACAGATAGGCATGAGCAGCTCCTCACAGGCCCGGATCACCTCTGGTATAAAGGCTTTTTTTCGTTATCTGGTCCTTGAAAATATAATAGAGAAAGATCCCGCAACATTGCTGGAAGTTCCCCGAATGAAAAGAACATTACCTGAAGTGCTAACTTACGAAGAAATTGAGAAAATGATTCAAAGCCTGGATCTCAGTAAGCCTGAGGGGGTACGAAACAAAGCGATTTTAGAAACCATGTATGCCTGCGGGCTGAGGGTAAGCGAAGTCACCTCTTTAAGACTTTCCGGTCTTTATGTTGAAGAGGGCTTCCTGCGCGTGACCGGGAAGGGAGATAAAGAAAGGCTCATTCCCCTGGGGCAATCGGCGTTAAAATATATTTCCATTTATAAGGATACAGTTCGTTGCCATATACCCATACAACCCAAAGCAGAAGATTATCTTTTTTTAAACCGGCGCGGAAACCCGCTCAGCAGAGTGATGATCTTTTATATTATAAAGGAGGCGGCAGCACAGGCCGGTATCACCAAAAACATATCTCCTCACACCTTCCGGCATTCTTTTGCCACTCATCTTATCGAAGGAGGAGCAGACCTGAGAGCCGTACAGCAAATGCTCGGTCATGAAAGTATTACCACTACCGAAATTTATACCCATGTTGACCGCGAATACCTGAGAGATACCCTGCACCGGTTTCATCCGGAATATAGATAACCGGGCCTCCGGCAGAAATGCAATCAAAGGATCGGGCCGATGTCTTACAAAAAGAAAATCCCCCGGTACAGGGGGAAATCCTTATCTATCAACCAAAACTGCCTTCACAGGCAAAACTACTTCTATGGTTTATCTGGTCAAAAGCTTCACGTCGGAATAGGATCCGTCAATCCTGATCACAGCAGCTCCGGACCCCGCATCCGGTGTATGCGCATTTACCAACATACGGGAACCGTCTTCTTCTTTTTTAACATCCCGAAGGGGAAAATCACCGGAATTAAAATTCCCGTAATGGAGCCGGATCTTAAACTGTAAAGGTTGCTTTTCTGCAATTCCAAGAAAGACATCAGAATAACGTGCCGTAATCTTCAAATCCTTCAATCTGCCCGTTTGATCAATATGCACATCCCCGTAAGCAGTGGAAATATCCCCCGCCTCGCTTAAATTCCGGATCTTATAATCCCCATAAGCGGTCCGGCTCTGCAATTCTGAGATACTCTCTGCCGTAATATCTCCATAACTTCCATCAAGAGAAATATCCCCAACCGTTCCAAAGGTCAGATCAGAATACTTATAATGCATCTTCAGATGCTGTACCGCATCAATATGGAAGTCCGTATAAGAAGCATCGATGCTAGCTTCGGCTAGCTCCGTTAATGATCCCGAGCCATATTTAACTTCAAAATTGAGTGCCTGTTGAAGATGATCCAGGTGAAAATGACCATAATCCAATTTTATACTCACCGTACCCGGAATATTACTACCGGTTATATTTCCATACTTATTCTGAACGGTAAGGTGCCCTAAGGATTTAGGTAAATATACTTTATAATCAATTCTGACATTCTTCTTCCCCCCGGATGTTCCTCCAAAAATTATATTCCAAAAAGAAGAAGAGCCGGAAGGTTCATAATCTGTATGCAGGGAGACCAGATTACCGTTCTGATCTTTTTGAATATTAACGGCATCTGCGATCTTTTTGGCTTCTTCTTCATCTCCCGCTTTTACCATAATTGTAATATCTGATCGGATCTGATTTTTATCCCAACTGTAAAAATGAATGTCCCCGTACTTATTGATCAGTTCCAGTGTAGCCCCGTTTTTTACCTGGAAAGAAAAATTAAGGCTGCGTTTATAAGTTACCCTGTTAATATTATCTTTTGCAAACACCGCAAAGGGCAACATAAATAGCAGCATTCCGGTGAGCTGGATCATTCTTTTCATATCTTAATAATTTATTCTTTACTGTAGTTATAATCTTTCAGTCGCTTACGGATCCTCTTGAGCACCTCCAGGCGGGAGCGATAATATTCCACAAAAGCCGCTCTGACATGAGGATTATCAGGGTTCTCTCTCAACGCTTTACTCAAGCGATCATATTCTGTATCCTCATCTTCAAAAAGATGTAAAAAAGAGGAATCTATAACCCTTTCGGGGGAACGCAAGCGGCTTATTCCGGCTATTTCATTCCGGATCCGAGATTTATAAAAGGCCCTCGCTTCCTGCAGGTCCGGAGGAATAGCCTGCTGAATGGCTTCTTTCTTTACTTGATAAGTCCGGACAAAGGCCACAAAAGTGATTCCAAGGAAAAATACGGCAGCAACAGCGACCCGCTTTTTAAACCTGCCTGATAAATAAAAAATACGCCGCCTTTTCACAGAAGATGGATCCGCTCTCCATAACTGTTCCTCCAGCCTTCTCCACACGCCGTCATCCGGATTGTCTTCATCGAAAGCCTCACGATGATCTCGTATATATTTTTCTAAACGGTCCACGGGTCCATTGCATTATGATGAAATGATCTCATTGTTTAATATCTTCTATTGTTACCGCTATTGTTTATTGCAATCTATCTATTTCACATCCTCAACCCTATCCCTTACCCGCTTCTTTGCTCTCATGTATTGTGTTTTCACGGTGGATAAGGAGATATCCAGTCTTTTGGCAATCTCCTTATGGGAATAGCCCTCAAAAAGATATAAAGTCAGCACTACACGATAGCCGTCCGGCAGATCCCTAATGGCTTCTTTTACTTTTTTCACTGTATAACTATATTTCTTTTCATCTACAGGTTCTTCTTCCTCATATTCCAAATGGGGTACCTCCGCCAAGCGGGGCCGTAACTTTTTCATCTTTTTCAAATGATTCAGACAGCTGTTTACCACAATCCTCCTGATCCATGCGCCAATGGTAGCCTCTCCCCTGAAGCTGTTTATATTTTTAAACACCTGGTAAAAGGAATCCTGCAATACATCTTCCGCCTCTTGCCTGTCATTCAGCATCCGTAAGCACACATTATACATGGCCCTGGAATAGCGCTCGTATAACCGGCCTGCCGCCCTACGGTCCCCGTTTTTACAAGCGGCAACCAGGTCATTTATTACAAGCGCGTCGTTTTCCATAGATGGTCTGTTATAAAGACAACCTAGTTTAAAAAGGTTGCATAGGCCTAAAAGAATATTCGGATTAATTTTTAGCCAGGGCGGACTTGCCTCTTTTCTGTACCCGGATCTTTCCTCCAAGCGCGTAATCCGGTTTATAGGGCGTCAAGGCCTTTTTCAAGCCGTCATCCTTCCCGGATTTTAAATGCTCTTCTATCCAGTTATAAAAGCTGGTAATGTCGTTCCAGCTATTCACATCATAATTCCAGGTTACCTCATGGTTATCAGAAGCTCCCGCGGTTTCATCCATTTTAAAATTACTGATATAAGGGCAGTTCTTCATGTAGGATATCAAAAATGTCCGGTATAATTTTCGCTGTTCATGGCTGCCATTGATCTCCTTCAATTGAGTACTGACCCTTAATTTTCCCTTACCGGCCTGTGCGTTAGCGCCAAAAGAAAGTCCCGTGATTAATACGGCTATAATAAACATCTTACTGATCGTTTTCATGAGGAATGTTTTAAATAAAAAAGGATTTGATTAAAAAGCACTACTTGTCTTTCATTGCGCGCTTATGATAAAGACAAAAGATTTGAGAAAGGTTGCACGCGTTTAATTAATAATTGTAACGGGTTTTATGGTTATATGGTTTTATGGTTATATGGTTTTATGGTTATACGGTTAATAATAATATTTGCTTCCTGCTATTGCTTCCTGCTATTGCTTCCTGCTATTGCTTCCTGCTATTGCTTCCTGC
>CAYZGR010000016.1:1447-53628 GCA_964478125.1 uncultured Chitinophagaceae bacterium | reverse complement strand
CCAGTTTACGCCAATATCCGCCGGACCGTATATAAAGACTACTATCCGCTTTCTGAAAAACAAGCATCCCATTGGTGGAATGCTTTTGAGCTGTGGATAAAGCATTGATAATATGATTGACCTCAGAGGTATCATTTACCCTGCTAAGCAGTAATCCCTGATTGGGACTTTTCAATTCCAGAAGGGCAGCCTTGTTTATCTGCGTCGGATCACTTCCCAGTTTCAATTGCTGTGCTTCCGAACTGAAAGTTATAAATACAAGGCAGAAAACCCAAAAAGATAAGTAGATATACGATAAACGATCGTTCATAAATTATCCTTATTTATTTTATATCGTTTAATCTCATGGTTATCCGATCTCCGGAATTCCCTTTGTTTTCTCGATGGTACATTGCTCTATCTTTGTATATCTGACCAACGATGATCTTCGGTAAAGGATCACAGAACATCTACCTTTACTGGCCAATAACGTACCACTTAGAACCTGTATATTGAATGGTTCGGGAGGAGCCTTTATTATAAAAAACCATATCCGTATGCCCGTCTCCAAATGCACCTGATATAGTAATCTTATTCATTCCTGTAGTATTATTAATTACCCTGAAAGTATAAATCCTTCCATCTATCAGGTCAGGTGCAGAAGTAGGTAAGGTAATATTTACATCCCCCCCGCTTGCATCTATTAATATGGTGCGGGCTTTTGCTTTATTTCCCGATAAGGTTTCACTACTATTTATATTTATTGTTCTAGCCGCCATTCCCCCATGTACAATCAGGTTGTTGGGAGCGGTCTCATTCCCGACCGTCGTCTCACCGTTTAACGTGGCGGTTCCTTTCGCCACAATGAAATTTGCATCATCCGTACCATCACCTACTGTTGTATTGTCCACAAAAGTTTTTTCTCCCGCAAAAGTTTGATCGTTAACAGTAACCACACCGTTATGGGTTGCATCTGCCTCAATCAACTGAATTTCGTAATTCCCTGAACCATCGTCTGATATTTTTGCAGCTTTGTCTTTTTCTGCATCATCGGCTGCAATCAATATAAGGTTGCCAATGGTAAGCTGGTTAATTCCTGCCATGTTGTTTAGCTTGTCCCAGTCTTCCTTTGTCATAAAGCCATAAGTGGCATTTGCATTGGTTCCATCCATTACAGGAGCATTGATATTGACCTGCCCCCCTGAAATTTCAACATTAAAATCGTTATGGTTAGCATCCGCATCTGCATAGAGCGGTACATTTCCACCTAATGAATTAGTTCCGTCCGTAATACTGGTAACAACGCTGCTAAAAATATCGCCGGGAAGTTCCCGTTGTACAATGGTCCCATCTGCTTGTATTACTAATACGCTCAGTTCATTGGTACCGGAAGCGGCATTAATTTTTAAATTCCCGTCTACCTTTGCATCCCCTGCTATTTCTACATTCTTGGCCATCCTGACATCTCCGGAACTGTTATCTATCCGCAGCCCTTCTGTATTATTCGCTTTTAATATAAGGTCTTGTGCATCCGTAGTTCCGACAAAATCTGTTTGATCATCAGTGCCTGCGTTGCCGCTCAAACTCCAATTGTTATTGGCTTCGGTTGCCGAGGCTATTTTAACCCAATCATCATCCTTCCTCATATATAATCCTGCGCCCTCTTTTTCAGTACCGGTATAATAAACGATCATCCCATCTACATGATTAGATCCGATTAAATTGTTAATGCCGGTAAAGTCATTGATCCGGGTTAATAATAATCCTTGCCGGTCACTTTCCAGTTCTAAAATAGAAGATTTGTTAATCTGTGTGGGGTTAGCTCCAATTTTCATCTGCCCCTGTGCCCGTAAAAACACAAAGAGGCCAAAGACGGCAGTAAGGAGTAAAAACCTTACGGGTAACACTTTTTTCATGATATTTAGTTTAGGTTTAAAAATACAGAAGGGTAAGTACAAACACGCGGCGGGGCTAAAGATACTTCTATCTCAAACACCCGCAACTGCAAACTTCTGAAAATATAGTTTATTTATTATGCAAACATAAATGCTGTTTACAAAAGTTTAACCGGCTTTCCTAAAATAAACAAAATGAACAGAACAGGAATTGTGTTTATTTCGCGCCATGGCCTTTTTATAAGGACTTCCCCATTTAAGTATGAGCCAACAGGGATCAGCCGGCCGGCTACGTCATACCGTTCCTTGAATAACCTGTAGAAGATGAATCGTTCACATGGGATAAGTATACGCGAACAGATGAAAAGGCGTTATACCAACAATTGCTTCGCCAGTGTAGCGATCAATTTACCGTCAGCCTTGCCGGAGAGTTGTCTCATGGCCACTCCCATAACTTTACCCATATCTTTTGGAGAAGAAGCACCGGTTTCTGTAATGATCTTTTCGAGATGTGCTTTGATTGCGGCTTCATCCATCTGCTCCGGCAGAAATTTTTCTATTACGTTGATCTCTTCGGCTTCCTTTTGAGCCAGCTCCGGGCGGTTTTGTTGTTGATAGATCTCCAGCGAATCCCTGCGTTGCTTGACAAGCTTTTGTAATAATTTGATTTCTTCGGCTGCCGTCAGCTCTGTACCGGCCCCTGTCGCCGTTTTCGCCAGGAGGATAGCAGATTTAATGGCACGCAGGCTTCGCAACTCCACCTGGTCTTTTGCCTTCATGGCAGCTCTTATGCCTTGATTCACTTGTTGTTCTAAAGCCATCTTCTTCATTTTTTATTCCAAAATACAAAGATAAAATGCCATGATTTCAGTCCATTTTAGGAGCATCTGCCTGACGGGATTTAAATTTTTTCAGAAAATCCATAGCAAATTGTTTCATCTCTTTGGCATGATCGCTATATTGTGTTGCGTGTTCATAAGTTTCCGACATGCCGACCAGCGTTTGAAAAATGAACTCAGCCATTTCATCCATCATCATATCTTTGGTCCATAAATCTATCCGAAAAGCGGTTTTTTGATCAGAATTCCAAAATGATACCAACATAGCCCGTGCCTCATTATCCATATTTGCCGCCGTTTCAGATGCCTTCCATGTAATTTTATCCGGTACATTCTCTTCATCCAGGGTCACGGCAATCTTTATATCGGAAGTTCTTTTCATAATTTTTTTTATTTCGTCATGCTAAAATCTGCACAAAGGTACGGCTATTTTTCTGTTGCCGTTGCGGCCGATCGAATGGCCTCCCAAAAGCGAGTTGCAGCCCGTTCCCAGGAGTAAGCCTGTATTTTCTGATCCGCGCGGGCGATCAATTCTCCTCTCAACTCTTCTTTCTTATATAATTCGCAAAGCTGCTCTCCCAGCTCGTTGAAGCTGGAAGCCTCAAAATATAGGGCCGCCTCTCCCCCTATTTCCTCATGTAAAGGGCTTTTTGCAGCCACTACCGGCGTCCAACATCGAAAAGCTTCAGGAATAGAGCTGGAAAAGTCCACATGGGGAGACGAAATTATCTGGGCATAAGCGCTGCCTGTCAGCGCGGCCGTATCTTTTAACCCGATCTCCCCCGTTATTCTCACATCCTTTCTAAAATAATAAGTCTGCAGCAATTCGGAAAATTTCTTAAAAGATTGTTCCGGCTGACCGGCCAGCACCAATACCATTCCGGAATTCATTTTCTTTTTCAGTATAGAAAAACCCTTTAGCAAATTGAGCAGATTACCATGGGCATTTATTTTTCCCCTGTATAAAAGAAATTCTTTACCATCTGCATATTGTTCTTTCACTTTTTCGCGCGTTTTCCAATCCAGGGGGTGAAACAATTCTGAAATACCCCTTCCTACAGCTCTTATCCGGTGTTCGGGTAACAGATATAGCGACTTCAACTGTTGTTTCCCAGATTTTGAAAGGGTTACAATTTGATCCGCTCTTCGAAGAGAATGCTGTAAGCGACGCATCCTGTAACGATCGAGCCCGCTTTTCTGGCCAGATTCCCGATTTGAGATCAGGTCATCGGATAAAAAAAGGCAGGACGGTATTTTTCCTTTTAATGGCAAAACACCTTGCATGGAAACCCATACTTCCGCATCTGCATGTCGCAGGAGAGCAGATAATTTATAATGAAAGTTCCTGTAATGCGAGAGTATAAACGGCCTCGCTTGTTCCAATATTGAAAATTCCACATTTCTATTTCCCTCGAAAAGCGCCGTTACCGGCTCATCAGAAAGTATAAAAAAATGCGCCTCAGGATGGGCAGCTAAAAAATAGCTCACCATTTTATAAATGAACAGATGGCCAAGCGACCACTTCTCTTTGTCTGTCGGCAACGCACCTATGTAGATAGCAATACGCATTTTAGGAAATCAGCACATTACCCGTCATTTCTTCCGGTATATCAATACCCATCGAGGTCAGAATAGTGGGAGCAATATCCCCCAATTTTCCATATTTCACCTCCCCCTTATAATCTTTGCTGATAACAAAAAAAGGAACAGGATTCAGCGAATGGGCCGTATTGGGAGAACCGTCAGGGTTCTTTTCATAATCAGAATTACCGTGATCCGCCGTCAAAAATATCCTGTAATCATTTTCCAAGGCAGTTGTAACCACCTTTTCGGTACAACGATCTACCGTTTCCACGGCTTGGATTACCGCATCCCAAACCCCCGTATGACCTACCATATCCGCATTGGCAAAATTCAGAACAATAAAATCTGCCGCTTTTTTTTCAAGTTCGGGAACAATTTTGTCGGTCAATTCCCGGGCACTCATTTCAGGTTGTAAATCATAGGTGGCTACTTTAGGAGAAGCAGCCAGTATCCTTTTTTCACCTTCAAATTCCTTTTCTCTGCCCCCGCTGAAAAAGAAAGTAACATGGGGATATTTTTCAGTTTCCGCAATGCGGATCTGCCGCTTACCCGCTTTCTCCAATACCTCTCCCATGGTCATTTTCAGATTCTCATTTTTAAATAACACCGGAATACCCCTGAAATCCTTATCATATTGGGTCATGGTAATATAATCCAGATCAAGCGTCTGCATCTCCTGATCCGGCATATCGCGCTGGGTCAATACCTCCGTGATCTGGCGGCAGCGATCTGTTCTGAAATTGAAGCAGATCACCACATCCCCTGTTTCAATTTTGGCAAAAGGGGCATCCTGCTCGTCCACATGTACCACCGGCTTGATAAATTCATCAGTCACTCCCTCCTCATAAGAGGCCTTCACAGCTCCCTGCAAATCTTTTGTCCGCACTCCTTTTCCACGGGTGAGCGCATCATAAGCCAGCTTGATTCGCTCCCAACGCTTATCCCGGTCCATGGCATAATAACGCCCGGTTACAGTTGCAATAGTACCCGTAGTGCGATCAATATGATCCTGCAGTTCTTCTAAAAAACCTATACCGCTATGAGGATCGGTATCTCTTCCATCTGTAAAGGCATGAATAAACACATTTTTTAAATGATGCGCATGAGCAATGTCCAACAAGCCTTTTAGATGATCAATATGAGAATGGACGCCTCCATTACTGACCAATCCCATCAGATGCAGTTTTCTGCCGGGTCTGGCCGCCATTGCCAAAGCATCTAAAAGAACCTGATTCTTTTTGAGGGAGCCGTCTTTGAGTGCAATATTGATCCGCTGCAGTTCCTGGTTAACGATCCTGCCCGCCCCAATATTCAGATGGCCTACTTCCGAATTGCCCATTTGTCCTTCGGGCAGCCCCACCTTTTCACCACAAGTTATCAATTCACTGTTGGGATATTTATTATATAAACTACTTACAAATGGGGTATGTGCCAGTGCAATAGCATCTGCCTTTCTGACTTTGCCATGGCCCCAGCCGTCCATGATTATTAATATCGCAGGTTTGTTTTCCATGCGCACAAAGCTACAAGAAAATTTTTTACCGCCCTTTTGTCCCAAATGGGACAAAGAAGCAAAATACATAACTCCCTTTATATTTTATATTATTGAAAATATATTCATAGAAATAACCCGATGAAAGTTTGAATCCTGGCGGAGTCAAAGATCGGTAAAACAGAGCCGGATAACTACGATCCTGATGTTCCCATGGAGAGGAAAGAAAAAGCAGCTTTAGAAATCTTTATTATGAACTTGCCGTTGAAAGTTTTCAAAAAGTTAAAAATCCTCCTATCTGATTTACCTTTCAACTTTAAACAATAAAAGGCGTAAATTTGTACCTTAATTAACCAGAAATTACAATATTATGGCAATTATAGAAAAAAGCAGCAATCCTGCATTAAATGATAAGGTATTCCAACGTACGCGGACCATCCATGTCAGCGAAGAAGGATCAATGACTGTAAAAGGGACATTGAATAAATTTTTATTCATCTTTGCCATGGCCATGTGTACGTCGGTATATAGTTGGTTTGCCTTTGAAAAAGGACAGAATGTGACTCCCATGATCCTGATTGGTGCTTTTGGGGGATTGGGACTCGCCATTGTAATGAGTTTTAAGATGCAATGGGCCAAATATCTCGCACCGGCTTACGGCCTTTGCGAAGGGCTGTTCCTGGGAGCGATTTCAGCTATGTTCAGCACTATGTTTGCCGAAAAAGCCCCTTTTTTAGTCATACAGGCCGTCTTGCTGACTTTTGGTGTCGTTTTAGCCATGTGGACCTTGTACAGGACACGGATCATCAAGGTAACCAATAGATTACGGACCATCATCGTAGGCGCTACTTTCGGAATTTTTATCTTTTACGCGTTAACCTGGATCCTGGGATTTTTTAATGTCCATATTCCCTTTATGAACCCGACCAACACCTCCATGTTCGGAATCATTTTCTCCCTTGTCGTAGTAGCAGTAGCCGCATTGAATTTATTGCTTGATTTTGATATGATCGAACGCGGCAGTAAGATGGGGGCTCCTAAATATATGGAATGGTATGGCGCCTTTGGCTTATTGGTAACTATTGTATGGCTTTATCTGGAAATCCTTCGTCTCTTATCAAGGATCAGCAGCCGTTAATTCTCAAAACAATTGTTGATACAACTCATCAATCCGCCCTGCTGTAATAACCTCAATATTAAAGCGGGAAAAATCGGTTTGATGAGCGGTATTCCTTTTCCCCGGCAAATTGTATTTTGAAATAAATATTTTTTCAAAACCCAATTTTTCCGCTTCCGATATGCGTTGTGCTATCCGATTTACCGGTCGGATCTCCCCGCTTAGCCCCACTTCTCCGGCAAAGCAATAGTGATGGGGCAGCGGTTGGTCTTCATAAGACGAAAGCAGGGCGCTGATTATGGCCAGATCAATGGAGGGATCCGAAGTCCGTAGCCCTCCGGCTATATTTACAAACACATCCTTAATCCCAAATTGAAGTCCGCCCCGCTTCTCCAGCACCGCCAATAAAAGCTGCAACCGGCGTAGATCAAAACCATTGACCGTCCGTTGCGGCGTACCATAAACCGAATGGGTTACCAGGGCCTGCGTTTCAATTAACATGGGCCTGATGCCCTCTATAGAAGCAGCGATGGCCACCCCACTCAGAGCTTCATCTTTCTCGGATAACAGCACTTCGGAGGGATTGGAGACCTGGCGCAAGCCGCTTCCGGTCATTTCATAAATTCCCAATTCAGAAGTAGAACCAAAACGATTTTTGACAGTTCGCAGGATCCGGTAAAGGTAATGCTGGTCCCCTTCGAATTGTAATACCGTATCCACCATGTGTTCCAGCACCTTTGGGCCCGCAATGCTGCCTTCCTTATTTATATGGCCAATAATGAAGACCGGCGTATGCGTGGCTTTGGCAAAATGCTGCAACTCTGCTGTGCAGGTGCGAATTTGGGAAATACTACCCGGAGCGGATTCCACATAAGGGGATTGTAAGGTCTGAATGGAATCCACGATCACCAGATCAGGCTGTAACTTCTTTATCTCCTTGAAAATAACTGCAGTATCCGTTTCGGTTAACAGATAAAAATCCTTGCTTTTTAAATTTAGCCGGTCTGCCCGCATCCTGATCTGTTGCTCGCTTTCTTCTCCACTGATATACAAGATCACGGCTCCGGACATTTCCAATGCATTTTGTAAGAAAAGCGTGGATTTGCCGATACCCGGCTCTCCCGCTACCAATACCATTGAGCCCGGCACAATACCTCCGCCCAACACGCGGTTAAGTTCCCGATCCGGTGTCTGAACATATTCCTGTTCTTTTTGGACGATATCGTTCAGGTTAATTGTAGCGGGGCGACCCGGTTGAGTACCCGGCTTCCAATTGTCCCCGGTTTTATTTTTCCCGCTATCAATCAATTCTTCCACAAAAGTGTTCCATTCGCCACAGGAAGGACATTTTCCCAACCATTTTGGACTTTCATAACCACAATTTTGGCAAAAAAATGCTTTTTTGATCTTAGACATGGAATAGAATTCATAATTGAAAAAGAGCCGGCCATAAAAAGTGCCGACTCTTTTTACTTACTAACCCATTAAATTCAACCCGAAGTTACTAAATGCCTCCAGAATAGCAAACTTTATTTCGGCTTCCCATCAAAACCAAGAGGATACCATCAAATAAAAGGAATACCATCAAAACAGATAGTATTCCTTTAAATAAATAAGGAAACATATGCGTATAATATTCATTTATATGTTATATACACATAATAATAAATTAGATTACTTATTTTTAATTATATAAATAATTATATCCCTTTTTCAAAAGCAAGAAAGGAAACATTAAAAAGAGGGTTCCTCTCCTTAATATTTGGCCATAAGTTTCTGAATTTCAAGGGAAATATTGAAAAGTCCTATTTAACATTTCTTTAACTTTCTGTTAACTTTTCGTCAACAGTCCGACAACTCAGCCAGTCGTTTTAAAATAGTCCTTTTACTTTTCCTATGATGCCGCTGTCTCCACTCACAGCAGACAAAATTCCATCCACACTGAAGCTGTTATCTGCAGGATCGGCGGTCTTATGGAATAGCTTATTCATTACCAGGGGAATCAGCATAGATGCGATACCGGAAGCTTTCCCGCTGTCCAATCCCAGTTTACTGACCAGATTCTGCACAAAAGAGCCTTTTACCTTATCAATGAGGCCGCTGATGGCTCCTCCTCCACCGCCTCCGGAAAAAGACGAAAGGAGATTTTGTAATCCCCCTCCGGATGCCTCGTCTTTTATTCCATTAAAAATAGAGGAAGCCGCTTCCTGAATAACCCCTTCTTTTTTATCTTCGGGTACGTCAGGGTTGTTCATAACTGCATCTTTTGCATTCTCCTTTACCAAATTCAAAATATCATCTAACATATAAATAAAAATTGATGTGAAAAATAATTAACTACCAAAACTAAGAAAAAAAGCTAATTATCAGAATTTTCTTTATATAATTCCTCAAACCGTTTGTAATCGGAATGGCTATACAATACAAAAATAACTTCTCGCGGTGCTTTATATCTCTGTAAAAAGTCCCGGACCGTGTTTAATGCCACCCTTCCTGCCGCCGCGAACGGATAGCCATAAACACCGGTACTGATAGCAGGAAAAGCAATCGTATTCAGATGATGATCTGCAGCGAGCTTCAAACAATTCTTATAACAGGCGGACAGTAAAGCTGGTTCCCTGCCATTTCCTCCATGCCAAACAGGTCCCACCGTATGGATCACAAAACGAGCAGGCAGCCGGTATCCTTTTGTCATTTTAGCTTCCCCGGTCGTACATCCCCCGAGCGTACGGCACGCTTCCAATAAGTGCGGACCCGCCGCCCTGTGAATGGCGCCATCCACTCCACCCCCGCCAAGGAGGCTGCTGTTGGCGGCATTTACGATCGCGTCCACCTCCAATCTTGTGATATCTCCCTGGACAATTTTTATTTCTGCCATATTCCGATCCTTTTTCATTAAAGAAATATACAAGTTTTGTTCCGAATACCTCATCGCAATGCTATCCGGTGTTTTTGGATGATTCCGTTTCAAGAGTAACAAAAGCAATGATATTGATCCTAATGAATAATACAAGATATTGACTATACTTCACACTTCAGGAACAAAAAAGCCCATTAGCCTTTATCCCTCTATTCATCCGGGCTGCGATCAGACCGGCCATCTTTTTAATTTTTCTTAATTTAGGCCCATATTATTGTACACCAAATCCTAGATATATGAAGAAATCACTTTATTGCCTTTCGATTACGGGATTAATCCTGCTTGGAATGATGAGCTGTAACAATAAATCAAAAAACAGCCACCAGGATCCTTTGGATCTCAGCGGGCGGGATACTACGGTAAGTCCTGCACAAAATTTTTTCGAATATGCCAATGGCGCCTGGCTCAAAAAAACCACCATCCCTCCCTCCAAAACCGGATGGGGATCATTTTATGTCGTTCGCGACAATGCACTACATCAGATGAAGTTTATCCTGGACTCCTGCAGCCGGCTCACCACCGCAAAAAAAGGCTCTATAGAACAGCAAATCGGCGACCTTTATACAGCCACAATGGATAGTGCGGCCATAGAAAAGGCCGGGATCACGCCCCTTGAGGACGTCCTGGGCCGTATTGCACAAATTGATCATCCCGATGCCGTTTTAAAGGAAGTAGCGACAGAATATAGAGAAGGTAACGGTACTTTATTCAGAGCTTATGTGGGACCTGATGATAAAAACAGTAATGTGGAAAGACTACAGTTTCGCCAGGCCGGTCTGGGCCTTCCTAACCGGAATTATTATTTTAAAGAAGATAGCAGCAGTAAACAAATACGAGACAGATACCAACAATATGTAGCCCATATTTTGTCACTCAGCGGTTATGAAGGAGATACAATGGAAGCAGCTCATCGTATTATGGACCTGGAAACGCAACTTGCAAAGGCCTCAAAAACGCCTGTCCAGCTTCGTGATCCGGAAGCCAACTACCACCTCTTAACGGTTAATCAAATGGATAAAAAAGCTCCCAACATCCATTGGAACTCCCTGATGGATGAACTTGGGGTAAAATTAGATACCCTACAGGTCGGGCAGCCGGAATTCTTTACTGCTTTATCTGGATTGCTTCATTCAACGCCTTTAAAAGTTTGGAAAAATTATTTAACCTTCCATTATATTAACGGTTTTGCCGCCTGGCTGAGCAGTCCGTTTGCAAAAGCACATTTTAATTTTTATAAAAAACTGCTCAACGGCCAGCAGGAGCCGGAAGCACGCTGGAAACGTGCATCTTCACTGGTTAACCGTGAACTGGGTGACGCTTTAGGGCAATTATATGTACAGAAATATTTTCCTCCATCAGCCAAAAAATACATGGAAAATCTCGTGGATAACTTACAAAAGACCTATAAAGAGCATATCCAGAATTGTATCTGGATGAGCGATTCTACTAAGGCCAAAGCCGTTGATAAATTAGAAGCCTTTACCAAAAAAATAGGCTATCCCGACAAATGGAAAGATTATTCTTCTATAGAAATAAACAAAGATTCCCTGATAAAAAACTTACAACATATCGGCAAATGGCATTATGAGTACAACATCAATAAATTAGGGAAACCGGTAGACAAATCAGAATGGTACATGACACCGCCTACGGTAAATGCATACTACAATCCCTCCTTTAACGAAATTGTTTTCCCCGCCGGCATTCTTCAACCCCCGTTTTATTTCCAGGATGGCGATGATGCGGTAAACTACGGAGGAATTGCTGCCGTAATCGGCCATGAAATGACACACGGTTTTGATGATCAGGGCAGTCAGTTTGATAAAAACGGGAATTTACACAATTGGTGGTCAAAAGCCGATCGCAAAAAATTTGATTCCATAGCCCATAAGGTGGTGAAGTTGTATGATAATTACGTGGTTTTGGATAGCGTGCATGTCAATGGAGAACTGACGGAAGGAGAAAATATGGCCGATATCGGCGGGGTGGCCATTGCTTATGCAGCTTTCAAAAATACAGAAGAAGGAAAAAGTGATTCTTTAAGGGACGGCCTCACTCCCGACCAGCGTTTTTTCCTGTCTTATGCACAGATCTGGCGTATCAAGAACCGTCCGAAACGTTTGCTGTGGCGCATCAATAATGATCCGCATTCTCCCGAAATATACCGGGTAAACGGCCCTCTTTCCAACCTGAAAGCATTTTACAAAGCGTTTAATGTAAAACCGGGAGATAAAATGTATCGGCCCGACAGCCTTCGCATCACGATCTGGTAGAGATCTGTACATCCCTAAAATAAAAGTTAAAAGTCTGTTTACCTGTCGGTAAACAGGCTTTTTCTTTTATCCTTTTTCTATTAATATCTTACCTTGCAGCCCGTCTTGAGGAAACAATAAAACCCCTCTCCTTTCTGTTTAATATCAAGGAATAAATCTTGTTTCCTCCTCCGGAGCCTTGTTTTATTTAAAACAATATTTTATTCTGACAAGTATTATGAAATTGCCATTCAGAACTTTTTTTTCCTTCATTTGCCTGTTGTCTGCAGTTATCTGGTATCCTTCCTGCCAAAACACTTCGGGAAATGGAAATGAGGAAAAAGATTCCCTACGTATCGATTCTCCGGTCGTGATCCATCGGGAATTTGGGCTGCCGGTAGATTCTTTTAAGGTTATCAGGGCTACAATTCGTCACAACGAGTTTTTATCCAATATTCTTACCCCCCATGGTATCAGTTCGCAAAAACTGGCCCTTTTAGCAAAGAAGTCGCGGGAAATATTTGACATCCGGGATTTGCGGGCCGGCCTGCCTTATACGCTGTTCTGTACCAACGACAGCCTGCAGAAAGCCTGCTATTTTGTATACCAGCCCAACCCGATAGATTACGTTGTCTACGACCTGATGGATTCCGTAAAAATTTATAAAGACAAATTACCGGTAACGGTTAGAAGCAGGAGCTCTTCAGGAGTGATCCGCCACTCGTTGTTTCAGGCCCTGCAAAAAGCGCAAGCGGACCCGGATCTGGCGATAAAGCTGGCTGAAATCTATGCCTGGGATATTGATTTTTATTCTATTAAAAAAGGAGACTGGTTCAAAGTGATTTACGATCAGCAATACATAAAAGGACAGCCCGTGGGTTTGGGAAAGATCAAAGCGGCAGTATTTGAACATGAGGGTCAAAAGTTTTATGCTTTTTATTTTAAAGATGACAGCACGAATACGGACGGGTATTATGACGCAACTGCAAAAAGTCTGCGCAAGGCCTTTTTAAAAGCGCCTTTAAAATATTATCACATTTCTTCTCACTATTCGCTTCGGCGCTTTCATCCTATACAACACAGATGGAAGGCCCACTTGGGGACAGATTATGCAGCTCCCAAAGGAACCCCTATTATGTCTACCGCTGCAGGCACCGTTATTGCTTCCCGCTATAGCCGTTTTAATGGTAATTATGTAAAAATCCGGCACAACAGCGTATATACTACCCAATATCTTCACATGAGCAGAAGAGCGGTCAAAGTAGGGCAACATGTAAAGCAAGGACAGGTCATCGGCTATGTGGGAATGACCGGACTGGCCACGGGCCCGCATGTATGTTATCGCTTTTGGAAGAATGGCAGGCAGGTTGATCCGCTTAAACAGCATTTTCCCCCTGCAGAACCTATAAAACAAAGCGACCGGGAAGCTTTCTTGCAACTGGTAAGTAAAGAAAAAACAGCGCTGGATCAAGTGGCTCTTGACTCCATATCCATGCAACAGCAGCGTCCTATTTAACGAAATTAGGAGTTGCATTTATTTGATTGACGGAATAATATAAACCCACAGCCTCCTTTGTAATACGTTCCAGAAGATTCCTGACTAATTTCTGATCACTTCCCTTGTCGGGTAACGCACTCAACAACAAATTGGCCTGTCGGATGATTTCATCCGGATGCAATATTTTCTCAGGCCGGAATGAGAATTCCTGTTCGGCGATGTTTTTTGCATTATCCAATAGTTCTTCAATTAGGGTCTTGAATGTATGTAGCTTGTTAAACCGAATCAGATCCGGTTGCCTGATCAACCGTTGATTTAAGGTCTTGATCAGGCGGGTAAGCCGTATATTATATCCCACCATAATAAAATAAAGCTGCCGGTTCATCTGTTTCTTATGCGGCTCACTCTTCATTCTCCGTAAAGATTGGAAAGCGTTGGAATTCGCTATTTCAGCTTCTCTCCGGGGCCGGACAAAGTTCATATTGGTCCAATGTCTGGCAGTAGAAACGGTAGTGATTAGCACATCAAAATAATCTTTATTGGCTTGGGCGGCCTTGGCGATCAGGGCAGGGAACCGGTATCTTTCCCATAACGGGAAAAAGGCATATCCACCCACCCATGCCAATGCCGCTCCTCCCAGCGTATTGACTACCCTGATCAGCGCCAGTTGCCAGGTCACCGGTTCCAGAAGATGATACAAAGCAATAACCATTATGGTGATAAAGAAAGCAGCCAATGCATAATTATGCTGAATATAATACATCATAACAAAGGCAGAAAAGATAACAATAGCCAATTTAACGGACATGGGCAATGGAAACAGAAAAATAAGGGAGCCGATTATGGCGCCTGACAGCGTCCCCTTCAGCCTGTTTACAGCTTTGGTGAACGTTGCCCCTAACTCCGGTTGCAGGATGATCATGGTGGTCATCGCGATCCAATATCCTTTTGGAATATCAAAGATTTTATACACTGCAACACCTATTCCCATTGCCAGCGCGAGACGTAAAGAGAAACGAAAAGTGAAAGATTTAGAACTGAATGCAAATCGAACTACAGGCAACTTTTGAGGGATCGTCATTCCGGTAAAGAAATTACGCATAAAAAAAGTCATCTTTCCCGATTTATTGCTCATCCACTCCAGGAATCCCAGGGCTTCCTCCATATACTCGGTCAGATCTTTCAAAGCCTGTATGAGCTGATCTCCCACGGTGGCCGATATGGAGCCGGGCAGATCTTTCTCCAGCAATTCAATATTGTTTTTAGCCCGCTTAATGCTAAGTGCGGTGGTATATACATCCTCCGGACGGTTCGAAATGATACTGATCGCTACGCGTCTCATGGCCTGGCTTATGTTTTCCAGAATATAAAAAACCAGTTTTTCAGGAAAGTCGGGATTCGTTTTAATCTGATCAAGTCCATCTCTCAAAGAAGAAACTACCGGATCGACAAAAGATACGATCCGCCGGAGCTCCACCAATTGATAAGATAACCGGTTGTGCCGGGCATGAGCGATACCCTGATGCCGGCTTAATATTTCCATAGATTTTGTTAATTCTTCCCGGAAGGCAAATTCTTTCTCGTCCAGCACATTTACCGGATCATCACGATCCTTGTCTTTTGAAAGGGTGCCCGATAAAAGCACCAACCAGTCAGACATTGCCTTCCAGGCATAAGATACAGACCTCCTGAAAGGACTGAAAGGGATAAAGGCCCAACTGATCAGGGTAAAAATAAGGGCAATAATGCCGCCACACAAGATCCACACAAACATTTCACCTGCTGCAACAAAATTTCCCGGATGATTCAAACTCAAAAGGTACAAAAGCAGTACACTAAACATGATACCCGGACCATGAGGGCCGCTCTGACGCACAAAGCCACCGAAAAAAGCTAAAATGAGCATCAGGAGGGTGGCCCACACCCAGCTACCGCCAATGAGCGCACCCAGCATTCCCGAAAGACCCGTGATAAGTACGGCGCCGCTCATGACAAGCAATTTAAGCGGGTAGCTACCCGGCACATCCACCGTGGAAAGAAGCTGGGAACCGATAGCAATCCAAACAGCTGCCGCCATATTCCCCACGGTCAATCCCCATACCAGCGGTAATATAAATGCTACAGTAGCTCGCAGGGTTCTTCCCAGAGCAGGTTCAAAATATTCATCCAGGAAAACGTTCTTCAGGTAAAACAATTTGTACAGTTTTTTAAGGGACACAAAATTATATTACTTTGCGGGTTATACCCTAAAGTAATAAATATATTCTATGGCCGAAATAATTACCGCTTCAAAGAGGTCCCGGGCCCATGAATTTAAACGTAATGTGAGTTTATTCGACGGTATTATGCTGGTCTCCGGTATCATGATCGGATCGGGTATCTTTTTAACCAGTGCGGAGATCTCCAGAACGGTAGGCGGAATGGGCTGGATGTTGCTGGTATGGCTACTGGGTGGTTTCATGACCATCGTAGGCGCGCTCTGCTATGGAGAATTAGCCGCTTTATTTCCCCGGGCGGGCGGTCAATATGTTTTTTTACGGGAAGCTTACAACCCTATGATCGGTTTTTTATACGGCTGGGCCTATTTTGCAGTTATTGAATGCGGTACCATAGCGGCTGTGGCTGTAGCATTTGCCAAATACCTGGCCTATCTGGTACCCGGACTGGGAGAGTCTCATATTTTATTTTCCATAGGTCCTTTTCCTGTCTCCATGGCCCAACTCATTGCTATTTTGTCTATTATTATATTAAGTTACATCAACACGCGGGGGATCAATAAAGGACGTGCCATACAAGGCAGTTTCACCGTACTCAAGGTACTGGCATTGATCCTGCTCATCGGTTTTGGGCTGGCTGCTGTTCGGGAAGGGATTCTATCGGTCAACTGGTCCGGGGCATGGAACGGCTTTCATTATAAACTTTCTCGTGAAACCGGTAATTATTCTGAAGCCATTCCCATTGACGGGCTGGAGCTCCTGGGCTTTATTGGAGTGGCAATGGTGGGTTCTTTATTTTCGAGCGATGCCTGGAACAGTGTCACTTCCATTGCATCCGAGGTAAAGAATCCCAAAAAGAATGTCGCCCGTAGCCTGTTCTTTGGGACTTTACTCGTTACTATTCTTTATCTGATCTGCAATTTTGTCTATGTGGCTATTTTACCTATGAAGGAGATCGCCTTTGCCCCTGCATCCCGGGTAGCGGCTTCTGCTTCTCTATATATTTTTGGGGGAACAGGAGCCATTGTGATAGCCGTGATGATCCTGGTCTCTACTTTCGGTTGCAATAATGGATTGATCCTGAGTGGAGCACGAATTTATTATACCATGGCCCGGGACGGATTGTTTTTCCCGAAAGCAGGCAGGCTCAACAAACAGGGCGTTCCTGCCTATGCCATCTGGATCCAATGCTTTTGGGCTTCTGTTCTGTGCTTATCCGGGCGATATAGTGATCTTTTAAACTATATTATTTTTGTTGTCCTGCTTTTTTATATTCTGACCATTGCAGGAATTTATATCTTAAGAATCAAAAGACCGGATATGGAACGTACCTATAAAGCGCCGGGGTATCCTGTTTTACCCGCTATCTATATACTCATGGCAGCTGCAGTTTGTATCTCACTGTTCATTTTAAGACCGTTATATACCTGGCCGGGACTATTCCTGGTCGTGTTGGGCATCCCGCTATATTATCTCATGAAAAAGAAATACAACGATCAGCGACAGAAAATATGATCTTTACCTCCGAATTCTTATAGCTCTATACAAATGCGTACACAAATGATCATTCCTCCCTATCTAAAAAAAGGAGATACCATTGGAATCACATGCCCTGCAAGTAAAGCAGACCCCAAATTAATAGAATATGGCAGCAATATTATTCGTTCGTGGGGGTATCGGGTAAAAAAAGGCGAAACCACCAGAACCCGTTTTCACAACTTTTCGGCTACAGACGAGCAGCGTATTAATGAGTTGCAGGATATGATGGATGATGATACCATCAAAGCAATTATATTTGGAAGAGGGGGATATGGTGTATTGCGCATACTGGATCAGCTTGATTTTTCTCATTTTAAAGAACATCCTAAATGGATCTGCGGTTACAGTGATATCACCGCGCTGCATTTGCATATAGTTCATAACTATCACATACAGACCCTCCATTCCCTTATGTGCGGCGGAATCACTCCTGAGAACAAAGAAGATCAATACGTAAGTAGCTTGAGAGATTCCTTAAAAGGAGAACCACACTATTATACTTTCCCCAAAAATAAATTAGACCGGGAAGGGATAGCTGAAGGTAGGTTAATAGGCGGTAATCTTTGTTTACTGGCTGCTATTTGCGGTTCAAATTCGCAACCGGTTATGAAAGATAAAATATTATTTATTGAAGACACAGGAGAATATAAATACAGTATTGACCGCATGATGATGACCCTGAAAAGAGCGGGCTGGTTACAAGATCTCGCAGGTCTGATCGTGGGAAGCTTTACGAACGGGAAAGATACGGAAGCGCCTTTCGGGCAAACAGAATGGGAATTGATCTACGATAAGGTCCGTACTTATAAATATCCGGTGGCCTTCGGATTTCCTGTTGGTCATCAGCCCGAAAACTCTGCTTTAAAAGAGGGCGCTTTCTATCGGTTTGAAACAGGCACTCCAAACATTTTAAAAGAAGTAAAAAATGAATGCTCCCCCATCGAAGATCCCGCCTTATCTTAAAGTGGGCGACACCATAGGTATTACCTGTCCTGCAGGCTATTTTTGCCTGGAAGATGTACAACCCGCGATGGAGGCGCTGCAACTTTGGGGATATAAAGTGAAATTAGGTGCAACTATTGACCAACAATATTATCAGTATGCAGGTACGGACAAAGAGCGGGCTGCAGATCTTCAGGACATGCTGAATGACGAAGAAATTCGTTTGATCCTCTTCGGGAGAGGCGGTTATGGTACAATAAGGATCATTGACCAGATTGATTTCAATCATTTTTATGAACATCCCAAATGGCTTTGCGGTTACAGCGATATTACGGTTATTCATTCTTTTGTGCATACGCAATTGCATATTCCCACCCTGCATTGTGAGATGTGTATTGACCTGAAATATGGAACTACCGACCGCTCTGCAGCCACCATACAACAGGCATTCAGGGGGGCTCCACTCCTATACGAAACGGAGCCACACGAACTGAACCGCGCGGGCGAGACCGAAGGTATTCTGGTAGGTGGGAATCTTTCTTTATTAGCCGAAATGGTCGGATCAGATTCTGATCTGGACACAGATGGGAAGATCTTATTTATCGAAGATGTTCACGAATATCTATACAAGATCGACAGTATGATGTGGACGCTGAAAAGGGCTGATAAACTTTCCTTTTTAAAAGGTTTGCTAGTAGGAGGCTTCACGCGTCTAAAAGAAGATGAAATCCCATTCGGACAAACTGCTTATGAAATTATTTACGATAAGGTAAAGGAATATTCCTATCCGGTTTGTTTTGGTTTCCCGGCCGGTCATCAATACGATAACTTTGCTTTACGCCTGGGTTTACCTCATCATTTCCAAGTGACGCGGAAGGGAGGTCGTTTACGCCATTTCGTGTCGTAAATTATGAATTACGAATGATGATTAATAGCTATTTGATTAAGGAATCCATCACGCGTTTAAAACGTGGTTGTCGCATCACGTTATCATGAGAAGCGTTGGGTAAGGGGATAAAGCGATCTTTGGGACTTAAAAGCCCCGCTAATTTTTCCGCCTGGGAAAAAGGGATTTTCCGGTCTTTCTTTCCATGAAATAAAACTATAGGCGCCAGCGTGCGCTGAACCGCATGATAAACAGGAAAGGAATACTTAAGATATTTTTTGACGGGATAAACAGGTAAATAATGATGTGCCAGCGCAGTCATACTATAAAATGTGCTTTGCAAAACAAGGGCTTTACATTTCCGTCGGGCAGCCAGATGGGCCGCTACGCCGCCTCCTAACCCGGTTCCATAGATCAATGTTTTATCCGGTCCCGCATAACGCAACGCAAGTTGATACACAATATCTGCATCTTCATATAAAGCATTCTCTGTAGGGGTTCCCGTACTTTTTCCAAATCCGGGATAATCCATTATAAAAACATTATATCCTCTTTTTAGAAAGAACGGCAATGCGCCAAGATGTGTAGATATATTTCCCGAGTTACCAGGAAAGTATAATACCTGACCTTTAGAACTGTCCGTATAAACGTACAGAATACTCAGGCGGGAAGTTGCATTAACGGGAATATCAAATACCTTATGAGGATAAAGCGTCTGAAAAGAATAACTGCTATCCAGTTTTTCAGGCTTAAAAATGATTTGCTCCTGCCTTTTGGACAAAACCATTCCGGCAACAATATAAAGAGTAAACAGCAGCAGAATAGGGTATACGATCTTTCTAATTCTTTTTTTCATATCAAACAGTACAGAAATCAGGGTTGGGGTAGTTCTATTTCAAATGTACTGCCTTTGCCGAGCGTACTTTCTACCCTGATCTTTCCCTTATGTCCTTCCACTATGGTTTTTACATACGCCAATCCCAGCCCAAACCCTTTTACATTATGTAAATTACCGGTATGCGCACGATAGAACTTTTCAAAAATACGGGCCTGGGTTTCTTTGCTCATACCAATGCCGTTATCCGAGATCGAAATTACGAAAGACCGCTTACGATTCGACGTCTTAACCCGAATCAATGGAGATTCTCTGGCATATTTAATAGCATTGTCTAACAGATTGGAAATAATATTAGAAAAATGAACTTCGTCAACTAACACCTTCGGATCTTTCGCACAAAAATCAACATCTATTTTGCCACTTTTATTTTTCATTTGTAGTTCTATATTATGAACGGCCTTACGAATGATATCATGTGCATTCAACATCTGCAGGTTGAGTTTTATTTCTTCACGATCCAACAATGCCGACTGTAAGATCGTTTCTACCTGTTTGAGCATTCGTTTGTTTTCCGCTTTTATAATATCTGCAAAATAATGAACCTTTTCCTTTTTATATAACACTTTATCATTACCAATGGCGTCTACCGCCAAAGAGATAGTAGCTAACGGAGTTTTAAATTCATGGGTCATGTTGTTGATAAAGTCCGATTTAATGGCAGATAATTTTTTTTGCCGTAACATCACAAAGATCGTTAAGGCAAATGCCGTAATAATAATAAGCGTAAATAAGACCGATCCCCCAATGATCCATTTTAAAGAACTCAGAATAGTGGTTACATAATTATCCGTCGGCACAATAATATCCAGCATTTCGAAACTTGTATTCATCATTTCTCCTATGCCTGCCCGGTCTGCTACAAGTGGTGTCTTAAACTGTTTGTGATTGGCAGAATCCCTAAATGCCTTAAAGAAATGTGGGGAATAAAGCTCGTATTCGGAGGTAAAGGGGTAAATATTAAGGACCGCAAATTCATACGGGATCTCAAATCCCTGCTTCTCCAGATTGTCCTTGATAATGCCGCTTATTTCCTTATTGGAATAACGGAAACGAACAGGAAAAATCTGATTGTTATGTGAAAACCTCCGGAGCAAACTTTGCCATGGCTGATTCCCCGGATGAGAGGGGTCTGAAGAATAAGAAAGGCCATGTTCATTGTTCACAATTTCTTTACGAATATTATCCAGGGCCACCAACATCCGTTGATCATATTGCTTCTCCCTCAAGTCAACCGCATTCTTTATCCAATTGTACTGAATAAATATAATTCCTATGAGGGAAAAGCTCAACAGCACTACGATCCATGGAAAAATCTTCTTCATTTTTACAAAGATGCAAAAATATGCAGAGCAGCAAACAGACTTTAACGAACCTTTAACTCCATAAATTCTTAACCGACCCTGTCCATAGCTTCGCCAGCCATTCAGGATCGGTTAAAAAATGGGAACCGATGGCTCAATTTCCCTGAGGAGTGGAAGGATTGGCCTTGCCCGTAATATCGTTTACCTTCACGTCAAATAATAAAACGGCATTCGGCTGGATAACAGGCGGCCGTCCGTTAGGACCGTAAGCCAGGGATGAAGGAATAACCAGCGTGGCTTCCGAACCCTTTTTCAGTAGTTTTATGCCGGATTCCATCCCTTCGATCATCCGGTGCTGTCCCAAAGGAAATATGAGCGGATCAGTATGATGGAAGGTAGTATCCTGATTAGAATCAAATACCTTCCCATCCAATGTTTTACCCGTATACATGATTGAAACCGTTTGCCCTTCTTGAGGCGTGGGGCCGCTACCTTCTTTGTGCACTATTACATATACCCCATCGTCTGTGGCAGTTGCTTTTTGACCGGTACTGTCCACATAATGTTTAATGATCTGGGCATCTTTAGTGTTTTGTTCCTTCTCTTCTTTGGCAAGGGCATCCTCAAATCCTTCTTTATTCTGAATATCATGTACCTTCACATAAATATGAATTTTATCGCCTTCTTCAACAAAAGGAGGTCGATTTCTCGGGCCATAAACAGAATCCGCGGGGATCACAAATTCCGCGCTGTCTCCCTTGGACAACAACGCCAGACCTTCCATCATATCATATTTCTGTCCGTTGCTTTTTTGCAGCGGCAGCCAGCGATAGCCTGGGCCTTCTTTATACGTATCCATTATGGTGGAATCATGTACCTCCGTTCGGATACTTACTTTCAAATAATCTCCCGGGGTTGCCACATCCCCCGACTGATTATCAATAATTTTATATTCCAGTCCACTTGACGTTTTTTCAAAACCGCTCATCCCGTTGTTACAGGCGCTGAGCATGAATAAACCTGTCCCTATACCCAGGGAAAACAGGATAATGGATTTTTTAATCCGGTGGGTTGTTATCATATTTAAAGTATTAAAATTGCTATTTATTGAGTAACGCTCTATTTTCTTTCAGCGCTTTTTTAAAACGTTTAACAGTTTTTTCCAGGGAATCCGATGACCTTCCCCCGGCAGCATTTTTATGCCCTCCTCCTTCAAAATATTTCTGTGCAAAAAGATTGACATTAAAGTCTCCTTTAGAACGAAAAGACATGCGAACCTCTTCTCTACGGTCGGTCATCAATGCAGCGAACTTTATCCCTTTTATCGCCAATGGAAAATTAACAAGGCCTTCGGTATCCCCCGGTTTTAGTTTATATTCCTGGACCAGTTCCTTGTCAACCGAAATAAATGCAGTATGATATTCATACAATACTTCGAGCCTGTCTACCAGCGCCCGCCCGATAAATCGCAGGCGGTTTTCTTCATAATTATCATAGATGGCGTGATGTATTTCTTCGTGATCCAACCCCAGGTCCATCAGCTCGGCCACCATTCGATGAACCCTCGAGGAAGTAGCCGGGAAACGAAAAGATCCGGTATCTGTCATCGTGCCGGCATAAATACACTTGGCCATGGGAATATTGATGGAGGAGAAATCGTTCATGGCCACCACAAACTCATAAATCATGAGTGCCGTAGAAGCGGCTGAAGGATCGCTTTTTCCATAATCAAAGCCCTCCTCCGGATGCAAATGATGGTCAATCAGAACCTTCACGGCCTTCGATCTTTCCAGGTATGTCTCCATTTTACGGGTACGGTGAAAAGCGTTAAAATCAAGGCAAAACAAGATATCTGCCGCATCCAATGCCTCTAAAGCCTGTTCTTTATGATTTTCAAAAACCAACACTTCGTTACAACCCGGCATCCATTTAAGAAAATCAGGAAACTCATTAGGAGAAATCACCGTCAGTCGATGGCCTTTTCTCAAAAGATAATCCCTCAGGGCCAAAGAAGACCCCATGGCATCGGCATCAGGATTCTGATGCATAGTGACAACCACATTCTTGGGAGCTTCATTTAACAAAGGTTTTATTTCAATTAATGACTTCATAAATTAAAGTACAAGCGGCGAAGGTCTTTAATTTATCGTAAAAGTCAAAAAATTTTCGGGATTGAGCGACATCATTTACCTTTGCGGCCTCAAAAACAACCCTAAAAATGAGTAATCAAACTTTCACCATGATTAAGCCGGATGCTTTTGCTAATGGCTTCGCCGGCCCCATTTTAGAAAAGATCAATCAGGCAGGTTTTAAGGTACGTGCCTTAAAATTGACCCGTCTTTCTAAAGAAAGGGCGGGCGCTTTCTATGCCATTCATAAAGGGAAACCCTTTTATGACGAACTGGTTGAATTTATGAGTAGCGGTCCCATTATTGCAGCCCTCCTTGAAAAGGAAAATGCAGTAGACGATTTTCGGAAACTAATAGGCGCTACAAATCCTGCCCAGGCGGAAGAAGGGACTATTCGCAGGCTTTATGCCGAATCTCTCGGCAAAAATGCCATTCATGGTTCTGATTCTGACGACAATGCAAAAATTGAAGGTGATTTCTTCTTCTCCCAATTGGAAAGGTATTGATTCCCTTTTTTAAAATTGAAACGTTTATAGAGCGCGGATTCCCTGTTTTTCATGGTCTTCACCGATGAATTCTTATTTTGATCAGTAATCGGCAATTGTCTTAAATGATCCGCGTTCTATCCAAAAACTATAGCGCTACCATCTGCAAAGGCACGTCCTCCTTATCAAAAACCGCCTTCAACCGCTCTTCTTCCGTATCTGTTATAAATACCTGTCCAAATCCCGGACCGCTTATTAAATCAACAAGGCGCTTAATGCGCTGCTGATCCAGCTTTTCAAAAATATCATCCAATAATAAAATCGGAGGAAAGCCTTTTTGCTCCCGCAGCACTTCAAACTGAGCCAGCTTGAGGGCAAACAAGAAACTTTTTTTCTGGCCCTGTGAACCCACTTGTTTCATAGGATAGTTATCCATCAAAAAATTCAGATCATCCCGGTGTGTCCCTTTCGTAGTACGTTGCAACAAGAGGTCTTTCTGCCGGCTTTGCACCAAAAGATTCTGTAAATTATCCTGGTTCAGGGAACTTTCATAGATAATGGAAATCTGTTCTTTTTCATCAGAAACATAAGCATAATAATGCTGTACTTTGTCTCTAAACCCGGATAAAAAACGCTTCCGGCATTCATAAATCGCCGGGCCATGTAACAGCAATTGCCGGTCAAAAACATCCAGCAAGGTATTACAGTCTTGTCGCTTTTCCGCAGTTTTCAGGAGACTGTTGCGCTGGGCAAGCACCTTTTGGTAGGCTATAAGGTGTTCCAGGTAAAGAGGCTCCAGCTGAGATAACAAAACATCCATAAATTTCCTGCGCCCCTCGCTTCCTCCCGTTATCAGATTACCATCATCGGGGGCAATAAAAACGGCCGGGAACAAGCCGATGTGATGAGAGAATTTCTCGTAAGCCTCTTCATTTAACCGGATCTCCTTCTTTTTATTTCGATAAACACAACTCACCTTTTCCTCTTTTTCTCCCTTTACAAAACGGCCTTCAATACGGAAAGCATTTTTTCCATGTGCTATATTAAGGGCCTCTCTGGCATGAAAATAACTGCGGGTAAATCCCAGATAATAGATGGCGTCCAGCAAATTGGTCTTCCCGGTACCATTCGGACCCGTAATGCCTACAAACGGCGCATTAAAAACGAGCTTTCTATTATCATAATTTTTAAATCGGAACAATCGGACATATTTCAGTTGCAGCACTGCAAACAGATTTTTCAATATTAAAAACAGCGGTTTTGACTATTGGCAAAATTCAATTAATTTTGCGAACAAATTTAGAAAATCGTGCAAACTAAGTTCTCCAAAGATACCTATTTATATTGGTACGAGTTGATGTTGCTTCTGCGACGTTTTGAATTAAAGGCAGGGCAATTATACGGTATGCAAAAGATCCGCGGTTTTTGTCACCTTTACATGGGACAAGAGGCGGTTGCTGCCGGGGCTATGACAGCCACTAAACCGGAGGATAAGTTCATTACGGCTTACCGGGATCATGGTCTTGCAATTGCCAAGGGTATTACTTCCAAGGCTACCATGGCTGAGTTATACGGTAAAATCACGGGATGCTCCAAAGGAAAAGGGGGCAGTATGCACATGTTTTCCAAAGAGCATAATTTCTATGGCGGACATGGTATCGTGGGCGGACAGATAGGTGTAGGTGCGGGTCTGGCCTTTGCCGAAAAATATAAAAAGACCGATAATGTGGTTTTATGCTTCTTTGGCGATGGCGCTGCGCGGCAGGGTATCGTACATGAGACCTTCAATATGGCCATGCTCTGGAAATTACCCGTTGTCTTTATCTGTGAAAACAACATGTATGCCATGGGCACCTCTGTTGAGCGAACTTCCAATGTAAAAGATATTGCCAATCTCGCCGATGGGTATGACATGCCTGCAGATACCATTGACGGGATGAAATGCGAGGAAGTGCATATAGGCATTGAAAGAGCCGTGAAGCGCGCCCGCGAGGGAGAAGGCCCTACCCTTCTGGAGATAAAGACCTATCGTTACCGGGGCCATTCCATGAGTGATCCGGCAAAATACCGTACCAAGGAGGAAGTGGAAGAATACAAGGAAAAAGATCCGATTAACCAGGTGCTAAAGATCATAAAGGACGAGAAATACGCCACCGATGAGGAAATAGAGGCGATCAAAAACAGAGTGGATTCAGAAGTGGCAGACGCCGTTAAATTCGCCGAGGATTCTCCATTTCCCGATGACGACGAATTACTCAAAGATATCTATGTTGAAGACGATTATCCATTTATAACTGACTGATTAACCTATTCGTACGGAAATAACATATGGCAACGACAAAAACAAAAGAGCCCGCACATACTGGAAAAGGTGTGCACCATACCCACCAGGGAAATAAGGGGTTTCAGAATTCGATAAATAAAGCCGAAGTTTTTTATCAAAAAAACAACAAGGCCATAAACATTATCGGATTAGTCATCATCGTGCTGATCGGGGGATACTTCGGTTATAAATACTTGTATCTGAAGCCTCACGAGAAAAAAGCCGAAGCTATGGTCTTTAAAGCACAGCAATATTTTGCAAAAGACTCTTTTCGACTTGCACTGAATGGAGACGGCAATAACTACGGTTATCTTCAGGTCATAAAAAAATATGGCCACACCAAGGTGGGCAATCAGGCCAAATATGCTGCAGGGGTATGTTATGTGCATCTGGGTGAGTTCCAAAAAGGAATTGATTACCTGAAACAGTTCAATGCCAACGATAAAGTGGTACAAGCGGTAGCCTACGGTCTTATGGGAGACGCCTATATGGAAGTGGGCCAAACAGGTAAAGGCATCGACTACTATAAGAAGGCCGGCAATTATAATGATAATGATCTGATCGCCCCGCTATATTTGATGCGTGCAGGTCTGGCTCTTGAAAAAGAGGGCAAAGATCAACAGGCCATCGCGATTTATAAGCGGATCAAAACCCAATATCCGCTTAGCACCCAGGGCCGCGAAATAGATAAATATCTGGCACGGTTAGGGGTAACAGAGTAAACCGGATAAAAGATGTCTGTACATAATAACGCATTATTGAACAATACCGGCATTCCCGACCTAAAGGATGCCCAAATTGTTTTAATACACACGCAATGGAATGACATCATCGTAAATGAACTGGTTAACGGCTGCCGAAAAACCCTGTCAGCATACGGAATATCTGATCCGGCCGACTTCGAGGTCCCCGGTGCATTTGAATTGCCCTTCGCCTGCAGGCGTTATTTTGAAGCTACTCAAAATACCCATAAAGAACCTGAAGCGCTTATTGCTTTCGGAACCATCATCCGGGGAGAAACTCCACACTTTGATTATGTCTGCAGAGCCGTTACCGACGGCGTCACCCAATTGAATTTAAGACTGCCGATTCCCGTTATTTTTGGCGTTCTTACCGTTAATGACATAGAACAGGCACAACAACGAATAGGCGGTACACAGGGGCATAAAGGAACAGAAGCCGCGCTTACGGCTTTGAAAATGATCGCATTCAACAGGAAATTAAAGTAAGACCATCCATCAATCTCTACCTCGCTTTTGACCTTACTGCATTTTAACGTAAGTTTGAAACATAATCACTTTCATGGAACATCTGAATGTATCATTGTTCATCCCTTGTTTCGTAGATCAGCTCTACCCGGATACGGCTTTTAATATGGTCAAAATACTAAAAAAGCTGGGATGTGTTGTTCATTATAATACCAGCCAAACCTGCTGCGGCCAGCCGGCTTTCAATGCCGGCTATTGGAAAGAGGCCAGGTCGGTAGGGAAAAAATTTCTAAATGACATTCATAGCCACGATTACATTGTTTCTCCCGGCGCCTCCTGCACCGGTTACGTGCGCAATTATTTCGGGGAATTGTTCGATAACTCGGCCATGCATAACGAGATGAAATTGGTCCAAAAGAATCTTTATGAATTTTCCGAATTTCTGGTCAAAGTACTCCATGTTACCGATGTAGGAGCTCATCTCGATGGCGTCGCCACCTACCATGATTCTTGTTCCGCCCTAAGAGAATGTAAGATCAAAGAGGAACCGAGACAGCTATTGGAAAAGGTACGGGGCCTGGAATTGAGAGAAATGAACGATGTGGAAACCTGTTGTGGATTCGGTGGTACTTTTGCCATAAAATATGAGCCTATCTCCATCGGGATGGCAGATCAGAAAGTCGACAACGCAAAAGAAACGGGCGCCGATTATATTGTTTCCACTGACCTTTCCTGTCTGATGCATCTGGAGGGCTACATAAAAAAACAGGGGATCAATATAGAATGTATGCATCTGGCAGATGTATTAGCAAGCGGATGGGAAGAATAAGACGGGGAGCGTAGAAACGGTTTGCAGTTTTTGAAAAGTAAGGATGCCAGGCAGAGGCGAGTTTGTCATCAAAATCCAAATAATAAACTCCAAATAAGCTCCAAACTTCAAATAAATCTCAAATTTTAAATTGAAAATGTTGATAGAAACCCTGGCAACCAAAAAAGAAGGAGATCATTCAACAATTCAACCATATAACCATTCAACAATTTAATTATCATGAATTACTGGCTTGTAAAATCAGATCCCGACAGTTATTCCTGGGATCAGTTGGTCAGGGATGGGCAGACTTTCTGGGACGGAGTCCGCAACTATCAGGCGCGTAACAACCTCAAGGCCATGAAAAAAGGAGACAAGGTATTATTCTATCACAGCATCCAGGGAATGGATGTGGTAGGTATCGCCCGTGTAGTCAAAGAGGCATATCAGGATCCCACGACTCCTGACGAACGTTGGGTAGCCGTGGATCTGAAAGCGGTAAAACCGTTAAAAAGGGCCGTCTCCTTAAAAGAAATAAAGGAAGACAAACGATTAAAAGATCTGGCATTAGTCCGCCAGTCCCGTCTTTCGGTATGTCCGGTAAGTCCTGAAGAATATAAGACGATATTAGGATTGGGGCAAACAAGATGAAAAAGGGCCTCCTGCTCATTGTCATCTACCTTGCTTTTATTAGCCTGGGGCTACCGGATTCTTTATTGGGATCTGCATGGCCGGCCATGCACATAAGCTTGAACGTACCCCTTTCTTACGCGGGAATCATTGCCATGATCGTTGCGGGTGGAACCGTCGTTTCCAGTTTATTTAGCGCTCCTTTTATTAACCGTTTTGGGGTAGCAAAAATTACGACTATCAGCGTTCTTATGACCGCTCTGGCTCTATTGGGGTTCTCCTATTTTGAAAATTTCATCTTCCTATGTCTGCTGGCCGTCCCGCTTGGGCTTGGCGCCGGTTGTGTAGATGTGGCTCTAAACAATTATGTCGCCCTGCATTATGCAGCCAGGCATATGAACTGGCTGCATTGCTTCTGGGGGGTAGGCGCTGCCATCGGGCCCCTGATCATGGCCAACCATCTGGGACATGACCAATCCTGGACAGGGGGATATCTCACGGTCGGATGGATCCAGATCTGCATCTTCGCAATATTGCTTATTTCTCTTCCCATGTGGATAAATCAAAACCGGGAAAAAGGCCGGGAGGCCCTCTCTGATACAAAAATATCCTTCAATGGCCTGCTCAGAACTCCAGGTGTAAAGCAGGCGTTAATTATTTTTTTTTGCTACTGCACTATCGAGGCTACCTTTGGGTTGTGGGGGGCCAGTTTTCTGGTCTATTCGAGGGGTTTTGAACCCGGACGGGCCGCACTATTCGCATCTCTTTATTACGGCGGAATTACGATAGGACGTTTTATATCGGGTTTATTAACAAAAACACTGAGCAATAAGCAGCTGGTTTATGGGGGACAGGGACTGATTATTTTAGGGACGTTTATTCTGTTTTTACCTTTCAATAGTACACTGCTACCCGGTTTCCTGTTGATTGGTCTGGGCTGTGCCCCTATCTTCCCCAGCCTCCTACATAATACACCATGGAACTTCGGAGAAAAATATTCTCAAAATATAATGGGGATGCAAATGGCCAGCGCGTATATCGGCATCACTTTGATGCCCTGGTTCTATGGAAAGCTGGCCTCTTTTTTAGGCTACGCTTCCTTACTTTGGTTTATGGGAATCAGCCTGACCATGATGATCTATATGACCTATGATTTAAACCGGATCGTGGTAAATAGAAGAAATAACTCAGAAAAGATCAGGGAATCAGTCTGAATACCGCTTTCCTTTACTTTTTAACCAGATTGATGAACACTTCTGAACCCGTTCTCGCCGGAATGCTGTTATAGCATTCTTCCATGATCTTTATCGTAAAATATTTCTCAAAGAGCGCTTTATATTCCTCCACAGAACCTCCGAACGGGGGTCCCTCTTTCTCAAACGTTCTGTTAAACAGAACGCCCGCAATCTTTCCATTATCATAAAGCAGATCCGCTGTTTTCCTCACATAATCCATACGATTTTCGGGAGGATTCGCACAAAAGAAGGTCTGCTCAAGTATTAAATCATATTTGTCCTGATGATCAAAGAAATTCTGACAGATCACCTTCACCGATGGGGCGTTTTGAAACTTCACTTGAAGGTTTTCAACGGCTTTAGGTGCAATATCCACCAATGTAATATGCTTAAAGCCATTTCTCACAAGGTATTCCGCCTCGTAAGCATTCCCGCAACCCGGAATAAGAATAGCCGCCTCTCTATCAGGATATTGGGCCATATATTCAGTGATAGCCGGAGAAGCATATCCTATATCCCATCCCGTTTTTCCCTGCAGCCAATGCGTATTCCAAAAGGATGGATCTGTTGATTCGGGCCTGGAAATGCCTTTATTCTTCTGATTTAACATATGAGTCCCTCATTTGATCCTTTTCTGCCAAATTAGTTATTTTTGGTTTATTGTGTGAAGAAAATTTCTTTGTGCCTTCTCATTATTTGTCTACCCTTATGCGTTAACGGGCAAGGCATAAGTTATCAAATTGTAGACAGCCGGACCACACAACCTGTTCCAAACGTCACTATTAGCAATTCGTCCGGTCAGGCTATTACCTTTAGCAACGAGAAAGGTCCATTTTCATTTAAGAATATTAATAATATAAACATAAGCTGTATAGGATATAAAACGCTCCTCTTGTCATCTGATTCCTTGAAAGCCAATTCTATCTTCCTGCTTCAACCTGTAACTTATTCTCTACCCCCTTTTTTGTTAACAACGATGTGCTTAGTCTGCTAAAAGCTGCTTATAAAAAAGCGGATTCTCTGAGAGAACACTATTATTTTGGGAAAGGATTTGATCTGCGACTCTTTTTCCGGACCACTTCATGGAATATTAATTTTAGTTCCGATAATCTAAATGCTAAAAACAAAAGGTTATGCAGAAAATATGGAAACGTCAAATGGAACGTACCTCCTCCCGTTATCTTTTCAAACGCCGAAAAAGATTTTTTACATTATAGGGAGGAACATCACGCACTTCAATGAACAATAGGTTCTATCTTAAACCGGTAGCTATAATTTTTATATGGAAGCCGGTATTGCTCCAGCGGCCAGGTACCCCAGGAATTAATTCCCCCCAGCCCCATCTGCTGAAGGTCAATATTCAATACCGTCATATTTCTCGGCACCAGTTCGCCCGAATGATGGTTGTGCTTTTCCAAACCTTCATCCAGATCTTTATTCAGATAAGGGAGTGCATTGATATTAAACAGGGTATCGGAAGTGATCCGTAGCCCGATGCCGCTGGAATCCGTCAGCTTCAGCCAACGAATATCCGATTTGTTTCCGCTCTCCTGTGGACGTACGTAATCTTTATGATACTGTTTATCAACGGTTGAGGTATATATGCCCACAAACTCAGCATCTTTCCGGTCCCAATAATTTTCATGAGGGCCGCGTCCATACCACTCCATTCGATCCAAGGATTTTGGTAACATCATCTGCATACCAAATCTCGGAAGCATGGCCACCTTCCTGGAAGTATCCGCCCGCATGGACTCCGAAACGATCATGGCGCCTTTCCCATTCACTTCATAACTTATCAACAACGTAGCATATACATACGGCAGCGCATATTCCATCGTCAGCTTTACGCTCCCGGAATCCGAATGATCCACATGATAATTCAGTAAAAAACGATCGTTGCTGGATCGTTTCCAGTTGATCAATAACTTCTGGAAACCGGCTCCCATGTCATTATCGGTTGGTGCGCGCCAAAAATTGGGGCGCAGTCCATAACCTGCCTTGATAAAATCTTCACCATTTATCTCATAATGCTTCAACAAACCATCCTTATGATCAAATACCATCCGAAAATTCTCACCACGGACTGTAATAACCGAATCATTATCATGAACCGCTACCTTGCCTGCTTTCTGCAGCTGTAGAGAAGGACGTTCCCGATGAATCACCGTGATCTGGTCTTTAGCTACGATCCAATCGGCAGGAACCAGGTATTTTTCTACTTTGGTTTTATAATATATATTTAGAAAGACATCATGATATGCCCTGCGTGGCAACTTGTAATGGATCGTCAGTTCTTCTTTCTCCCGCGGTTGTATATGCAGTTGATCCACTTTCCCTTTCTGGATGACTTTCCCATCTGCCACTAACTCCCAATCCAGATAAATGTTACCCAGGTCTTTAAAAAAGTTTTCATTATATATCCGGATCTTACCTGCCATCGGATCCGGAGCAGCTGTGTGAATATTCTGATACTGGTGACGAACCTCATACGCTTCAGGGTGAAGTGTCCGGTCTGGAGCAAGAAATCCATTACAATTAAAATTAAAATCGCTCGGAAGATCCACTCCGTAATCACCGCCATACGCCCAGATCGTATCTCCTCTGTCGGTTACCTTCTGTAATCCCTGATCCACAAAATCCCAGATAAAGCCTCCCTGCATTTTTGGATAATATTTCCGGATCGTATCCCAATAATCCTTAAAATTACCCATCGAGTTGCCCATGGCATGGGCATATTCACATAAGATGAAAGGTTTGCGATCCGATTCCGATGTTTTCTCCCCGGAGCGGTTCATCTTACCGGTTCCCGGCGTACGCTTTGCTCCCCCGGGACGTTCTCCTGTCAATGTGAGCCTGGGACCATGCGTCTTTACATATTGTACCATTCCTTTGGGTGAAGGGTACATGGGACAATAAATATCGGTAAATTTAGAATTCCCGGCACGCTCATACTGCACCGGTCGCGAAGGATCGTATTGTTTGATCCACCGATAACATTTCTCAAAATTTATCCCCATTCCCGCTTCATTACCCATGGACCAGATGATAATACTGGGATGATTGATATCCCGTTTAACCATTCGCGAGTCCCGCTGAAAATGCTGCAGGAACCAATCAGGATCTTTAGATAGCGATTCTTTGCCGTAACCCATTCCATGTGTTTCGAGGTTGGCTTCATCCACCAGATAAATACCATATTCATCACACAATTTATACCAGTATGGATCATTGGGATAGTGAGAAGTACGTACCGCATTGATGTTATTCTTCTTCATAATGCGGATATCCTGCTCCATACGTTCATGAGAAATATACTGCCCGGTGACCGGATCCATTTCATGCCGATCCGTACCCTTTATCAAAATGGCCTTGCCGTTTACACATAAAAATCCGTTTTTGATCTCTACCTTTCGGAAGCCCGTCCTCTGGGGGATAACTTCTATCGTATTCCCGTCTTTACTCTTCAGCGTCACATAAACCCTGTACAGATTAGGGGTCTCCGCAGTCCATTTTAAAGGGTCTTTTACCTTAAGGATGATATTTTGAAAGGCGGCAGAATCGTCCAGATCCACTTCTGTTTTCTTCACCAATTTATCGTTTCCATCCTTCAAAGCAATAACGGCCGCATAATTTTTTAAAGCAGGATCCGCATTATCCGGAAAATCCAGTTGAATGTTTAAGCGTCCATTTTGATAATGATCGGTCAGGTTTGGGATAATGTGTATATCACGAATATGTATCTTGTTCCGTGCATACAGGTAAATGCCCCTTTCTACACCGCCCATACGCCACATGTCCTGGTCTTCCATATAAGAGCCATCACTCCAGCGATATACCTGAAAAGCGATTACGTTCTTCCGACCCGGTTTAAGATATGGCGTAACGTTAAATTCGGCGGCCAGTTTGCTGTCTTCACTATAGCCCACCCATTGTCCGTTCACCCATACATAAAAAGCAGATCGTATTGCACCAAAATGTAGATAGATATCTTTCCCATTCCAGTTTTTATCTATAGTAATGACCTTTCTGTAGGAGCCCACCGGGTTATACTGATGTGGTACATGCGGCGGATTGGGTTTATCATCAGGAAGCAAATAGGCAAAATCATAGGTTATGTTAGTATATATGGGAAAACCATACTTATTCACTTCCCACATCGCAGGTACCTTAAAATCATCCCATTGTGCAGCGTCATAATCCACTTTCCAAAAGCCCAGCGGGCGGTCGACCGGGCCCGGTACCCATTTAAATTTCCAATTTCCATTCAGGGATTGATAATGGGCAGATTGAGAGGGTTCTCCTTTCTGAGCCAGCTGTTGATTCTCGTAAGCAAAATAATGCACATGCATAGGCTCGCGGTTTACTTCATTTTTAAATTCGTTTTCCCATAACGCCGGAGGTTCCTGCTGGGCGCAGGCAAAGACGGCAGGCAATAAAAAAACAGATAAGGCGATCAATTTTCTCATAGAATAATATTTTGAAAAAGCGAAGTAGTTGCAAGGATTGCAAATTACTACTTTTGTTATAATTTTTTTGAATGGAGCCTAGTACGAATAGTAATACAATGCCAAAACTCGAAAACAAAAAGAAATGGATAAATATAATTAGTCGTGATAGGAAGAGGTTAAAAATATTTAGGTCCGAATAGCTTTACGGCAAGTTATATGCAGCGCATTTTTCACAATCAATTCAAGATGAAATATCTAAAAATCTACCGGGGAATCGGTGCAACGTCCGTTTTAGGGTTTCTTTTGTATGAGTTGATTAAGGGAATTTGGAAATAACCTGAATTCTTTTTAATATCACTACATGGTTAAACAATCTGCAATTCCCCCGATCTCGTTTTTATTATATAAAAAAATAGTTGTTGCCGCTCTGAGCTTATGTGGTGTCCTGCCGGCTTTTGCTCAGGAACACCCTACAGATAGTAGTTTGTTTCGATTGGTCAACGGTATCTCGTCAGCGACGGAGAAATATGCCCCGGAAAAGCTGTATGTACATATCGACAGGCCTTCATATAGTGGCGGCGACACGCTTTGGTTTAAAACATATCTTTTCGATGCTGCTTTTTTGCATCCCGCTCCGCAAAGCGGTATCGCATACCTGGAAATTGCAGATGAAGATAACGAAGTTATCAAGCGTGTTATGGTGGCTTTGCGAAACGGGCTGGGCGAGGGATATTTTGCTTTGGATAAAACTGCTTTCCCTGCAGGTATTTATACCTTAAGAGCTTATACCCATTGGATGCTAAATTTTGATCAGGCGTGTATCTTTCAACAATCATTCACGATCAATGATTATTCTGGTGATGAGTGGCTCATCCGTGCGCGATTTTATGCGCTTCCGGAGAAAATCAGCCGCATGGAAGCCAAACTGGTATTTAAAAGACAGGATGAACGCCCCCTGTCTTTTCGAAATTTGCAGATCACATTGACGGATGGAAACAAAACCTGGCATAAAAATAAGTTTAGAACCGATGTACATGGAAACCTTGCTTTTAACTTTAAAATTCCTGCCAACGCGAACAAAGAACGGCTATCGCTTTTGGTTAATGATCTGGAGGGCCATGCTGCAACGCGATACATGACCATACCGGTAATATTAGACAGAAAATCAAAGATTGATTTGCAATTTATGCCGGAGGGAGGCGAACTTACCGCCGGTGTACAAAACAGGATCGCGTTTAAAGCGCTGGGGGAGGATGGATTGGGGCGAGAGGTATCCGGCGTAATATATGACAGCAGGCGCCGGGCTGTTGACAGCTTCCGGTCTTCACACCTGGGAATGGGCAGTTTTGACCTCATCCCCAGAGAGAATGAAAAATATACCGCGGCGATCCATTCGGAAGACGGCGGGGAAATATTGTTTCCGTTGCCCACGGTTCAGCACACGGGCCCGGCTTTGTGTCTGATCAATCCTCTTCATGGGGATTCTATCGAAGTGAATATCTATTCTGTTCCGGGAGATCAGGCAGCTGACAGCATTTTTTACCTGGTCGCCCAGGCGAGAGGAATAGGTTGCCTCGGTGCGAAACTAAAGTTAAAGGATGGAACGGAAACGCTTCAGATCAGTAAATCTCTTTTCCCATCCGGCATTGCCCGTTTTACCATTTATAATACAGCTATGCAACCCGTATGTCAACGGATGGTTTTTATAACTAATCCTGAAGACCGGTTGTTGCCCGATATCACCGGGAAAGAACAATATGGCACCCGGGATAAGGTAAAACTAAAGATTAAGGTGTCGGACAAAAATGGTCAACCTATACAGGCTGATTTTTCGGTTTCCGTTACGGATGATAACAAGGTTTACATAGACAGCCTAAAACGGAATTCATTAATTTCAGATATTTGGCTTACTTCAGATTTAAGAGGTTATGTAGAGGACCCGGGCTATTATTTCCCGAAGCAGATGACAGAAAAAATATGGCATGATCTGGATAATTTATTACTTACGCAAGGCTGGGTAACCTTCAGCCGCGATACGGCATCACCACCGCAATTTCAGGCGGAACAGGTTTTTTCCATCAATGGGACAGTCACAAACATCTTAAACAAGCCGGTAGCCGGATCTCAGGTATTATTATTCTCGAAGAAACCTTTTCTCCTGAAGGAAACTATTACTCATGCGGACGGAGCCTTTAGTTTCAGCCCGTTGTATCCGGTTGATACGGCCTCCTTTATGCTGCAAGCCAGGAACAAAAGGGGCAAAAGCTTCAACGTGGGCATAAGGGTTAATGCTTTTAAGCCGCCGGTATTAAAGCCTTTAAAACTGAGAACAACACCATGGTATGTCAATATAGATACGACCCGCGATGATATAATCCAAACTCAGGTGGCGGATCAGGAGACAGTGGATAAGCTGTTAGGAGAACACGTATTGAAAGAAGTGGTTATTGTCGGACAGAAAGCAATCCCAGGATCCAAGAACCTGAATGGCCCGGGCGGATCAGATTTGGTGCTTGATCAGTCTGATATGGAAAAAGAAGGAAAAGCCACTTTGAGGGATATATTAAGACAAAAAGTGAAAGGATTCCGGTTGGGAGGCAAGCATCTTGACCGTTATTTGATCCATACAGAATTGGTCCATCTTATTATCGACGGAGTGAACCTGGATTTCTTTAAACCGGAGGATGCCTCATATAAAGATTTTTACCGGTCCTATCTGGATTACATCACCGCGGAGGATATTAAGGGCATCGAAGTCATGTATTCTGCCAGATATACCGGCGCCTATTTTCAAAAATTTCTGCATCCAATGGACAAGCCGTTCGATCATGCTTTCATTGAGATAACAACGTATTCCGGCAATGGGGCTTTTTTGAAGAAAACACCCGGCGTGTTTTTATACAAGCCCCCGGTAGCCTTCAATACGTCCGCACATTTTTATTCACCGAAATATACCGTTAAAGAAGAGAAACATTTGCCTGACCTTCGTTCGACCATTTACTGGAATCCGGACATCGTAACCAATAAAGACGGTGAAGCGGAAATATCATTCTACACCGCTGATAAACCCGGAACCTATACCCTGATTTTAGAGGGTACTGATATGAATGGCGATATTGGAAGTGAGATGAAGAAGATTGAAGTAAAATAATGAGGAACAGATCAGCTATATTTCATCCTTTGTCGAGGCCAACTACAGAGGATAGAAAGCGCATTATTGTTATATAGTAGGCTCCCTTCTCCTTTCTTCAATTCTGCCTTTCCACGGTTATCCCTTTAATTTATATATTTTTGGCTTTATCTTTATCCCAGACAAGAAACTTTAATTTTATAGTAATTGCTAGAAAAGTGATCTATCAAATTATTTGTTTAAAATATTTCACAAATATTCAATACCTTTATCAATCGTTTACATGACTCAATAACCTTTTATTTTTTATCATGGCTTTATCCATTCTATCAAAAAGAACAGATAAATTAATGAATATTAGATTGTTAAGTTTTATTCTTATTCTCTTGCTTTCTTCTTTAGCTTCTTCAGATGCATACGGTCAAAAACAGTTTTTGGCCGGTATAAATATAAATGAGAACCTCTATCCGAATCAAATTGAGCTCAATAACCTAAATTTTGGAGCTACATTTGAAATCCGATTTACGAAACACAGTGGTGGTGAAACCGGGATTTTCTATCATGCCGACCGGATTACTAATATTATCAGCCACTCTGACGCATCGGGTAATTATTCCTATTCTTCTACCGTATCACTTCAATACATACAGGTACCTGTATTGTATAAATATTTTTCAAGGATCCTTAACTTCACAGTAGGACCCGCCTTTGATTTTTATGCCGGTTGGAAAGAAAAAAGAAACGAACTCCCTTATCCGATTCAATCTGTTTCAGTTCATCCTAAAGTTAGGATTGGATTCTTGGCAAAGGTGAGCAAGAGCTTCCCCTTGAATGATAAATTTATTATTGAGCCGGAAATACGTTTCGGTTCGGTTCAGTCTTTTGATGAGGCTAATCTGGGTATCGGGATGACCGGGAAATATAGATTTTAATAAAAACACATATTTTAATAAGGACCCAGGGCTTCGTTCTTCTTTTTTCAATTGGCTCCCGGCCACAATTGGAATGAATATCACAAGTTTATTCATTGCCATCTGCCCGTCCAAATCGCCGGTTAGGGAGACTTGAGCAGACCGAATTAACAGTGACCAACTTTATTATTTTTAAAATTGGTCACAAAGGCTCCCAACTAAGGTCAGTAATTGCTGAAAAGGCATCTGTACTCTCTTCTTTTCCGTATTTTAGATTTACAACCCTTTCTGAAAGGAATCCCAGCCCAGGCTCGTCAATTCATGCTTATTTCCCCCGGAAGATATCAGCTTTAGCCCTTCCGAAGCCTCTGTCATGTGGCCGATCACACTGATCTGTTCAGATAAAGTAATTTTATCATAATCTCCTGGTGACAAGGTGAAAAGCAGTTCATAATCTTCCCCACCCTGAAGGGCGCAAACAGTATAATCCAGATTAAATTCCAGGGCTGCTCTCTTCGTTTCTTCCCGGATGGGCAGCTTGTCCTCGTAAATGGCGCAACCCAAATTGCTTTTTTCACAAATGTGCCGGACATCGGAGCTCAGGCCATCGCTTACATCCATCATGGCAGTGGGTTGAAGCTCTTGATCTTCAAAAAACTGAATAATATCTTTCCGGGCTTCGGGTTTCAGAATACGTTCCAAAAGATATGTCTGATTTTCCAGGTCGGGTTGCACCTCCGGGCTTTCCAGAAAGATCCGTTTTTCCCGTTCCAGCAATTGTAATCCCAGGTAAGCCGCCCCCAGGTCGCCGGTTACACACAGCAGATCGCCTTTTTTAGCCGTACTCCGCTGTATAAATTTGTCAGGGATCACTTCGCCGAGAGCCATCCCACTGATGACAAGCCCGGAGGAGGAAGAGGTGGTATCTCCCCCTATCAAATCTACCTCGTAGAACTTACAGGCCAGATAAATGCCTTCATACAATTCCTCCAGGGCTTCTACAGAAAAACGATTGGATACGGCGATACTCATGAGTATCTGTTGTGGCTGTGCATTCATAGCATACACATCCGACAAGTTAACTATGACAGCCTTGTACCCCAAATGTTTAAGAGGGGTATAGGCCATATCAAAATGAACGCCTTCCACCAACAAATCAGTAGTAACGACCGTCTGTTTACCAAAAGAATCAATGACCGCCGCATCATCCCCCACTCCCAAAAGGGTACCCGCATTCCGGAATTCAATATTTTTTGTCAGGAAATCAATAAGCCCGAATTCACCTAAGTCCTTTATCTCGGTTCTATTATCATTCATTCCGGATCAATTGTTTTTAAAAGCTGTTCATGAATCTTTCCATTGGTAGCCAGCAACTGACTTTGATAGGGTGAATATTTACTCCCTTTAAAATCCGTTACCCTCCCTCCCGCTTCTTCTACAATTAAATAACCGGCTGCAGAATCCCACGCATTTAAATGATGCTCCCAGAAGCCGTCAAAACGCCCGCAGGCTACCCAGCATAAATCCATTGCTGCCGAGCCCAGCCGACGCACAGGCAATCCCTTTCTTACCAATTGTTCAAAAATACGAATAGGATCATTTCCCGCATCTTTCCATACGTAGGGGAAACCCGTAACTAAAAAAGCCGTATTCAGGTCCTCATTATCAGAAACCCGGATAGGCTTGTCGTTTAACGTCGCTCCCTTCCCTTTTTCGCCAATATATAATTCTTTCAGAAACGGGTTATAAACGGCGCCCAGTTCTATTCTACCCGAAATTTCTACCGCAACAGATACACAGCAAATGGGCATGCCATGTGCGTAATTAACGGTTCCGTCTATAGGATCAATAATCCATTTATGAGAAGAGGGTTTTTCGATGGCGCCCATCTCTTCACTCAATATCTCATGACCGGGATAAGAACGGCGAATTATTTCTATGATCGTTTTCTCACAACGTTTATCTATTTCGGTTACCAGATCATTAACACTCCGCTTGCTGCTGATTTTATAATCCTTAGAAAAATTTTCCTCCATAAGGCGACCGGCAGCATGCACCGCTTTCAAAAGTATATCCTTTAGCATAGCCGCAAAGATAGGAATTAAGTAGTTCGGATGTTATTTGGAAGCCTTCTAATTCTATATTTATTGATGGGTCAGCTCCACGTGACAATCGATCTTTATTTCATCGCCCACAACGGCCCCTCCACTTTCGAGCAGCGCGTTGTATTTCAATCCGAAATCTTTTCGTTTTATCTTACCGGAGACAGAAAACCCTACCCGCTGATTGCCGTAAGGATCCTTTACCATTCCCCCAAATTCCACATCCAGTGTAACGGGTTTGGTCACGTCCCGAATCGTCAGATCTCCTTTCAAAGAATAGTTCTCATCATCTATTTTATCAAAAGAGGTGGATTCAAAAGTGAGCCGAGGATACTTCCCGGCATTAAAGAAATCATCAGAGCGAAGATGGTCATCGCGGGCCTCCACCCCGGTATTGACAGTGGCCGTGTCCGCGGAGAAAGTAATTTTGGCTGTTCCCAATTTTTCATCTTCCGTTTCGGCGGTTACATTAAATTTATCAAAGCTCCCGCTTACCCTGGATACGATCATATGCCTGGCGGTAAAACGGATTTGAGAATGTGCGGGATCAAGTTCCCATTTAATAGTACTCATATAACTTCTTTTTGAATGGTGAAATAAGAGACTTAGCTAATTAAACAGTTGATTTAAAAAAAGGTTTATCTCACAAGCTAAAATGTTTCTTAACTATTTGACTAAAAAACCCATCCCAATATAATGCAGGCCAGGACAATCAGGGGGGGAGGAAGACGGGTGAATTTAAGGAAGCAGAAGGTACCGGCAATCACTGCAAGGTTAATCCAGTTAAAAGTAATGGCCTCGAACAGAATCAAGGTGTAAGCCCACATGATACCGACCACTACCGCATTAATACCTTCCAGGGCCCGAAAAATATACACATGTTTCTTCAGGTTATTCCAAATGGGAAAAAAGAAGAGTACCAATAACAAGCTGGGAAGAAAAATAGCAAAAGGACAAATAAGAGCGCCTAATATTTGTAAAAAAGAGCCCGACGGCCGCATGATCATACCTCCTACATAAGAGGTCAACGAGAACGTAGGCCCCGGTATCGCCTGAACCATACCTGCACCGGTCAGAAAATTAGCAGGGGTAATATATGCCGCCATACCCTGATTAATGGGCCGGGTAATAAACTGATCAAACATTAATGGTATAAGCACCTGACTGCCGCCAAAAACCATGCTTCCGAACCGGTAAAAATTTTCAAATAGATTGAACAGCCGATGATATTGCCAGCCATGGGCCCTTGAAAATTCACTTAGCACGCCTGCAATGATAAATATGGCCACGAAAAGCCATAAGTTGTTCCAGGGTATCTTCTTTTTCCTTTCATTCAGATCCGGAATGCGGTTGCTGCTGATGCTGGATACACATCCTCCCAACACGATCAATATGGGAAATAAAGCAGGACCGCTAAAAATTGCCGCCCCCAGCATTGCACCGGCCATAATACATGCAGTAGCGACGTTCTTTATACTGATTCTAAATGCCCTGTAACCGGCATAAGCCAAAAAACCGACTGCCATGGGCTGCACATAATGAAAGATTCCTGCATCAAACCGGTACAACACAAACGAAAAAAGACACATCAAAATACAAGCCGGCAAAGACCATATAATAAGTGTGATAACCGCGAGCGGGATACCTCCCCTTTTATACCCGATAAGGGTAATGGTCTGAGAAGAAGAGGCCCCCGGCAACAGTTGACAAAAGGCATTATACTCCAGTAATTCCTCTTCAGTAACGTCCCTTCGCTTTTCCACAAAGGTCTTTAACATCATCGCCAAATGTCCCTGTGGACCGCCAAAGGCAGAGATCGTATAAAAGAATACCGACTTGAGGAAAGGAATATGGCGGATTAACTTCATAAAGGTCTATGCACAGGTAAATTCAGCTTTTTAAATAGTAAAAAAAGAATAAAATTATTGTATTTCATAATCGGTAAGTAATAAATGTACGGCTCCGTCTTGCATGTTAGGAGGAGCCAGATCTATTTCAATAATGCCTATACCTGCAGCAAAATATACCTCTCCAACCTGAATCGAGAAAGGGGTGTCTGCAGGGGAATCATTATCTAATGGGATTTTGACAGACATGCCGACATGAAATACCTTCTTAAAATCATGGCCGTACAGTGTTTTTGATATCCCTTTCTCAACAATCTTAAAGGTAAGGGGCAGGTTGGCCAGAGAATCATAAGAGATCTCCTGTGTCCAGGATTCGCCAACGGCTCCATCCTGTTTTAAGATCAATAGCTTTCCCGCTCCCCACTCTGGCAGAAAGGCATTTACATAATAATTATTTTCTGCCTCCCCAATAAGGGTATAGGTCGTATCCCCGGGGAGAGAATCCGGGATATTCTCATAATAATAAAAGGGAATTTTTTCGATAGTTTTCATGCTATCAGTGGCTACCAGTTTAAATCCCATATGCCGGGCAGTATCCTCATAATGCCAGAAGGAACCGGCAGTATGCGGGAGATAGGACGTGCTATCCGAAACAGGGATCTCATTACTTTTTTCCTTGGAACAGGAATACAGAAAGGCTGCCATCACAAACAAAAGGGAAACAGCTTTACGAAACCTCATGTTCTTTCTCATTTAGTTAACGAATGTACAATTAAAATGATAATCTCGGGGGATATTCCTATATTCTCCCTTTTTTTCCTGAATTTTGTGATGTTATGGCAAAAAAAGCGGAAAGGCAGGAAAAGCTGACTGCAGATCATAAAGAGGACCGGATCAGTATTCATGGGGCCCGTGTACATAATTTAAAAGATATCTCACTGGATATACCCAAAAACAAACTGACCGTGCTGACCGGCATTAGTGGCAGCGGCAAATCATCCCTGGCCTTTGATACCATATATGCGGAGGGCCAACGGCGTTACCTGGAGAGCTTTTCCGCTTATGCCCGTCAATTTATGGGCGACATGGAACGGCCCGACGTGGATAAGATCACAGGCTTGTCTCCTGTGATCTCTATAGAACAAAAGACCACCAATCGCAATCCGCGCTCCACTGTCGGCACGATTACGGAAATATATGATTTCATGCGTCTGCTATTCGCACGCGCAGGAGAAGCCTATTCTTACCATACAGGGAAAAAGATGGTTCGTTTTTCCGAGGAGGAGATCGTTGACAATCTTTATACCCTCTTCCCGGAAGAGAAGCTGATTTTACTGGCTCCGCTCGTGAGGGGACGTAAAGGACATTACAGAGAACTGTTTGAACAACTGCGGAAGCAAGGGTACTTAAAAGTGCGTATTGATGGAAAATTGACCGATCTAAAGCCTAAATTGCAGGTGGATCGTTATAAGATCCATGATATTGAGCTGGTCATTGACAGAGTGGTTGTAAGCAAAAAGGCACGTGCCCGCATATCTCAAAGTGTGCAACAGGCCCTGAAACTGGGAAAAGAATTGATCTATATACTGGTTTACGACAAGGGAAAAGTCATACAATACAGCCGTCATCTGATGTGTGCAGATACCGGTATTTCTTACGATGAACCCTCTCCCAATACTTTTTCCTTTAACTCTCCCTATGGAGCATGTCCCACTTGTAAAGGTATGGGGAAGGTACACGAGGTAGACCTGGAGACCGTCATCCCCGACCCGGAAAAGTCTATTAATGAAGGGGGTATTCTTCCCCTGGGGAAAACAAAAAATTCTTTTGTTTTTAAACAAATAAGAGTGCTCGCAAAAAAAAGACATGTTGACCTCGAAACGCCGATCCAGAGCCTGCCCGGCCAATTCCTTAACTTGTTGCTGTATGGAGATGAGAATACAAAGGTAGCGCTGGACATGAATTTCGATAACACCCCTGCTTTTTACAACACAGAATACGAAGGGATCGTAAATATGATACAGCGACATTTTTATGAATCCGCCCATGACCGGTATATACATGAATGGGCTGAAAAGTTTATGAGGCTGACTGATTGTCCCGCCTGTAAGGGAACACGCTTAAAGAAAGAAAGCCTGTGGTTTAAAATAGGGAATAAAAATATTGCCGAACTCAGCCAGATGGATCTGAGCGAATTGCTGAACTGGTTTACCGCTCTTGAAAAAAGACTCTCTAAACGGCAAAATCTGATAGCCAAAGACGTTCTGAAGGAAATCCGGAACCGCTTGCATTTTTTGCTTGACGTAGGACTCAATTATTTAACACTTGACCGTCCGTCCCGCAGCTTAAGCGGCGGGGAGTCCCAACGGATACGGCTGGCGACCCAGATCGGCTCCCAACTGATGGGGATTACATATATTCTGGACGAGCCAAGTATCGGATTGCATCAGCGGGATAACCACCGGTTGATCCGGTCTCTTAAAAACTTACGGGATACCGGCAATACCATTTTGGTCGTTGAACATGACAAAGACATTATGCTGCATGCAGACCACCTCGTGGATATTGGTCCCGGAGCAGGCCTACATGGCGGGTACATGGTGGCACAGGGAACACCGGGCGCCATTTTAAAAAAGCACACCGCCACAGCCGACTATCTGAATGGTAAAAAAGAGATCCCGGTACCGGAGATAAGAAGAGAACCGAATGGAAAATACCTGGAACTGACCGGCTGCAAAGGCAATAATCTGAATAATGTCAGAGTCAAGCTCCCACTCGGTATTTTTATCTGCATCACAGGGGTTTCCGGAAGTGGAAAATCTACGCTCATCAATGAAACCCTCTACCCCATTCTCGCCCGGCATTGTTATCGCTCCAAAACGACTCCGTTACCCTATAAAAGTATTAAAGGGTTGAAATATATTGACAAGGTCATTGAAATAGACCAATCTCCCATCGGACGCACCCCCCGCAGCAATCCAGCTACCTATTGCGGCTTCTTTACACAAATTCGCCAGTTGTTCGCCGAGCTTCCGGAATCCAAGATCAGGGGATATAAACCCGGGCGGTTCTCATTCAATGTAAAATCCGGGCGCTGTGATGTTTGTGAGGGGAGCGGGATGCGCACCATTGAGATGAACTTCCTGCCTGATGTGTATGTCCCCTGTGAAAAATGCAACGGCAGACGATACAACAGGGAAACTTTAGAGATCCGGTACAAGGGAAAATCCATTTCGGATGTGTTGGATATGACGGTAGATGAGGCGGTATCTTTTTTTGAGGCCGTACCCTATTTACATCGTAAGATCAAGGTATTGCAGGATGTGGGGCTGGGCTATATCACCTTAGGACAATCGGCAGTCACCCTGTCCGGCGGGGAGGCCCAACGCGTGAAGTTATCTACGGAACTGGGGAAAAAAGCTACCGGAAAAACCATCTATATCCTGGATGAGCCAACAACAGGCCTTCATTTCCAGGATATACAAATGTTGTTGAACGTTTTAAACCGGCTGACCGACCAGGGAAATACCGTTATCGTCATAGAACACAATCTGGATGTTATTAAAACAGCAGATTATGTAATAGACCTGGGACCGGATGGCGGCAAAGGCGGTGGAAAGATCATATTCTCAGGAACGCCGGAAGCCCTCGCCAAATGTAACAAAAGCTTTACCGGCCAATATCTCAAAACCGAACTATCAAATTAAGTAAAGGATATGTTCAAAAACTTTTTCCCCCTGTTCATTATTTTATTACCGGTCTTTACGAGTTCCTGTGAAGACTATAAAGATTGTAATGCCCCGGTAGAAACCCTCCTGGGGATCAATTTTAAACAAGTGAATAATGAAGAAGAAACAGACAGTCTTTTGCCGGGTTTAACATTTTATGCTGTGAGCAAGCCGGACTCCTTGCTCTTCCACAATACTTCGGAAAGGCAAATTTTTGTTCCTTTAAATCCACATGCCGAAGAGACCCGTTTCTATATCCGTCCGGACAGTCTCTTAACCCGTGGAGATACGTTGTCTATAATCTATACCACAGATCTTCATTTTGTTTCATCAGGATGCGGCTTCACGAATCTTTATAAATTAGATACTGTAATGGCTACCCGACATTATATAGATTCTATTGCACTCACCAACGATAAGATAAATACGACGAATGCAACCAATATCAAAATATATTACTAATTATTTAGTTAAACTATCGTTTAGCTGTTTATTGCTTTCGTTGTGGAGCTATACTTCCCGTGCACAATTTCGTTCAGACCAGCTTTACGGCCTCCGGATCGGGGTAGATCTGAGTCGTATTGCCGTACATTATTTAAATCCCTACCGAACGGATATTACAGTGCATGCCGATGCGCGGATAGATAGTGACTTCTACGTAGCCGCCGAAGCCGGATGGAATAAAACACATCTGAAAAATAAACCGGTTTTTGATTATGTCAGCCAGGGGGCATTTTTAAAAGCAGGAGTGGACTACAACTTTTTAAAACCCTCCTTCCCTCACGAAAGCAACATGGTATACATAGGTCTGCGTTACGGTATAGCGCGCATGCAACGAAAGATACCCGAATATCAGATATCCAACCCCTACTGGGGAGATGTGAAGGGCCGTTTTTCTTCTAAGACGCTATTGCCCCAGTGGGCCGAGGCCATTGTTGGTCTAAAAGTAGAAGTATTGAGTAACCTATTCCTGGACTGGGGATTACATATCCGGCTGTTAACCACCAAAAATGTGGATAAGGAAGTCCGGCCCTATCTGATACCGGGTTTCGGAAAAGCAACGTCCAATGCGGTTTTTGACGTCAATTATACCATCAGCTACCGGATACCAATCTGGAAACCCAAAGGAGAAAAGTAATAAATAGGGTCGGAGGCCCAATACCAGAATACATAAAAAGGTCCTGACAGAATCAGAGCTTGTGTTACGATCGCTCTCTTTTGAATCACAGATCTGAATTACACGGCCTCTTATTCAAAGGGCATTTTACAAACCATTGCCTTTAAGTTTTTATTCCTTACGGAAATAAATAACTCTGTCCCGGGTGCGGCCTGCTCTTTCTTAACATATCCCATTCCAATGGCTTTGTTTAAAGATGGAGAATGTGTACCGGAAGTTACGGTACCTATCTCTTTCCCCTCCGCATTAACTATCGCATATCCCTTTCTGGGGATGCCGCGATCCTTCATTTCAAATCCAATAAGTTTACGGGTGACCCCTTCGGCCTTCTGCTTTTCCAATATAGACCTGCCCACAAAATCATCCGCTATATTCAATTTGGTGATCCATCCCAATCCGGCTTCCAGAGGCGTTGTAGTATCGTCAATATCGTTCCCGTAAAGGCAATACCCCATCTCCATGCGCAAAGTGTCACGAGCGCCTAAGCCGGCCGGAAGGATACCGGTTTGTTCTTTATTCCTGAAGATTTCGTTCCATATCTTCTGAGCATGGTCGTCTTTATCCTCAAAATAGATCTCCACCCCTCCGGAACCGGTATACCCCGTAGCGCTGATCAACACATTATCCACACCGGCAAAAGTTCCCCTTTCAAAAGTATAATATTTCATATTGACCAGATCTATATCTGTCAGATCAGAAATGATCTGTACAGCTTTCGGTCCCTGGATGGCCAACTGGCAGGTTACATCACTTATATTTTGCAATTCGGCGTCTTCCTGATTATGCGTACGGATCCAATCCCAGTCTTTTGCAATATTGGCGGCATTTACTACCAGCATATAGGTCGCATCCTCCTCTATGCAGTAGATAAGCAAGTCATCTATAATCCCTCCCTGCTCATTGATCAGGCAATTGTACTGTACCTTCCCAGTTTTCATCTTTTCAATATTGTTGCAGGTAAGTTTCTGAATAAGCGCTTTAGCACCGGATCCTTTAATCATCAACTCGCCCATATGGCTGACATCAAAAACTCCGGCATTCTTACGTACCGAGGCGTGTTCTTCTTTAATTCCGGTGAAGGATACCGGAAGCTCAAAACCTGCAAATTCCACCAACTTTCCTCCCAGCGCTTTGTGCATTTCAATAAAGGGTGTCGTTTTCATTACTACCATAAGTTTTTATATTGAAACTTTTTTATTGACGTTCTTTTGCAGAATCTATATCCGTTTCTTTTAACAGATCCGGACGACGTTCACGGGTTCGTTTCAACGCCTGCTCAAACCGCCATTCTTCAATCTTTTTCTCATGACCGCTTAATAAGATATCGGGGACCTTCCAGCCTCTGAAATCGGCAGGTCGGGTATAAACCGGGGGCGCCAGCAGCGCATCCTGAAAAGAATCGGACAAAGCGGAAGTTTCATTATTTAAAACACCGGGAATAAGTCGTACCACGGCATCTACAAGTACTGCGGCAGCTAACTCTCCACCGGACAACACGTAATCTCCTATAGAGAGCTCACGGGTTACATAATGCATACGTATGCGCTCATCAATTCCCTTATAATGGCCGCAAATCAGCAAGAGATTTTCTTTCAGGGATAGCTGATTGGCCAACGGTTGTTTTAATGTTTCTCCGTCAGGAGTTAAAAAGATAATCTCATCATAAACACGTTCTTTCTGTAACTTTTCGATCGCGAGAGCAAGCGGCTCTGGCATCATGACCATTCCGGCGCCTCCGCCATATTGATAATCATCTGTCTGCCCATGCTTATAAGGCGTAAAATCCCTCACATTAATGACCCTGAGCTCCAACAATTCCTTTTGTTGCGCCCTTTTCAATATAGAATGAGAGAAGGGGCTTTCCATTAATTCGGGAAGCACAGTCAGAATATCAATATGCATCATGGAAGCAAAGTTAAGCTTTAATATTTTCCTTTCGCTTTTATGAAAAAAGACCTGTCCCGGCCCGGATATTCTTTTATACTGGCCGTGACAGGTCTATAGTCTATAAGCTAAGGCCCCTTCCCTTTCCTTTATGAATTAGCTTCCTTTTTGGCTTCTTCTTTCATTTGTTCGTTGGCGGTTAATACAAATTCTACTCTCCGGTTTTCAGCCCTGTGTGCATCTGTATCGTTGGCCACCTTGGGGTCGCTTTCTCCCATTCCTTTGGTTGTTACTCTGCCGGCTGCAATTCCCTTTCCGATGAGGTAATTTGCGGTGGAAGAGGCTCTGCGTTCAGATAATTTTTGATTATAAGAATCTGAACCTACATTATCGGTGTGACCAATAATCAATACATTCTCATTGGGATATTTCTGCAAAATGGTATACAAGTCGTCTATAGTGCCCCTGGCCTCTGTGGTGAGATCAGATTTGTCAAAGCCAAACAATACATTACTGTTAAAGGTCACCACAATACCTTCTCCGGAGCGTTCGACATCTGCATTAGGTACCTGTTGCTGTATTTCCTTAGCCTGTTGATCCATTTTATGACCTATAATGGCGCCGGCGCCGCCCCCAACTGCAGCACCCACAATAGCTCCTAAAGCAGTATTTCCGGCTACTTTACCCACAATAGCGCCTGCAGCAGCGCCACTGGCCGTACCAATAGCAGCTCCTTTTTGTGTTTTTGTTAAGGGTTTACCACAACCGAATAAGGTTACGGCCGCCAGACCTATGATAAAAGTTTTTGTGTTTAATACGCGTTTCATAATTTATTCTTTTAAAATTAAAAAATAAGTAATCCAATAATAAACAACTACTATGCCAAACACCTTAAGACATTGTATATCAGATGGTTCAGACTCTCTCAAATTATTGTACCTTTAGGTTGCTAATCCTTTGAAAATACGCTTCTATTTTTAATTCAAAACAAGAAAAGTATGGCAAAAAAGGTTGCAGAACAATTGGTTGAAATGCTGGTTGAGGCCGGAGTAAAAAGAATGTATGCGGTCACCGGCGATAGTCTGAACCCTGTTAATAATGCTATTCGCAGGGATAAACGTATTGAATGGATCCATGTACGTCACGAAGAAGTAGGCGCTTATGCGGCGGGAGCAGAAGCGCAACTGACCGGCGAGCTGGCCTGCTGTGCCGGTAGCAGCGGCCCCGGCCATGTACATCTGATTAATGGATTGTATGATGCTCATCGTTCGGGAGCTCCCGTTCTGGCTATCGCTTCTACCTGCATCAGCCGGGAGTTTGGGATGGATTACCACCAGGAAACGGATCCTAAAAAATTATTCGACGACTGTAGTGTGTATAATCAGATCGCTTTTAATGCGGAGCAATTCCCCCGTATGTTGCAAGCGGGCATGCAGCATGCAAAACAAATAGGCGGTGTCGCAGTAATCGGATTGCCAGGCGATGTGGCGGCCATGGATACCGCGGCAAGTCATTCTTCATTAAAAACATTCAATCCTCATCCGGTGATCAGGCCTTCTGATGATGAACTTAAAGAGCTATCTGGGATCATAAATGAAGGAAGAAACATCGTTTTATTTTGTGGATATGGCTGTAAAGGAGCACATCAAGAGGTAATGGCTTTGTCAAAAAAGTTAAATGCGCCGGTTGCCTATTCTTACCGGGGAAAAATGGAGGTAGAATATGATAATCCCAATGCAGTAGGCATGACAGGATTATTGGGGCTTACTTCCGGTTATGAAGCCATGCATGATGCCGATGTACTGCTTTTATTGGGTAGCGATTTTCCCTATACGCCCTTCATGCCCTATAAAAACAAGATCATTCAAATAGATCTAAAGCCCGAACGCCTGGGAAGAAGAGCAAAACTGGACATGGGACTAACGGGGGATATCCGGGAGACTTTAAAAGCACTGCTTCCTCTCCTAAATGAGAAAAAAGAAAACGAGTTCTTAAAAACCCAGAAAGCCATCTATAAAAAAACACTTGAGCATTTAAATGAAAACGTGGTAGGTCGCCGTGGGGGGAAAAACAAGATTCATCCGGAATATGTCGCCTCTGTACTTAATAAAACAGCTTCCGATCATGCCATATTCTGCGTGGATACGGGCATGTGCTGCGTCTGGGGAGCGCGCTATATTCACGCAACTAAGGGCCGTGATATGCTGGGATCCTTTGTCCATGGCTCTATGGCCAATGCGATGCCTCAGGCCATAGGGGCCGCCCTGGCATGTCCGGACAGACAAGTAATAGCCCTATGTGGCGATGGCGGACTTTCTATGTTATTAGGTGATATCATGACCGTCGCCCAGTACAAATTACCTGTTAAAATGATTGTTTTTAATAACCGCTCCCTGGGTATGGTTCAATTGGAAATGCAGGTGGAAGGAATCCCGGATTGGGAAACCGACATGATTGATCCCGATTTTGAAAAACTGGCCGAAGCCATGGGCATTACGGGTATGACCATCAGAACACCCGAGGAAGTGGAAGAAGGTCTTAAAAAGGCAATGGAAATAGAAGGAGCGGTATTAGTAAACGTCATGACCGATCCCGCAGCCTTGGCCCTTCCCCCTCACATCGAATGGAAACAAATGAAAGGCTTTGCCACCTCCATGACCAAGATGCTCATAGACGGGAGAATGGCAGAAGTAGTAGATACCATTAAGTCCAATATCAATCATATTGATGATTTCTTATAAGACCCAAAAAGAGACAAAGTCAGATTGGAGAAGA
>CAYZGR010000016.1:0-1347 GCA_964478125.1 uncultured Chitinophagaceae bacterium | reverse complement strand
ACTTTCTTTATCTTCCGGAAACTTTTAAATAAACAAATGATCAGAACAGTTCAGGCTGAATAGCTTCTTCTCCTTTATCTTCTGCCGATTCAAATCTGGAAATCGCTATCCCCAAAAGGCGAACCCGCTTCCCTTCCAGAGGAGCCTGGCCCAGGATATATTTCACAGCCCGGAGAATGCTTTTTTTGCTATTCATTGGAATGGCAACGGAACGACTGCGGGTCATGATTTTAAAATCATGAAATTTAAACTTTACAGTGACGGTTCTGCCTTTTAAGCCATGTCGTTGTATACGTACGGCAAGCCGTCCGGAAAGATCTTTTAATTCCAAAAACATGCTTTCTTTTGTTGTAAGATCCTCCTGATAGGTATCTTCCACGCTGACAGATTTTGTTTCACGATAGGCTTGTACTGGCCGGTTGTCGATACCCCGCACAATCTTATAATAAAACCTCCCTTGTTTTCCAAAATGTTGTACCAAAGCCTGTTCAGATACTTTTTTCAGATCGGCCCCCGTAAACAACCCCAGCCGCCTCATTTTAGCTGCCGTTACTTTACCCACTCCATGGAACTTTTCAACGGGTAATTTCTCCATAAAAGCCTCAATCCGTGAAGGTCCTATAAAAGTCAGGCCATCCGGTTTGTTCATCCCCGAAGCAGTCTTGGCCACAAATTTATTAATAGAGACCCCGGCGGATGCGGTCAGGTTCAACTCTTCTTTAATGGTTTGTTTAATCTTTCCGGCAATGTCCATAGCATAACCAATTCCCTGTTTGTCGCATGTCACATCCAGGTAGGCCTCATCCAGCGAAAGTGGTTCTATGACATCAGTATAACGGTGAAAAATGACATGAATTTGCCGGGAAACCGCCCGGTAAACATCAAATCTCGGATAAATAAAAACAGCATCCGGGCACAAGCGCTGTGCTGTTTTAGAAGGCATGGCAGAATGAATACCAAATTTCCGGGCTTCGTAGCTACAGGTAGCCACCACACCAGCCCGACCCTCCGGCGGTCCGCCGACAATCAGAGGCAGACCGCGATATTTCGGAAAATCACGTTGTTCCACAGAAGCATAAAACGCATCCATATCTATGTGAATGATCTTGCGGTGCGTATCTTGTCCCATCATTTTCTCAGCTTTTAAGCTCCTTATTTCTTCTTTTATTGCTGTAAATAGGATTTTGTCAGTCCGGCTTTCTCGCGATGGCTACCAATAACTCATCCAGAAAAAATTGATTAATTAACACTTCAGTTATGCACAGCCATTTTAATAATCTTTATATATGACGCCATTCTCTTATTTAAGCTCAAATGTGCTCCAAATTTATCGAAATATACTTATAT
>CAYZGR010000015.1:0-54269 GCA_964478125.1 uncultured Chitinophagaceae bacterium | reverse complement strand
GAATTTGATATTCATTAGGTAGACGCTAAAACTTTAAAAAGGATACATTTTAATCTCTGAAATTATCCCTTTTTATTTTATTGGTACAGTTCTTGTTTAAAAACAGAAAATACCTCTTTAAATTTTTTCTAAAGTTAATGTGGAATGTGGAGTGCGTATAAATGGATGATGCCCTGCCTGTTGGTAGCGACAACAGTTCTTTTATTTTTTAATGCATGTAAAAAGGAATCCGGGGATATTATGAAATCTCCTTCTAAACTGAAGCTCTACCTGACGGATGCTCCCGGTACTTTTCAGGCCGTATGGATTGATATTCAAAAGGTGATGGTTCATGTAACAGGTGCCGATTCGGCGGTGGAGAGCGGATGGATAGAAGTTCCTTTAAGGCATCCCGGTCTATATAACCTGATGAAATATAGAAATGGGAAAGATACGCTTCTGGCGACAGCAAATATTCCTTCGGGAAGAATTTCTCAGATACGGCTTTCATTGGGAGAAAATAACTATGTGATACTTAAAGACGGGACAAAAAAGATGTTGACCGCTCCATCGGGACAACAATCTGGGCTAAAGTTGAATGTACATGCTGAGATTAAACCGGGAGCTACTTGTGTACTGGTTATGGACTTTGATGCTGCTCGTTCTGTTGTTATGGTGGAGCATGAGAAGTACTTGTTAAAGCCGGTTGTCCGCACTTTTATCAAGACGGAAGGAGGTACTATTGAAGGAGTGGTACTGCCTTCGGATGTGCGGACCTATGTTTTTGCGCTCCAAAATGAAGATACAGTAGGATCTTCTTTACCCGATACAACCGGTAAGTATAAATTTTGGGGAATGCCTGCGGGTTCTTATCAACTCGTGTTTGACCCGGATACCTCTTTCTTTTTGAAAGATACTCTTCATGATGTTCAGGTCCATCCGAATAAAATGACTACAGTGGATACGGTTGTCTTGCGGTCCGAATTAAGGAACTATCTATATTGAAAAAGAGTGAAGCAATTTCACCCCTTTCCCGATTTCAAACCTATGGGTTAAAATTAATTGTTTAAGAGCAGATCTTTTGATATCTTGGCTGATCAATTAGTGAGATCACCTGTCTAGAAGGTAAATAAAGAATAGCTAAGATGGAGAATTTTGACCGGAAGGAGCATTGGGAGCATGTTTATGCTACAAAGCAACCCAAAGAAGTTAGTTGGTATGAGTCTGTACCTGAGACTTCTCTGAGTTTTATCGGACAATTCACAATACCGGTAACTGCTAAGATCATTGACATAGGTGGGGGAGACAGCTTCTTGGTAGATCATTTATTAGACAACGGATATAGAAACTTAACCGTACTGGATATCTCCGAAACGGCCGTGGAAAGAGCGAAAGAGCGACTTGGCAGAAGAGCAGCGGAGGTAGAATGGATCGTGACAGATATCTCCGAATTTGATCCTCCCGAACAATACGATGTTTGGCATGATCGGGCTACTTTTCATTTTCTGACCAAAGAGAATGAGATATCAAATTATATTACTATTGCACACCGCAGTATAAGACCTCATGGTATCTTGGTTATGGGTACATTTTCGGAGCAAGGGCCTGAAAAATGCAGCGGCATATCTATTAAGCAATACAGCGAGGAAACAATAACCGACCGTTTAAAGGGTTATTTTGAAAAGATAAACTGTAAAGCTGTGGATCATAAAACCCCTTTCGGTACTATACAGCGTTTCACCTTTTGCAGCTTTAGAAGGCTGAAATAACAGCGTCTTATGGCTTTAGAATATTTCCTTATTCGTGCATTTCTGCAAAATATTTATGGAAATAAGGAATCGTTTCTATCCCCTTGTAGAAATTGAACAGGTCATATTTTTCATTTGGAGAATGCAGGTTATCATTATCCAATCCGAAACCCATCAGTACGGATTTAATCTCCAGGGCCTCTTCAAAAAGGGCAACGATGGGAATGCTTCCTCCCCCGCGGGTAGGAATGGGGCTCTTGCCGAAAGTGGTAGTTATTGCTTTTTCTGCGGCTTTATAAGCTGCCGAGTCCGTCGGAGTGACTGCAGGCTCACCCCCATGGAGGGCTTTTACTTTTACCGTTACTCCCTCCGGAGCCAGTTTCTTAAAATAATCCGTAAATAATTTTTCAATGGTTTTTGACTTTTGATGAGGTACCAGTCGCATGGAGATTTTAGCATGGGCTTTGGAAGGTAAAACGGTTTTTGCACCCTCTTCTATATAACCTCCCCAGATTCCGTTTACATCCAGAGTGGGACGAGTGCCGGTACGCTCAAAGGTAGAATATCCCTTTTCCCCCCGGAGAGAAGATATGCCGAGGTCCTTTTTGTAGGCTTCTTCATTGAAAGGCGCATTATTAATGGCTTTTCGCTCCGCATCGCTTAAGACGGCCACATCATCATAAAACCCGGGTATGGTCACTTTGTTGTTGTCGTCATGCAGGGCGGCGATCATCCGGCAAAGCAAAGTAGCAGGATTGGCTACTGCACCGCCATATACGCCGCTATGTAAATCCCGGTTCGGTCCGGTCACTTCTACTTCCATATAGGCCAGCCCGCGTAAACCCGTTTCTATGGAAGGATGTTCCATGCTCAGCATGGATGTATCGGAGATCAAGACAATATCAGCACTTAACCGGTCTTTATTTTCATAGACAAAAGTATCCAGATGGGCCGATCCTACCTCTTCTTCCCCTTCGATCATGAATTTGATATTACAGGGTACCGTATTGGTTTTTACCAGGGTCTCCAGGGCTTTGATATGCATGTAGAATTGTCCTTTGTCATCTGCAGCACCACGGGCATAGATCTTTCCGTCTTTAATTACGGGATCAAAAGGCCCGCTATTCCAAAGCTCTAAAGGATCTGGCGGTTGTACGTCATAATGGCCGTACACCAAAACAGTGGGTAGCCCTGGGTCAACTAACTTTTCTCCATATACGATCGGGTGTCCTCCTGTTTCGCAAATCTCTACGTTTTCCGCTCCCGCTTCTTCCAGGCGCTGACTTACCCTTTCCGCACATTTTTTTACATCCTCCTTATGATTGCTGTCCGCACTCACGGATGGGATACGCAATAGATCTAATAATTCTTCCAGGAAACGATCCTGATTTTTTTCCTGATATGTTTTCCAAATCTCCATAATAAATGATTAATACGCTAAAAGAGGATACAAGTTTAACGGATTTGGAAGAAACGACAAAGTAAATGAATGCGTATCCCGATATTAAAATGATGTAAACCCTGAATGGGCTTTCCATTCCAGTCGGTAAAAAGATATAAGAGGCGATGAAGGGTTGCGGGCCGGTAAAAGCTTCATCTATGAGACGATTTTTTTTCGGTGTACATAATCTCCAAAATGCTCTCCTTGTTTTCTTTCTGAAGAAAAAGCCTTAATGATGGGCTCAAGTGTTCCGAGGATGTCCTTTTCAGAAAGCATTTCTTTATATAAAGTGTTTAGCCGATCTCCGTTATGGCTGGCCCCCAGGTACAAATTGTATTTGCCAACCGTTCTGCCAATAAGACCTATTTCTCCCAGGCGGGAACGGGCGCAGCCATTAGGACAGCCTGTCATCCGGATATTTATTTCCTCTTTTTCCAGCCCATTTGCTCTCATAACGACATCCAGCTTATCTATTAATTGTGGCAAATAGCGTTCTGCTTCTGCAAAGGCCAGTCCACAGGTATTTAATGCTACACAAGCCAGGGAACTTCTTCTTAAACCGGTATGTGTCTGATCATTCTGAACACCGTATTTGTTCAGGATCTTTTCGATCACATGTTTATCTTTTTCATTTACGTTTCCTATGATCAGATTTTGGTTGCCGGTTAATCGAAAATCTCCTTTGTGTTTTTTGGCTATTTCTCTCAGGGCATCTTTGAGGGGGTAATTTTCTTTATTTATTACTCTGCCGTTTTCTATAAACAAGGTATAAAACCATTTGTCATTGATGCCTTTCATCCATCCATATAGGTCCCCATTGGTATCAAAGTGAAAGGATCTGGCCGGCTGCAGTTTCCATCCCAATCGATTTTCCAGCTCGCCGACAAACCAGTCAAGCCCTCTGGTATCAATAGTATATTTTATCCGGGCATGTTTTCGGTTCAACCGGTCTCCATAATCACGTTGAATGGCAATGACGGTTTCCGATACCTTTATAATTTCTTCCGGGGGAATATAACCAATTACATCAGCCAGTCTGGGATAGGTGCTCTCTTCTCCAAAAGTGGCTCCCATGCCACCGCCGACACAAACATTAAAACCTTGTAATGCGCCGTTCTCTTCTATGACAATAAACCCCAGATCACTGGCAAAAATATCAATATCATTATTGGGGGGCGTGACCAGGCCTATTTTAAACTTACGAGGCAAATATCGTTTTTTATATACAGGTTCGACTTCTTCCTGGGTACTTGCCACTTTTTCTTCATCCAGCCATATTTCATAATAAGCTCTCGATTTGGGTTTGAAATACTCGCTTAATGCCGCCGCATATTGGTATACTTCTTCCTGTACCTTGGATTGATAAGGATTGGGGTTACACATCACATTCCTGTTCACATCTCCACATGCGGCAATGGAACTGAGCAATGCCTCATTGATGGCTTTAATGGAGGCTTTAAGGTTCCATTTCAGGATACCGTGAAGCTGAAAAGATTGTCGGGTTGTTAATTTCATTGTGCCGTTTCCGTATTGCTCGGAGAGCCGGTCCAACACCAGCCATTGGGAGGGTGAGACTACCCCGCCTGCGGCACGGACCCGTACAAAGAACTGATATAACGGTTCCAGTTTTTGTTTTTTTCTTTCTTTTTCCAGATCCCGGTCCTGCTGTTGGTAGGAGCCGTGAAACTTAAGGATCTTGACATCATCGGGAGGCAAAGCTCCCGTCAGTGGGTCATCCAGATTTTCGAGAATATGGCCGCGTAGATAATTACTTTCTTCTTTTAAATGTTCCTCGGCAGAAACTTCTTCCGTTTTTATCATTTTTCTTTATTTAACTAATATACATCTTTTTGATACCGGTCCGTGCGTTGCAATGATTTCACATATTCAGTTGCTTTTTCTTCCGTCATTCCCCCATGATCGCGAATGATTTTTTTCAAAGCGATATCCACATCTTTAGCCATGTGATCTTTATCGCCGCAAACGTAAAAATGAGCACCCTCTTCCAGCCAGGCAAAAAGTTCCTTGCCCTTTTCCAGCATTTTATGCTGTACATAGATCTTTTCTTTTTGATCCCGAGAGAAGGCTACATCGGCGCGGGTTAAGGTGCCCTCTTTAAGATATTGCAACCATTCGGCCTGGTAAAGAAAGTCAGTTATAAAGTTCCGGTCTCCAAAAAACAACCAGGATTTACCTGCATTGCCTTCTGCCTCTCGTTGTTGAAGGAAAGAGCGATATGGCGCTACTCCTGTCCCGGGGCCTACCATAATAATGGGCCGATCAATATCAGCGGGCAGTTTGAACTTGGTATTCGGATCTATAAATACCTGAACTTGTTCCTCTTCCTCAACACGATCTGAAAGAAAAGTAGAACAATGTCCTTCTTTTTGCCGTCCGTGAGCCTGGTATCGTACGGTAGATACTACTATATGAACTTCATCTTCCACCGCTTCTTGGCTGGAAGCTATGGAATACATGCGGGGCGCGTTCTTGCGAAGCAGGGAAAGAAATATTTCGGGGCTCAGGCCATAGGATTCTTCGTTGATCAGATCAATGATATCGCGTCCGTAAAGATATTTCGCTATAGCGGTGCTGTCCTCTGTAATCTTTTTCAATCTGTCGCTTCCTGTGAGTTCGGCATAACGTTTCAGCGATACATTGGTTAAAGGAGTTAATTCGTAATCAGAGATCAGGGCCTCCCTCAGGGTTTTGCCGCCTCTATAAGTTTCGATGACTTCTTCTCCCGAGAAGTGAAGGCAGGTTAATACTTCATCAACTAATTTTTTAGAATTAGGTGCATAGATCCCCAAGGCGTCACCCGGTTTGTAAGTGAGTTGCGAACCATTCAGATCCAATTCCAGATGTATGGTCTCTTTACTGGAATGGCGTCCGTTCAGGTTTATCTTTTTCAGTACGGTAGCGGTGAATGGATTTTTCCGGCCATAGATTGCTGCTGGTTTGATATTTGGCGCCGGCGTACCTGTCATTTCCACTAATGTACCGTTATTGCCAACAGACAATCCTGTTTTTGAAAGAACTTCTTCTATCCATTGTTCATAATCATCTTCAAAATCCACATCACAGTCTACTCGCTCCATAATTTTCTTTGCGCCCCGTTTCTCCAATAGGGTATCAAAATCTTTTCCTGTCTGGCAAAATTGTGTATAGGAAGAATCTCCCAACGCCAGGATGCTATAGGTCATATGACTCAAGTCGGGAGCTTTACTGCTTTGTAGAAATTCGAGCAATTCCTCGGCCTGAAGCGGCGGATCACCTTCTCCGTCTGTACTTACAATAATTAATAATTCCCGGATCTTCTTTAGTTTCTTGGCCTTGAAAGACTCCATATCAGCGACCTCCACTTTTCGTCCGATCGCCTTCATTTTTTCTGCTGATTGTTGAGCCAATCGTTCGCTGTTTCCCGTATGTGTAGCATACAGGATCCATATGGGTTCTACATCAGATTCGGAAACGGGGGCCGCTACGGGTTGCATTCCGGATTCGGGGAGAATATCTTGTATCAAGGGTTCTATACCGGTCAGATAACCACTCAACCATTGTACCTGTCCGGCATTCAGACCGGGTAGCAAGTCAACTAACTGATTCGTTTGTACTTCAGAAAAAGGGCCCCTCTTTAAACCTGTTTTCCAATCCATGTTTTTTGATAATTTAAATTGTTGGATTTATATTGATGTTAAAAATGAAATATTTCTTATTTACCCCATTTGATATTACTCCAGAGACGCTCATGAAAATAATAAAGGATCGTTTTGGTTAACAATTCAAATGTTCCGATGGAAAAAGCGATACTCAGGTCTCCTGAAATGAACCAGGAAAGCAAAATCGTATCCAGAGAACCTAAAAACCGCCATGATATGGCCTTCATAAGACTTCTTGAATGGCTTTCGGTTTTTCCTGTCTGCCTTTTCCGGGGTTTTACTTTGCTATAAATCTGGTCAATAATCATATTCATTATTTTGTAGCGAACACTGCTATGTATGTATAGACGTCGAAGTAAAATTTTATCCTGATTCTTTGCTTGCCGGAGGAACTGCTAAAACAGCGGTGATCTCGTTGAGTTTTTTTACTTTGTTGGAGAAATCTCCCTTAAGCTGTTTTCTGATCCTATGCAGATTTTGAAGCACTTCTTCCATTTGTGCAGGGAGCGTATCAGACAAAGTCTCCCGCAGGCGTTTGGCCATTGTTGGAGATGTCCCGTTTGTAGAAATGGCTATTTTCAAGCTGCCTTTTTGTACAATTGATCCCAGATAAAAATCACACAGGTCCGGCGTATCGGCTACATTGATCAGTACCCGCATTGCTTTTGCTGCATGGTAGATCTGCAGATTTTGTTCCGCATGACCTGTGGCTGCGATGGCCAGATCCATCCCATACAGATCGCAGGTGGAAAAAGATTTCTCCATCATTCTTACATTAGGCGCCTCCGCAGCCAGTTTCCTGATTTCCGGCTTTATCTTTTTACTTACCAGCGTCACTTGTGCTTTAGGGGCATTGGACAGCAATGCGGTTAACTTTTCCAGGCCTACGTTTCCTCCGCCTATGATCAGCGTATGGAGATGTTCCGGCTTTAAAAAAACCGGAAATAAAGTATTTCTTCTGATCGAAGTTTCTGCTTTTATTTTTGAATGATTGAGACTCATTTTTAAGACGCTTTTGCAGGCCATTTTATCATCCACCGTTAAGTGGCGGTTTCTAAATAATTTTCTTTTACAATGTCGGGTAGGGATTTTTCTTTATTCAGCAGGGATCTTACAGCCTCACCCAGGATAATAAGGGCCGGACCCCTGACGGCTGTATTTTTTATCTTATGTTCAATATCCTGCACCGTTCCGGTAAAAGACTGTTCATTGGGGAGACTTCCATTAAAGATCACAGCTACAGGTAGTGTATTTTTACCGGCACTCCGGTAGATCTCCATGATTTCTCCCAGTTTTTTCAGCCCCATCAGGATCACGGTTGTCGCCCGGGTCTGGGCTGCTAAAAGAAGGTCATTGGAAATGCTTTTTTGAGAAGTTGTGCCGGTGAGCACCCAAAAACTTTCATTAATTCCCCGGGTGGTCAACGGAATCTTTTTTAGTGCGGGCAATCCCGTAGCGCTACTAACGCCCGGAACAACTTCTGTTTCAATATTAAAGCTTTCGGCATAAACAATTTCCTCATAGCCCCGGCCAAAAACAAACGGATCTCCGCCTTTCAGACGGACAACATGGCCATGACTAAAAGCATATCGTACGATCATCTCATTGATGCTCTCCTGTGAATAAGGATGTATGCCTGCCCGTTTACCTACAAAACGTTTGATCGCCTTAGAAGATACATATTTTAACATCTCCGGATCCACGAGGGCATCATACAGAACAACTGCCGCCGATCGCAGCGCCTCCATCCCTTTCAGTGTGATCAGTTTGGGATCGCCCGGTCCCGCACCAACAAGCGTGAGCCTGGGAATTCGTATATCAGTTTGATTTACAGACATTTTTGATTTTAAAATAGTTTAGGTATATACCCTATAGACTTAGTAGGGTATTTGGCAAAGGTAATTATTATGAGGAATAATCCATGAGAAAGAGGAAATTTTCTGAAAAAAATTACAGCTTCACCTCGTACTATACGTAGATATCACTTTACGATATCTTACATAATCGTTGTATGGACAAGGCCTATCCATAAATTTCTCCTATTTGCTCCCTGTATTTTTTATACATTTTTTGGGCTTCTTTCACGGGATGACCGGATGGTTCAACCGGATATTTATCGGAATCATGCGTATGTACCCAGTTCCATTCCCATTCCTTGATCTCTTTATCAAACTTGGGAATATTCATAGGAGTATGATCTTTTAAAGCTTCATCAATTTTTTGGAAAAACTTTTCCCATCTGGGTTTGTAAAATCCTTTCAGCAGTCCGGACCATTGTCTGCAGGCATATTCATGCAGAGGGCAGTCTTTTCCTCCCCATAGGGTAATAAGATCGCGTGCATTGAACTCATAGAGGTCGCTTTCCTTTTTCGTGACTCCCCACTTTCTGGCATTTGCCAGCCATGGACCCAGTAAAAATCCTTTGCGTGTGGCTAAGAGTTCGTCCATATCGTCAATTAATTCCAGAAAATCTTTGCTGTATTTATCAAAGGTCTTTTTATCCCGTTCCTGCCAGGCCTCTACAAATTTTTGCTGAAGCGGCGTGGCATAGTTGGCCAGTACCTGCCGGGTAAGATCCACGATATCATATTGAAAACCATCACTGTTCCTGAAGCGATCTGCCGATTTTATAAACAGATCCCAAGATCTGACCAAATCCATGGGATCATAAGTGAGCGTTGTGTTGGTCCAGGCTGTATTTTTTTCGAAGGTGGGCCGGCCGGTAATGATAGATTCAGGCCCTCCTTCTGTTTTACCGCCGCTATATACGGTATTTTTCAGTATTTGCCAGGCCTGGTCTATCAGCGTGCTGGTATCTCCATATCGCCTTAAGGCATAACTGTGTAGCCACTTATCCAGTTTAACAGGTTCTGTTCGCCATACGTTGTCTGTCATGAGTTGAAATAAAGCCGGATTTTGTTCAATCCCCTCGGGAGTCAGACCAATGCCGGCCAAGTGTTCTGCGTCAGGATCATGCAAAGCAATGGCCGGATCATAGGCTACATGGCGCATGCGGCCAAAAAGGCTGACATTTCCACCAAAATTCTGTAACATGTTCCAAATCCAGGGCTTGCCATAATAAGCTTCGGCCCGATTCCATACCGGATGAGATTCACTCCACAGATCAAGAATGATCATTTTGTCATTCGGTATTGCATTGAGCAATGCCTGTATTTGCGTAGGTTGCCAGTAGCGCACATTATAGGAAAACATCCATCCCTGCATAACCCATATAGCTTTTGGATCGGCTACGGCCATGGAGTTATATACTTTTTTACTCATGGCATCCAGATAAGAAGAATCATTGGTGGGGGGGATATTTTCGTTAAAGGTGTCTGCAGAATATAAGTGGTCCGTACCATATTCTTTGGTCTGTATCTTTATAAAGAGGTCTCCTATTGTTTCGAAAAGCGGATCGGAGGCATCCAGAATATACACATCTTTGAAGCCCCATCCCCAGTTGGTTTTTTTGAGTTTGGCATTGGGGAACTTATCTTTAAAAGAGGGGGGTACATGGCCGGTAAAGGCCGGTAGCACCGGCGTCATGCCTAAGGCTCTTTCATAATTTAAGATCTTTTTTTGCAGTTCTTTATGTGAATCTATCCAATGTTGTGGTAATGGGCCTCCCCAACCATCCAGATTACCCATCCATAACCAGGCGAAATAGGCGGGCCCCGTAAAAAAATTCTTCAGATCTTCTATACTGAATCCCAGCTTTTGATACACTTCCTGCCAGATGGCTTCCTCTCCGGTGAGCGCCAGCGGCATATTGATCCCGTTCATGGCCATCCAATCTATTTCTTTTTGCCATCTGTCCCAGTCCCACCAGGCCATGCTGTAATTAAAGGCGCAATAATTAATATTATATCTGTATTTGTAAGGCGTAGTTTTATGGATCTTTTTAGAAATTTTGGGTAAAGGATTCGGTAAATTGAGGCGGGTACCGTTCGAAGTGATGCTGCATTTGCAATAATGATCCAGATAGTAATAAAGTGCAGAAGCCAGGGATACTCCGTTATTTCCCCTCAAAATGATTTTACTGCCTTTGGTCTCTATTTCGAAGACATCTTTTCCCTGTTCCTTTGCGATAGGTTCTAGCTCAATATGTTCTGCCAATTTAGGAACCACTCTTTCTATTAGTCCGGTTACTGCCTTAAAGTCCTCTTGTGCCAATGATTGAAAATTGATGAATAGAATGAAAACGATTGAAAATAATCCTGCTTTCCTCATTATATTGTATTTGGTTTTGCCAGGCTTCTTACATTTCTTTTACAGTACTTTTATTTTTATGTCTTTGAACCATATGTCTCCTCCATGATATTGCAGCGCAATATGCCCGGTTTTAGCCATTCCGTAAGATGGAACATCTTTCCATTTGCCGGAAGCTTTCTGTTTTTTCCATTCGGGGCTCCACAATTCGTATTCCAGGATCTTCATGCCATTCAACCAATGTTCAACATGTGCTCCATTCACAACGATCTTACTGGTATTCCATTCTCCTACCGAATGTACGGGTAAGGTATCCGGCACTTGCATGGCATAATTGCATCCGGTATGCTGCCAGGGTTCCAGCTTTCCCGGCCATCCCTTGTCGTCAATAATCTGGTACTCTGGTCCCGTTAAAGAAGTGTGTGGCTGATCTTCCGTCACATGAAACATGATCCCACTATTTGAAGCCGGTGAAATTTTCCATTTTAGGGATAATATAAAATTTTTGTAGGCACTATCTGTGATAAGGTCAGTATGAGCGGCATCCTTTTTATGCCCGTCACAGTGTAACGTGCCATCTGCCACGTTCCAGGCGTTGTCGGGCTTATGTTGAAATCCTCTCCAGCCAGTGAGGTCCTTCCCGTTAAATAACAACTGCCAGTTATCGGCTTTTTCTGTGGGACTTAAAACATTATCGGATTTCGGGGCTTCTACTGTCTTTTCTATCGTACCAGAATCATTTTCACTTGTATTATCAGAGGAGCGAGAGGAGGAATTGCAGGACCATAGCAAGACGGATACCGATAAAAATAACAAGGCTAATTTTTTCATACTAGTCGGTTTAAGATGGGTGAAGTAGATGAAGTTGCTTATTTTGCAGCTTTTTAATTAGCTCAAATATAAAGACCTTGTTACGAATAGCAAATTATTTTCCCTGTTTTATCATAAGTGTTTTTCTGTTAACTGCTTCTCTCTTCTGCTTTGCGCAGCATGCGCCCAAGCGGGAACTCCGGGCCGCCTGGATAGCTACCGTGGCAAATATTGATTGGCCTTCTAAACCGGGATTGCCAACTGCTGTCCAAAAGACTGAATACACCCGGTTGCTGGATAAATTGAAGAGTGTGGGGATGAATGCCGTGATAGTACAAGTGCGGCCTGCAGCGGATGCGTTTTATGCCTCTACGCTTGAGCCCTGGAGTTATTGGCTGACCGGCAAGCAGGGCAAGGCCCCCGAACCTTACTACGATCCGTTAAAATTTATGATAAAGGAGGCGCATCGACGAGGTATGGAATTTCATGCCTGGTGCAATCCCTATCGTGCCGTATTTAATATTCGTAAGGAAAGTGAACTTGCATCCTACAGTCCCGTGAGGCGTCATCCTTCATGGTTCGTCACTTATGGTACAAAAAAATTCTTCAATCCGGGATTGCCCGAGGTACGGCAATACCTGGTTAAAGTAGTAAAAGATATTGTCAGTCGATATGATATAGACGCGATCCATTTTGACGATTACTTTTATCCTTATCGCATTCGGGGAAAGGCTTTTCCGGATCGGGAAGCGTATAAAAAATATGGTAATGGCCTGAATATTGGCGACTGGCGGAGACACAATGTGGATACCGTTATTGAAATGCTTGCCGCAGCTATAAAATCTGTTAAACCTTACGTGAAGTTTGGGATCAGCCCCTTTGGCGTTTGGCGTAATCATGATAAGGATCCGGAAGGTTCCCTCACTCATGCAGGCCAGACAAATTACGATGATCTTTACGCCGATGTTTTACTGTGGTTGAAGAAAGGCTGGATTGATTATGTATGTCCCCAGATTTATTGGGATTTTAACTTGTCAGCAGCCCCCTACGGGGTTTTACTCGATTGGTGGGCACATCACACCTATGGCCGTCAATTGTATATCGGCCAGGGGCTGTATCGTGTCGGGGGCAAAGGCGCCTGGGGCAAGCCGGATGAAATGCCGCGGCAAATCGAAGCGAATCGGTCATATAAAAAGGTAAAAGGCAGCATTTATTTTAGCGCCAAAGCATTTTATAAAAATCCTTTGGGATTTGATGACAGCCTGAGGAACCATTATTATAAATATCCTGCTATCCCTCCTACAATGCCCTGGATAGACAGTATTCCGCCGGTAGCGCCGGAGTTGGCAGGTATTTTGAAAACTGCTAAGGGCAACCTTATTAAGTGGAAAGATAAAGATACAACGCTTCAAACTACCCAGTTTGTTATTTATCGTTTTCCCGGAACTGCCCAGCCGGATCGCGATGATCCGGCTCATATTCTGGCGATTGTCAATAAAACATTTTCTAAAAATCCCCGCTTTGTGCAGACTTTTCTGGACACGGCGGCCTCCTCTACAGAGGAATACCTCTATGAGGTAACGGCTTTAGACCGTTTACACAATGAAAGCGGCGTGGATACCACCTTTGCGGTTCCATCTGAAATGCGGATACCCAAGGCTATTTATACCGGATCAGATTAGAAGTTGAACAGATTTGGTTCGTTTAGTTTGTTTCCGGATCTTTGTTTTTCTGATCTTCCTCTTCCGGATGAGCAGATTGTGCCACAAGGATCTTATCAATCCGGTGCCCGTCCATTGCCACGATCTCGAATACAAAACCACGCCAATTCACTTTTTCTCCTTCGTGGGGAATATGTTCCAAATGATAGAGAATGAAGCCAGCAAGCGTATCGAATTCCTGTTGCTCCTCATCATTGATCCAGTCTTCTTTTTCGAAATAAGTGAGAAAATCGTAAAATGGGATTTGGGCATCTACAAGCCAGGTGCCATCCTTACGGTCGGTAATTTCGAAATCTGTTTCATCTTCTTCCGGCATATCTCCCACAATGGCCTCCAGAATATCTTTCATAGTGATCATGCCGAGGAAATCTCCGTATTCGTCCACGATGAATCCGAAGTTGGTTTTCCCGAACTTGAATTTTTCCATCACCTGAAAAGCACTGTTGTTCTCGGGTATGAACAGGGGTTTTTTCATTAGCTTACGGATAGGGGTGCCTTCCGGGTGCAAATACAGGTCGCGGGTATAAATAACACCGAGGATTTCATCTATTTGTCCTTCACAGACGGGATATACGGAATGCAGTTCTTTGGAGATGCTGCTTTTGTATTTATCAGGCGGATCATTGATATCAATCCAGATGACGTCCGAACGATGGGTCATCAGGGAGGTGATCGTGCGATCATCCAGATGGAAGACCCTTTCAATAATATCCTGTTCTCCCGCATCAATAGTACCCGATGTCGTCCCTTCATTGATCATGGCTTTAATTTCTTCCTCCGTAATTACATTCTCCCTCGGCTTTATGCCAAAAAGCTTTACCAGTGCGTGTGTAGACTTGCTGAGTATCCAAATGAAGGGATAGGCTATGGTGGAGATAAAATTCATGGGACCGGACATGAATTTGGATATCTTTTCGGGATTGGAGAGACCGATACGCTTAGGTACTAATTCCCCTAAGATCAGGGAAAAATAGGTGATCAGCAATACGACAATAACAACAGCCAGAGAATGTTTGTACGGCGCCAGCGTCTGGGACTTTCCAATAAACTCGGCCACATTTTCCGTAATCGTATCTCCGGAGAAAATACCCGTGAGGATGCCGATTAAAGTGATGCCAATCTGTACGGTAGAAAAAAAGCGATCCGGGTTGCGGATAAGCCGTAAGGCTTCTCTGGCCTGTTGATCTCCTTTTCTGGACTGGCTTTCCAGTTTAATTTTACGTGCCGAAACCAACGCAATTTCCGACATGGCAAATAAACCATTCAGCAGTATGAGAATGAATATGATAAGAATTTCCATGTATATTGGGGCTTCAAAGATCTAAAATACAAAAAAATGTTATTCTATAAATAAAGTTAGTCCTGCCAGGAGAAATCCTACGAGCATGCTGAGGATTTTTCCTTTGTTTAGTTCATGATGACGGGTGCCGCTTTCAAAAAAAATAGTTGTGGAAATATGTAAAAAGGCGCCTGTTACAATTGCAATAATATATAATAATATGGTATTCATGGCTGCAAATTCCATATTCATGCCATAAGCGAGGACGGCAGCGCCCGGAGTAATCAAGGCAAAAAGGAACAACAAGAGTTTGTTTCCTCTTTGCCGCGTACGCAAATGCATTAACATGACCATTAACGTGAGCGCTTCAGGCATTTTATGAAGTAGAATACCAATGAATAAGGAGGGAAGGGTAGAGGCATCCTCATAGTTAAATCCCAACGGAAGACCCGCCATGAAAGCATGTACCGACAGACCGAGGACGATACTGGCGGCACTGCCGGAATCTGCATGAAAATGGCCGTTTCCATGATCTTTAGGGGTATGGCCATGTTCCAGCCCCTGAGACCATTGTTGCAAAAATACTTGTAAAAGAAAACCCAGAAAGATGAATAGTCCGGCAATCTTACCCAGTCCTTCAAAAGCCTCGGGTACCAGATGCAATAGCGTGATTCCTAAAAGAAAAGCGCCTGTGAAAGCCAGCAAATAAAACATGATGGCTGATTGGACCTTCTTAAACCATAAAGGAATTAACCCGCCAATCAGCGTAAATATGAATATGAAGAGCAGGAAGATCCACCTCATGAAGCAGCTAATTGAAACTTTTTGTTGAAGATTTTGCCGGTTATAGTGCCAAAAATAAGGCCTACACAGGTACCGCCCAATATATCCAGGGGATAATGCACGCCCACGTATACTTGTGCATAGCAGACCAGAAAGGCCCAGATAAAAGCCACCCATATCCACCGGCCCACCGTCTTTTTTAAACTTAAGAACAGGAACGTTGCCAAACCAAAATGATTGGCTGCATGGTTGGAAGGGAAACTGTGACCACCCGAACAGGGTACAAGGGAACGAACATACTGGGAGAAAACAGGATCATGGCAGGGCCGGTAACGCACAACAAGTTCCTTTAGAATATGTGCCGTAACAGAATCGGTAAGACCGAATGTGGCCAGGAAAAATAAGACCCAGATGGCCCCGTTCCATTTAAAATTCATCAACATGAAAAAAAGAAGAAATAAGTACAATGGCGCCCAGAAGTAGGGATTGCGGACAAAGGGTAAAACGGCATCAAAAACAGGATTATGCCATTGATTATTTATAATAAAAAAGATCTTCCGGTCAAGCTGCAATATGCTATGGATCATTTAATGGATATTAAGTAGTCTTTTTGGCAGTACAAAGATAGTTCTTTACAAATTATGATATCTTTGTGGCCAAAAGTAAAAAATTGTGGCATTAATAAAATCTATTTCCGGTATTCGGGGAACAATAGGAGGGCGTGCCGGAGAGGCATTAACTCCTTTGGATATTGTAAAATTTACGGCAGCCTACGCGACTTGGCTGAAAAACTTGGACCCGGAATCAGACACCATTGTTGTTGGAAGAGATGGCAGGATATCGGGTGAAATGGTACAGGGCCTGGTGATCAACACCTTGAAAAGTCTGGGATGGAATGTGATGAATCTTGACCTTTCTACTACTCCTACTGTAGAAATTGCGGTAAAACACGAAAAGGCAGCCGGTGGTATCATCCTGACCGCAAGCCATAATCCCTCTAACTGGAATGCATTGAAATTGTTGAATGGAGAGGGAGAATTTATTTCTGCGGAAGAAGGGGAAAAGGTATTGACCATAGCAGAACAAGAAGCTTTTGAATTTGCTGCCGTAAATAATCTTGGGAATGAAACCAGAGAGGAGGGTTATTTGCAAAAGCATATTGATCTTATTCTCAACCATCCATTGGTAGACAAAGAAGCCATTGCGAAGAATGATTTTTCCATAGTGGTAGACGGAATTAATTCCACCGGGAGTATTTTTGTCCCCGCCCTACTGGCGGCACTGGGAGTTGAAAAAGTGACTTTGATCAATGGAGAAGTAACCGGGAAATTTGAACATAATCCCGAACCGTTGCCGGAAAATCTGATAGCACTTTCTAACGAAGTAAAAAAGCGGAACGCCGATTTAGGAATAGCGGTGGATCCGGATGTAGATCGGTTGTGTTTTGTTTGTGAAAACGGTAACTTGTTTGGAGAAGAATATACCCTGGTGGCCGTTGCAGATTACGTATTGAGTAAGAGAAAAGGAAATACGGTCTCGAACTTATCTTCTACCCGGGCATTGAAAGAAGTGACACTCAAACATGGAGGAACATATTTCCCCGCTGCAGTTGGCGAGGTAAATGTCGTTCATAAAATGAAAGAGGTCAATGCCGTAATCGGAGGAGAAGGAAACGGGGGCGTTATTGATCCCGAGCTGCATTATGGTCGCGATGCCCTTATCGGTATTGGACTGTTCCTGACCCATTTGGCCCTGAGTAAAAAGAAAATATCCAGCCTGCGGGGACAATATCCCGATTATTTTATTTCTAAAAATAAAATAGAGCTGGATAAAGGTATTAATGTAAAAGAGATCCTGTCACAGATCCGTCAAAAATATAAAAACCATCCTGCCAACACGGAGGATGGCCTGCGTATTGAGTTTGATGACGACTGGGTACATATGCGCGCTTCCAATACGGAGCCCATTATTCGCATCTATGCCGAAAGCCAGTTTGAAACGACAGCCCAAAATATTGCTAACAGGATAATGGAAGATATAAAAGAGTGTAAATAGTTTTCATTTTCTGAAGTTAAAAACCCAACCGGACATCTGCAGGTTGGGTCTTTTTATCACTTTTTCTTCACAAGGCTCACATTTCAATCGTGATTGCATTCTCTTTTGCTCCAATAGCTGCAAGCGCTTTTTTGATCGCATCTATCATTGGATCCGGCCCACAGATGTAAAAGTTCTGATGGGTATCCGTTATTTTCTCCCTCAGATATGCTTCATCAATAAGGCGGTGGTCGTAGCCTTCTACCTTTTCCTCAGTGAGGGTATTGATAAAATTATTTCCCAATATCTTATCAAATTCCTCTTTAAGGATGATGTCTTTTTCTGTTTTATTGGAAAAAATAAGTCGGTTGTTTCCTACCTTACCATCTTGTTGCAGCTGTCTGAAGATCGCTATAAACGGAGTTACTCCGGCGCCGCCGGCTATAAACGTACCTTCTCCTTTGTACTGAATAGCTCCCCAGACATCATGCAGGACTAATTCATCTCCTGCCTGTAATTGTCCCAGCTGATGGGTAACGCCTTTGCGTTCATCATATATCTTAATGGTAAATTCCAGATGATCCCAGTCGTTGAGGCAAGTGAAAGTAAAGGGATGTGCTTTTTCACGCCACCCTTCTTTGTTTACGGCTACTTCAGTAGCCTGACCCGGAATGAAAGAATAGCCGTTTGGCTTTTCCACTTTGAACCGTTTTACGTCGTGTGTGACGGGTTCAACAGATAAGATCTTTACAATATGTTCTTCTGCCATAACTTTTTTGAGCGTAAATTTACGACTTGTTTGTCTTGTTAGCAATTTTTAAGAAAGAAATAGGATTTGATTCCTCCCTCTCTATAGTGTTTTTCTTTATTTTGTGCCAAATTTTAACACAATGTTTATAAGAGGAAAATTCTTCCTGTTCCTATTTTCGGCAAGTATCGTTTTGTACTCTTGTCACTCGGGTTCCAACAAACAGGAAGAAAGCCGGGAATTGCCGCCCCTGGTGTCTGCACCTTCTTTTAATGCGGATAGCGCCTATCATTACGTAGACCGCCAGGTAGCATTTGGCCCGCGGATTCCTAATACGTCTGCTCATGAGAAATGTGCGGAATGGATGATCGGGAAAATGAAAAAATTTACGGATTCCGTGACCGTACAGCGTACCCTTGTAAAAACGCAGGGCAATTCTTATAAATGTGTAAATATTATCGGTCATGTTAATCCGGCATCAAAAGAACGAATCTTATTGTTGGCACACTGGGATACGCGTGCTTTTGCGGATGCCGATGAGAAAACGAAAGACCAGCACTTTGATGGTGCGGATGACGGGGCCAGCGGAGTAGGGATATTGTTGGAAGCGGCGCGTCAGTTTGGTTTGAAGGATCCCGGCCTGGGGGTAGATATTTTATTAACGGATGTAGAAGATGCAGGCGTCGATAATGTGAGCGACTCATGGGGATTGGGAACCCAGTATTGGGCCCGTCAGGCTAAAAAGAATGGTTATCGTGCCAAATACGGTATTTTGCTTGATATGGTAGGAGGTAAGGGCGCCCATTTTTTTCGTGAAGCGGTGACCCGGCATTACGCGGGTCCCCAATCGGAAATGGTTTGGAATATTGCCAATCGTATCGGGTATTCCGATTACTTCCGGTATCGCAATCTGGGGAACATTGGTATTACGGATGACCATGAATTTATCAATAAGATTGCCCAAATCCCGACTATGGATATAATTGGTTTACAGGGAAATGGTGATTTTATGCCGTGGCACCATACAATCGATGATAATATGAAAGTGATAGACAAAAATACATTGAAGGCCGTAGGACAGACCCTATTGCAAGTGGTCTATTCCAACTTGTCCTACTGATCTTCATTCTCAGAAGGATCCCAAAAAAGATCTTTGAAGTGTACGATCTTATTTTCTTTGACCTCCACGCCCTCCTGTTCCAATAATTCCTGCATCAGGGTTGGCGTGGCAAAATGATGCCTGCCGGTAAGTATACCCATTCGATTGACCACGCGTTGGGCGGGTACTGGAGACCGGGAATGATGACTCATACTAAGGGCCCAGCCCACCATGCGGGCAGACATCCTGGCGCCGGTAGCAGCTGCCACCGCGCCGTAGGTAGTTACCCGGCCGCGCGGGATCCGGCGAACTACCCTATACACGGCGTCATAAAAATTTTGTTTGGTTTCTTTTGGCTTCTTTTCTTTTTTATTGACGGACATCTTCATTTCTTTTTTGAGAACGGGGTGGACTTTCTGTTTTTTTCCGGGGAAGAGGTGGAAGCTGATCCGGGAGCGAAAATTCCAGATAGTGAATGGTTCGTCCTTTCTGCAGGTGCATTCTCTCATAAAAGGTTTTGATCTTCAAAAGGGCATCCGGTTCAGTTGCATATACGTTCGATAGATCACGGTACAGGATGCAGTTATTTTTCCGGATCATTTCTTTTGTAAAGAAATATAATTCCGGCGAATCTGTTTTCAGATGGATATGGCTTCCCGGCTGCAGTATCTTTTTATATAAATGCAAAAAACGGGAGTGTGTCAGCCTTTTTTTAGCTTTTGATTTCCTTAGAAAAGGGTCCGGGAAAGTGATCCAGATCTCTGAAACTTCACCGGGAGCAAAATATTGATCAATGTGATCAATCCGTATCCGCAAAAAGGCGGCATTCGGGATGAACGCTTCCAGTGCAGTTTTGGCTCCTTTCCAAATGCGGTTTCCCTTGATATCTACGCCTATAAAATTCTTTTCCGGAAACAGCCGCGCCAGTTCAAGAGTATATTCTCCTTTTCCACAGGCTAATTCCAGTACCAGCGGATGGCGATTTCCAAAATGGGTATTCCAGTTACCCGCACTATCGTCCGGAAAAATTAATACATTAGAGAACGTTTTGATCTCCTCGAAACGAATAAGTTTTTTATGGCCCATGATAACAAAAATAGTATAATTAGGGGTATTGTGAATTTTTTTGTAAAAAATGGGTTGAATATTGCAATTTTTCTAATTTTTATTACTTTTAAGCAGTAATTTATCGCTATCAGGAATTGGATGGCGTGATTTGTTCATGTTTTAAACCTTTTTAAATGGCTGGACCGAATATTGATAAACTTGACCTGCAGATTATTAACGAAATGATGCAAAATGCAGAAATATCCTATGCCGATCTGGGTAAAAAGCTTTTTGTATCTGGGGGAACCATTCATGTGCGGATGAAAAAGCTACATGAGATGGGTGTAGTAAAAGGCACCAAATTGCAGGTAAATATGAAAATGATCGGCTATGATGTAATTGCTTTTATTGGTATTTATCTTGAAAAGAGTTCTCTTTACGACTCTGTTGTCAAGGAACTTCAGAATATACCTGAAATAGTTCGTCTGAACTATACTACCGGTAATTGGAGTATCTTTGTAGAAATTGTGTGTAAAGATATTCAGCAGCTTCGACACGTGCTTCACGATCAGCTTCAAAAAGTAAAGGGCATTGATCGGACAGAGACTTTTATTTCACTGGAAGAGTCTCTCAGCCGCAGCATCAATGTAGTTGCTGAAGAAGCATAATGACAGGCATCCCTTGTGGAGATGCATAGAGGTCGTACATTTTGCTTACTTTTGCAGCAAATACCTTTTTATTCACTCAAGCATATATGGAATACAATACTACGCGTAATCATCTTGCCATCCGGGAGTATGGCAGAAATGTCCAAAAGATGGTGGAATACCTGATGAACATTGATGATGATGAGAAACGTCAAAAGAATGCAGAATCTGTTATTGAACTGATGGGAATGTTGAATCCGCATTTAAGAAATGTGGAGGATTGGAGACATAAATTATGGGATCACCTGTTTTTGATTTCTGACTTTAAATTAAAAGTGAGATCGCCGTATCCTATTCCTACAAAAGAGACCCTGAGTAAGAAACCGGAGTCCCTGCCTTACCCCAAAAGATATCCCAAATACCGCCATTTCGGGAAAAATTTTGAAGGAATTCTTAATAAAGCACTTGTTGAAAAAGATCCGGGAAAAAAGGAAGGCCTTATTCAATATATAGGCAATTACATGAAACTGGCATACGCCAACTGGCATAAGGAGAATATGCATGATGATATGATCAGTGCGGAGCTGTCTGAAATGACGGACGGAAGACTTAAATATATTAATGACCACAGCATCCAGTTACCGGAGAATCTTTACAGCAGCAGTGCAAAGAAAAAAAATCATTCACACCGGGGAAGCAAAAGCAACGGGAAAAACAGGCATAACAAACATAAAAACCGTGGTAAGTGAATAACGCATTCGAGGTAAAGGGGGGAAACAGGCTTAGTGGAGCCATTATCCCTCAGGGTGCAAAAAATGAGGCCTTGCAGGTCATAAGCGCCTGTTTGCTTACTTCGGAAAAGATCACCATTGACAATCTTCCGGATATCCTGGATGTAAATATGCTTATTGAGCTATTGACTGAAATGGGAGTGAAGGTGCATCGTAAGAATAGCCACTGCTGTTCTTTTCAGGCGGATGATATTGATTTTGATTATTTACGATCGGAAAACTTTAGTGAGAAATCCGGCCGGTTACGGGGATCGGTTTTGATCGCGGGTCCTTTGCTTGCCCGCTTTGGAAAGGCCTGGTTTCCACGCCCGGGAGGAGATAAGATTGGCCGGCGTCCTCTGGATATACATCTGAGAGGCTTTCAAAAGCTGGGAGCCTCTCTGGATAGTGATCAAACCGAAGGTTTTGTATTTCTGGAAGCAAAAAAAGGATTAAAAGGAAATTTTATATTACTTGATGAACCTTCGGTAACCGGAACGGCCAATCTCGTTATGGCGGCTTCTCTTACCAAGGGCACGACTACCCTTTACAATGCTGCATGTGAGCCCTACATTCAACAACTTTGCAAAATGTTGCGGGCCATGGGGGCAAATATTAAAGGAATGGCTTCCAATAAGCTGCAGATTGAAGGGGTGGAAAATTTGGGCGGAACCACACATCGCGTACTGCCGGATATGATTGAGATAGGATCTTTTGTGGGATTGGCCGCTATGACCCGGAGTGAGTTAACGATCAAAGGCGCCGGCGTGGAGCATTTAGGTGTGATACCGGATAAGTTTCGCCAGTTGGGTTTGCAATTGGATATACAGGGCGACGATATTCATATCCCTGCACAAGACCATTATGAAATAGAAACATTCATGGACGGCTCTATATTGACGATATATGATCATCCGTGGCCCGGTTTTACGCCGGACCTGCTCAGTATCGTCCTGGTAATGGCCATTCAGGCCAAAGGAAGCGTATTGATCCATCAAAAGATGTTTGAGAGCCGGTTGTTTTTTGTGGATAAACTTATTAGTATGGGAGCCCAGATTATTCTCTGTGATCCGCATCGTGCCGTAGTGGTAGGGCTGAACAGAAGCCGTGCCTTACAAGGTGTGACCATGTCGTCGCCGGATATCAGAGCGGGAGTGGCATTGCTGATCGCAGCATTGAGTGCGGAAGGAACCAGTGTGATTCAGAATGTGAATCAGATAGATCGCGGGTACCAGGATATAGATACCCGTTTACGACAATTGGGAGCCGAAATTAAAAGGATATAAGGGATATGCAAAAGGTGAAAAATTATGCAAAAGAATTTATTATACTCACGGCTCCTTCCGGCGCAGGTAAGACAACCATTGCACATGAATTATTGCGGCAGTTACCTGAATTATCATTTTCTGTTTCCGTTACGACGCGCTCCCCGCGTCCGGGAGAGGTAGAAGGGAAGGACTATTATTTTATATCGGTTGACGAGTTTAAAAAAAAGATTGAAGACGGAGCCTTTGTAGAGCATGAAAAAGTTTATAAAGGAAAATATTATGGAACTTTACATTCGGAATTGAACAGGATCTGGCAGGATCATAAATATCCGTTGCGGGTAGTAGATGTGAAAGGGGCCGTTTATCTTAAAAAGATATTTGGAGGGAAAGCGTTGTCCATATTTATAAAACCTCCCTCTATTGGAGTGTTGGAGCAGCGGCTGATAAACCGTCATCTGGAGGATGCCGGGAGTATCAGGGAGCGGTTGGATCGGGCCGCCGGGGAAATGGAGTATGAAAAATGTTTTGATGCTGTTGTAGTAAATGACGAATTAAAAAAAGCTGTTGAGAAAACGGTTTGCTTGGTAAAAGCTTTTATCTATTCCGGACACAAGTAGTAAAATATATATTGTAATTAAGAATGGGTTGATTTATGGCAAATAAAAGGATCACTATTATTGGCGGTGGAAACATGGGTAGCGCTATTGCGGAAGGACTCTTGAAAAGTGGATTTTCCAAGCCTGAAGATCTCGTTATTACTAAAAGAAGAATTGAGACTTTGCAGTATCTTACTGATAAAGGAGTAACGATTCAAAGCGATAATCCTTCGGCGGCTGCAGATGCAGATGTGATCATTATGGCTTTAAAGCCTTATAATGTAAAGCCGGTATTGAAAGAACTGATCCCTGTTTTGAACCCCCAAAAGCAAATGGTGATCAGTATTGTCACCGGAGTTTGGCTGAAAGAACTGGAAGAAATACTGGGATCGGAATTTCCTGTTTTTCGAGCCATGCCGAACACGGCTATTGCCATTCAGGAATCCATGACGTGCCTTTGCCATAAAAATGCTTCCGTGGAACAGCTGAACTTGGTGCATGAGTTGTTTGGCCAATTGGGCCGGTCCGTTGTGATTGATGAGGGTTTGATGGATGCAGCTACGGTCTTGGGCGCCTGCGGTATAGCTTATGCCCTTCGCTTTATTCGTGCCAATATTCAGGGTGGGATCGAAATCGGGTTTGACGCCCAAACAGCTAACCTGATTGCTTCCCAAACTGTTAAAGGCGCTACCGAATTACTTATTAAGGAAAAGAAACATCCTGAGGAGGAAATAGATAAAGTAACTACTCCTAAAGGATGTACGATTGCCGGTTTGAATGAAATGGAACACAAAGGATTTAGCTCTTCGCTTATAAAGGGAATTACGGCATCTTACAATAAAATAGTGAACGGCTGATTATAAAATGATGTTTTGTACCAGTGGACTTTTGTAGGGATAGTCTGTATTGTAATGTAATCCTCGGCTTTCTTTTCTGAAGGAGGCTCCTTTAACGATCAGATAGCCTACGGTGATCAGATTTCTGACTTGGCATAACTGGGGAGATACTACGGTGTGTTCATAGAGCGCTTCCGTTTCCTCATGTAGGATATCCAGTCTTCGCATAGCTCTTTTCAGGCGGGTGTCGCTTCTAACGATGCCTACATAATCACTCATTACCTGTTGTAGTTCTTTGAGGCTCTGAGTGATCAGGATCATTTCCCGCGGTTCGCTTGTTCCTTCGGCATTCCAGTCGGGAATATCCGTACGGATGGGAATATCTGAAACCTGACCGGAACTGTCTTCAGAGCATCTGTTTGCGAAGACCATGGCTTCCAGCAAGGAGTTAGATGCCAGTCGGTTGGCGCCATGCAGGCCAGTGGAGGCACATTCTCCACAGGCATATAAATTTCTGATTGAGCTACGTCCCCACGTATCGGTTTTGATCCCCCCACAGCTGTAATGTGCCGCAGGAGCTACGGGGATCAGATCTTTAGAAACGTCGATGCCTACCCTGAGACATTTTTCATAAATATTCGGGAAATGTTTTTTGAACTTTTCCAGATCCATCTGGCGACAATCCAGGAATACATGTTCCATGCCTGTCTTTTTCATTTCGCTGTCTATAGCACGGGCTACGACATCTCTTGGGGCCAGGTCTTTTCTTTCATCATACTGCTTCATGAAGGCTATTCCGTTGGTGTTTCTTAAGAATGCGCCGTCTCCTCGAACAGCTTCGGAAATAAGGAAGTCCTGTCCGACGGATTGACCGGGATCATTCGGGTTGCCGGCCAGATAAAGTGCAGTAGGATGGAACTGGATAAACTCCATGTTCTCAATTCGTCCTTTTGCGCGATAAACCATGGCTACCCCATCTCCCGTCGCGATCGTCGGATTGGTAGTAGTGCGATAAACCTGACCGTTTCCACCGGTGGCCAACAAGGTCACCCGCGACAATATTTTCTCTATCCGGTTCGTCTGCCGGTTGAATACATATACACCATAACAGGTAATATCCGTGGTTGACTTGGTGACGAGGTAGCCCAGGTGGTGTTGCGTGATCAGGTCAACAACATAACAATGGCTGATGACCGTTATATTTTTTTGTCGCCTGACGGCATGTACTAACGTTCGTTCAATTTCCCATCCCGTGATATCTTTATAGTGAATAACCCTATTTTCAGAATGCCCGCCTTCTCTGCCCAGCGTGTAGTGGCCTGATAGATCCTTGTCAAAGTTGGCTCCCAGCCTGATAATGTCCTCAACACTCTCAGGACCTTCTTTCACGACGATCTCAACCACCTTTTTATTACACAGGTCGTCGCCGGCAATCAATGTATCCTGAATATGTTTTTCAAAACTGTCGTGTTCCGGATCATTTACGACGGCTACTCCGCCCTGGGCGTATTGGGTATTGGTTTCCTCTATTTTGGTTTTGGTAACCACAATAATCTGACGGTCAGGAAAATGTTTGGCTACTTTCAGGGCATAAGTCAGCCCCGCCACCCCTGAGCCGATGACAAGAAAATCGGTCTGCTGCATCGTATTGCATTCATTTTTTTGCAAATTAGTACATTCGGCGAATAAAATAAATGAATTACTTTTTGTAATTATTTGTAGAAAAAAGAATTAATCTATATTTGTTCCATTAAAAGCCTTAAAATGAATGTTTCTTTATGAAACTTCCGCTTGAATTCAAGTTATTAATTATACCCCTATTTCTATTTTCTACAACCTCTGCCCAGGATAGTGTATGGAGCTTACAACGCTGTTTAGAATATGCACGAGCTCATAATATTCAAATAAAACAGCAAATCCTTCAAAAAAAACAGGCCGGGATCAGCCTGAAACAGAGCCGCTTATCGCAACTGCCGAGTATCAATGGTTCTGTGAATTACGGAAAAAATTTCGGGCGTTCCATTGATCCGACCACCAACCAATTTGTGAGCAATCAACTTTCCTCTGCCGGAGTGGATGTGAGTGCGGGGGTAACCCTTTTTAACTTTTTTCAGATCAGAAACTCCATCCGTGCCAATAAATACCAATACATGGCCAATGACGCCATCCTGGAAAAAATGGTCAATGATATTTCGTTGAATGTAGCCAATGCCTATTTACAGATCTTACTTGCAGAGGAACAGGTCAAAGCTGCAAAAAAACAAGTGGCTTTAACTTTGAACCAGTTGGAAAATACCACCAAACAGGTAGAGGCCGGTACGCTGCCCGAAAGTAATGAAGCGGACATGGCGGCCCAGCTCGCCAGAGATAGTGCCACATTAATTAGTAATATCAATCAGGTCAGAAGCTCCATCCTACAAATAAAGGTGTTATTAAACCTGGATTTTAATACCCCTTTTACTCCGCAAAAACCGGATCTTGAAGCCATACCTTTGCTCAATATAGCCACACTCAATCCCGAAGAAATCTATGAAGGAGCTATACGAAACCAGCCTATTGTAAAAGCAGATTCTCTCAATATCCTTGCTTCTAAAAGTCTTTTAAAAGCCACCCGGGCCCGATTGTATCCCAGCCTATCGTTCGGCGCCAGCCTGGGCACCAATTACTCCAGCTCTTACCAGCGGCCGGCCGGGGAGTATACCATACAGGTGCCTCCTTCTCCCATTGGAAGCGTTACAGTTGACGGCGAAGACTACGTAGTGAAATCGTTACCCCAGGAAGTATCTACCCCCAAATATGAGGATCCCGTCCTGGGGACCCAGCTTGGGGATAACCTGAGGGAAAATATAGGTTTAAGCCTGAGCATTCCTTTGTTTAGCGGTTGGCAGACAAGGGCCCAGATTCGTAATGCCCAACTGGATCTGCAAAACCAAAAATTAGTGCAGGAAAATGACTTGCTGACGCTTAAGCAAAACATTTATACGGCTTACGCGGATGCCCATGCAGCCCTGGAAAACTATAATGCGGCCAAAAAGACCCTGGCATCTGTTCAGAAAGCTTTCTTTTATGCCCAGAAAAGATATGAAGTGGGAATAATCAGTTCTCTTGAATACTTGACCAGTCAGAATGATCTGTTTAACGCCCAAACAGATTTGATATCAAAACATTACGATTATATATTCAAAATGAAAGTATTGGAATTTTACAGAAATCTTAGAATATCTTTTAGATGAAGAAAAAAACGATCTACATCCTTGTCGCTTTAGTCGTTCTGATCATTCTCCTTTTGGTATTAAAGGGAATAGGGGTCATTGGGAATAATGATGGCACGAAGGTAGCGGTGACCACGGTAGCCTATAAAGATATCACACAGACGGTCTCAGCCAGTGGAAGAATCTATCCCGAGGTAGTGGTAAGCATCAGTCCCGATGTCTCCGGTGAGGTGGTATCCCTTCCGGTAGAGGAAGGAGATTCCGTTACAAAGGGCCAGGTAGTAGCCAGAATCTATGCTGATATATACAGCTCCATGCGAAACCGTTCTGCTGCATCTGTAAATCAGACAAAAGCTCAGTTGGCCAATGCTAAGGCGGCACAAGGGGCTATAAAAGCTGCATTAGAACAAGCGAAGGCAGATTTTATGCGTAGCAAAAAATTATTTGAAGAAAAGGTTATTTCAAAGCAGAAATATGACCAGGACTTTAGCGCTTATCAGCAGGCGCTGTCCAATTACAAGGCTTCTGAACAACAAATCCAGAGTACTTCTTTCGCAGTGAAAGCCGCCCAGGCCGATTTACAGCAGGCGGAAGAAAATTTACATCGTACTACCATCCTTGCCCCTATGAGCGGATATGTTATTTACCTCCCGGTGAAGAAAGGAGAAAGAGTGGTGGGGACGGCACAAATGGCCGGTACTGAGATCATGCGGATTGCGAATATGGATACCATGGAAGTGCAGGTGGATGTGGGGGAAAATGATGTTTCACAAGTATTCCTGGGAGACACCGCCCTGATAGAAGTAGATGCTTATAATGGTCGTAAATTTAAAGGCGTGGTGACCCAAATTGCCAGCTCCAGCCAGGATATTGCTACGCAAGGAGCCAATTCCAGTATGGCAACCGCTTCAACAGGCGTAACGAATTATACCATTCACATTCGTATTTTGAAAGCTTCGTATGTAGATCTTATTGATCCTGAACATCCCGAGCATTTCCCTTTTCGGCCGGGCATGAGTGCCAATGTGAATATTCAGACAAAAACCGAGCAACAGGTATTGACTGTACCTATCAGTGCCGTGACCACCCGGGCCCAAACAGATTCAACAAAAGATAGTGCTTCGGCAGGTGCAATAGATAGAGAGGATAAAGAGACCGTGGTATTCGTGCTCCAGAGTGACGGGACAGTTAAGAAAGTTCCGGTAAAAACCGGAATACAGGATGACTTTAACATACAAATAGATACCGGATTAAAAGAAGGGGAGAAGGTGATATCCGCTCCATATACGGCTATATCACAGCTCTTGCACGATGGCAGCAAGGTGAAGGTCGTTCCGCAGGAGCAGCTTTTCAATAATGGATAATTGTTTCAGGCTAAAAGCTGAAAAGCAATAAAGCTAAAGATATACGCCAGCCCGGTCATATATACAAATTGGATGGCCGGTATCTTCCAACCTTTGGTTTCCCTTTTCACGATGGCCAGCGTACTCATGCATTGCATGGCGAAGGCATAAAAAAGCATCAATGAAAGGCCTGTGGCCAGGGTAAATACCTTTGTTCCGTCGGGATGGCGGGCATTTTGCATTTTTTCGGTCAAAGTCATGCGGCCCAGATGGGGATCATCTCCTACACTGTATATGGTTGCCATGGTTCCTACAAAAACTTCCCGGGCGGCAAATGAAGTGATAAGGGCAATTCCTATTTTCCAGTCAAATCCTAAGGGACGGATAACAGGTTCTACCGCCTTACCAAGATATCCGGCATAAGAGTTTTCTATCTTTTCACCCTGCATTTCTTGTTGTAGTTCCTTCGCCTGTCCGGGATGGGCCTGTATTTCGGCAGTGTAGTGTTGTTCTATTTGTTGGATCTTGTTTCCGGGTCCGTACGAGGCCAGAAACCAAAGAATAAGCGAGATAATGAGAATAATTTTACCGGCTTCCATAACAAAGATCCGCCCTTTTTCTATCATGGTGGTCAATACATTTTTCCAGCGTGGTACTCTATAGGCGGGAAGTTCCATGATAAAATGACTTTTGCCTTTTACTCTGATAATAAACTTCATTACAAAGGCAGCCAGCATGGACATGAAAAATCCGATGAAATACATCCCCATCATGACAAGTCCCTGCAGACTGATGAATCCCCACAGGTAAGTATTCGGAATGATAAGGGAAATGATAATAACATATATAGGAAGGCGTGCGGAGCAGGGCATGAGCGGGGTAACCAGAATGGTGATGAGCCTTTCTTTTTTATTCTCTATGCTGCGGGTGGCCATAATAGCAGGTACCGCACAGGCAATACCGCTTACCAGGGGCATGACGGACCGGCCGTTCAATCCGGATTGCCTCATGATGCGATCTGTCAGGAAACTGATACGGGCCATATATCCTGTATCTTCCAGAAGGGTGATAAACCCAAACAGGATCATAATTTGTGGAATAAAAACCGCAATGCCGCTTATTCCTGCGATAAGTCCATTGACCAGCAGATCAGAAAACCAGCCCGCCGGAAGCATGTGGCCCAGCCAGCCTCCCAATTGCGAGAAACCCAGTTCTATCGCATCCATGGGATACTCTGCAAAAGAAAAAATACATTGAAAAATAAAAAGCAGGACCAGCAGCATAATGACGTAACCCCAGAATCGGTGGAGCAGTACATTGTCTATCTTTTCCGTAATTAATTTTTTGTAAAGAGGATTCCGCTGAGTCACCGTATTTCCCATGATTTGCTTGATCCTCGCATAGCGCTGCAATACCTCCTTTCCCTGGATACGGGATTTATTAAACTCATTTTCTGCCAATACATTTTTTATTGCAAGCCGTTGGCCGCCATTCAGGAATCGCAGTTCGTCTATGTTGGAAGCTACATGAAGCGCTGCATAAGGGCTGCTGACGGGGACAAAACGGGTTACACCTTCTACTACTTCAGCCGCCATTTCCGTTGCGTTCACAAAAGAATGTGCAGGCATTTGATATTGCTTTTCTGCCGTAAGGATCAGCGCTTTTTTTAATTGTGCAATCCCCTTATTCTTTAAAGGATTAATAGCAACAACCGGTACGCCCAATTCCCGTTCTAATCCCTTCAGGTCAATCTCCGCACCGCTCTTTTGAGCCAGATCCATCATCGTCAGGCCTACTACAGTGGGTATTTTCAGATCAATAATTTGAGAACAAAAGAAAAGGTTCCTTTTTAAATTGGAGGCATCGGCGACAATAACGATCAGGTCGGGCGCATCCTGATTATCCGGATTTAAAAGGATGTCGTAAGTGACCATTTCATCGGCACTTTTCGGATACAGGCTATAGGTACCGGGCAGGTCTATGATATTTGCACGCCACTTCTCGTTTAGGTGACATCCCCCGGTTTTCTTATCTACCGTAACCCCCGGAAAATTGCCCACTTTTTGATTCAGTCCCGTGAGTGAATTGAATAAAGAGCTTTTTCCACTATTGGGATTGCCGACTAATGCGATATTTATCTTTTCCTGCATGTATTTATTCCCTGATGTTATCCTTTAGAGCATTTTCTGATTATCAATATGTTATGGAGTGAGTAAGCGATCAAAGGTAAATCTTATGCGGCTGTGCGGATGACGAGAATGGGAAAAATCTTATTCTGAAAAGGAAAATATCTTTCTCCGGAGATTAAGAAAGAGTAGATATGCCTTCGATAACCTCCAAAATGATGTTGCAAGCTTTTCCAATTTCTTCCTCGGTGATGACTAATGGAGGAGCAAGACGCATACATTGAGGAGCAGACAGAAAGGTATCGGAGAGCAACCCCTTTTGAATACACCTGTCTATTACCCTTTTATTAAATTCAACAGATTCAAATTCTATGGCCATCATGAGTCCGCGGCTCCTGATGGCTTTAATGGCGGGATGTTTCAACTGATTCAGGAAAAAAGCTTCTTTCTTGAATACTTTTTCGATTAACCCCTCTTTTTGTAATACCCTGAATGCGGCAAGTCCGGCGGCACAGCTTACGGCATTTCCTCCGAAAGTGGTAATATGGCCCAATTCGGGACGGGAGGTCAATACCTGCATGAGCCTTCGGTCTGCAGTAAAGGCTCCTAAAGGCATGCCTCCACCGAGGGACTTGGCAAGAACCAAAATATCAGGTACGATACCAAACTGTTCAAAGGCCCATAAAGAACCATTTCGTCCCAATCCGCATTGGACCTCATCTAGTATTAATAAGGCGCCTGTTTCAGTGCATCTTTCTCTTAATGCCTGTAGCCATTCCCTATCCGGCACGATCACCCCGGCGGTGCCCTGAATGGTTTCAGCTACGACTGCCGCAGTGCGTGTAGTAATGTTTCGCAGATCTTCAAAATGGTTATAGCTTAAATGTCTGATGCAAGGGAGCAGCGGGCGATAAGCATTCCGCCGGTATTCATTACCATACAAGCTGAGAGAACCTTGTGTAGAACCATGATAACTGTTTGTAAAACCAGTGATCTCCATCCTTCCCGTGTATCTCTTAGCCAGTTTCATGGCCCCTTCTATTGCCTCGGTTCCCGAATTTGTGAAATATATATTATTCAGGGACTCCGGCAGCACATCGGTCAGGGCTTTTGCGTATTGCACTTGAGGGGCTTCTATAAATTCTCCATATACCATTAAATGCATGTATTTATCAGCTTGTTCCTGAACCGCTTTTACGACTTCGGGATGGCAATGTCCCACGTTGCATACACTTACACCAGAGATCAGGTCCAGGTATTCCTTTCCCTGCCGATCCCACATTCTGGTACCTCTTGCCTTTACGATCTCTAATGCCGCCGGTGTTTCGGACGTCTGGGCAACATGTTGTATAAACAATTGTTTATTGGTCTGCATATTCCAAATTTGTGCAAAAATAGCAAGGAGAGCCGATTATTTGAGGTTTAGCTAAAACCATCTTCGTTTTTTAAGAATATAAAGCATAGCAACGAACAGAACAGCCATGGCAAATAAAGTGATGTAATAGCCGTAACGGGTATGCAGTTCAGGCATATGGTCAAAATTCATCCCGTAAATTCCGGCAATGAGCATCAAAGGCGTGAATAAAGCGGTAATGATGGCCAATACCTTCATGATTTCGTTCATCTTTAAGCTTACCTGGTTGATATAAAGGCCTTGCAGGTTTAAAAGCAGGTCCCGGTAAGAATCAATAGTTTCATTAGCCTGAAGTGCATGATCATAAACATCTTTAAAATATTGTCTGGTCTTATCTTCAATTAAAGGGTTTTCTGATTTTAGGATCCCGTTAATGACTTCCCTGACAGGCGTGATGGCACGTCTTCGTAAGCTGGTGTTCTGACGATATGTATTGAGTTGTAGTAACGTGTCCGTATTAGGTGTTTGAATAATGCGCCCCTCCATATCCTCAATTTCGAGACCCTCTTGCTCGATAACAGTGAAATAGTCATCCACAATGGTATCCAGGAGATTATAGAAAAGAAAATCTGCCCCTTTTTCCCGGAGCTTTGAGTGAACAGTCGATAGCTTTAACTGAACGCGCCTGAACAAAGATTTACATGTCTCAGTTTGAAAAGAGAGTACGGTATTCTTCATTAAGAGAAGGCTTACCTGCTGTTTTTCTGTTTCGTCTGTTCCTTCTTTTCGGATTAATACAGGTAATAAACAGAAAATGCCATTGGCCAGTTCATCCATTTTGGCCCTTTGTCCAATACTGAGAATATCTTCAAGAGTCAATTGATGAATACTGAAATAAGCGCAAAGCTCCTTTATATCTTCCGTACGAAGGCCGCTGACATGTATCCAGCCGATCTTATCGCCGGAATAAGCAGATAAAAGATGTTGAACATTATCGAAGGATTTCTCTGAATAAGTAGTTTTATCATAGCAGAAAAGATAAAAAGCGGCCTGGGCAGGCTCTTCCCTGGGTGTGTCCTCATTTGCCGGGTTAAAAGTGAATACCCTGGAATGTGTTTTTCGAAAAGGATGAGCCAACGGGGACTTCTCCTTATTCGAAATATTTTTATATCTTCCTGAAGTTCGTTTTTTAGACATGATGCCTATGATTGTGATTTCTTGATATTGATTGGATACCCCTGTTGTCTCATTTCTTCAGACGTTTATCAAATACAAAAGAATACACCTCTTTTATTTTAACCTTTTCCGTAGCCGGATGGAGGGGATTTATGAGCAGGTTATATTCTTCCGGAATAATGACCGAAGGTACTCTTAAAACAGCAGCATTACTTTTTTTGATCCATTGATCTCCCAAAAATTGAACAGAAGGACGTAGGGCAATAGTTTGCCACCCATGGGGTAACTTCTTGTCGGGAATATCTTGTATTTTTAAGGTATCCGGTATTTGAATAATAGCTATACAAAAATCAGAAGGAAAATTTTTTTGAGGGATATGAGCCATTGTTTCAAGAGCGGCGAGGGAGCGGCTTGAAGCTGTATACACTACAGCTTGTCCTTTGCTGTTCCATCTTCCACCGTATATCCGTGCCCCGGTTCCTGAAAGATCTTCTATATATTTACATTTTGATATTCGATAAACTTCCATAAGCATTCAGGCAAAAACTCCATGTTCAATGCGGCCCAGCTCTTCCAAAACCAACTGAAATCCAAAAGAAGTATCTAAAAAATGAAGAGGGGCCTGTTGCTCAAAAGCAGGGAGCGGCGTCCGAAGCCAATCGTTAAAATTCTCAGCAGATCCAAAAACTTCTATTCCCCTGTGGTAGAGCTGGGCCAGTAGAATAGCCCTTTCAGAGGCTTCCGAGGAGAGGGGATCTTCGGCATGATAACGCTGAAGCGTCCTCTCGGATATGTGGAGCACTTTGGCTAATTCATGCATAGTAAAAGAAAGCTTTTTGGAGAGTTGTAGAAGGTATTTTTTTAAAATACCATGCCTTGAAAGGCTGATAAGATCAAAATTAAGAATGCCATAAGGAACTTCCGGTTCTTCTAAAAAGAGGCTTTGAGAAACCTTCTCGGAATTAAACGGGTAAGAGGAAGATGCCTCCGGTTGCATTGGCTTTTCGGAGGAGCCAGACTTTTCAGAAAAAGAAGACTGGAACAGATCTTTTGCATCGGCCTTTTTCATAATTCGGACATTTAACACAAATATACAACATTTTGTCCGATTTAAGAGAATTTTGATAAAAAAACCTCCCAAATGGGAGGCTGAATATTTTAGTTCCGGGTGCTTCGATTACTTAGTAGCGGCCAATTGATTGACATGTTTATAAAGTTTGCTTTTCAGATTAGAAGCTTTATTATGATGGATGATACCGCGTTTACACAGTTTATCCACCATAGAAATCGTTTGGGGAAGTTTTTCAGCTGCTTCTTTCTGGTCCCTCAGTTTCTTGAGATCACGGATCGCATTGCGGGTGGTTTTACCATAGTAACGGTTACGTTCATTACGTTTGATCGCCTGTCGGCTGTGTTTCTTGGTTGCTGAATGATTAGCCATATAGGTTGTTTTCTATAAATTTGGGATGCAAAGGTATAATTTTTACCGGATATGACAAACTATAAACTTTTCCCTATTTAAGGAATACGCATGTATTTGTGTATTTGAAGGGAAATTTCCCACTCCGGATGTGCTTTTACATAATCAATGATCATGGGTGTCATACGTTCGGCCCGGCTCCATTCGGGTTGCAGGAAAAGACGGCAATCGGCGGGTACACGGGCTGCATGATCTTCGGCCCATTTAAAATCGCTTTTGTTATAGACAATTACTTTTAGTTCGTTGGCTCTTTCACAAATTTTTTCCACAGGGGGTTTAAATTTCTTGGGGGATAGGCATATCCAATCAATTGCTCCTCTTAACAGATGAGCGCCTGATGTCTCGATATGAATACGGAAGCCGGCTTCATGAAGTCGGTTGCAAAGATAATCGAGAGCATATAATGTCGGCTCTCCTCCGGTAATTACAACTATATCTGAAGGATGCCGGGAAGCTTCCTCTACGATCTGATCAACAGCTACTACCGGATGATCGGACTCTTTCCAACTTTCTTTTACATCACACCAAACACAACCTACGTCACATCCGGCGAGGCGGATAAAATAAGCCGCGTGGCCCTGAAATGCACCTTCTCCCTGTATCGTGTAAAAAGCTTCCATTAAAGGAAGGGCTGTACCTTTTTGTACATCTTCCACTTCCGCATCAGATCTCATCATACAAAGGTATCGGATTTAAAACTAGTTCATAACGGCTTTCGGACCGATAGCCGCGTTGAAAGTATTTTTCAAAAGAGCGGCACGCGTCATCGGCCCCACTCCACCGGGGACGGGGGTGATGTAACTGCATTTTGGGGCTACTTCTTGAAAGTCAACATCTCCGGTCAGTCGATAGCCTCTTTTTCTGGAGCGGTCCGGTACGCGGGTAATGCCTACATCAATTATCACGGCTCCTTCTTTTACCATGTCGGCAGTCAAAAACTCCGGTTTACCCAATGCGGCTACGATAATATCTGCTTCCCTGCAGATCTCTTTCAGATGCTGTGTACGGGAATGGCAAAGGGTGACAGTGCAGTTGCCATAGGGTGAATTGCGACTCAATAAAATGCTCATGGGCGTTCCGACAATATTGCTTCTGCCAATTACTACGGCCCGGCTTCCTGAGGTTTCTATTCGATAATGTGCAAGCATGAGCATAATACCAAAAGGGGTAGCTGGAATGAAGGTAGGCATTCCATTTACCATCTTTCCAATGCTACTCGGATGAAAGCCGTCCACATCTTTTGAAGGATTAATGGTGTTGATGACGGTTTCATTTGAAATATGGGAAGGCAGGGGAAGCTGAACCAGAATTCCGTCAATGGCGGCATTTTCATTAAGAAGTGTGATCTGATCCAGCAGATGTTTTTCGGAAATTTTGTTATCAAAACGCAACAAGGTAGAATCAAAGCCGATCTCTTCACAATCTTTCACCTTAGAAGCCACATAAGTCTCGCTGGCGCCATCATTGCCTACCAGTATGGCAGCCAGGTGAGGCGGCTTTTTCCCGTTTTTTGTTCTTTGGGTTACAGCTTCTTTAAGTTCATCCTTTACAGCTTTTGCTACCAGTTTACCATCTAAAATTTCCATGACTGCAAAGGTAGTAAAAGTTTTAAGTCCTTATCATTTTCTATAGCCTAACCTCGGTCGGATAAGTATCCACCGGCACCTTACTGCCAATACCACGATGATCGGGATCGCAGCTATGGGAAATTCCTGGGGCAGAAAAAACCAGCCGGCCAGCAGAAATATATTTAACAATAAAAGAAAGGTGGCATAGCCCCGTACCCATCCCGAGTTTTTAAAAAAATAGAAGCTAAATAGGAGATTTAGAGGGAAAAGCCATAATAAATTGAAATTATCAGTGCAAATTTCATGATCCGTACCCCACCACATGAATAACAGAAAGCATCCCAATAATCCCGTGAGAAAAAACAGGCAGCGATCTATCCACTGAAGCAGGATTATTGAAAAGCTACCTTGTCCCGCGAAGCTCAAAATAATAATAAAGAGACCTGCCAGCCCCAGCCAGAATATGGGAAATTGATAAAAAGGCGTACCCGAAGAAGGTTCGGGCCGGGGGGTATAGAGCTCCCGTGTCTCCATAACCAGCGGTTTGCCGGCAATCCGGGAATGACTTGCTCCCTGTTCCAGAAAATAAGGCAAAAACATGATTTGACGATTGGTCATTTCCTGATCGGCCCGCTTGCCAAACATCAGGTTAATTCCCAGTTTTTCCCATGGATTACTTTTTAAATACGTATTGATAATATCCCGAAAGCTTAATCCCGGGACTGGAATAATGTTATCTATTTTCCAGGAGGCTCCGAAAATATTCGAAAAAATATCCCGAATCCGGGTGGAACAATTGTCAAAAAGAAAATCATATTTATAATATCGGTTGGCAGGAAGATAATTAGTGCGTAAAAATTGCCAGATTTCTTCTTTTTCCTCAGGGGACAGGTTGAGGATTTGTTCGGATACTTTTCTATTTTCTTCTTTATAGGTTTTAATAAAGGAATAAAAATTCTGTACAGATAAAAAATACATCAGCCGGCCCCGGATAAATTTCCAATAAAAGTGGGGAGTGGAAAAATCAAAAGTCCCGTAATTAAATATATAATCTTCGCCACGGGTATGATCGGTTACCCTGATGGCCGTATGCCCGAAAGTAGAATAAAGATCTTTGCCCGGCCCGCAGGTAATTAAACTGATCTGCAGAGCGTCGCCCGTGGGCTGTCCCCGACTGATCCCTGACATTACAAAAAGGGCCAGGATCAAAAAAAAGCCGTTGCGGAGAAATTTTGAAACATTTTGCATATACCGTAAATAACAGGTTCAAAAGTAGGGCATAAACCTCAAAAGTACCGCCTGTCTTTTAGATCACATGGATGTTTGGTTCATTTTCCAGGCATTATAAGCTATTTTAAACTTCAGGTCATCTTCCAGTTCTGCCATTCTCAATGCCGTATCTTCATCAATTTCTAATTCCAGGTAGCCAAGATAAAGATCATAACACCCGGCCAGCATTTCTTCGCATTCCACCAACGTTTGACGATATCTGGTTTGAAGAGCAATGGTCTGCCTTCTTTTTTTTGCCAAAGGATAAACGGCATCTATACTCATGTATTTTTTATCTTCAATCCATGCTCCCGAAAGATCCTTAGTCCATATGGCACTCATTTCCAATATACAGTGATTTAAAAGAACCGGATAGCCCAACTGCATTTTAAGATCAATGGTTGAAGGATTCCCGATCCCTTTCTCCAGTTTTTCTACTACCAGCATCTGAATATCATCTCCGTCCTTGCCGGAGAGGCGCAATAGCTTATTGAACGGATCGAAGTTGATGAAGTAATTCATGGGTTTTTGTCTGCCGGCAGCTATACTGAATCCCTGTAAAGTAACCCTTGCAGATTCATCAAAGAGAATGCGATTAATCCCGATATGATCCGTTTTTTTGATTGGGCTGTTTAACTTTTGCATGGCTTTTTTGTTTTATTGTCATACAAAGATGGAGAACGGGAGTGCAACCTATTTGCACTGTTAACTGAAGGTTAAAAAAAAGCTATAAAATCTAAACTCAATTTTAATTTGTACATTTGATTTATTATGAACTTTGAAAAATTTATACAAGCTACAAAAGACTATCTAAGCGATCATTTGGGAACCTATTCCAGGGGAGATTTGCATATTATGCCTCAGATAGGAAGAGAAGATTTGTTGAATTATATTCGAAATACCTATTATACACATTTCCCTCGTGCAAGGTTTTCCCGTTTTATTCAAAAACTGCGGGACAGGAGAATGATTCTTGATAGCGATGAGAAGACCCTGACTTTTGACCCGGTTTTCCCCTATTCATATTAAACTCCTTATGCCGCTCAACAAAGATGCAGTTTCCCGGTACAAACTTATTGATCAGCGGCTGCGAAACAACATGCTGCCGTATCCTGCTTTGGAAGAACTTATCCGTTATGTCTCGGAAAAATTAGAGAAAGCCATTTCCAGACGGACCATTCTATTGGATCTGAAAGCCATGAGGGAAGATCCGGACCTGGGATACTATGCACCTATCGTATATGATACTTATCATAAAGGATATTATTATTCAGAGGAGGGTTATTCTATCAATAATATCCCTGTAACAGAATATGAATTGCAGGGATTGGAAATAGCTATCGGTATCTTGAGGCAGTTTCATAACCTTTCCATAATCAGGCAATTTGAAGACGCTATCTTAAAGATTGCAGATTCGGTAAGCATCAATCGTAAAAGGCTGGAAGAGGAAGGATTGATTCATCTGGATACTCCCACTCGATTTAAGGGATTGGAATGGCTCCCTGAGATAGCCGGTGCCATACAAAACCGGGAAATTTTACGGATCCGTTATCAATCTTTTGACCGGAACAAACCAAAGGAGTATCGCATTGAGCCCTATCATTTGAGAGAGTACAATCATCGCTTTTATGTCTTTGCCCGGAGTTTAAAAGGCGCCCGGCCGGGTTTGCGAACTTTCGGATTGGACCGGATATTGGATATCTGGCCTACCTATGACCATTTTGATGCGCGCCATTTTGATGATGCGGAATATTTTAAACATACCATAGGTATCACGGTGCCCGATGAGAAGCCGTTCAAAATTTTACTTTCTTTTTCTCCCCGAATGGGAAAATATATAAAAACACAGCCATTGCATCATTCTCAAAAAGTAGTTAAGGATGATGATGAGGCAGTACAGGTGACGTTGTTTCTGACAATCAATCCTGAGCTGATCATGACCCTGTTGGGGTATGGCGCCGATGTGGAAGTTTTATATCCGCGATTATTAAGAGATACCATAGCCGGAGAAGCAAAAAAAATAGTAAGTTTGTATAGAGATCAATAACTGCTAATTGCTTATGAGTACCTTCAGTCTTTCGGTGAATTATGTGGATATTTTTAAGGAAACCATATATCCGGCCTTGATACATATAGACAACAATAAGATCGGATCCATTAACCCATCCGGCCGGGAGATTGATCCTACGCTGCCTTTTATGTTACCGGGTTTTATAGATGCACATGTCCATATTGAAAGCGCTATGCTGGTTCCCACTGAGTTTGCCAGGCTTGCCAGTGTGCATGGGACTATTGCCACTGTTTCCGATCCTCATGAGATAGCAAATGTAATGGGAGTAGAAGGAGTAACGTTTATGGTGGAAAATGGGAAAAAGGTACCGTTTAAATTTTTCTTTGGGGCGCCGTCATGTGTCCCTGCCACTCCTTTTGAAACGGCCGGGGCCGAGTTAAATGCTCAAGATGTTGCTTTGCTATTAAAGAGAGATGATATTTTTTATTTATCGGAAGTGATGAACTATCCTGCAGTATTAAAAGGGGATGACCAGATCATTAAAAAAATTGAGTCGGCTCTGGAAATCGGAAAGCCGGTTGATGGACATGCTCCGGGGGTGAGAGGGAAAGAAGCTGAATTATATGCCGGGGCGGGAAAGCCGGGACGGGTTTCCATAAGTACGGATCATGAATGTGCCTCGCGGGAAGAGGCGCTGGACAAGTTAAAATATGGTATGAAAATACTCATCCGGGAAGGAAGCGCCGCGCGTAACTTTGATGCATTGATTGACCTTTTACGGGATCATCCTGATGAAATAATGTTTTGTAGCGATGATAAGCATCCCGACGAACTTGTAAATGGACACATTAACCTCCTGGTCAGCCGGGCTGTAAAGAGAGGGATCCCTCTGTTCAATGTTTTAAAGGCGGCTTGCCTTAATCCGGTTATACATTACAATCTTCCTGTAGGATTGTTGCAGGAGGGAAACCGTGCAGATTTTATACTCGTGTCCGATCTGGAAGACTTTAATGTTTTAGCGACATTCATCGATGGGGAAAAGATTGCCGATAAGGGGAAAACCTGTATGACTTCTTTTCCTGTTTCAAAAGTAAACCGCTTTAATTGCACTTTAAAACAGGCGGAGGATTTCGCCATTGCTGCCGGTCCGGAAAATCAACGGGTAAACGTAATTGAGGCATTAGACGGCGAGCTTGTGACCAATAGTTTAAAAAAGACGCTTCCGATCCGGGATGGTTTCATAATGCCCGATCTGGGACAGGATATTCTAAAGATTACGGTGGTTAATCGTTATAAAGAGAGCCACCCTGCAGTGGCATTTATTAAAAATTTCGGGATGAGGGCGGGGGCAATTGCTTCTTCTGTTGCACATGACAGTCATAATATCATTGCGGTAGGTACAGATGATGCATCTTTATGCAGGGCCGTGAATTTGGTTATCGAACATCAAGGCGGAATTTGCGCTATAGACGGACAGCGGGAAGAAATACTTCCATTGCCGGTAGCCGGTTTAATGAGTAACGAAAATGGGTACTGGGTAGCCGAAAGATATCTTGAACTAAGTGAAATGGCAAAAGAAATGGGTAGCACACTGAACGCTCCTTTTATGACGCTTTCCTTTATGGCCCTGCTGGTTATTCCCCATCTTAAGTTGAGTGATAAAGGACTCTTTGACGGAAAAACGTTTGCGTTTGTTTCTGTAAAAGAATAATTATAAAAGTCGGTTATGGAATGGGAGGAAGACTTTTTGATCAATTTATACCGCAAGCTGATTTATCCCAGATTAGTTGAAGAAAAAATGCTCCATCTGCTCCGTCAGGGAAAAATTTCAAAATGGTTTAGCGGGATCGGACAAGAAGCGATTGCGGTAGGCGCAACCGAAGCGCTGCAGAAAGACGAATGGATCCTCCCTATGCATCGGAACCTTGGCGTCTTTACTTCCCGCGGTATCCCCTTATCGAGGTTGTTTAAACAATGGCGGGGAGATGAAGAAGGCTTTACCAAAGGGAGGGATCGATCTTTTCATTTTGGCAGTCGTGCACATCATATCTGCGGCATGATATCACATCTTGGCGCGCAACTTTCGGTGGCTGATGGATTGGCACTCGCTTCTAAGTTAGGAGGGAAGAGAAAAGGAGTATTGGTTTTTACAGGAGAAGGAGGGACGAGCGAGGGCGAATTTCATGAAGCTTTAAATTTGGCCTCCGTATGGTATTTACCGGTAATCTTTTTAATTGAGAACAATGGATTTGGCCTGAGTACTCCTGTTAGTGAACAATATCATTGCAAACATTTGGCCGATCATGCATCAGGCTATGGAATAGAGGGATATACTATTGATGGAAATAATATATTGGACGTTTATCAGACGATTCGATCCGTAAGAGAAAAAGTGATCCTGAGACAGAGCCCCGTGATCGTTGAATGTATGACTTTCCGAATGCGTGGACATGAAGAAGCGAGCGGAACAAAATATGTTCCTCAACATCTTTTTGAAGAATGGAGACAGAAAGATCCCATAAAGAATTTTAGAACCGCACTGATTCAAAGAAATATTGCTTCAGAAGAGGACTGTAGCAAAATAGAATCAGAACTAAAAGAAAAGATCGACGTGGAAATAAGGCATGCTTCAATAAGAAGCATAAGGCATCCTATAGCAAAAAATGAATTAGAGGATGTTTATGCTCCGGTAGGTAGGGGTATTGAAAAGGATTTTCGAGATAAAAGCAAGCGGTGTAAAGAAATGAGATTTATCAATGCCATTTCTGATGCTTTACAATTGGCAATGGAAAAGCATGATAACCTGATATTAATGGGACAGGATATTGCCGGGTACGGAGGTGCCTTTAAAGTAACTAAAGGTTTCGTAGAACAATTTGGCAAAGAAAGGGTTCGCAATACGCCAATCTGTGAGAGTGCTGTACTGGGGACGGGACTTGGCCTTTCATTAGGCGGATTCAAGAGTGTGGTGGAAATGCAATTTGCAGATTTTGTGACCAATGGATTGAACCAGATTATCAATAACCTTGCTAAAATCCACTATCGCTGGTCTCAGAATGCAGATGTGGTTATTAGAATGCCTACAGGAGGAAGCGTGGGAGCGGGTCCGTTTCATTCTCAAACCAACGAGGCTTGGTTTACGCATACGCCGGGTCTTAAAGTGGTATATCCTTCTACCCCTGAAGATGCCAAAGGATTATTGCTTGCAGCAATAGAAGATCCCAATCCCGTGCTGTATTTTGAACACAAGGCGCTGTACAGGAGCCTGAATGGCAAAGTGCCTGAAGGCTATTTTATCACACCGATGGGCAAGGCCCGGAGAGTTAGATCAGGTGAAGATGCTTCTATAATCACTTATGGATTAGGGGTAAAGTGGGCTACAGATTATGTTGAAAAGCATCCGGAACTCAGCCTCGCCATTTTGGATCTGCGATCTTTACTCCCATTGGATCATGAAGCTATAAGAAAAGTCGTACGGGAGACCGGAAAGGTCCTGATATTACATGAAGATACGCTTACCGGCGGGATAGGAGGGGAGGTTTCGGCATGGATCAGCGAACATTGTTTTGAATATCTGGATGCCCCGGTAACCCGGTGTGGGAGCCTGGATACCCCGGTTCCTTTTGCTGCCTCCCTGGAAAGACAGTTTCTGGCGCTGCATCGATTAGATGCAAAAATGCAACAATTGCTTCAATATTGACTGGTTTGCTTTTCAATATTCCATCCGCTAATTTTAAGGACGGGATCTTCTCCTCCCAGGTCAGCCGTGTGATAATATACTTTTATTTTCCGCTCTTCTCCCGGTAAAAGAGAAAAGTAATTTTCACTCCAGAAAATAGGAGTTACAGAAGCCCGGCTTTTCTTTTTTATTAAATTGAGATGTATCATAAAAGCCAGATGATCAGTCGGGTTTTTTACGGTAATATAAACATAAGTATTGTTGTCTCTTTCTTTTATTTTGGTTTCCGTTTTTAGCTTTACGGGGGGCAATTGTTGCAGATTCGTCAGGTCTGCATATTGTGATTGTGGGGTGATGTACCAGGTACTTTTATGTTCCTCCAATAGGTCTTTTTGAGTAGATAAGGCATACAAATTGGTACTCAACACATGGTGTTCTTGATCGAAAAGTTGTAAATCCAGAAACCATGTTTTACTGAGAGGGAGGTTATCCGGTATTTGAAATAAAGTTTGGGTCCGTTGTTCTTTCAGCGAGTGGACCTCTGCTATTTTTTGCCATTGTTTTTGAAAGCCGTTGATCGTATCCTGTTTTGCAGGCGGCTGAAAGGAATAGATAGTGGCCTTTGCAGAAAGCGGCCCGGTCGGTTGTCGCGTATTGTTCATTACCTCCACCTGATGATTTCCATAATTATAAGAAATATGAAGGGGCTCATTCGCCTTTCTTGCCCCGTAAAACGCACCGGTAGGCATCAGGTAATAATCATAAAGCTGCCACCAGAGCTTGGGCCAGGAGGAGTTATACATCCATTGGATAATGCCCGTTGCTTTAAAACGATTGGATTCAAAGGCCTCATACAGGGCACGCATCCCTTCATAATTCATATATTGTGCCTTTCGCAGATAGTCTTTTAGGTCGGTTGGTTTTCCGAGTCGTTGGTCCATGGCATTGTTATAAGCGGTCAGGTTGTGAAATTTACCTCTGGCGGCATGGTAAAGCCACGAATCGCTGATCGGCCATAAGGAATCGGCAGGGATCATCTTTTTCAAACTCTCTAAAACAGGAATTTCAGGTCCCGGTCCTGTTTCGGTATTAAATCCAAAGGCGCCGCCATAAGATGAATCCACATACCAGTAGTCCGGAGGAACATAATCATAGGGTCCTCTCATTTTCATTCCGGTAGGCCCGGTTACCCGGCTCACGTGTTCCTTGGCTGATTGTGCATAAGGGCGTGTAGGATCAATCTTGTTTAATACAGCAATATATTTTTTCTCCAATTCGGGCCGCGGCCATTTATCACTCCCGTAAAGCCAGAGAAAAATACTGGGATGGTTGCGTAACCATAGGATCTGGTCACGCCAACAATTTGCAGCCAATCGCATTTTTTCAGGCGTGTTTATAGTACCATGCTGATCATCGGGGACGTGCATTAAATTGGCCCATTCCCATTGGCAACTAAATCCTGCCATAATCAGGATTCCTTCTTGATCACATAAGTCGTAAATATGCTGGTTCATACCCCAGAAACCCTCCATTCGCAAAGCATTTAGATTCATATGGACTGCATAGTCTATACCTGCTTTTTCATACGCGGGTGTTGCATTGAGTAGCATCGGATCTGTCCATCCTCCGCCCTTTATAAGAATTTTTCGTCCATTGAGCTTATAGCCGCGAAAACCCGTTTGGGTCATATAACCGGAAACAGAGCGAATCCCAAATCTTAAAGAAAGGCTATCGCTTAGTTGGTGATTGACCTCAAACTCCAGGTGCAGTGGATATAGATTAGGCTTACCCAATGTGTGTGTCCACCAGAGCTTAGGATGATTGATGCTCAGATCAGGGTAAGATTCAGGTGAAAAAGTGATTGTCTTCTGTTGGTGAGGGGCAAGTGTTACCTGCCGGGATAGGGAAATATCGGAATCAATTGACCCTCTTAAAATACCTTTTACTTCATTATCGGAATGGTTTTGCAAGCGGACGCTGATCGTGAGGTCTGCATGATCCAGGGTTACGGTATCTACATCAGTCTGGACGAAAGGCCGGTTTATTGAAACCGGACCGGATATCAAAAGATGGATATTTCTCCATATTCCCATGTGATGATCTGCGGGCTCAGGATTCCAATCTACGAACCCGATGTTCAAATCTCCTTTTTTGGCATGCCATACTTTTAACGCCAGTATATTTTTACCTGACTTTATATAGGGGGTAATATTAATGAAAAATTGCCTGAAGCTGCCGGCTAGCGTATCTCTTGAGGCTACCTTATGGCCATTGAGCCAGATATCTGCCCTGTAACTGATGCCGTTGAGGCGCAAGTGATAATAGGCCCCTCTATTATTTTCTCCTACGTTGAAAGTGGTGCGATACCACCAGGGTACGTTGAACAGGCTGTCGGGAATTTTCTCAAGATTTCTGTCAAAAAAAACATCGGTAAATACACTATCAGCTACTAAAGATCCTAAAACAGTTCCGGGAACAAGTGCGGGATACCAGTTTTGGGTTTGATAAGAGCTCATGGCCACAGAGGAGTCTGGAACTTTTACGGACGAAGAAGATTGTATTTCCCATTTTTTGGTTAGTATTTGATCCGTTCCCGGCGGCAGATTCGCATCTTGGCAGCTGCTAAAAATAACCAATAATAGAAGGAGGAAAAGCAGATATCTCATTGTTTTTCAGCTATTATACGATACAGTATTAAGCGGTTAAAAGTACGAAAGACTTTCCGTTTTTTATTTCGATAAAGCAAAAACCAATGATAAATTTTGAAAATTTAAATTCTTATCCTTAAATTAGTCCCTTCTTTTCAACTTTAAAAATAGAAGGCTATCCGCTTAAAAGAGACAAATTATCAAAAATTTGGCTGAAAAACAGAAAAATTGTTAAAAAAAATTGATGCAAATAAAAATTTGCTTAATTTGCCGGCGTAATAGAGATAGAACATGCATAAAATGTGAGGTATCTCATCTGTTTTTTAAACCTTTTTAACCGGGAAAATTATTTTTCATTAACTTAACAAAACAACTTAACATGGCTGAAAAACAATCGAATGCAGCGAAACCTAAAACGAGTGTGAATATAGGTTCAGAAAGACGTCAAAAGTCTCGAAAAGGGAGCAACGTTCTTGCGTATTTAGCGGTACCCATTTGTTTAATTATCGCTTTTGTGTTCTTCTTCCTTATTTTAGGCGACCCTGTCAACTTTGCTGATGAAGGCAAAACCAAACCTCTTAATTTTCTGGGTATCATTTATACCGGCGGCATTGTAGTACCCTTCCTGATTACCTTATTGCTTATTGTAATAGTGTTTGTTTTTGAGCGTTATTTTGCCATTAGAAAAGCAAAAGGAAAGATAAAATCTACTGAATTTTTGCGTAGGGTACAATATAACCTGGCTAACAAGAATATTGACAGTGCCATTTCTGAATGCGACAAACAAAGAGGTTCCGTTGGGAACGTAATGCGCTCCGGCCTGCTCAAATATAAGGAAATGACCACTAATACGGAACTGACTACTGAACAAAAAGTGATCAATATACAAAGTGAGATCGAAGAAGCTACTACTCTGGAATTACCGATGCTGGAGAAAAACCTGGTGTTTCTTTCCACCATTGCTTCTGCTGCTACGTTGTTGGGCCTTTTTGGTACGGTAGTCGGGATGATTAAAGCATTCCAGGCACTTGGTGAAACAGGTGGTGGAGATTCTACGCAATTAGCTATGGGTATTTCAGAGGCGCTTGTAAATACAGCTACAGGAATTATGGCCTCCTTTATTGCAACTATTGCCTATAACTTCTTTACGACCAATATAGACGGTATTACTTATGGTATTGATGAAACTGGCTATACACTTACGCAAAGCTTTGCTGCCCATTATAAATAAGCATAAGTAGAAAAGTTTTATTCCTTTTTTCAATAGGGCTTATGGAATTTAAAAGGGAATGCATCTTATTAATTGAACTAAAAGTAATAATATGCCCAGAGTAAAAATTGCAAGAAAAAGTACGCTGGTGGATATGACACCGATGAGTGACGTGGCCTTTCTGCTGGTTACTTTTTTCATGCTGACCACTAAATTTAAACCTCAGGAACCGGTAGAAGTAATAACGCCCTCAGCGATATCCACTACTGTTCTTCCGGAAAGTAATGTTGCTTTGGTTACTATTTCAAAGGACGGCAGAGTATTCTATGGCCTTGATAACGAAAAAGATCGACTGAACCTGATTCAAGCCTTTAATAAATCTTATAACTTGGGATTAGATGCGAGAGAGATGAAGAATTTTTCTTACGAAGCATCAGTAGGCCTGCCATTGAACGGACTAAAGCAATTCCTTAGTCTGGATCGTAGTCAGGAAATTGATTATGATCAGAAAGGGATTCCGATAGATTCTGCCGATGGAGAGCTAAGCCAATGGATTCGATATACCAGAAATATTTCCAGTAATCCCGGGAAATTAAAATTTGTAATTAAAGCAGATGATGGTACAAAATATGAGACAGTGAATAGAGTGCTGGATATATTTAAAGATCAGAGTATTCATAAATTACATCTCATAACCTCGTTGAAATCTATACCTCCGGGTACTCCGGCTTTTGAAACAGAACAGGCGAATAAATAAGACTTTCCGGACTAATTATGACCGAGAGTACAAGTAGATTGATAAAAGATTTGAAAACAATAAATTGACCACAATATGTCCGCTGAAAATTTAGCCGAAGGGACTTCGAGTTCAAGAGTTAAATCAACAAAAAGTAAAAAGCTATCTACACGCGTGGATATGACACCGATGAGCGACGTGGCTTTTCTGCTGGTTACTTTTTTCATGCTTACTACCACCTTGTCGAAGCCCAAAACGATGAATCTGTTCCTGCCGCATGATGTAAAAAATGAGCAAGAGCAAAATAAGATAAAGGAAAGTCAGGCACTTACCATCATGTTGGGAAAAGACAATAAAATTTTTTATTACGAAGGTATTGGGACAAACGCTGCCAAAGATCCTGCTAATCTAATAAAAGAGACTTCATATAAATTAAATGGAGGAATAGGGGATATACTCATTGATAAATATAGGAGTGTGATCCGAAATTCCGGTGGCGAGGACAGTGTAGTCGTTATCATCAAGCCAATGAAAGAATCAACTTATGAGAACGTGGTAAATATATTGGATGATATGAATATATACGAAATCCGAAAATATGCCTTGGTTGACTTCACTAAGAATGATAAGAAAATGATTGAAATGAAGGAAAACGGAGGTTCTCCATCTGAAACGGAATGAAGTTGTAAAGGAAAGAACGGCGTGGGTTGATAATTCTCCGCCTTTGTTTTATTTATGGAATAAGAATCTTTTTGCACCTTACTTATATAAAAGCAAAGAATACAATGGAACCCAAAGATTATTTAAAGGCGGACTTTTTAGATATCCTTTTTGAGGGTAGAAACAAAAAGTATGGAGCCTATGTGATGAGGCGTCAACATGGCAGGAGAACGGCAAAGGCTATTATTTTTACCGCGCTTTTGATGCTTATTTTTATAGGGGGTATGGCTATTTCAAAATATGTGGCCAAGCATGCCCCTAAAAACGATAAGCCTGTTCAAAAGGATGTGGTACTCCAGCAGGTAGATGTAAAGCAGCCCGATCTGCCGCCTCCCCCTCCCCCGCCACCCGCACCTGAACCTCCAAAGGTGAAGACACAGGTGAAATATACCCCGCCCAAAGTGGTGAAGGATGAAATGGTAAAACCGGATGAAGAACCGCCGGACTTAAGTAAGATTAAGGATGTAGCCATTAGTACGGTCAATAAACAAGGGGACCCCAATGGTATAGACCCCGGGCTGGTACAGGAAGCCGGAAGCGGTGTGACACAAGCGGCTCCCCCTCCAGAGAATAAAGTATTCCAGTTTGTAGAGCAGATGCCTACTTTTCCGGGAGGTGAAAATGCACTGATGAAATACCTTCGCGACCATATTCGTTACCCGTCGGTTGCCCGGGAGAACGGTATTCAGGGAACGGTAGTAGTACAGTTCGTTGTTAATACGGATGGCTCTATCGTGGATGTGAAACCAGTCGGACAGAAGAAAGGAGGCGGATTGGAAGATGAAGCCGTTCGTGTGGTAAAAGGAATGCCTAAATGGAAACCCGGTAAGCAGAACGGCCGGAGCGTCCGCGTACAGTACAGCCTTCCTATTAGATTTAAATTACAGTAATTGTATTGTTGTTTTTCATGTTTTGTTTTATCCTCCGCTACCCGGCGGAGGATTTTTGTGTTAGGACAAATTTTGCAGAATACCAGGAGTGATTTTTAACTTTGCAGCGTGAGTACCCGTAAAGAGAATACCAAGGGAAGTTATTATCAGGATACTATTGTTGCCCCCGCCACTGCGCCGGGTATGGCTGCTATCAGCGTGATCCGGCTGAGCGGTCCGGAAGCTTATTCTATTGCCGACCGGTCCCTTGGAGGGAAAGAGTTGAAACGACAACCTTCTCATACCCTGCACTTTGGCCTTTGGAAATACGAGGACAGAGTTCTGGATGAAGTGGTTGTTGGATTGTTTAAAGGCCCTGCCTCTTATACCGGTGAAGATATTGTGGAAATTTCCTGCCACGGTTCGCCCTATATTGTTGAAGAAATCATCCGCTCCTGCCTGCAACTGGGGGCCCGGCCGGCTCAGCCGGGAGAATTTACCCAACGAGCCTTTTTGAACGGAAAAATGGATCTGACCCAGGCGGAAGCGGTGGCAGATGTAATTGCCTCTCAATCTGAATCGGCCCATAAAACGGCAGTAAATAATCTCCGGGGCGGTTTCTCAAAAAAATTACAGCAATTACGGGAACAGCTCATTCATTTTGCTGCACTGATGGAACTGGAATTGGATTTTAGCCAGGAAGATGTAGAATTTGCAGACCGTTCACAGCTTTATCTTCTAATAGACAAGGCACAAACAGACATCAGCGGGCTGATAGCATCCTTTAAGTTGGGAAACGTTGTGAAAAATGGCGTGCAGGTGGCCATTGTCGGACAGCCCAATGCAGGTAAAAGCACCCTCCTGAATGCCCTTTTACAGGAGGAACGGGCCATCGTCAGTGATATTGCCGGCACTACACGGGATACCATAGAGGAAATATTTAATATAAATGGAGTTCTATTCAGATTGATAGATACTGCCGGTATAAGAGAGCATACCGCAGATGATATTGAAACCGCAGGGGTTGATCGCAGTATGCAAAAGATGCGGAGCGCTGATATTGTACTCTATATATTTGATGCAAAAGATGACCTGAGAGAGGTTAAAGAACGACTTACACAACTGGAACAGGAAAATATTAACTTTCTGCCCGTGGGCAATAAAACAGACTTGCTTGAAGCTCGGGAGTGGGAAAATAAAAAACTACAGATCCCCGAAATAATATCTATCTCTGCCAAACAACAGATAGGAATAGAAGCATTGAATGATGCGCTATATAAATCAGCTATCAGCAATTTATCCCCATCTGAAGACATTCTTCTAACCAATACCCGCCATCTGGATGCTCTGAAAAAAACCCTTGACGCATTACAGGATATTCGTCAAGCCATGGATACGGATCTGAGTGGAGACCTGATCACTCCCGATATCCGACGTGCCCTCCATTATCTCGGAAGCATTACCGGAGAAATACAAACCGACCGGGATGTGTTGGGCGCAATATTTTCAAAGTTTTGTATTGGAAAATAACTCCACTCAATAAACCGATAGAAAACAAATAAGAAACAACCTGTAATCCTTTAATGGCAGTACTTCAACTCCCTAATTGACTATTTTTAGTTTGTGTTATTACTTATTTATTTATATAATATTTGTACCTTAGTTGTACCTCGGTAGGTAAAAGTGGCTTAAATGCCATTTTTTATAATAAAAAGGGTGAAATAAAGAGACAAAAATGCATACTTTAACAAATATAAAGTTTTAGATGATTTCTCTAATGTCAAAATAAATCAAACTAAGATTGGGCAAGGTGTAAATGTTCAACAACCCCAAATTACTCCTTGGGGGATAACAAGAGTTGGAGGGCCTTATGATGGAACACAAAATTTTGTTGGAAAAGCTTTTATTATGGATACAGGTGTTATTAATTCTTGGAATCTGAATGGGGTGGATGGTCTGTCTTTTGTTCCTAATGAAGGAGAAAATGATCTTAATGGTTACGGAACCTTCGTAGCAGGTATTATTGCGGCAAAAAATAATAATATTAATGTCGTAGGTGTGGCAGCTGGAGCTACTGTTGAATCAGTTAAAATAATTAATCAAAATGGAGCGGTAGCTCTTTCTTGGTTTTTAGATGGAGTTGATTATATTGCAATCGAAGCTGAAAATGGGGATGTTGTCAATATGAGTTTTGGCTTTGTAAATCCTCTTCCGAATCCTGCACAGACCATTAGGACAGCTATTGAGAATATTGCTGATGGTGGGGTAATGTTCACAATAGCTGCAGGAAACGACGCAATTGATGCAGGAAATGTTTTTCCGGCAAATATAAATCATTCTAATGTGTATACACTCTCTGCTTTTGACCAAAATGATAATTTTGCTACTGCTTTTTCTGATTTTGGTAGTCCCCCGATAGACTACAGTGATCCTGGAGTGGAAATTAAGTCACTATCCAATAATGATGGAGTAACTGGTCCTGAAAGGTGGGACGTCTTTTGCCGCCCCCATGCTGCTGGAATATTGTTGATGGAAGGTGCTATTCAATCTGGTGGTTATGTCAATAATGACGTAGATAGGAACCCTGATATTATAGGTGTTGGAAGTTGATATAAAAATTTATAAATAATTCTTTAAGGACAAATAAAACACGTAAGTTATGACAAAATATTTAAGTTTAATTTTTATCTTACTATTAGTGTCAGCATGTAATAATGATAATAATATCTCTCCCTCTTCTTCAGAGAAGGTTGTTAATTTTCGCTCCTCCACGAAAATAACCGATAACATACAAATGGAACTTGATAGGGAGTCGGAAGAAATTAAGAGAGTGAAAGACGTTAAGTTGCAATTCAAACTGAAAAACATTTCTGACAAAATGATTGTCTATAGGTTTCCATCTGGCTGCCAGTATGGATTTACAGTTACTAAGAATCAAAACACTATATTTGATAGTAGGGAAAAAATTGGTTGTATTGCCGCTATAACGCACTTGAAATTAGAACCAGGCCAAACCAAAGTTTTCCCAATTCCTTTTAAATTATTCGATAATAATAAGAAATTAAAAAAAGGAATTTATAAATTAAACGCATTTCTCCTGGAAGGCCATACCCCCAAAATTTCTATATCATTTAAGGTTGAATAGCTTCTTATTTAAATTTATCGTAACTCTTCAGTTCCTTGAAGGTTTCGCCGGCTTCTTTCATCTTCCACTTTAAGAAGTCTATTTCTGAAGGATTCAGGGAATCAGGCTGGCTTTCATCTTCTTTGTAAGGCATTTTCTGTTTTTCCACTTCTTTCTTGGTCTTTGTGTATAATCTGAGGTATTTTCATCGGAATATACAGTCTTTGCATTAGCGAAGTATTTTTTATATACTGCTATGGATTTTTGCCGTTTCCGTCTCATATATTCTCTTTCCTCCGGTGCCAGGGGATTCATCGGTAGTTGAAATTCAGGCTCTTCAAACTGTTTCTTTATGGATGTTTTTTCAGCCATTGTTGTTAATTGAATATTTTGACTTCTTTAAACTTCTTTAAACTTCCCTATTCTTCCCCTTTTTCTGGTCTCGTTTTCAAATCTGGTAAAAGATTTTTAGCCAACTCTATCGACTCTTTTCTTTTCGTCTCATATATTCCCTTTCTTCCGGTGTCAGTGGATTCACAGGCAGTTGAAATTCAGACTTTTTAAGTTGTTTCTTTATGGATGTATTTTTAGCCATTGTTGTTGGATTAAGTCGTTGACGTTTTTAACCTTTTCTTTCTTCCAATAGAATGAATTATATTTCTCTTGAGTCAGTTTTATCTCAGTTGGAACTGTCTGAAATAGCACAACTTTCTAGGGACATGGTAGAAATGGCCAGAGATGTACAGCCATTCTTGTTCTCTTCTAAATAAATGCAAATAGGGTAAACCGGTTTGAAAAGTGCATATCCATTTGATTAAATTATATCTAATAACATATAATATCTAATAATAGCTTTATACTATATTTTTTTGCATATAATTCACATTTACCCCCTTACCTTTGTATTTAAAAGCATATAATAATGAATCCTATTGCTCATTTTGTAAAGAAAAGGCGGAAGCAGTTGGGATTGACACAGGTAGAATTTGCAGAAAGAGCCGGAGTGGCATTAACGGTTGTGCGTAAGATAGAACAGGGAAAAGATAATTTGAGTCTTTCCAAAGTCAATC